>NZ_SMBR01000005.1:0-553744 GCF_004346455.1 Bradyrhizobium sp. R2.2-H
TCTCCCGCCAAGGCATCGGCTGATCCTCCCAGCCGACAGAGAACTGTCACCCATCCATCCGGTCTACTGTGTTACCTATCTATCCGGTCTGGACATCGCGCCACCTTCTCCCACAAGGGGAGAAGGAAGAGCGACATCCGCGTAACCCAACGCTATGTCGCCTGCTTCCTCGACGCTGCGAACACGCCCGCCAGCACCAGCGCGAAGCCGATGAAGTGGAACGCCTGCGGATGTTCGCCCAGAAATGCCATCGCCATGATCGAACCGAACACCGGCACGACGTGGAAGAACGGCGCGGTTCGGTTGGCGCCGATCAGGCGCACGCCGCGATTGAAGCAGAGATAGGCGAGCGCCGAGGGGAAGACGGCGACGTAGAACAGCGTCAGCAGGTTCGGCCCGTCGAGCTTCATCACCGGGCGTGCGGACAGTTCCCAGATCTCCAGCGGAATGAGACAGGCGGCGCCGCAGCCGAAGGTGAAGGCGAGGAAGGACAGGCCGTGCATCGGCGGCCGCTTCAGCGACAGCACCGAATAGAGCGCGAAGATCAGGAGCGCGAGGAGGAAGATCAGGTCGCCCTTGTTGAAGTCGATGTTCGACAGCGTGGTGAAATCGCCATGCAGCAGGATGGTCAGCACGCCGCACATCGACAGCAGCACGCCGAAGGCCTGCGCCGCGGTGAGCCGGATGCCGAGAATGACCAGCGACCACAGCGCCACGAGCAGCGGCGCGGCCGATTGCAGCAGCAGCGTATTGAGCGCCTGGGTATGCTCCAGCGCCCAATATTGCAGCGTGTTGAAGGCGCCGATGCCGGTGACCGAGAGCGTGACCATCAGGCCGAGCTTGCCGCGGATCGCCGGCCAATCCTGCACGAGGTGCTTGAAGGCAAACGGCAGCACCAGCAGGAAGGCGAAGAACCAGCGCAGGAACGACAGCGTGACCGGCGGGATGTGTCCGGCGGCAAGCCGTCCGACGATGGCGTTGCCGGCCCAGCACAGCGCGGTAATGCTGAGCAGCAGGTAAGGCTGGTTGGCGATCCAGCTGTGTCCGGATGCTTCCGCGCTCGTGGTGTGGCCGGTGGCGGACATGTGGCTGTTGGGGCCCCGCGTGGAGTACGCCGAAGCCTCCGGCCCGGCGAGGCCCGGGCCGGCTGATCACCCGGCGCTGTCCAAAGACACGGAAATCGAGGTTGCATCAATGGGGGGCGGACGCATCGCGACCATGCAGCGGCGAAGGCGGCCTCTCACGCTTTGGTCGAAGCCATTGCGCCGGTCCGGTAGGTTTCTGGATTTTCGGGGGATATCAAAGGCTTGGAGTGCACGTTGAGCCTGAAAAAAGCCCCGTTCTTGCTTGCCTAGAGGGGCTGCTTCCTTTATCCGGTTGGGCTGCCTCGCGTGCGAACGGCCTCGGCCGGGAATTGGGCTGGGCGCAGGCATGATTTTAGGAAAAGTGGATCCCGGTTTTCCGTTCGGATCATGCCACTTACAGAGAAATCTTCGAAGGATTACCCGCGCATGGCCAATGTTGTCGTCGTCGGCGCCCAGTGGGGCGACGAAGGGAAGGGCAAGATCGTCGACTGGTTGTCGGAGCAGGCGGATATCGTCGTCCGCTTCCAGGGCGGCCATAATGCCGGCCACACGCTGGTGATCAACGGCAAGACCTACAAGCTCGCGCTGCTGCCCTCCGGCGTGCTGCGCGAGGGCAAGCTGTCGGTGATCGGCAACGGCGTAGTGTTCGATCCCTCCGCCTTCCTCGACGAGGTCACCAAGCTCAGGGCGCAGGGCGTTGCGGTCTCTCCGGACAATCTGCGCGTCGCCGAGAACGTCACGCTGATCCTGCCGCTGCACCGCGAGCTCGATGCGCACCGCGAATCCGCCAGCGCCGCGACTGCGATCGGCACCACCCGTCGCGGCATCGGGCCGGCCTATGAGGACAAGGTCGGCCGCCGCGCCATCCGCCTGATGGACCTCGCCGACCTCGACACGCTCCCGCACAAGATCGACCGGCTTCTTGCCCACCACAACGCGCTGCGCCGCGGGCTCAATCTGCCGGAGTTCGACGGCAAGGACATCCTGAAGGAACTGACCGCGCTGGCGCCGCAGCTGCTGCCCTATGCCGAGACGGTGTGGCGGCTGCTCGACATCGAGCGGCGCGCCGGCAAGCGCATGCTGTTCGAGGGCGCCCAGGGCGCGCTGCTCGACGTCGACCACGGCACCTATCCCTACGTCACCTCGTCCAACACGGTGGCGGCGCAGGCCGCGACCGGCGCCGGCCTCGGGCCGGGCGCGGTCGGCTACGTGCTCGGCCTGTGCAAGGCCTACACGACCCGCGTCGGGCAGGGCCCGTTTCCGACCGAGCAGGACAACGAGATCGGCCGCAAGATCGGCGAGCGCGGCCGCGAGTTCGGCACCAATACCGGCCGTCCGCGCCGCTGCGGCTGGTTCGACGCCGTGCTGGTCCGCCAGGCGGTCCGGACCTGCGGCATCAATGGCCTCGCGCTGACCAAGCTCGACATCCTCGACGGCTTCGATTCGATCGAGGTCTGCACCGGCTACAGGCTCGACGGCAAGGAGATCGACCATTTCCCGGCCGGCGAGGGCGCCCAGGCCCGGGTCGAGCCGATCTACGAGACCATCGAGGGCTGGAAGGAGCCGACCGCGAGCGCGCGGTCCTGGGCCGACCTGCCCGCCCAGGCCATCAAATATGTCCGGCGGATCGAGGAATTGGTGGGGTGCCCGGTCGCGCTGCTTTCCACCAGCCCCGAACGCGAAGATACTATCCTCGTGCAAAATCCGTTTGAGGCTTAACGATATCTTACCGGGACGCGCGTATAGTTGAGTAGAAATGGCTGATTACTATCCGCTGATCGCCCGCGCTATTGCCGCCTTGGACCCCAACGCTCCCGGCGAAAGCCGTCGCGCGCTCTATGAGAGGGCGCGCACGGCCCTGATCGCGCAGCTGCGGAGCGTGCAGCCGCCGCTTTCCGAATCCGAGATCACGCGCGAACGGCTGTCGCTGGAAGAGGCCGTTCGCAAGGTCGAATCGGAGGCCGCCCAGCGCGCCCGCGAGGCCGCGCGCCCCGGTGGCGGCGCCCGCTCCAGCAGCAGCGGCGATGCTTTTCGCCGGGCCAGCACCCGCGCCGCCGAAGCCAACGCTCCCGCATCTCAGCCGGCTCCGCCGCGCACGCGACCGGCCCCGACGCCGCCGCGGGCCGACCGTCCGTCAATCAGCGTCGATGAGCAGGGCGAGGTCCCGCGCCCGCCCCGCGCTCCCCGTTTCGATGCCCCGCGCCCGCCGGGACCGTCCGTCCCGCCGCCGCCGGAGCCGCCGCCGCCCGCCGGGCGCGATCGCGCCGGTGCGCGCCGTCCGCCCGACGTCGGACCCCCGCCGCCGGCACCGGGCGTGCGCGGCTTCCGCGACATCACGGCCGATGCCAACGATCTCGGCGGCGCTGCCGCGCAGGCCAGCCGCGCCGCGCGCCGCACTTATGCCAACGTGCCCTCGCCCTCGCCGGAATTCGACCGGCTGGAGCCGAGCCTGGAGAACCGCGCCGGCGAGTCCGAAGCGCCCTATTCCTACGACGAAGCGATCGAGGAGGCCGAGCGCTACGCGCCGCCGTCGCCGCGTCCGCGCGCCGCGTCCGAGGGCGAGGCCAAGAAGCGCGTCCGCGCCGGCTCGGCATTTCCGTTCAAGAGCGCGATCGCCGTCGGCATCGTGCTGATCCTGGTCGGCGCCGGAATCCTCTGGGGCAAGCAGGCCGTTCAGATCGTCAACGGCTTTCTCAAACCGTCCGCTACTCAGGTCGTGGAGACGCCGAGCCCGGCACAACCGCAGAGCAAGCCGAAGATTCCGGATCGCGTCGGCCAGCCCTCGGCCAGCGACCAGCCTGTCGCGCCGGTGGCGCAGAAGGTCGTGCTCTATGACGAGGATCCGTCCGATCCGAAGGGCAAGCAATATGTCGGCTCGGTGGTGTGGCGGCTCGAGCCGATCAAGGCCTCGGGCAACCAGAAAGCCGACGTCGCCGTGCGCGCCGACATCGAGATCCCCGACCGCAAGTTCAAGATGACGATGTCGTTCCGCCGCAACACCGACTCCTCGCTGCCGGCGAGCCACACCGCGGAATTGACCTTCATCCTGCCGCCGGATTTTCCGGGCGGCAGCGTCTCCAACGTGCCCGGCATCCTGATGAAGTCGAACGAGCAGGCGCGCGGCACGCCGCTCGCAGGCCTCGCGGTCAAGGTCACCGACGGCTTCTTCCTGGTCGGCCTCTCCAACGTCGATGCCGACCGCGCCCGCAACGTCCAACTCCTGAAGGAGCGCTCCTGGTTCGACGTGCCCCTTGTCTACGCCAACCAGCGCCGCGCCATCATCGCCATCGAGAAGGGCGCCCCCGGCGAGCGCGCCTTCAACGACGCCTTCGCGCAGTGGGGCGATTAGGCTCTTCACCTCTCCACAGCGGGGAGAGGTCGGATTGCCTCCGCGATGCGAAGCATCGTCCGGTGCAATCCGGGTGAGGGCCGCATCATCTTGTGAGACCGCAACCCCTCACCCGGATCGCATCTATCGATGCGCTCCGATCTCTCCCTACGGGAGAGGTGAAGCAAGTCGTCTCGCGGTCAGTGACCTGGTCGAAATTGAACCGTTTTACCGCGCCGCCGCTTCGCGCTTGCGCGCGGCCGTGGCGGCGGCGTGCTCGCGGTCCATCACGGCGCGGCAGCCGGGGCTGACCTGCGACTTGTTCCTCACCATGCAGGCGGTGATCCGTGGAATGTCCGGGATCTCACTGGAGCACAGCCGCATCGCGTCGCCTGAGCACATCTGCTGTGCTTCGGACGAGAAGGCGAGGCCGGGCGAGGTCTGGAATGCGAGGCTGGTGACGGCGAAAGCGAAGAGCGAAGCGATCGTCTGATGGCGTGTCATGCGGATGGGTCCCCGATTTCCCTAGGGCTTGAGCCACTTGGTTTTTGGGGCGCCGCACGCGGCTTGATCTGCCGTACGTCACAGCCTTCACGCCGGGAACTCTGGTCCCGCATGTGGTCGCTCGATCTCTTGATGCCCGAATCGAAAGTGCTGCGCCGCCCGAGCGAAGTATGCGCCATTGTCACGAGCCTGCAATGGCCGGCGCGAAGGAATTCGCAATTGTTGCGCGCGAGTCACGTCGCGCGCGATCAGATCCGCCGATCGGAGGATGCGCCCGCTTGTTCCGCATCGCTCACGCCGAGAGCGGCAGCGTGTTCCTCGACGGCGGCGACGCCCTTCGCCGTGAGCTCGAACAGATCGCCGTCCTTCATCACATAGCCGTCGGCGATCAGTTGCCCGACCTTGCCCTGCCGCTCGTCGGCAAAGGCAACGGATTGGCTGATGTCCCGCAGGATCGAGAGTTGTTCGTCGCGCAACATGGCATCACTCTCCGTTCGCGGGGATGGGTTCCGATCCTCACATGCCGTGGCTCTGAAAGACCTTGCTGCAAGCGCGCGACAGCTTGGCGCGGTTGGCCTGCAGGCAGCCCTGCACGGCCATGTCGTTGCCGAGCTGCTTGCGGCAGAAGCGCGATGCATCCCGCGAGCAGGCCTTCTGCTCCTGCGGCGTGCCCATATGGCCTTGGGCAAATGCGGGGACACTCGAGAGGCCGCCCAGGGCTGCCAGCATGATTGTCGCCAGAACGAGGTGAGGGGACATCGGCGGCTCCAATCTGCCAGGGGCAAGTTCAGGTCCAGCATGAACTCGTCGCCTTGCCACTTGTTCCCCCGGGTGGAGCCGGCGCCCCGCTATTCAAGGTTCCCGCTGCGCTGCTATAATATTGGCGAAGGTGAGGGTATCTGATGAAACGCTATCTGGTGTTTGCGCTGGTCGGGCCGTTCGTGGGCGGGTTCCTGCTGCTGCTGACGACGACCTACCAGTCCGGCTATTGGGCCCAGACCAATATCGGCGAGGTCGGCAAGCTGTTCGCGGTGTTCTTCAAGACCCTGCAATACAGCTATCTGTTCGGCTTCCTGCCCGCGCTGATGATCGGCGCGGTCGACGACATCCTGATCCATATCCGCCGGATCGGTCCGAGCCTGCGGATGCTCCTGGTCGGCCTGTTCGCCTTCGTCCTGGCGTCGCTCACCTACAGCTCGCGCGGGCCGGATTCGGGCGCGGTGCAGTTCATCCTGTATGGCCTCGTCGGATTCGTGCCGGCGGCGATTTCATCGTGGCTCGTGCATCGCTATGTCGAGGAGCCGCAGGCGGCGGCGGCGCCGACCTGACGCGCGGCATTCGATCGCGGCGGCAACCTCCGCCGCCGCGGCGCGTTGTCCAGAGATCATGACCATGTCCGACGACGACATCCTTGCTCCTCGCAGATCCCGTACGGGGAGCAGCTCGCATGCGCCCTTTTCCGGCAAGGAGGCGCGCGGGCCGATCATCGACCAGGAAGGCCACGAGATCAGGCCCGAGAGCCTGGAGCAGGGATTTCGCGAGTTTGGCTTCGAGTTCGGGCAAGGGAATCCGTTCGGCAACCTGACGCGCGAGCAGCGGATCGCGCGTATCGAGGCGATCGCGAAGCTGCTCGACGTCGCCTTCATCCTGCCCGGCACCAACATCCGCTACGGCATCGACGGGCTGATCGGCCTGATCCCCGTCGTCGGCGACATCATCACCACCGCGATCTCGCTGTGGCTGGTGCGCGAGGCCCGCGCGCTGGGCGCGCCCTGGTACATCACCGGGCGCATGCTCGGCAATGTCGCGCTCGACGGCGTGGTCGGCCTGGTCCCGTTCGCGGGCGACGCCTTCGACGTGATGTTCCGTGCCAACATGCGCAACGTGCGCCTGCTCCGCCGCTGGCTGGAGAAGCAGCCGCGGATGTAGGATCGCTCCTCTCCGCAATTGATGCATATGCTCGAACGGTCGTCATGCCCGGGCTTGTCCCGGGCATCCACGTTCTTTGTGCCGCGGCGCGAGGCGTGGATGGCCGGGACAAGCCCGGCCATGACGCTGTGGAAGCATGAAAGCCCCAAACGCAAAAAGCGCGACGACCTTTCGGCCATCGCGCTTTCTGCGCACATCGTAAGGCTCAGCGAAAAGCTTACGCCGCGTCGGCGTCGGTCTCCGCGGCCGGTGCGGGCTTGGGCCGACGGGGCAGCGGGAAGGCTTCGCTCTCGTACAGCGAGCGGATGCCGTTCTGGTCGAAGCGGGCTTCCTCGACCTGGAGATAGGCGCCGTTCAGCGAATCCGTCGGCAACTGCTCCATCGCGAACTGCACGGCCTCGGCCGCGGTGCCGAACCGGCGATAGGTGAAACCTGCGCGCTTCTTCTTGCGGATCGCGGCGGGAAAGAGTTCGGCGGAGGTGTTGAAGTTGAACGGACGCAGTGGACGCATGGTCAAAGACCTCGTGATCTTCTCTGGGGCTTTAAGCGCGTGGGGTTGGGGAGGGCAGGAGCCGCCAAGCGGGCCCGCCGCATGTCATTCTCGTCCTCTAATATAGGCCGATTTGACAGAAATGCGACCCCTGCGACGCGAGATGATGAATCCACGCATGGCAGCTCCGCGAGCGAAATAAAGTAAATTATTTCAACGGCTTAATTGGTTTACATCTTGCCAAGAAGCAGCAGCACGATCAGCACCACCAGCACGACCCCGCCGATGCCCATGCCGGAATGGCCCAGACCATAGCCGTAGCCGCCGAACCGGCCGGACAGACCGCCGAGCAGATAGATGATCACCAGGATGATCAGGATGGTCCCAAGCGTCATGGCATCCTCCCTGGCGGCCGCCGAATGCGTTGATCGGCCGCACCGCCAGAGGAGAAAAGCACATCGCGCTGCCGGGTTCCACGGGGGAACCCGCCAACGCGCAAGCTTATTTGGGCTCGAGCTTCAGCGCCGCCGAGTTGATGCAGTAGCGCAGACCGGTCGGCCCGGGACCGTCGGGGAAGACATGGCCGAGATGGCCGCTGCATTTGGAGCAGAGCACCTCGGTGCGGATCATGCCGTGACTCGTATCCCGCTCCTCGTCGATATGGCTCTCGATCGCGGGCTGGGTGAAGCTCGGCCAGCCACAGCCAGAATCGAACTTGGCGTCGGACGCGAACAGCACATTGCCGCATCCGGCGCAGACATAGGTGCCGGCGCGCTCGTCGTGCTCATATTCGCCCGAGAAGGGACGCTCGGTCGCCTTCTCGCGCAGCACGGCGTACTGCATCGGCGTCAATTCGCGCCGCCACTGCTCTTCGCTCTTGATGACCTTGTCGTCCGTGATCTTCGTCTTGGTGTCGGGCATGGGTCTCCCGTTTCTTTGGTGATCTCGATCAGTTGGTGGCCTTGCTGGCGTTCACCAGCGTCGGCTTCTCAATGTAGTTATCCGCGAACAGCTTTTTCAGGTTCTCGACCTTCGGGATGTCATTGTAGGCGATGTAGGGCTGGTTCGGGTGCAGCGTCAGATAGTCCTGGTGATAGGCCTCCGCCGGATAGAACGCCTCCAGCGCGCCGAGCTTGGTCACGATCGGCTTTTTGAAGACCTTGGCCGCGTTGAGCTGGGCGATGTAGGCCTCGGCCACCTTCTTCTGCTCGTCGGAGGTGGTGAAGATCGCCGAGCGATATTGCGGGCCGACGTCCGGGCCCTGGCGATTGAGCTGGGTCGGGTCGTGCACCACCGAGAAGTAGATCTGAAGGATCTTGCCGTAGGAGATCTTCTTCGGGTCGTACTTGATCTCGACCGCCTCGGCGTGGTCGGTGCGCCCGCTCGAGACGGTCCGGTAGTCGGCGGTCGCCTTGGTGCCCCCGGCATAGCCGGAGACCGCGTTGACGACGCCCGCGGTGTGCTGGAAGACGCCCTGTACGCCCCAGAAGCAGCCGCCGGCGATCACGGCGGTCTGGATGCTGCTCGCGGGCGCCGCGTCCACAGCGGGGGCGGGGATCACGACCGCATCCTCCGCGGCCCGGGACGGCATCGTGAAAGCCAGCGTCAGGGCGGTGGTTGCGGCAAGCAGGGAGGCAATGGCGGTTCGGCGCATGGCAATCCTCTTTCGGAAGGGCTGACAGTCTAGGGCGGCCGGGACCAGGCGAACAGCCTGCCCGGCCGCGTTTTCGTACCATCCGAGATACGGACGCAGCCGCCGATTGTTACGTCGGGGCGGACACGAGATCGTGACGGCGCGATCGCCCGGCGTCGCGGGCGACGTCAGCACGCCGCGCTCACCCGCTCACGCCAGCGAATTGAACCAGTCGAACGCCGTCGGCTGTCCGTTCAGGACGTTCGCCTCGCCATAGAGGCTCGACAGGAACGTGCCGCGATGGCTTGCGCCCTTGACCGGAACGCCCTCTGCGAAATGTCCGCCGGCGGCGATTGCGGGCCGCACCAGGCGTGGATGCAAAGCCTCGTCGGCCAGCCCGTAATAGAATCTGATCGGGGAATCATAATCCCAGAAGGTCGCGCCGTTGGCGCCGAGGCGGCGCTGGAGGGCGCTGTTCGTATCGCTGGTGAAGCGATCGAAGAAGCCATCGACGAGGAAATCGCCGGCGGGAGGAATGCTCTTCGCGATCTCGCCCTCGAGGCTGTAATCGGACCAGTACTTCTCCGCGAACGCCTGATATTGCGGCTTGATCGCGGTCTTGAACAGATCATTGAGCCCGTAATAGCGCCGATAGCTGCCGAGCAGGACGATCATGCAAGGCGTGATCCAGGCCGGCGGCATCGGATACGAGCTGTCCGAGGCCGGAATAAAAGCCGCCGGGTTCGCCCAGTAGTGAAAGCTCTCGGCGAGATTGTTGAACGGACTTTCTGCCGCAGCCGCCCGCACCTTGATGCCGCGGCGCTGCATCTCCTGCTTCAGCCACTGCGTGTTCAGGGCGCCCTGCGACCAACCGTTCAGGAACAGGGACGACTGGCGCAGGCCCAGTGTCCGCAGCTCGAGCAGCCCCGCCTTCAGGATGTCGAGGCAGCATTGCACGGTCGCGCCCTTCACGGCATAGGCTTCGCTCCGGCCATTGCGATAGGGGCCCTTGCCGACATAGTCGGCCGCGACGACGGCATAGCCGTTGCCTGCGAAACGCTGCACGTTGAACAAGGTCTCGATCGAATCGACATTGTCGCGCAGCTCGTATGTCTCGTCCTCCAGCCGCAGCAGGTTCGAGGGGACCTGGTCGAACGACAGGATCGTGCCGTGCTGCCATGACAACACTGGAACAGCGCCGCGCGCGCCCGCCGGGACCGCAAGCAGGCCGCTGACCTTGACGCGTTCGCCCGTCTCGGGGATGCGCGTGAAGGTGACGATGCGCCTCAGCTCGACGTCATGGCGCGCCGCATATTTGTCGGCAAAGCTCGCTGGCAGAATATTGCCTTCGTTGAAGACGGCATAGAATTTTGCCGCCAGCGTATTGAGCCGCTCCTTCGAGATTCGCACCGACCCGCGCGGCGCCGCAAGGGCAATCCCTGGAGCCGTGATCGACAGCGCGAGCGAACCGGCTGCCGCGCTCGCCGATTTCAGGAAGTCCCGGCGGCTCGCAGCGAGACTATCGAGATCGGTTTCGGGATGCTCAGGCTTTGTTGCGCGCGCCGTCATTCGCTCCACTCCAGTGCGGTTTTCGTACGGGATACATCGCAAAGCCTAGCGGGCAGTGAATGCATCTCGGTAAAGCCGCTCACCCGGAGATTGGCGAGTTCTACACAACCACGCTCAGCCGCTTCGCCGCACGCGTGATGCCGGTATAGAGCCACCGCGCCCGGGACTCCTGAAACGCGAAGCTCTCGTCGAACAGCACGACGTCGTCCCATTGCGAGCCCTGCGACTTGTGCACGGTCAGCACGTAGCCGTAGTCGAACTCGTCATAGGGCTTGCGCTGCTCCCAGCCGATCTGCTCGATGCCGCCCTCGAAGCAATCGGCGCGCACCGAGACCTTCGTCACCTTGTGGCCGAAATCCTCGTCCGGCGAGAGCCGCATGCTGAGAATGCGCGATTTCGAGCGCGAGGTGTTGCGCGACTTCACGCGCCACAGGCCGCCGTTGAACAGGCCTTTCTTGCGGTTGTTGCGCAGGCACACCAGCTTGTCGCCGGCGACCGGAAAGGCGTCCTCGATGTTCTGGCGCTGGCGCACCCGCATGTTGTAGGCGCGGCGGGTGTTGTTGCGCCCGACCAGGATCTGGTCGGCGCCCATGACGCGATCGGGGTCGAGCTCCTTCCGCGACACCACCTCGCTCTCGCCGTAGCGGCCGATGTCGAGCTCGCGGCCCTCGCGGACGTCCATCGACATCCGCACGATCGGGTCGTCCTGGGCCTGGCGGTGCACCTCGGTCAGCATTGCGTCCGGTGTGGTGTTGGTGAAGAAGCCGCCGCCCTGGATCGGCGGCAGCTGCGCGGGATCGCCCAGCACCAGCAACGGGCAGTCGAACGACATCAGGTCGCGCCCCAGTTCGGCGTCGACCATCGAGCATTCGTCGATCACGATCAGCTTCGCCTTCGACGCCGGCGCGTCGTCCCACAATTCGAAGCTCGGCTGCTCCTCGCCGGATTCGCGGGCGCGGTAGATCAGCGAATGGATGGTGGAGGCGCCGTCGCAGCCCTTGTTGCGCATCACCAGCGCGGCCTTGCCGGTGAAGGCGGCGAACTTCACCTCGCCGTCGACGCCATCGGCGATGTGCCGCGCCAGCGTGGTCTTGCCGGTGCCGGCAAAGCCGAACAGGCGGAACACGGGCGGCGTGCCGTTGCGGCCCGGCTTGGCCTTGAGCCAGTCGCCGACGGCCTTGAGCGCGGCATCCTGATGCGGGGTGAAAGTGGCCATGTCTGTCTTGAGGAAGGGCGAAATGAGGCGATTCGCCGTCCCCCAAAACTAACGATTCGCTCCGCCGGTTCAAGGCGGGTAGATCGTTCCCGCGGCCTATCCTTCGAGACGCCCGCCTTCGGCGGGCCTCTCGAAGGACGAGGCGTCTGCTCAGGCCTCGGCTATTGCCAGCCGGGAACGCCGCGCATGTCGGGCAGCTGGTGGGCGATGCCCTTGTGGCAGTCGATGCAGGTCTTTTCCTTGGTGAACAGGAAGCGCTGGTGCGCGACCGAGGCCCGCGGCGACTGCTTGGTGATGTCCATGGAATCGGCGCTGTGGCAGTTGCGGCATTCCAGCGAATCATTGGCCTTGAAGCGCGCCCATTCGTGCGCAGCCAGCTCGAGGCGGTGATCCTGGAATTTTTCGCGGGTGTCGATGGTGCCGAAGATCTTGCCCCAGACCTCCTTGGAGGCCTGCATCTTGCGCGCGATCTTGTCGGTCCAGTTGTGCGGCACGTGGCAGTCCGGGCAGGTCGCGCGCACGCCAGAGCGGTTGGTGAAGTGGACGGTCGACTTCAGCTCGGCGTAGACGTTGTCCTTCATCTCGTGGCAGCCGGTGCAGAACTTCTCGGTGTTGGTGATTTCCAGCGCGGTGTTGAAGCCGCCCCAGAAGATTACGCCGGCCACGAACCCGGCCAGCACCAGGGTGCCGAGAGCGAACACCGAGCTCGGCCGGGTCAGCACCTGCCAGAGTTCGCGGGCGAAAACCCAGCACCGCGCGATGAAGCCGCGTTTGACCTCGGGCTCGTCAGCGGTCGTCGTCATCGGCGGCCACCCGGGCTCGCGCGCGACAGCAGCGTGTCGATGTCGATGAAATCGTTGCTGACCGGCGGATTGGCGGTGTTCTGCGGCACGTGGCATTCCGTGCAGAAGAAGCGTCGCGGCGAGACCGAGCCCAGGAACTGGCCGTCGCGGTCCATGAAATGCGTGATCGAGACCATCGGCGCCTGCGACTCCGCGGTGCGCGCCCGTGCATGGCAGGATAGGCACTTGTTGCCGTTCAGGTCCACCTGGTAGCCGTCGATGCTGTGCGGGATCACAGGCGGCTGCTCCGGATAGTTGCGCACTTCTCTCTCGGAGGTGTTGCGGTTCGGCAGCATCGGCGGCGCCGGGCCCTCGTCGTTGAGCGGGGTCGGGCCGCGCAGGCCGGAGGTCACGGTCTGCGCCGTCAGCGAACTCGTGCCCGCTGCGATCGCGAAGGTGAGCAGGATGATTGCGGATCGTTTCATCATGACATGTTCACCCGCTCGATGCGCACGGCGCATTTCTTGAAGTCAGTCTGCAGCGAGATCGGATCGGTGGCGTCGAGCGTCACCTTGTTGATCAGCTTGGATTCGTCGAACCACGGCACGAACACGAGGCCGCGCGGCGGCCGGTCGCGGCCGCGCGTCTCGACGCGCGCACGGATGAAGCCGCGGCGGGAGACCACCTTCACCTCGTCGCCACGGCGGAGCTTCATGTCTTGCGCGTCGTCGGGATGCATGAAGCAGACGGCCTCGGGGAACGCCTTGTAGAGCTCGGGCACGCGGCGCGTCATGGTGCCGGAATGCCAGTGCTCCAGCACGCGGCCGGTGGAGAGCCAGTAAGGATATTCGTTGTCGGGCGATTCCGCCGGCGGCTCGTAGGGCAGCGCGAAGATGCGGGCCTTGCCATCGGCATGGCCGTAGAACTGCACCTCGGTGCCCTGCTTGACATAGGGATCGCTGCCCTCGCGGAAACGCCACCTCGTCTCCTGGCCGTTGACCACCGGCCAGCGCAGGCCGCGCTCGCGGTGATAGGTGTCGAACGGCGCGAGGTCGTGGCCATGGCCGCGGCCGAACTGGGCATATTCCTCGAACAGGCCCTTGTGCACGTAGAAGCCGAACGCCTTGGATTCGTCGTTGAGATAGCCGGCCTCGATGTCGGTGACAGGGAATTTGTCGACCTGGCCGTTTCGGTAGAGCACGTCGAACAGCGTCTTGCCGCGGACATCGGGCTTCTTGGCGATCAGCTCCTCGGGCCAGACCTCCTCGATCTTGAAGCGCTTGGAGAACTCCATGAGCTGCCAGAGGTCGGATTTCGACTCGCCCGGCGCCGAGACGAGCTGATGCCAGAACTGGGTGCGCCGCTCGGCGTTGCCATAGGCGCCTTCCTTCTCCACCCACATTGCGGTGGGCAGGATCAGGTCGGCTGCAAGTGCGGTCACCGAGGGATAGGCGTCCGAGACCACGATGAAGTTCTCGGGGTTGCGGAAGCCCGGATAGGTCTCCTCGTTGATGTTGGGGCCGGCCTGCAGGTTGTTGTTGACCTGCACCCAATAAGCGTTGATCAGGCCGTCCTTCAGCATCCGGCTCTGCAGCACGGCGTGGGCGCCGTTCTTGTCGGGAATGGTGCCTTCGGGCAGCCGCCAGATGTGCTCGGCGTGATCGCGGTGTGCCTTGTTGGTGACGACCATGTCGGCGGGCAGGCGGTGCGAGAAGGTCCCGACTTCGCGGGCGGTGCCGCAGGCCGAAGGCTGGCCGGTCAGCGAGAACGGGCTGTTGCCGGGCGCGGAGATCTTCCCGGTCAGAAGATGGATGTTGTAGACGAGGTTGTTGCACCAGACGCCGCGGGTGTGCTGGTTGAAGCCCATGGTCCAGAACGAGACCACTTTCGTCTTGGGATCGGCGTAGAGCTCGGCGAGAGCTTCGAGACGGTTGAGCGGCACGCCCGACATTTCGGCGGCCTTCTCCAACGTGTACTCCGAGACGAAGTTGACGAACTCGTCATAGCTCATGTCGGTGGCGTCGTTGGGCTTCGCCGCGCCCGTCGCCTTCTTCTGCAGCGGATGCTCGGGCCGCAGGCCGTAGCCGATGTCGGTCTGGCCGCGCTTGAACACGGTATGCGCGGCAACGAAGTCCTTGTTGACGCGGCCAGTCTTGATGATGTGGTTGGCGATGGCGTTGAGGATGTAGAGGTCGGTCTGCGGCTTGAACACCATGCCGATGTCGGCGAGGTCGAACGAGCGATGCTCGAAGGTCGAGAGCACGGCGACGCGGACATGCGGCGCAGAGAGCCGGCGGTCGGCCAGGCGCGTCCACAGGATCGGATGCATCTCCGCCATGTTGGAGCCCCACAGCACGAAGGCGTCGGTGGCCTCGATGTCGTCGTAGCAGCCCGGGGGCTCGTCGATGCCGAAAGTGCGCATCATGCCGGCGACCGCCGAGGCCATGCAGTGGCGGGCATTGGGGTCGATGTTGTTGGTGCGGAAGCCGGCCTTGAACAGTTTGGAAGCGGCATAGCCTTCCCAGATCGTCCACTGGCCGGAGCCGAACATGGCGACGCCGTTCGGTCCGCGCTTCCTGATCGCCTCCTTCCACTTCAGCTCCATGATGTCGAAGGCTTCGGTCCAGGTGACGGGCGTGAACTCGCCGTTCTTGTCGTACTTGCCGTTGGTCTTGCGCAGCAGCGGCTGCATCAGGCGGTCGTGGCCGTACATGATCTTGGAGAGGAAGTAGCCCTTGACGCAATTGAGGCCGCGATTGACCTCGGACTTGGTGTCGCCATGGGTGGCGACGACGCGGTTCTCCTTGGTCGCGACCATCACCGAGCAGCCGGTGCCGCAGAAGCGGCAGGCGGCCTTGTCCCACTTCATTTCGCTGATGTTCCGCTCGGCCACGAGATTGGCGGCGAGCGCCGAAGCGGGCATGCCGGCGGCGGCCGCGGCGATCGCGGCCGCCTCCAACTTCAGCATCTGGCGACGGTCGAGCTTGGGCGATGTCATGATGGCTCTTCCTGACTCAGGCGGTTTCGATGGCGTGGAAGACCAGCGCCGCCGAATAGACGTTCGGCAGCGATTGGATGGTGTTGAGCAGGGTGCCGAGGCTGCCGGCATCGGGCGCTTCGGTCACGACGACGAGCTTGCCGCGCGCGTCGCGGCCGTAAATCTCGCAGCCGGGCAGCGCGGTGATCTCGGCTTCGAGCTCGGCGAGACGTTCGGGCCGCGCCTGCACCAGGATGCTGGCGATCTCGGCGCCAGGCGGCGCGATGACGCGGTCGGCACTGAGCACCCGGCCGGTGATCAAGGCGCGGCGGTTGAGTGTGGCGTGAGCCATGATGCCTGTCTTTCGCTGGTTGCGGATCAATGTGGGGAGGGCGGCGGGCCGGGAGGGCCGGCAAACATCTGGTAGATCCAGACGCCAAGGCCGTAACTGCCGACCGTTCCGACCGCGAGCACGGGCATCACGACCGCGGTCAGGAACAGGAAGGCGAAGATCTCCATGCGCCTACGGCGCACGCGCGTCGTCGCGTCGTCTGGTGCCGACATGTTCGGTCTCGTCTGAAATGTGGGGATTGGGACGGCATCCGGGCCGTTGCCTTGCTGCACTTCTGATGCAATCCGGCCGCCGCGGCGTTGATCTGGATCAATCTGTCGGCTTACGCGATGTCGCAGCGCTGCGTCGCGGCAGTGCGATATGCCACGCACGGGTGTGGGATCGTTCTCCCGCACGGCGGAATTGTCGCTCCGTAGACAGCGGCGCCTCACCCACTAAGATGCGATCAACAACAATAAGCGGGAGGCGTCATGAAGTTCGGCATCTTCTACGAGCTGCAACTGCCACGGCCCTGGGTGCCCGGCGACGAGCTCAGGCTCTACCAGAACGCGCTCTCGCAGATGGAACTCGCCGACAGTCTCGGCTACGACCATGCCTGGGTGGTCGAGCATCACTTCCTCGAGGAATATTCGCACTCGCCTTCGCCGGAATCCTTCCTGGCAGCTGCAAGCCAGCGCACGAAGAACATCCGGCTCGGTCACGGCATCCTCCAGCTCACCACCAATCACCCGGCGCGCGTCGCCGAACGTGTCGCGGTGCTGGATCTGCTCAGCAACGGCCGCTGCGAATTCGGCATGGGCGAGAGCGCCTCCATCACCGAGCTGGAGCCGTTCGGCCGCGACATGGAGACCAAGAAGGAGGTGTTCGAGGAGGCGGTCGCTGCGATCTTCCCGATGTTCAGGGACGCCGGCAGCGAGCATCACGGCAAGTATTTCGACATCCCCTTGCGCAACGTCGTGCCGAAGCCGGTGCAGAAGCCGCATCCGCCGCTGTGGATGGCCTGCTCGCAGCTGCCGACCATCGAGCGCGCCGGCCGTCACGGTTTCGGCGCGCTCGGCTTCCAGTTCGTCAGCGCCGATGCCGCGCACGCCTGGGTGCACGCCTATTACAACGCCATCACCAAGCGGCTGCACAAGCTCGCCGACTACGAGATCAACCCGAACATGGCGCTGGTCTCGTTCTTCATGTGCGCCAAGACCGACGAGGAAGCGAGGGCGCGTGCCGATGGCGCCACCTTCTTCCAGTTCGCGCTGCGCTTCTACGGCGCAGCGCAGAACCGGCAGCGGCCCGCGCCCTACACCGTCAACATGTGGGACGAATACAACAAGTGGAAGCGCGACAATCCGGAAGCCCAGGAGGCGGCCTTGCGCGGCGGCCTGATCGGCTCGCCCGAGACCATCCGCAGGAAGCTGAAGCGCTTCCAGTCCTCGCATATCGACCAGGTGATCCTGCTCAATCAGGCCGGCAAGAACAGCCACGAACACATCTGCGAATCGCTGGAGCTGTTCGGCCGCGAGGTGATGCCGGAGTTCCAGAATGATCCGACGCAGGCAGCCTGGAAGCAAGGCGTGATGAACGGCGAGATCAAGCTCGAAGAGATCGACACCCGAGCTTTTACGGATCGCTACGGCAAGCTCGCCAACAATGTTGCGCCGGTGAAGGCGGCGGCGGGCTAAAGCATCATCCGGAAAAGTGCGAAGCGGTTTTCCCTCGCGACAAACGCGGAACGCGTTTGCGCGGAGATCACGCGCAAACAACAACCCAAAGCGCGATGACGATTCATCCCGATCTCATCGCGCTTTAGGCTGTCCGTCAGTCATGTTGCTGACGCAATCTCTGTCTTAGTCGGCGGCAACTCAAAACACTGCGTGGGAACCACCCCGGTTCGCACAGCGGTTCCATAGCCAAGGCTCGAACCCGCAAAACAACGGCGCAAGCTTCATGAACGCTGCCGCGTTCGCTTGCCTGTTTGCGGTTCCCGGAACCGACGATCGAAAATCACAGGAGATATAATGCTGTTCCGCTCGAGCGCCGCACTTTGCGGCGCCCTGGTTGCGCTTGCCGTTTCCGTTGCCGTTGCCCGAAGTGAAACGCGTGGAGTTCACTCAAATGCCGTCGTCGATGCCGCCTCCGGGGATGCGATCGTTGGCGCTGCATCCATGTACAATCCGTTCAAGCCCGGCAAGGAGGAGGGCGGTCCGAAGACGGCCTCCGGCGAGCGTTATGATCCCTCCGTCTGGTCGGCTGCCATCAAGACGAGCCTTCGTCGGAAATTCGGTGGGGTCCAATTCGGTGCGAGACCGAAATATGCCCTCGTCGAGGCCGTCGGCAAGAAGGTCATCGTCAAGATCAATGACGTCGGACCACTCAGGCCCGGCCGCATCATCGACTTCAACGAGCGCACGATGCGCCATTTCGATCCGAGCCTCGAGCTCGGAGTCATCGATGACGTGCGAGTTAGCCCGCTTTCAGGCGACTATTGGACACCGGGGCCGGTGGGCTGAACATCGCTCGCGATTGTATTGCACCTGCGTTGGCGACTTCCGTTGCCGGACCCGAAGCAGGCCTGCCAAGCGCTCCTCGTGGCGCACCGTGAAATCGCTTCGACTGCGGTAGTCGAAGTTACGGACACCGGTCAGGCGCACACGGTCGCCGTCGATGGCCGCCCGCGGCATCACCGCGACTTCCGGTCGCCAATGGCGATCGTGCGATGCGGGATCGAACTTACGGACTGAAATCACATGGCTGCTGACGCAAGCTTCGGCGACGCCTTTCGACAGCTCCGTTGTGTCAGTTTACCTGTCGTTTCATTGTGAATGTCTACACGCTACAGTAGCTCTTCGCGAGCTGGAAGCGATGGCCTCGTTCTTTGCCGCGCGTTGGAAGGGCTGCGCGACCTTCGCAGCCACTCGGATGCTGCTGCTGCCCGGCGCATTCGGAATCCTGGCTGGCCTCGTTATCCTCAGTGGATTCCGGATGACAGGCCTTTGGGTGCTCGGATGTGTGCTCGGCGTCGACCTGATCTCTCACGGCATAGCCTTGCTGACCAGTGCATGGCCGCCGGCGGCGAGAACGGCATAGCGGAAACGAGTCGATAAAAAGGAGTGCGCTGATGGCGATCGCAGCTGAAAGACCAATCCTCCTGATCAAGAAACTCGCGGGTATCCTTCTCCTGCTTTTCGGGTTGCTATTCACGGCGCTCGGCCTGAGCAGCGAGTCCAGCGGAGTCACCGCGATCGGTGTTGCCTTCCTTGTTGCCGGCGCGATCTTCCTGGTTCTCAAGATCATGAGGCGCAACCAGGGCGATCCGCTCTGACCGAGGCCGCGAGATCGGTCTGTCGCTGCGAGAGCCATGCACGGCATCGCAATCGCGAAAGTCTGGCCGCTTCAACCGAACGCAGCCGATACGCAACGAGAGGGCCGTGCGCGATGATGTCAGGAGCTCTCTTGAATAAATTGTACAGCGCGCGGCGGATTCGACCGTCGATGAGCGGAACATGCCGTTCGCTGTCGATCGCGGTGGCGCTCTCGACCTGGCTCGGTGGAGCGAGCCTGGCGCAGCAAGCGCTTCAGGCAGGTGGCGCGGCCACGCTCTTTCAGAACGTCCGCATCTTCGATGGCAAGAGCGCCACGCTGTCTGCCTCCTCCAACGTCCTGGTGCGCGGCAACAAGATAGAATCAATCTCGCTACAGCCGATAGCGGTGAATAGCCCGGCGGACATTCGCATTGTCGAAGGCGGCGGACGCACACTGATGCCCGGCTTCATCGACAACCATTGGCATGCGATGTTGATCCGGGTCACGCCGGCACAGTCGTTCGGCGACGTCGGCTACGTCAATCTCGTCGCCGGCGACGAGGCCACCAACACTCTCATGCGCGGCTTTACTACCGTTCGCGATGTGGGCGGGCCGGTGTTCGGGCTCAAAAGCGCCATCGACGAAGGTATCATCAAGGGTCCGCGCATCTATCCGTCCGGCGCGGTCATTACCGTCACGAGTGGGCATGGGGACTTCCGCCAGCTTACCGACCTGCCGCGGACGATCGGGGGCATGCTCACCCGCATGGAGCAGACCGGTGGGGCAATGATTGCGGACAGCCCCGACGAGGTCCGCGTCCGTGTCCGCGAGCAGCTCATGCAAGGCGCTTCCCAGGTCAAGTTGACGGCCGGCGGCGGAGTGTCGTCGCCTTTCAGTCCGATCGACGTGACCACGTTCACCGAACCCGAAATACGCGCCGCCGTTGAAGCGGCCGAGAATTGGGGCACGTATGTCACTGTGCATGCCTTTACGGCTGCCGCGATCAGGGGAGCCATTGCGGCTGGGGTGAAGTGTATCGAACACGGTTTCCTGATGGACGACGCAACGGCGAAACTGATGGCGGAGAAGGGTGTTTGGCTGAGCACGCAGCCTCTCCCCGAGGATCTGAGGCTGGGCTTTCCCGTAGGCTCCGTCCAGCGAGCCAAGGCGGATGAGGTCTGGCCCGGCATAGCCAGATCCTACGAGCTGGCGAGGAAGTACAAGATCAAGACGGCGTGGGGCACCGACGTCCTGTTCTCTGCAGCGCTGGCGCGCCAACAGGGGGCCATCCTGGCCTCACTCGCTCGCTGGTACACGCCCGCCGAGGCGCTGACCATGGCGACATCGACGAACGCCGAACTGCTGGCGCTGTCGGGCAAGCGGAATCCCTATCCCGGCAAACTCGGCGTCGTGGAACAGGGCGCACTCGCGGATCTGCTGCTCGTCGACGGAAATCCCCTGGACAATATCGGCCTTCTTGCCGACCCCGCCAACAACTTCAAGATCATCATGAAAGATGGAATTATCTACAAGGATACGCTTGCCCGTTAGCGGCAACGCATCGTCCTGTTCGATGGACGAGGTCGCGCATGATCCCAAGGTTACCTGCTTCTCGCACGAGCGTTCGCGCGCCATCGCTCGGGGAGGCTCTGCGGCGAGGCGGCCGGTTTCCACTGCAGGGACACGACCCAGTTGTCGAAGACCGTGTTGAAGCTCCCGGACTGGTACGAGAAGTTCTCGTACGCCGGCCAAAAGCGGCCGGCATCGGCTGCGTAGGTAAAGAGCGTCCAGGTATGGGGCTTCTGCCAGAACGCGTTGCCGCCGTCCGGGTCCCCGTCGAGGGCGCTGAAGTCGATGAAGAGCCAGAGAGGTGCATTCTTGGTGCCGAGGTTCGTATCCGGCGAGTTGAACTGCAGCGCGTTCCAGTAGATCCCAGGTCCGGCTCCGGGATCAGCATCGTCCACGAGCTTCTGCAGCCGCCAATAGAAGCTCGCGTCGCCGACCATAGTGGTCTCGCCGGTGAACGTGATCAGGCCAGCCTGCGGGCCTGACTGGATGATGCCGCTGATGGAGGTGGTCCCGCTGATTGTTCCGCTCCCTTGCAATATGCCGCCGGGAGCAGGCGTATCGGTGCCGGTCGCTGCAATGGTGACTGGGCCCGAGACCGTCCCGCCGTTCATGAACAGTGTGCCCGACTCGCCGACAACAACCGCGCCGGTCACCGTGCCGGGGACCTCCAGCGTCGCCGCGTAGGATACCAGCACCTCGCCGGCACCCGTTGCTGATCCACCGGTTCCGCCGGCAATCAGCGTACCCCCATTGACCCTGATCGGACCGGAAAGCGTGTCGCTGCTGTCTGCACTCAGGGTCAGCGTGCCGGGACCGAAGATCGTCAGGCCCGCCGATCCCTCGATGGCGGCTGCGATCTGCGAACCACCGCCGCTGGCATTGCTGTAGATCAGGCCTTCTGCCGCGCCGAACGAAAGGCTCGCAGTAGCGATGCTGCCGCCGTTCATGATGAGGCCCGCGGCGTCGCCGCTCGCCTGGCTTCCGACCAGAATGCTCGCATCGCCCCCCGTAATCGCTCCGCCGTTCACTTCGAGCGCCGCCACCTGCGGCACGCCGCCGCTCTCGACCGCCTGGCTGTCGACGACCTCGTAGACGGCATCGGCCGGAACGTCGTTGATGCCGACATCCGTCGAGGACACTGTCGCCGCGCTCGCGAAGCCGTCGGAGGGCGAATAGGTCAGGAACTTGCCCGAGCTGGCCGCGTCGTCGTCCTCTCCGAGAATGTAGGGAGCGACGATCCCGTTCGTGACGACGGGCAGGTTTGCTCCCGTTCCTGCCACGAACACCTGTTGCGTCAGCCCAAGCTGGGCCATGCCGCCGCCCGGCACGATAACGAGAGTCCCGCCGGAGTTGCGGACAATGTTCGTCAGGGTACCGTCGTCATTGCCCCCGATGACGACGCGATAGTCGCCGCTTCCGGAAAGCTGCAAAGCGCCTCCCGTAGAGCCGATGACGAACGTCGCCAGAGATCCCGAGGCGATCTGCACATCGACCGTCGCGCCGTCCGAACGAAGCTCGAGTATTCCGCCGTTCGTCACCATCACCCTGAAGCTGCCAAATGGTGTGCCGGATGTCCGGGTACTTGCCAGCGTCCCGGCGCCTACGGTGTTGTATCCCATCAGCTGGTTCGTGTTGGTGAGCAGGAGCGTGCCTTCGCCGTATTTTTGGAGGCCGCCCAGCCCGGAGATCGGCGCGACGACGGTCAGCGTGCCGCCGTTCGTGTTGATGACCTTAGGCTGGTTGATCGTCCAGGTGCTGGGCTCATATCCGGATGTCGAGGGCAGCGCCGACGGCGAGATCGCCCAGGCTTGCCCCTGCCAGAGCACGGCGTAGACGCCCCTCCCGGTGAGCGCGTCGGTGACGACCTGACTGTAGTCTTCGGAGGGGAGCGGCTGGTTTTGCAGCTTCCATCCGCTGGGCATCTGCGCGATCTGGACAGTCTGCGGATTGCTGGACGGGAGGTTGGGTACGTTCTCGAACGAGGCGGGGAAAGCGTTGTTGATGGTGATCGTGCCGCCCGTCAGGTTCACCGTGAGCGGCGCGAGGACATGGCCGCCGATATTTTCCATGTATCCCTTTGTCGTCTGGGAAACGGAAAACCAGCCAACCGCGAAATTGGCCAAGACGATCGTCTGCGGACTCTCGGACACGTTCGGGGCCAATTGATCGGCGAGCCACGCGAGGTCCGGATTGGAACTGCTCGTCAAATGATAGAGATCAGGCCCGATTCCGCAGGCGGACAAATAGTCGGCCATCCCGCTTGTCATGCCGTCCACGAAGCTGCCGCTCTCGCTCGACGTCTGCATCAAGCCCGCGACCACCCTTTCCAGGTTGATTGCCACGGGGTCGTCCTCGCCGTTGTAGACCGCAGGAGCAACCTGCGTGAAGCCGTTTGCCGACAGCCAGTAAAGGCCCATGACCATCGACGTCGGGCCGCAATAGGCTTCGCCGTCCCCCGGCAGGCTCTGCCCGAAGGGCCCGAAATCGGTCTGGATGATCGAAGGCGTGCTCTCGATGGGGTCCTTCCACATGGGGCTGGTCCACTCCTGTCCGACAAGGCCACGGTACGCGCTTGAGCCGCAGGTTAATGTCCCGTTAATCGCGGAACACAACTTGTGGATACTTTAGTATGTCGATGCTGTCTAAGAGTGTAGAGCGGAATCTTGCAAGTACGCAAGCTGGGTCTCCAGCTTGGCCGCCAAGACGCTCAGGAGTTCAAGCGCGGGCCGCCGAGCGGCAGCATGTTCATCGTGAGTGGCGAATATCTGCCACCAGCGGCGATGTCCTGCGGCAGGGCCTGAGAACAGGTAGTGTCGCGGCAAGTCCGTCGCGGCAGGTCCGCGTAACGCGAACGTCTACTTCTGCGGCGTGCTGCGAACCCTGGAAGTGGCACCTTTGAGATATGGCGACCGGCTCTGAAGATGTCCGTTCATTGGGGTAGACCGGAAGTACTCGACTGACTGCTAAACGGCGCCTTTGACCCGAAGCAGACATCTGCATGCTGGGCTCTAAAGGTAGTGTTAGTGCGCTTAGGCCACGATTCAAAATGTGGCCTAAATCACTTGAGGCGCCGTGCTATTCGCCGCGTGTTTGCTGTTGATGGCGCTGTATGAGACGACGCGGCCGTGCTCGCCTGCGCGGCGCTACTGCGACGCACTTCCGTAGGGGAGTTGCGAGGCCCTCCGGCGCATCGATGGGGCGGTGCCTCGTCGGAGCTCGCCATCCTCAAGCCCGGCCACGCCCAGGATTCGCCACCCGCGGTGTATGGACAAGGGCCCTTTGGCGACGATAGAATTTGTCAAGTTAAGTAAGGTGAAATGAGGTAAAGAGGATCTGACCGTCCAGTCGACCGACCTGACCGAACGCGAGTACTCGTTTGGGCCTTTTCGTTTCTTCCCGGCACGGCAGCTCCTGCTGGAGGGCACGACTGCCGTTCGAGTCGGTGGTCGCGCGCTTGCGATTCTGGAGGCGATGGTCGAGCGTCCCGGCGAAGTCGTCAGCAAGGCGGAGTTGATGGCTCGGGTATGGCCCAGCACCGTCGTCGAGGACAGCAATCTTAAGGTCAACATGTCGGCGCTGCGGCGAGCGCTCGGTGAGGGCCAGCCCGGCCGCCGCTATGTGGCGACGGTGATCGGTCGGGGTTATCGTTTCGCGGCACCGGTCCAGATTTCAGCGCAATATACCTCACTCCCTCCAGTGTCGGCGGCGGGTCCAAACAATCTGCCCGCCTCTTCGACCAGAACGATCGGCCGCGCCAGCACCATCGATGCTCTGCTAAAGCAACTGTCGCGACACCGGTTCATTACGGTCGTTGGAGCCGGAGGTATCGGTAAGACAACGGTCGCTCTTGCTGCCGCTGAAGCGCTGATCGCTTCCTATGAGCACGGTGTTTGGTTTGTCGATCTGGCGCCGTTGCGCGACGCGTCCCTGGTATCGAGGGCGCTTATTTCCAGCTTGGGCCTCGCGATTTCCTTCCAGGATCCCGTGGCTGCGCTGAAAGACTATCTGCGCGATAGGCGAATGCTGATCGTGCTCGACAATTGTGAGCATCTGATCGACGCGGGGGCCACGTTGGCGGAGGAACTGATTAGCAGCGCGTCCGGCATCCACATCCTCGCGACGAGTCGTGAACCGTTGCGGGCCAGAGGCGAACGCGTGCATCGGCTAGCGCCCCTGGGGAACGCGCCGGCTTCTGTCCGACTGACTGCAGCCGAAGCGCTAGCGTTTCCGGCTGTCCAGCTCTTTGTCGAACGTGCAATAGCGAGCGTCGAGGACTATGTGCTGCACGATGCGGATGCTCCCATTGTGGCAGGGATCTGCCGCAAGCTCGACGGCATTGCGCTTGCCATCGAGTTAGCGGCGACTCGCATTGATGCGTTTGGGCCGAGGGAACTGTCGAAGCTTCTTGACGACCGCTTTCGGCTGCTGAGGCAGGACAGGCGTACCGCCCTGCCGCGCCATCGGTCCTTGGCGGCTGCTCTTGACTGGAGCTATGAGCTCCTGTCGATGGGCGAGCGATCGGTTCTGAATCGCCTGTCCGTGTTTGCTGGCGCGTTCGGTCTAGAGTGCGCAGCGGCCGTAGCTTCGGACAGCCGCATAACCGGCCGCGATGTCATCAACGGAATAGAGAGCCTGGTCGCCAAGTCGCTCGTCGTGGCCGATGCAAGCGGTGCGATCGTGCGCTATCGGCTACTTGATACCACGAGGTCTTACGCTCTGCAGAAGCTCAATGAGAGTGGGGAACTCGAGATGCTTGTGCGACGTCACGCGGAGCACCATCGCCAAATCTTTTCACGTGCTGCTAGCGAAGTCGAGGCGCGCCCCACCGCAGATTGGCTGGCGGACTATGGACACGCGATCGACGATGTTCGGAACGCACTGAGCTGGGCATTTTCCGCCGATGGCGACACGGCAATAGGCGTTGCACTTACCGTTGCTGCCATTCCTTTGTGGATGCATATGTCATTGATCGACGAATGTCGGGTCGGCATCGACCGCGCCCTCGCCAGCAATGGACTTTTTCGAAACGACCACGACGACATGAAGCTTTATGCCGGGCTGGCGGCCGCGCTGTTACACGAGAGGGGCCCTTTGCCGGAAGTGGACGCTGTCTGGACGAAGGCGCTTCAGATTGCTGAGCGCCTCGGGGATCGAGAATACCAACTGCGCCCGCTTTGGGGTTTGGCCATCGGTCGCTTCTACGTTGGAGACTATCGGTTGGCCCTTGATCTGCTGAGGCGATTTCGGAGCGTTGCACAAGAGAGAAGCGATGTCGCGGATTTGCTGAGCTGCGATAGGCTGATCGGCAGCACATTGCATTACCTGGGCGACCAGAGAGAGGCACGCCGCCAGTTGGAACACACGCTCGGCCAGCATCTGTCTCTTCAGCACTCGCACATCGCCCGCTTCCAGTACGACCAGCGTGTGGCAGCAAAGTACAACCTGACGCACATCCTCTGGCTATTGGGATTTCCGGATCAAGCCCTTGGCATGACTCAAAGCGCCCTCGAGGATGCCGAGGCGACCGGCCACGCATTCACCGTGTGCAATGTGCTGATCCACGGTGCGTGCCCTCTCGCGCTGTACGTCGGAGACTTGGCGACCGCGCAGCGCTTGATGGACCGGCTGCAGGACCACCTGACAGTGCACGCTAGAGCCGTCTCAAGAGCCGAAGGCGATTGCTTGAAGGGCATGCTGCTGGTCGCCAAAGGCGACCGCGGGGGCCTGCCGCTCCTGCGGGACGGCATCGACAGGCTGACGGATGTGAGATACCGCCTGCGATATCCGCTTTATCTGGGCACTCTTGGCATGGGTTTGCACGCCGCCGGGCAGACGGGAGCCGCGCGCACGGCCATCGAGCAAGCGCTCGAGTGGTGCGAGCAAAGTGACGAGCGCTGGTGCATGGCGGAGTTGCTGCGCATCCAGGGCCATTTACTGGAAGCGGATGGAGCGGCGTCGGCGATCAAGGCAGCCGAGATTCGTTATCGGCAAAGCCTTGAATGGGCTCGGCTTCAAGGTGCGTTGTCGTGGGAACTGCGGACGGCCATTTGCTTGGCGCAGCTTTGGCGGCGGCAGGGCATCGCCAAGGAAGCCGAGCAGCTTCTCAGTTCCGTCTACGATCGTTTCACGGAAGGGTTCGAGACGGCAGACCTCAAGAAGGCTCGCTCGATCATCGAAGAACTTCGAAGGGTCTGATCCGACGTTCGAAGGGTCTGCTCCGACGCCCGCTCACCGCCCCGACTTGCCCAAACAAGCGATCAGTTCGTCCGCCGGGTCCGAAATATGGGGCTGACAAGTGAGCGTAGAAGCCCAAGGCGGTTCACCGGATTTAACCACGCTTAACTCCCGCTAGCGCCTCGACTGTCGTAAGGTTTGAGCGAGCCCGGATGCACGCCAACGGCGCAGCATACCAGTTGGAAAGGGATGCGAAATGAGACTTCAAGGGAAAGTGGCGTTGGTCACCGGGGCAGCAAGTGGCATCGGCTATGCCGTCTCGGAACTTTTTGCCAAGGAGGGCGCAACTGTTTTCGCCAGCGATATTGCGTCACCCGTGAAACCACATTCCGATGGTATCGAGATCATACCGCTCGACGTCACCAGCGAAGGCGACTGGAAAACAGCGGTGGACATCGTTGTCAAAAAACGCGGTCGGCTCGACGTGCTGATCAACAATGCGGGGATCATTGCGTACGAGCCGCTGCATGAACTCGAGATGAAGGCGTGGATGAAGATGATCTCGGTCGATCAGACCGGCGTCTTTCTCGGCATGCGCGAGGCAATTCGGGTTATGCGGAAGCAGAAGTCGGGTTCGATCGTCAACATCTCGTCGATCTGGGGCAATTCTGCAGTCGCAGGCGCGCATTCCTATCATGCCGTAAAGGGTGCAGTCCGCATCATGTCGAAGAACGCCGCAATGACGTATGTTGCCGACGGAATTCGCGTCAACTCAGTCCATCCAGGTTTCATCCACACGCCGCTGACCGACGCACAAGACGCGGGCCTCAATGAAGCCGTCATCGCAACAACGCCGATGAAGCGCGGAGGCAAGCCGAGCGAAATTGCATATGGCTGCCTCTTTCTCGCCTCCGATGAAGCCAGCTAC
Organism: Bradyrhizobium sp. R2.2-H; assembly: GCF_004346455.1. NCBI lineage: Bacteria > Pseudomonadati > Pseudomonadota > Alphaproteobacteria > Hyphomicrobiales > Nitrobacteraceae > Bradyrhizobium > Bradyrhizobium sp. R2.2-H. The sequence goes on from NZ_SMBR01000005.1 coordinate 27,834, forward strand.
GTCACCGGTGCCGAACTGGTGATTGACGGAGGCTACCTGGCCCAATAGCAGCGCGCCACTATGACGGCAGCCAACATGGTGTGACAGTGATCGCCCGAGCGCGCGACGCGCCAACGGGGGATTCTGATCGGTGAACAGGAGTGAAGGAAGTGTGTGACGACAAGGCGAACAATCCCCATGATCCTGATCGCAGGACCGTCCTTCAGGCTGCCGGAGCCGCACTGGTTGTCGGCATGGCGGCGACCAGCGCGGTCCCCGCATCGGCGCAGACTGCTGGCGAAATGCCTGCGGCGTCGCGAAATAGCGCCCCTCTGGGGGCGCGCTTACAAGGCATCCAGCATTTTGGCGTCACCGTACAGAACATGGATCGTGCATTCGAGTTCTATACAGAAGTCCTTGGCGGCAGCGAAGTGATGCGAGATGGCGACTTCCAGGGTGAGGCGATACACAATACTCTACTGACCGATCAGGAGATCGAGGCGCGCAAGCGGCGGGTTAATCCGCGCACGATGGGCGTGCCCGATCTCAAGGGCGGCGGCCAGCGCCTCGACGTGCGATTCATTCAGTTCGATAATGTGGTGATCGAGCTATTGCAGTATCGGGATGCCACTCAGCCGATGGGAAAAGGCGATAGTTTCGCCGAACCACATGATCATATGAGCCCGGCCTATCCGCGATCGATGCACATCTGCTTCTACATTCGCGAGGATGTCGACTTCAATCAGTTCGTCCGCGATCTCGAGGCGGAATCGGCGCGCCGCGGGATGACCCAGGTAAGGGCCAACCGCGTGATCACCGTAACCTCGGAACAGGAGCGGTTGGCGGCTCCGATGTCGGCCAATACCAACCGGATCACCGCGGGAAAATCCAACGGCTGGTCACTGATTTACTGCAAGGGGCCGGAAGGCGAACAACTCGAATTCGTGCAAGCGCTGGGGCCCGTGAAGAAGACATTCGAGGAGGCGTTGAGCGCACGCCGGAGTAAATTGGCTGCCAACTGAGCAGGAAGGAATGCGAGCGGCAGCGCATCAATCCAGTTGACCCTACGAAAGGGTTCTCAGCAATGCATTCGACTCATCGACGTCTGTCACTGACGACAGTTGTATTCCTCGCCGTTCTTGCGGCGAAGGTTGCTGCCGTCGCGCAGGAGAGGCCGGGCAGAGACTATTCCGGGATTCCAGAGGGCGCCTATTCGGTGGTTGCGCAGGTCCGGGCCAAATCGGGCAGGGAAGAGGAACTGCGCGCTGCCACGCTGCCGCTTGTCGCTCTCGTGCGCAGCGACCCAAAGAACCTCGTATATTTTCTTCAGGAAGACCGCGCAGCTTCTGGCCAGTTCATCTTCTATGAGGTCTTCGCCAGTAAGGAAGACTTCGAGGCTCATAATGAGATGCCCTACGTAAAGGCGTGGCTCGCCAAGCTGCCTGAACTTGCCGAAGGCGGTGTCACGGTGACGCGAATGAAGGTTTTGAACGCCAACCGCTAGAGTCGATCATGTCCGCTTCTGGCGGCACGGCGTACCAGATTCTCAACCTGAGTATTTCGCATTTTGACCCTAAGCCGAAGATTGTGACGGCATCTGGCCGTGTCAGCGGTCGAGGTTAGATCGGACTTGGCAGAACCCAAGCCAAATCGACGCGAGTTCGGCGTTAACCACGGCTAGCGGTTCCAGTCTGAGCGAAATTGCTTGGAAGTTTCTTAAATTTTGCTGGGTACCTCTCTTGGGCATGGTGACCTGGGGAGAGACGTGAGCAAGCGGGCCAAACGTGGAAAGGCAGAAACGCTCGCGCTGCCAATGGCTGCGAGAGTTGCCATTGGCGCTGTGGCCGTCGCCGCATTGGGGTACGGTTTGCTGTCTCGCCCGGCGAGCGTGCAACCGGCACGGACACCGTCCGCGCGCGAAGCTCGGGCATCGTCAACGCCGGTTTACGTGGCACCTCCAGTTCATGCGTCCGCGGCGGCTCTCACCCCGGCTCCAGCTCCGATTCCGGTCCCGGCTCCGCTGGTCGAACCGCCAAAAGCCGATGCTGATGCTCCCGGAGCACTCGTCCGCCAGGTGGTTGACTATACGAGCCGCCAGGCCCCGGGCACCGTCATCATCGATACCGGAAACACGTTCCTCTATTTCGTCCTGAACGACAGGCAGGCGATGCGCTATGGCATCGGCGTTGGCCGCGAAGGTTTCACATGGTCCGGTGAGCAGACCGTGGCCCGCAAGGCCGAATGGCCGGATTGGCATCCGCCTGCGGAGATGGTCTCGCGTCAGCCCTATCTGCCGCGGTTCATGGCGGGCGGCCCCGGCAACCCGCTCGGCGCCCGGGCGATGTATCTGGGCGAGACCGAATATCGAATTCACGGCACCAACAATCCCGCGACGATCGGGAAGAAGGTGTCGTCTGGCTGCATCCGGCTGACCAACGAGGACGTCACGGATCTCTACGAGCGGGTGAAGGTCGGAGCGAAAGTGATCGTGCTTCCGGCAACCGCTGCCCGGCGTCCGGGAACGCCGCCCGACGCCGCCTTCCGATTGCCGGATCCGGCATCGCCGTCAAAGCGGCCCTTGGCGGCAAACGCGCAGATGATGTCACCTGGACCGAAGGTCGCCGAGGTCCGGTAGGTCAGTCCCCGGTCCCGACGGGCGGCGATCCAGGCGCCGCGACAGCAACTGCTTGATTGTCCAGACGACAAGTCCAGGCCGATTTACCGATCAACCTTCTTGATGCAAGTGGGTTCGCCACGGGGGTGAGGTGTGCAATCCCAGTCGGGTCCAAAGCCGGCACCGGCGTTTCGCTGTGGCAGGAATGGATAATGAATCACGACGGCCGCAAAGATGGCGACAGCGATAATTGCTGACATCAGCATCCATGCAGTGCCCGCGCGATCCGGAGTCCAGCGGAATCGCCAACTGGATCGATGCCATTTTGGATTGGGGTGCTTCACCGTGATGCCGTCGATTTGGTCTCGCGGACATTTTGCGTATTCAAGCGGTTCCGGCACCCTTATTGGCCTGGGATCCGGCCGTGCCCATCCCAAGCTCGAGGGCAGCAGCGATCCGCTCCAATCCGGCATTCGTTCGGCGCGTTTCGGCAATCTGCTGCTCATACAGATCGATCATCGTGGCGCCCGACGAGGTGCGTTGGCGCAGCGTACGCATCGCGAGGATCGATCCACCCACGATCAGGATGAACGGCCACCAAGAGTACATCGCAAGCAGTATATCGGCTACGGTCATCCTCAACCTTCCAAGCCAGTAACTCTGACTAATGCCTGTTGTTCTTCTCGAGAACAGCTGCGATCCTCTCCATCACAGCGCTCATCCGGTGCGTTTCTGCAAGGTGCTGCTCCCGCAATTCCATCATCGATGCCCCGGAAGCTGCGCGTTCCCGGCATAATCGCCCTAACACGAGCCATCCCGCAGGTATCAAGATGGCTGGCCACGCGTAGTACAGGACAACGGCCCAATCGGATGGTTGCATGCGATTTCGCGCCTGAGCTCTTCGATGATTGTCGATTGCAACTTAGGCGATAATCGATCAGTTGGCACGTGAGGCGCGTGCTCACGATTAATAGTTCATTGCCGGAGGCTCACGAAACAGACCAATGCCGCCCGTCCCTATCGCTAGGGACAGACGGCGGCCGCGGAGTTCGCTAATCTGCCCTGAAGCATACGAAATCAGGAGGGACCGCCTTGAGCACCGCGCCGCGCATCGACATCGACCCCGCCGCCTTCTGGGCCGATCCCTATCCGATGCTCGCGAAGATGAGGCGGGAGGCGCCGATCGCGTTCGTGCCGCAGCTCGGCTCGACGCTGCTGACGAGCCGCGACGACATCTCGATCTCCGAGAAGCAGATCGACGTGTTCTCCTCGCACCAGCCCGCCGGCCTGATGAACCGGCTGATGGGCCACAACATGATGCGCAAGGACGGCGAGGCGCATCAGGTCGAGCGGCGCGCGATGTTTCCGACGGTATCGCCGAAGACGGTGAAGGCGCACTGGACCTCGCTGTTCCAGGCTCATGCCGACCGCATCCTCGATGCGATCGAACCTGGCCGGATCGATTTCATGCGCGACTTCGCGCTGCCGTTCTCCGGCGAATGCCTGAAGTCGATCACCGGCCTCACCAATATCGGCTTCGAGGACATGGACGCCTGGTCGCAAGGCATGATCGAGGGCATCGCCAATTACGCCGGAGATCCCGCCGTCGAGGCGCGCTGCCATGCGGCGACCTCGGGCATCGACGCCGCGATCGACGACATCCTGCCGGTGATGCGCAAGCACCCGGACCAGAGCATTTTGGGCGTGCTGCTCGCTTCGGGCATGCCGATGGAGAGCGTGCGCGCCAACGTCAAGCTCGCGATCTCGGGCGGGCAGAACGAGCCGCGCAAGGCGATCGCCGGCACGGTGTGGGCGCTGCTCACCCATCCCGAGCAGCTCGATCTGGTCTTGCGCGGTAAAGTGTCCTGGCTGCAGGCCTTCGAGGAATATGCGCGCTGGATCTCGCCGATCGGCATGTCGCCGCGCCGCATCGCCAAGCCCTGGACCATTCACGATGTGTCCTTCGAACGCGACGAGCGCGTGTTCCTGATGTTCGGCTCCGCCAACCGCGACGAGAAGCATTTTGAGCGCGCCGACCAGTTCGATGTGCGGCGCGACACCACCAAGAGCGTCGCCTTCGGCGCCGGCCCGCATTTCTGCGCCGGTGCCTTCGCCTCCCGCGCCATGATCGCCGACGTCGCGCTGCCGACCGTGTTTGCGCGCGCGGGACGCATCGAGATCGCCGGCGACGAGCCGGTGCGGATCGGCGGCTGGGCGTTCCGCGGGCTGCAGAATCTGCCGGTGAGGTGGTTGCACTAGTTGCAAACGGTTCTGCGCGAGGCACGCGCCCGCCACGGCTTCAGTGTCATCGCCCACGAAGGCGGGCGATCCAGTATTCCAGAGACAGTCGTTTGATGCGGAAACGCCGCGGCGTACTGGATTCCCCGCCGGAGCCTGTCATCGGGCTCGCCGCAGGCGAGACCCGGTGGCGGGGAATGACGGCGAGAGGGTGGAGGGAGCGCCCCAGCACCCCCAGTTCGCGATGATGCCATTATGCCCCTGTTTTGCCCGACGGGTCAAACGAACTTCGGATAATGCGCAATTTATTGTTTTCGCACGCCCCCGGCTACTGTGCATGGGGTTGTTTTTCACGTTTTGTGTTCCACCGAGGAGCGCTCGACCAGATCCGTGCATCTCTCACATTCGCGTGCAGAAAAATTCCATCCTCATTCGCTTCGCCGCTCGAAAGATTAATCACGCGCGCAGCATGCACCGCAGTGCTCGCATCGCTATTTTCCCGGACATCTCGACAGCTCCGATGACGCGCACCATCATTCCTCAAACGTGAATGAAGCCTGGCAGGCCGCGAACGAGCTGATCAGGCATGTCAGCGACCAGACCATCGCGCTGGCGCAGAAGAACTTTGCCCGTATGGATTCCGTCGGCCAGCAGCGCATGGCGCAGCTGCACGGTGCCCGGCCGCGCCAGCGCGGCTCGGCCGAACTCGCAAGCCTTGAAGGCTCGATCCTCAGCCACCTTTTGTCGGCGGACGATCGTACCTAAATAAGAGGGATCCCCGCTTCGGGGAGCAATGCCATGAATGTAGTGCCCCGCGATCTCATGACCGAAATCCCCGTCTCGTCCGTCGATTTTCGCGGCGCCATGCGCCACCTCACCGGCGGCGTCAGCGTTATCACCGCCGGGCGGGGCAAGGATATTACGGGCATGACGGTGACCTCGGTCACCTCGCTGTCGGTCGAGCCGCCGACGCTGCTGGTCAGCATCAACCGCGATGCGTCGTCCTTTCCGCTGATCAAGCGCCACGGCGCCTTCGGCGTGAACATCCTCAACGCTGACCAGCTCGAGATTGCCGAGCGCTTTTCCGGCAAGGGCGGGTTGAAGGGCGCCGATCGTTTCGAAGGCGCCAAATGGGTGACGGCGGTCTCGGGCGTTCCCCTGCTGTTCGGCGCATTGTCCGCCTTCGATTGCGAGGTCGAGGAGATCGTCGAACGTCACTCGCACGGCATCGTCATCGGCCGTGTCAGGGACATCAGGAGCTCGGCCCGCACCGCGGCTCTTGCCTATTGGCACGGCCAGTATCTGGCGGTCGACCAGGACGAGGACGCGGCCAGGCTTGCGGACGTCAGCCTTCCCGCGCGCGGCCGGCGCGGCAGATGATCGCCACGCGTGTCGGCGCGGAAGGCTGGCCTTTTCTCCGTCATCGCTCTAGAAGCGCCTGAACCCCCATGCGGGACGGCAATGGAGCGGATCGATGAAACGCGTTGCGACCTGGGCCTTCTATGCCGTCGGCGTGCTTGCGATCGCCTATCTCGCGCTCTACGCCTACGCGATGTTCTCAGGCTCTCCGATCGTGCCGGGCGACCCCATCCACATCTTCCGCAAGCCCGACGCGCCGAGTTATTCGTGAGTTGAATGCGTGCGCGCGGGTGCGCGCCGCCCTCTCTCCTCGTCATGGCCGGCTTGACCCGGCCATCCACGTGCATCGGCAATTTGGGATCGACGTGGATGCCCGGGTCAAGCCGGCCATGACGAGGGAGTGCGTGGCGGCTATCCCCGCAGAATCGCCAGCGCCAGCGCCTGTGCGCGTGGCACGATGCTGTCGAGCTCGAGATATTCCTCCGGCGTGTGCGCGAGCCCGCCGACCGGCCCGAGGCCGCAGATCGTCGGCGTGCCGACCGCGGCGGTGAAGCCGGAATCGGCACAGCCGCCGGAGAACTCGCCCTGGAGCGTGGTGAGGCCGACCTGTCTTGCGGCGGCCTGATAATTTTCGAACAGCGCCTTCGAATCCGCGCTCTGCACCACCGGGACGAACTCGCCCTTGATCGTCAGCGTTGCACTCGTACCCGGCACGTAGGAGGTCGTGACGATCGTCTCGATTGCGGCCATCACCCTCGCGCGATCCGCCGGATCGACGTAACGCAGGTCGATCTGGCCTTCGGCGTAGGGCGCCGTGGTGTTGACGGACTGGCCGCCCGAGACGAGGCCGACATTGAGCGTGATGCCCTTGTCCAGATCGGTCAGCGCATGGATCTGCACGATCTTGTGCGCGAGCTCGCCGATCGCGCTGATGCCGGCAGCGAAATTGGCGCCGGAATGCGCGGCTTTGCCGGTGATGCCGAGATGCATGAAGATGCCGCCCTTGCGGCCGGTGACGATATTGCCGGTGGGGCGGCCCGGCTCTGAATTGAACACCGCGCGGGCGGCGCGGCCCTCACGTTCGATTACCGGGCGCGAGGAGGGCGAGCCGATCTCCTCGTCCGAGGTGATCAATACCTTGATCGGGTGCGGTGAGCCGCCGAATTTGTGGAAGGCGGTTGCCACGAACACGTTCATGACGAGGCCGGACTTCATGTCGGCGACACCCGGTCCATAGGCGCGGCCATCTCTGATCGTGAACGGACGCCTCCCGGCCTCGCCCTTGCCGAACACGGTGTCGCGATGCCCCATCAACAGCACGGGCTTCTCGTTGCTGCCGGGCTTTGCCACCTCGGCATGAATCGCATCGCCGAAAGTGGCGTTGGCCTCGCGCCGGAACGGAATGCCGTGCTCGGCAAAGTGCCGCTCGAACCGCGCACCGACCGCATCGACGCCCTCCTTGTCGTAGGATCCGGAATCGATGTTCACGACGTCGCGGAGCAGATCGATCATCGCCTGCCGCTGCGACGTCAGCCAATCCGTGATTTGAGCTTCAGACATGTGGTCCCTCGTGTGGTTTTCGGGCGTGGTTATAGGGCGTTGTGCGGGCTTGACCTAGTCGCCGAATGCGGCTCCCCCTTGCATTCGAAGCAGCCGAAGTTCTCTCGCCGTCACCTTGAGTTGGCCGCTTCTTCAGCGGCCCTCGAAGGGCGACGGCCCGGCTGTGGCCGTTCATCCTTCGAGGCTCCGCACGCGATGCGTTCGCATCGCGCGCTTCGCACCTCAGGATGACGGGGTGAGTATCGGTGCGCGCCAAACGAAAATGCCCGGGACAGGCCCAGGCACTTGCATCGTCGATACTTGCAAGAGGCCCTTACGCCCCCATCATCGGCATCCGCGGATATTCGCCCGGCGTCCCCGCGGGCGGGATCGGGATGCCGCCGTCGGCATATTCGTTGAGCTTGTTGCGCAGCGTGCGGATCGAGATGCCGAGGATGTTGGCGGCATGGGTCCGGTTGCCGAGGCAGTGCTTCAGCGTCTCCAGGATGAGGTCGCGCTCGACATCGGCCACGGTGCGCCCCACCAGTGCGCGCGTCACCTGCTCGGCGGCCATGGTGGCATGCGCCACCGCCGGCGCGGTCTTGGCGAGATCGAGGCGGTCGCCGTCCGGCGTGATGATGGCGTCGGCTCCGATCTCGTCGCCGTGCGCCATCAGCACCGCGCGGTGCATGGTGTTTTCGAGCTCGCGGACGTTGCCCTGCCAGCGGTTGCCGGAGAGCACGCGGCGGGCTTCCGCCGAGATCGGGCGCAGCGGCACACCGTTGGCCTCCGCATACTTCTTCACGAAATGCTGGGCGAGCTCCAGGATGTCGGCAGGGCGCTCGCGCAGGGGCGGGATCTTCAAATTGACGACGTTGAGGCGGAACAGCAGGTCCTCGCGGAACGTGCCCTCGCGCACGGCTTCGGCGAGGTTGCGGTTCGAGGTGGCGATGATGCGGATGTCCACCGGCACGGGCTTGGTGCCGCCGACGCGATCGATCACGCGCTCCTGGATGGCGCGCAGCAGTTTCGATTGCAGGCGGACGTCCATCTCCGAGATTTCGTCGAGCAGCAGCGTGCCGCCGGTCGCCTCCTCGAACTTGCCGATGCGGCGCGCGACCGCGCCGGTGAAGGCGCCCTTCTCGTGGCCGAACAGCTCGGACTCCAGGAGGTGTTCGGGGATCGCGGCGCAGTTGATGGAGATGAACGGGCGCTTGGCGCGCGCCGAACGGGTATGGACGTAGCGGGCCAGCACCTCCTTGCCCGTGCCGGATTCCCCCGTGATCATCACCGATGCGTCGGAGCCGGCGATCTGCTGGGCGAGCTTGATCACCTTCGCCATCGCCTCGTCGCGATAGACCAGCTCGCGGGAATCGTTGGCGACCGCGGCGAGCACCGCGGCAATCAGCTCGGGGTCCGGCGGTAGCGGGATGTATTCCTTGGCGCCGGCGTGGATCGCGGCGACCGCGGCGCGGGCGTCGTTGGTGATGCCGCAGGCGACGATCGGGGCGTGGATGTGCTCGGCCTCCAGCCGCAGCACGAGGTCGCGGATGTCAAGGGCGACGTCGACCAGCAGGAGGTCCGCGCCCTTGCCGCCGCGCAGCACGCGCATCGCCTGCTCGTGATCCTCGGCATGGGTCACGGTGGCGCCGTTCTCCATCGCGATCTTGGTGGCGGTGGTGAGCTGGCCCTTCAATGTGCCAACGATGAGAAGCCGCATGTCAGTCTCCTGTCCGTCTGTTCGCGCTGCCGCGCGTCATGTCCTTGTTCTAGCCGCGTTCGGCCTTGATGATTTCCGTCATGGTGACGCCGAGCTTGTCCTCGACCAGGACGACCTCGCCGCGGGCGACCAGCTTGTTGTTGACGTAGATGTCGATGGCCTCGCCGACGCGCCGGTCGAGCTCGAGCACCGTGCCTGGTCCGAGCTTCAGGAGCTCGCCGACATCCATCTTGGAGCGGCCGAGCACGGCCGAGACCTGCACCGGCACGTCGAACACCGCTTCGAGGTCGGCGGCGGCACGCGCCGCATATTCGTCCTCGTTGTAGCCGACGTCGGTGCCGGTCGGCGGCATCGGGCCGTTGAGATCGGGCAGCGGGACCTGTCCGTCTGTGTCGCTCATGGCTTAATTTCCCCTGCGGGACGCGATATAGCGTCCGACCATTTCGTCGATCTTGGCCGTGATGGCGCCGCGCTCCAGCACGACGCCGCCATCGGCCCATTCGATCCGGCAGTCGCCGGTGGCGATTTCCGGCTCGGCCAGGATCACCAGCCGGCCCTCGAAGCCGCTCTGCTTGGCGAGCCGCTCGATCTTCTCGCGCGCGGCGTCGTAAAGCGCATCGTTGATGCGGACGACGAGATGCGGCGTCGCGACCAGATGCGAGAAGCAGTCCTTGACCAGCGCTATGACCTCGCCGAGCGGCTCGGCGGCGACGAGATCGGCGCACAGCTTGCGCGCCACCGCGACCGCGACCTCGACCGCCTCGGTCTCCATCCTGGTCTCGATGTTGCCGATGCCGGAGGCGACGCCCCGAATTGCGATGTTGATCTCCTCCATGGCGAGTGCGACGCGCCGGTCGCTCTCGGCCTTGGCCTCGTGCTGGCCGGCGGCAAAGCCCTGCTGGTAGGCGCGCGCCTCGGCTTCCGCGATCTTCTGGGCGATCTCGGCTGCCGTCGCGGCCTTCTCGCGCGTCGTCCGCTCGGGCGCCGCGAAGTCGGTATCGAACAGGAATTTTGCCGGAGCGGCCATCAGTACACCAGCTCGTCGTCGGCGCGGTTCTTGGTCAGCATGATCTCGCCCTTGGCGGCGAGGTCCTTGGCGAGATTGACCAGAAGCGCCTGTGCCTCGTCGACGTCGCGCAGGCGCACCGGGCCCATCGCCGCCATGTCGTCCTGGAGCATCTTGGCCGCGCGCGAGGACATGTTGCCGAAGAAGAAGTTGCGGACGTCCTCGTTGGCGCTCTTCAGCGCGACGCCGAGCTTGTCCTTGTCGACGTTGCGCATCAGGGTCTGGGCAGAGCCGGAATCGAGCTTCACGAGGTCGTCGAAGGTGAACATCAGCGCCTTGATGCGCTCGGCCGATTCGCGGTTGTCCTCTTCCAGCGAGGTGATGAAGCGGGTTTCGGTCTGCCGGTCGAAATTGTTGAAGATCTCCGCCATCACCTCGTGGGCGTCGCGGCGGCGGGTCTGCGACAGGTTGGACATGAATTCGGTGCGCAGCGTCTTCTCCACGCTCTCGATCACCTCCTTCTGTACTGCCTCCATCTTCAGCATGCGGTTGACGACGTCGAGCGCGAGCTCCTCGGGCAGGATGCCGAGCACGCGGGCGGCGTGCTCGGACTTCAGCTTCGACAGCACCACGGCGATTGTCTGCGGATATTCGTTCTTGAGGTAGTTGGCGAGGACCTCTTCCTGCACGTTGGAGAGCTTCTCCCACATGTTGCGTCCCGCGGGGCCGCGGATCTCATCCATGATGCCGTTGACGCGCTCCGGCGGCAGGTATTGCTGGAGCAGGCGCTCGGTGGCGTCGAAATTGCCCATCAACGCGCCCGAAGCCGACATGCGCGAGACGAATTCCAGCAGCATGTCCTCGACGGTTTCGACCTCGACGGTGCCAAGCGTCGACATCTCCAGCGAGAGCTGGCGGACCTCGTCGTCGTCGAGCAAGCTCCAGATCTTGCCGCCATATTGCTCGCCCAGCGCCAGCATCAGGATCGCGGCACGCTTCGGCCCGGCCAGCGCCTCGGTCTTGCTGCCCCCGCGGCTGCCGGCGCGCTGGCCCAGCGTGGAGATCACGCTGGTGATGTCGTTGGAATTGGCGTTTTGCAGGGAGGCGGCCATGTCAGATCACTTCTTGATTCACTTGGCAGAGTTGCGTGGCTTGGGTTATTTCGCGGGTTCGGTGAGCCATTGGCGGATGATGGCGACGGTTTCGTTGGGGTTGCGCTCGGCGAGTTCGCCGACGCGATGAACGGACTGGGCGTGGACCTGGCCCTGGATGGTGGCGACGTCGATGGCGCTGGCGGCGCCGCTCGGCAGCAGCGGCTGGCCGGAGGCCGGCGCGGCCTCTTCCGACGCGGCGGGGCCCGTCAGCACGCCGGAGATGGCGGCGGCGACCTCGTCGGAGGCGAGGATGCGCTTGACCAGTGGGCGGATCACCAGGAACAGCACGACCAGGCCGAGCAGCATCATCACGCCGAGCTCGACGAAGTACATGACGTCGTCCTTGGTGAACTGGAGCATGCCGAGGAAGCCTGAGGACTCGCCGATCGGCGCGGTTGAGGGCGCGTCGGCAAAGCGCAGATTCACGACCTCGACCTGGTCGCCGCGCTTCTGGTCGAAGCCGATCGCCGAGCGAACCAGGGTGGCGATGCTGTCGAGCTGCTCCTTGGTGCGGTCCTGGTAGGCCAGCTCGCCCTTGTCGTTCTTGCTGTAGATGCCGTCGACCAGCACCGCGACCGAGATGCGGTTGACCCGGCCGGCTTCGGTCACTTCGGTCTTGGTGGTGCGGGAGATCTCGTAATTGTTGGTCTCTTCGGACTTCTTGCTCTGGTCCTTGGCGACGGCGGCGGCGTTGTTCTGCTGGTTGCCGGGCAACTCGTTGTTGACGGTGACCTGGCCGTTGTTGTCGGCGGTCATGCTCTGCTCTTCGCGGGTCTGGCTCGAGCGCAGCACGCGGCCTTCGGGGTCGAACTTGTCCGAGGTCTGGGTGATCTTGTTGAAGTCGAAATCAGCGGAGAGCTGCACGCGGGCGCGGCCCGAGCCGACCACGGAGGACACGATGTCCTCGACCTGCTTGCGCAAGCGCTTTTCGAAGGCGATGCGGCGCTCGTCTCCGATCGTCTGCTCCGGATCGGTCGCCGCGCCGTCGGCGAGCAGCTGGCCGGCCTCGTCGACGATCGAGACCCGCTGCGGCTTCAGCCCGTTGACAGCGGAGGCGACGAGATGGCGGATGGCGCGGATCTGCTGGGCTTCCAGCGAGCCGCGGACGCGGACCACGATCGAGGCCGATGGCTCCGGCGCCTCGCGCGCAAACAGCGGGCGCTCGGGCAGCACCAGATGGACGCGCGCGGCCTGGATGCGGTCGATGGCGCGGATGGTGCGGGCGAGCTCGCCCTCCAGTGCGCGGAGATGATTGATGTTCTGGACGAAGGAGGTGGTGCCGAGTGCGTCCGACTTGTCGAACACCTCGTAGCCGACCCCGCCACCTTTGGGCAGGCCGCCCTCGGCGAGCTTCATCCTGAGACGCGTGACCTTATCCTTGGGCACCATGATGATGGAGCCCTCATTGCGGATCTCGAACTGAATGCCCTGGCGTTCCAGGTCCTTGATGATGCTCGAGGAATCCTCGACGCTGAGGTCCGTGAACAGCGTCGTCATCTGCGGCGTGGTGACGCGCATGATGACGAAGGCGAAGAAGCCGATGAGCGCGGCCGTGACCGCGATCATCGCCCCGAACCTGGCGGCGCCGATACTCTTCAGAAAGTCCGCAAGCCCTTGCAAGCAACCGCCCCAACAGATTCGGCCGCTTTCACCGGAAAGGCCGAGTGGGCAATTATTGCCTAGGTGATGGTTTCGATATGGTTAACGAGAGTTAAGAGGTCGGACAAAACTGCATCATCAAAAAAATCGGCCTCGCAGAGCGAGGCCGATTTTCTTCAAAAGCCGCAGATTTCCGGATCGCCTACTGGCGATATTGCTGGATGCGGGTGGTGCGAAGACCCGCCAGACCGTGCTGGTCGATGGAAAACTGCCAGGAGAGGAATTCGTCGACCGTCAGGGTATAACGGCTGCAGGCCTCCTCGAGCGAGAGAAGTCCACCACGGACAGCGGCGACGACTTCGGCCTTGCGGCGGATGACCCAGCGTTTGGTGCCCGGAGCAGGCAGATCCGCGATCGTCAACGGACTGCCGTCCGGCCCGATGACGTATTTTACCCTCGGGCGATGGGGTTCTGTCATGGCGTACTCACAAACTCTCAACCACTGAACTCACGCCCGTAACCCTACGCCCCGCGGCTTAAAAATCCGCTAAGCCTAAGGCTTCAATACAATTCTCGTTGAAACTTGCGGGAACACGGCCGTCTCGGCCGGCGGGTGACACGATTCCGGCGGGCCAAGCGGGGCAGAAGGGTAAATACTTTACTAACGAACGGGGCCTGTGCGGATGACGCAAGGCTCTCTCTTGTCGTCCCGAGGCGGCCAACGGGTCCGCGCGAAGCGCGGCCCGATGACAGGCTCCGCGCGAGCCCGGGACCCATAACCCCAGGGAGTAGTTTGATGACGACTCGGGGTTATGACCTCACGCGAAAACGACTTCCTGGGGTTATCGATCCCCGCCCCCCGTGCGTAATTGCGCACTAGGCGGGGATGACACTGAATCTGTCGTTGCAGCGTTTTCCCTCAATAGGCGCTTGTCGCGATGATGCTCTTGACCTGGCTCAGCGTGTAGCTGGCACCGTCGATGGTGAGCAGTGGCGGCGACTGGGTCAGGTCGACCGACGACACCACGCCCTGCACCTGCGCGGCGATGCCGACATTGTTGTTCGCCACGTCCTTGCCCGTGGCCGAGATCGTGTACTTGCCGTCGGGCCATTGCGTGCCGTCATTGCCCATGCCGTTCCAGGTGAAGGGAATGTCGGTGCCGGCGGAGGAGCTGTATTTGCCGGTGAACACGGTCTGGCCGCTGGAATTGGCGATGGAGATCTCGACGGTGGAGTCCGTCGGCACATTGAGATGCCAGATCGCGGCCGAGTTCGTCATGCTCGTCGTCGAGCCGTCGACCAGCGCGGTCTTGCCGACGAAGCCAAGGGCCTGGGTCGCCTGCGTGGTCTGCTGGAGGGTGACGAGCTGGGCCAGCGAATCGTTGGTCTTGAGCTGCTGCTCGACGCCGGCGAACTGCACCAGCTGCTGGGTGAACTGGTTGGTGTCGAGCGGATCCAGCGGGTTCTGGTTCTGGAGCTGCGTCGTCAGCAGCGTCAGGAACGTCTGAAAGTTGCCTGCGAGCGTCGAGCCCGTGGTCGAGCTCATCGAGTTCGACGAGGAGGATTTCGGGATGTCGGTCGTCCCGGAGACGACGGAAGGGGCGGTGGCGGCATTCGTGGTGGTCATAATCGAATACTCCTCACACTCTGATGTCGACGCCGCTGCTCGATCCGAGCATGCGGCCGTAGCCGCGTCCAATGGGCGCGGCGGCAACGGTTTCGTCCTCGCTGATGATCAGCCGGCGGGCATTGCCACCATTGTCGTTGTTCTGGCCGGACTGCTGGCCCGATGAATTCTGGTCGCGCAGGCTGAAGGACAGCCCGTTGCCGCCGGTCTTGAAACCTGCATCGTCGAGCGCGCGCTGCAATTGCGGCGCGTCCTGACGCAGCATTTGCAGCGTCTCCGGCTTCTCCACCGTGAGATGCGAGGTGACCTGGCCGTTGCGGTCGACATTGATGCGGACATCGATGCGGCCGAGCTCGGCCGGGTCGAGGCTGATGTCGAACCGGGACTTGCCGGCGCGAATGGCAGCCGCGATCTCGATCGGCACGCCGCTGATCGGCACGGCCGCATGGGTTGCGGCTGTCGCGGTGAGCGTCGCGGTCGATGCTGTGGCGGCCGAGGTCGTATTGGTCAGCGGCGCCTGCACGGCGGAAGCGGCCTGCGCGCCGGTATCCGTCGGCGCGATGGTGGCTTGCGCGCCCGCGTGCGTGGCTGGCGCGCCTTGCGTCGGGTCGGCGGCGTGGTCGGCGAGAACTGCCTTGGCCTCGGTCGCTCCGCCATCTGCCTGCGGCTTTGCGGCTTGCGGATGCGCGGCCGTCGCGCTCGCCGGAGCCTGCTCGGCGTTCGCCTTGCCGGTGTCCTGGCCGATATTCGAGACGTCGGTCTGGGCCTGCGCGGTTGCGGCGTCCTTGAACGAGGTTTTTGGCGTGCCCTGGCTGACGGTGGCGATCAATCCGCCATTGGCCTTTGCATCGGTCGCGGTCGCCTCGCTCGCTCCGGTCGCGGTCTCGCCGAGCGTCGTCGTGGTCTCGGCATCGACCTCGGCGCCCGCGGCCTTGGCGCTCTTGTCGCCGGCGGTATCGGTCTTGTTGCCGGCGATCTGCGCCGCAGTGGAGGCACTGGCGGCAAGACCTGCTGCGGCGATCGTCAGCGGCGAGGCGGCGGCATCGCCGGCTTGGCTCGCAGCCGCATTCGGGTCGGCCGGCACGACGGGCGCGGCAACGACAATCGCGTTCGGATCGGGCAGGGCGGGCTGCGCAGCATCGGCCGACACGGCGGCAGCCGCATCGGCGGCGGCGGCAGGAGCATCGGCGCCGTCGGTCTTGTCGCCCTTGGTCTCGTCGGATTCGTCCGCCGGTTTGGCGTCCGATGTCTCGGACTTGTCCTTGATCTTGTCGGCGTCCTTGGCAGAATCGCTGGCCGCGTCGCTCTTGTCGTTCTTCGCCGGCGCAGACGTCTCGGTATCGTCGCTCGCCTTGCTCTGCGAAGGCTGCTCCGTGGAAGAGGTGTCGCGCGGACTTCGGTCGGATGCCGTGGAGGATGACGTCGAATCGCTCCGGCGCGGGGCTGTGTCCTGCGCCTTGTTGGCGATTGCCTGGGTATTGCTGTCGACCAGCGAGCCGAAAGCGTCGCTGGCGGGCGTGTCTTTCGAGGCTTGCGACCGGGCAGGCTTTTGCTGCGCGCTCTGGACTTGCACGCTTGCCACGACATCTGACGTACGACCAACCACAGGCGACCCCTTGGAAGCAACTTCGGACAAGGGGGAGCAAGGAGCGGGCCAGCGTCCCGCCATGTAGATTTATACAATAAAATCAATGTGTTGATTGTTTATGTCGTCGCCCGGCAGCGCGCCGCGCCCCCGCCATTTCTGCCGGCCCCGGCAAGAATTGCCCTAAGCTGGCTGCCCGCGTGATTGCTTCACCGGAATGCCGCCTATATTAAAGAGGTCACTCTCAGCCGCTTTCGACTTGGGCAGCCGTGCCCCTTCGGGAACTAAAGTTCCGGGGGATCGCCGATGTCCCGCCAGAAGGCACAGCAATCGCGGATCGCGCTACGCCGCCGTCACAACGCTTTAAGGCCCATGCTGAACAGTCTGGATCTCGAAGGCCGTCCCGAAGACACCAGGGTCGTCGTCGCCATGTCGGGCGGCGTCGATTCTTCGACGACGGCCGCGCTGCTGAAGGCGGAAGGCTACGACGTCGTCGGCATCACGCTGCAGCTCTATGACCATGGCGCGGCGACTCACCGCAAGGGCGCCTGCTGCGCGGGCCAGGACATCCACGACGCCCGCGATGTCGCGGCCAAGCTCGGCATTCCCCATTACGTGCTCGACTACGAGGACCGCTTTCGCGAGTCCGTCATCGACAATTTCGCCGACTCCTATGCGCTTGGCGAGACGCCGGTGCCGTGCATAGAGTGCAACCGTTCGGTCAAGTTTCGCGACCTCTTGAAGACCGCGCGTGAGCTCGGGGCGCACGCGCTCGCCACCGGCCATTACGTTGCCTCGCGCCGTATCGGCGACGGCTCGCGCGCGCTGGTCTGCGCGGCCGACGCCGACCGCGACCAGAGCTATTTCCTGTTCGCGACCACGCGCGAGCAGCTCGACTTCCTGCGCTTTCCGCTCGGCGACATGACCAAGCCGCAGACCCGCGAGCTGGCGCGCCGCTTTGGGCTCGCGGTCGCCGACAAGCACGACAGCCAGGACATCTGCTTCGTGCCGACGGGCCGCTACACCGACATCATCACGCGCCTGCGTCCGAACGCGATGGACCCCGGCGACATCGTCGATCTCGAGGGCCGCGTGCTCGGCCGGCACAACGGCATCGCCAATTTCACCGTCGGCCAGCGCCGCGGCCTCGGCATCGCCTCCGGCTCGCCGCTGTTCGTGGTGCGGCTCGATGCTGCGCATCGCCGCGTCGTCGTTGGTCCGCGCGATGCGCTGAAGATGCACCGCATCAGCTTGCGCGACGTCAACTGGATCGGCGATGGCGACATCGACAGCGCGATCGGCGGCGGCCTCGAGATGTTCGTGCGCGTGCGCTCGACCCGCAGCCCCCAGCCGGCGTGGCTGCGCGGCGGCAATGGCCAATACGAGGTCGAGCTCGTTGCCGGCGAGGAGGGCGTCTCGCCCGGCCAGGCCTGCGTGTTCTACGACGCAGCCAGCGGCCAGGCCCGCGTGCTGGGCGGCGGCTTCATCCAGAGCGCTACGGCGAAGAAGGTCGGCGCGGCCAGCTCGCGCCCGCTGGCGGAAGCCGTGCGCGGCTGAGGATGACGAGATCAAGCGCAACTGGTAGGGCTGGGCTTACCTCTCCCCGACGGGGAGAGGTCGGATTGCGAAGCAATCCGGGGGAGGGGCCGCAGCTACTATCGGGACACAACCCCTCACCCGGATCGCACCTTGCGATGCGACAAAGCCGAAGCTCTGCTTCGGCGTCTTTTTTTGACGGAACGGCCGCCGCAGGCGGCCTATGCCTCTCCCTATGGGAGAGGTGAAGTAAGGGCAGGGGGCATGGCAGCAGACATCTCGCGGGCCGGGGTCGAGAAGGCCTATGGCCGCTGGGCGCCGGTCTATGATCTCGTGTTCGGCAAGGTGTTCGACGCCGGAAGGCAGTCGACCATCGCCGAGGCCGACCGCATCGGCGGCCGCATTCTCGACGTCGGCGTCGGGACCGGGCTTTCGCTCTCCGATTATTCGCGCACCACGAAGATCTGCGGCGTCGACATTTCCGAGCCGATGTTGCGCAAGGCGCAGGCGCGCGTGCGCGCGCTTCGCTTGAGCAACGTCGAAGTGCTCTCCGTGATGGATGCGAAGAACCTTGCCTTCCCCGACAAATTCTTCGACGCGGTGGTCGCGCAATATGTCATCACTGCCGTGCCCGATCCCGAAGGCACGCTCGACGAGTTCGTCCGCGTGCTCAAGCCCGGCGGCGAGCTGATCCTCGTCAACCACATCGGCGCCGAGAGCGGCCCCCGAAAGCTGTTCGAGCTCGCCTTCGCCCCCATCGCCCGCCGCCTCGGCTGGCGCCCGGAATTCCCGTGGGCCCGCCTCGAGGGCTGGGCCGCCAGGCACGGCGGCATCACCCTCACCGAGCGCCGACCCATGCCGCCGATGGGCCATTTCTCGCTGATCCGTTACCGCAAATCGTGATGCGTGACATGGGAACAGGGGACGCCGCGCGGGCGTTTCCTTTCCATGCGCACGACATCACACATCATTCTGGCCGGCCTCCTGATCGCCGCTTCAGGCAGCGCGATCGCGCAGGCCCCGCCCGCCCCGGCGACACCGCCGCAACAGACGGCGCCGCCGTCCCCGCAGCACGCGGTCAATTGCATGCCGCAGGACCGTCCGAATCGCCAGGTCGACGGCACCACCACCGGCCAGTCCCGGGAACCGCTCGGCGACAAGCTGGCCAAATCCGACGGCGTGCTCTGCCCGCCCTCCGGCATCGACCCCGAGATGCACGCGCCGGCCCCCGACACCGGCAGCAACACCCCGGTGATCCCGCCCCCCGGCAGCCCCGGCGGCGATCCGAATGTGAGGCCGAAATAGGCCTTTCGTCCCCCCAGAATCTCGTCGTGCCCGGGCTTGTCCCGGGCATCCACGTTCCCGGGGCTGCGAATGAAGGGTGGATGGCCGGGACAAGCCAGGACAAGCCCGGCGATGACGAACGCATTGAAAAAGGGGCCGTATTCGCAAGGCGGCTTGTCCCGACGTAGCCTCGGCGAGGCCGGAAAAAGGCGGCCCACTTTGCTTGACTTCCCGCCGCCCCCTTCTTTATATGCCGCGCGTTCGCGAGATCGGCCTCAGTCGCCGCCGCGATCCCTGTGGCGGGGTAGCTCAGCTGGTTAGAGCACGGGAATCATAATCCTGGGGTCGGGGGTTCGAGTCCCTCCCCCGCTACCAATCGTTCGATCTTGCCCCTAAGCTACGATTTCCTGCGATCTCGTCCGCCGACGGTAGGAAGCCGAGCCGATGTGTGAATTGGCGTCGGCTGAAAGGGCCGCGCATACGGTCGGGAAACCCCGTTCCCGGCACAGATGCGCATCGCGCTTCAGAACGGATCTACGGGAACCGCGAAGATATAGCCGACGCCGCGTTCGGTCTGAATGACGCGCGGCGCACTTGGATCGACCTCCAGCTTGCGCCGCAGCCGCAGCACCTGAACGTCGATGCTGCGGTCGAAAATGTCTTCATGAATGCGGGTCGCCTGAAGCAGATGCTCGCGGGTCAGGGGACGCTGCGGCGCTTCGAGGAACGCTAGCAACAAGGCATATTCTCCCTTGCTGAGCGGGACCTGCGCTTGACTGGGATCGATGAGCTTTCGACCACGCCGCTCCAGCTTCCACCCATTGAAGCGATAGCCTCCGCGCTCGGGATCGCGGGCGCGCGCGGCTCGGCCTATCTCCTGCCGTCGCAACACCGCCCGAACGCGTGCCAGCAGCTCGCGCAGCGAGAACGGCTTGACGATGTAGTCATCGGCGCCGAGCTCGAGCCCGACGATGCGATCGATTTCGTCTGGGCGGTGGCCCGTCGTGATGATGACAGGCACATCGGAATGAGAACGGATCTCCCGCAGCACATCCAGACCGTCATCCTGACCAAGGCGAAGGTCGAGAATGATCAGGCTGGGCCGGCCGGCCTCGAAATGATGTTTGAGTTCGGACCTGTTGCACGCCGCCCTGGTCGGGACATTGTGCTCCTCCAGATACTTGATCACCATCTGTCGCAAGGTGGGATCGTCATCGACAACTACGACGTGGCCAACTGCATGCATACTTCACTCAAAAATCCGCTATCGCATCCTGATCCCTGAGGATACCAGGGTCGAATCCAAACGAGCGCAATTCTCCCGGAAAGCCGCCAGCGAGATCATGGCCGTGACATTCACGACCATCCTCATGGAATAAGAGGCACTTGCCATCGCGTAGCGGTCTCGCCCTTCCTCAACTCGCACGATCAAAGCGGCGTGATGTCTCGGTCATCAATTGTCGCTTCCGACCAAAGTCGCCGCCGGATCTCTGCGGCGCGCCGAACGGCGCTCTTCCGACTACGAGCGCAGAATTACCGTCCCATTTCAGGCCCGGCAGCCCGCGTTACAATCGTAATCCAATTGCGTCATTGCGGCTCGCGCATGGTGCGGCTCGGCATCAATCTCCCCGGCAATGAGCCCACGCTCGAGCGGAGAGACTTCTCCACATCATCGGCGAGCCGCGTGCTTCGTGTCGCGCCCGCGCAGGAGCGACTATGGCCGGTCCGAACGACCAGGCGGTTTCAGCGGTAGCGCGATGTCGCGCACGCGAAGTCCTGATGTAGCGCGCACGTCCTATCCATGACAGGCGGTCGTTCGCAACCGGGACGATCGACGTGATCGAGATAGGGGAATGCCGATGTACAAACGATTTGGGCGGTGGACGGCAGTCGCCGCTTCGTTGCTGTTCAACTGGATGCCCGCCCTTGCGGCCGATGCAAGCACGACCAGTGCGGTTCACGGGATCGCAGCCGGCTCGCTCGGCCAGAATCAAGCCTCGGAGCATGCCGGCGCGTTCCGCCAGGCTCCCATAGGTCATCGGCAGCCGCGGCCAGGCGACATTCCGGAGGGGATGCGTCTGTCGCCGCTTGAACTGGAGCTGCGACGGATCGATGAGGAGGTCGATCGCAGACTGATCATCTGCCGCGGCTGTTGAAGCCCAAGCCATCCAGGACGGACGCGGCGCTCGAGCGCCTCAATGGCAATGCGTCAACTGCGTCAAGAGTTGACGCTGTCGAACTTGATGCCTCACGCTTGATTGCGTGGGGATGACAGCGCCCGTTCGCGTGGTACTCGTGTCCATTCCGCGCCGAAGGATTTACCTTGGCGCAGAACAAGACCAGGCGCCCGCCGGAAGCGGGCGCCCTGAGGGAATGGCTCACCAAGGGCCATTCGATCGGGTTTCTCTCCTATGCGATAGCCCGGACAAGGGAGGGGATCGTTTCCCAACCCAGGGCTATGTCACCTTGTTGCTCGGCGGGAGCGGGCGGGCTTCATGGTGGCGGCGCGCGGCTGCGCGCGTCGTTGTCTTTCCAGACGGTGGATGATCCGGAGAACCTCCAAACGTGTGTCGATGCTGGCGAATTCGTCGGCCATTTGGGTGGCGCGCATGCGGTAGGAAGGACGATCAAGCACTGTTCGCGTTGCCTCTCGCAGTGCTTCTGATGTCGGTGCGTTGGTCGCCAGGTTGATCCCGACGCCCGACCACGCCACGCGTGCATTGACGTCGGCCTTGTCCTCGATCAGGCCCGCCGTAACCAGAGGGATTCCGAAGCTGAGTGCCTGGTTGACGGTGCCATAGCCTCCGTTGGTGACGAGTGCATCCACGCGGGGGAGCAGCCATTCGAACGGCAGGTAGCTGGCGAGCCGCGCATTGGAGGGTATGGGTCCGGGGATCGTTTCAATCGGTCGGCCGCCGGCGGTGGCGACAACCAGCAGGTCGGGCTCGTTGGCGAGAGCCGCAAATGTTGGCGCGAGCAGGAGCCCGAAATCGAGGTTGGCCACGGTACCCTGCGTGACCAGGACGACCTTGCGTGAACCATCCAGCTCGTGCGCCCAAGGCGGCAACGGGGCCTGATTTCGGATGATAGGCGGCGTTCCGACGAAATGCACCGTGGGTGGAAGCTCGCGCGGGAATTCGAAGCTCGGCACTGACAGCTGCAAGTAGGCATCGGCCAGGCCGACGACGGAATGGAAGAGCGGCACCGACACCGGTCCCACGCCGCAGGTCTTCAGCACCTCGTTCAGTTTGCGCAGGACGGGCTGGTCGACGTTGGCGTCGTGCTCTCCCGCCAGGACGGCGTATTGCTCGCGCTGCTCCTTCGTCGTCGCAGGCGGCAGGCCAACGAAATCCGGTGCGCCGTCATCGCGCTTCCAGTGCAAGAACGATGTGCCGCATAGCACGATCGGTGGCCTCGTCTCGCGCGGTCCGAGCAGCATCGGCAGGACGCCGAACAGCAGGTCATCGCTGACGATGACGTCGGCTTGAAAGTGCTTCAGCGCCTCGCGAAGGCCTTGGTCCTGCGCAGGGATGGCATCGACGAAGAGGCGTTCGCAGACGATGCGAAGCCACTGGGATCCCGGTGGGACATCCTTCAGTTCGGGAATCGGCGAGGGCGGATTCCGCCCGTCGAAATCGGCGTCGGCCGGAAGAGGAAGGAATTGCGCGCCGCTGGCTTCGATGCGATCGCGAAATGCGGTCCCGGTCAGGAAGGCGATCTCGTGGTCGTCGTCGAGAAGTATCCGCGTGATCGCGAGCATCGGACTGATGTGGCCCGCCGCAGGCGTCGAAGCGATGAGAATCTTCATGGTTGGCCTCTGATTGTCGAACCTCGACCGTGGCTGGTCAGACGAGCAGAGGGAGGGTGCTAAGCTGCCTGTTACGGACAAGCTTCGGCGTGCCTCCAATTGGTTACGGCGGCAACGCAGCAAGGCTAATTCGGGATGCAGCCCAGCTTGGCTGCGCGTCCCAGTGCGCGGCGGCTACCGACTCAACGGCGGAAAGCTGCGGCTCGCAGCGGCAGGCTCGCAGCGGTGCCGTTCGGAACGCTCCGCCACGTACGGCATAATGCCAGTCGCCCCAGTCGACAGGCGACGATGTTGCCAAAGAGGCTGCGAATGTTGCAGCCGTAGCATGATTTTGCCGATCCGCAATGATGCGGACATCGCGGTGCCTCAGGTTCCCTAGCCTCAAACGTCACCTGCCGGGTGGCGCCTGGCGAACAGAAAATGGGAACCGCATCCTTGAACCGTCGTGACTGTCTGATCACCAGCTGCCTTGCACTGAGCGGGCTCGCAAAACCCGCAGCTGCCAGCGTTGCACAGTCGGATCTCATCCGGCTTTCACTGAACGAGAACCCGTTCGGTCCATCGCCCCGCGCGCTCGCGGCGGTCCGCGATCAGCTTGGCGAACTGTGCCGCTATGGAGGGGATCTCGGAGCTGCGCTGACGGAGCTGCTGGCCTTGCGCGAACGCGTGCCGGACGACCAGATCGTGATCGGCGATATTCTCAAGCCTCTCGGATTACATCTCGCCCAGGGCGCGCCGCTCGGAGCCGAGTTCATCTATTCCGAGCCGGGTTATGCGGCTTTGGTGGATGCGGCGCGTCCAAGTGGCGGGGTCGTGGTCGGCGTTCCTCTCAATTCGAGGCTTGAGAACGATCTTGACGCCATTGCTGCCAAAGTCAGCGAACGGACGCGGGCGATCTACCTCGTCAATCCTCATAATCCGTCGGGCACTGTCAGCGATCCGGCAGCTTTTCGCGCTCACGTTCGCGCGATGTCGAAGCAAACGGCCGTCATTGTCGACGAGGCCTATCTGGAGTTCGATCCTGATTTCGAGAAGCGAACGGTCATGGACCTCGTTCGCGCGGGCGAGAACGTGGTCGTGTTCCGGACCTTCGACAAGATGTTCGGATTGGCCGGTCTCGGGCTTGGCTATGCGGCGACGCCTCCGGCGCTCGCAACGTCGCTTAAGCGGGCCGGGTTCGGCCGGGTCGACGCACTTGATCGGCTCGCACTCGTGGCGGCGGCAGCAAGCATACGGGATATCGATTATGTGGCGACGACGCGCACAAAGGTCGCCGCCGAGAGAGACAAATGGCACCAGTTGCTCGCCAGTCTGAAGCTTCGCCACTCCGACGCGCGGGCAAACTTCATCTTCTTCGAGGCCGACCGTCCTCAGACCGAGATAGCTGCGGCCCTGCGGAGCAAAGGTATCGACATTGGCCGCGCCTTTCCGCCGCTTGAGCGCTGGGTCCGTATCACGATCGGGCTGCCGCACGAGAACGCGGCGACGCGTGCTGCCGTTGCCGAACTGTTGCGGTGAGACCACCTCGATCGCGTCTTTGGCGGCTCCACCGTCCCGGCCGCGATCCGACCGCCCTGCCTCTGTCCGGGAGCGGCCTCGTATCCCTCCCTGCCTGACAGAGACGTGAGTTGATCGCGGTCGCGGCCGCAACTACCTGAAGCGTCGACAGTCTCACCAGTTCCTCAGCCCCGCCTTCTGCGATAACGGAGTTTCCTACTGAATGAACGTTGTGGAGTATCCGATCGGTGGCGGTGCGACCATTTCGGTGCAGGAGCAGCCTGGTGTTCTGAGGTGTTTTCGATCGTTCCCACTATCCGACATCATCGAAGCAATCTGGGACTGTGACATTCCCGATGGCGATTTCGCCAAGTCGCTTACGATCAAGTGCCCGCCCGGCACATCCTTGCAGCTGATCGGTCAGTACCGGAAGCCGGCCAGAATTGCACAGAGCGAGACGGTCCTTCCGTCAAAATGCGCTACCCATGTTCAGTCGCATGCTCTCACTCTGTTCCCCACGGGAGCGTTCGGAGCCGTCATCGTCTGCCTCAGGCCGGACGCAGCCAGCCGCATCGTCAAGGCTCCGTTCAGGGAGTTCGCGAACGCCAGTCTCAATCTCGGGGATCTGTTCGGCAATTGGGAAGTCGAGATGTGTGACGACCTGCTCGTCGGGGCGAGGACGAGCCACGAGCGGATCGCCGGTGTCCAGGCCTTCCTGCTTCGGCAGCTGAGTCCCCAAATAGACAGTCTCGCCAACCGCGCGGCTGGGTATCTCCGAAAAAATCCGGGCATGCCCGTCAGCGCGCTGGCCGCGCTGCTCGGCACCAGCGAGCGCAACCTGTCACGCGGCTTCAAGAGAGCCTTCGGCCTCAGCCCGAAGCGGTTTGCGCGCCTTGCGCGGTTTCAGAGAATTCTCGCCGAGCGGCGCCTCGACCGCTCCTGGGCGCAGGTCGCCCATGTCTGTGGTCTTTCCGATCAAGCCCATCTCATCGGCGAGTTCCATGATCTCGTGGGCGAGGTACCGACGCAATTCTTCACGCGCGAGCTACGCATCGGCGCCGACGGAATGGACGAAGCCAACCTCATCATCCAGCAACGGCCAGAACGGTCGATCGCAATTAGTTGATGCGGACTTCCGAAACGGCCAAGAACGAACTTGAACGTTCACCTAGCTGAAACGCATTGGTCGTTTCGAGCGAAGGTGAAACATGTTGGCTCCCCTGAGAGACCCTGGACCGGCTGAGAATGTGGCGGAGAAGCCCTCCGTCCACTCCGGCTTACCTCGGATTCGCGACAGTGCGGGGCAACCATCAGCGCCGCGCACAATATCCTCCTTGTCGAGGACGACCCGGAAACGCGCTCGTCGGTCGTCGATCTTTTCGAAGATCATCATTTTGCCGTTCACGCCATCTGCCGCCGGCATGAGATCAGTCGATACTTCGCCTGCAATCATCCAGACTTGCTCATTCTCGACCTGCAACTGGGCCAGGACAGCGATTTGAACCTTTTGAGGGAGCTTCGATCCCGCTTCGACGTTCCCATTATCGCAATCGGCGACCGCTGCGACCAGATCAGTTGCGTAATTGCCCTTGAGCTCGGGGCCGACGACTATGTCGCCAAGCCCATCGGCCTGAGGGAGTTGCTCGCGCGCGCTCGCGCCGTGCTTCGGCGACAGAACTGCGGTCGGACGGCTCGGACGAACGGCTCGCAGCGCGGCGGGTTCAGGTTCTGCGGCTGGACGCTCGAACGCCGCGCCCGGCGGCTGGTGAGGCCCGACGGCAGTCCCCTGGTGCTGACGAAAGCCGAATACGTCCTGCTCGTCGCTTTCCTCGAAGCACCGCAGCAGACGCTCTCGCGCGAGCAATTGCTGCACGCGACCCAAATCCACGAGGATGTGTTCGATCGGAGCATCGATGTGCGGGTCTGGCGTCTCAGACGCAAGCTCGAGATCGATCCGCGCGCGCCGGAGATCATCAAGACCCAACGCGCCATCGGCTATCTGTTCACTCCCCCGGTTGAGGCCTTCTGACCGGCGAAGCGCGGGCTTTGATTCGGTCGCAGCGTCCCGCAAGCACCACGGGAGCGCGCCGAGACGTGAGCGACTTACGTCGATCACGTAAACCTGACGCAGCCGTCCGAAACTACCAAGACGGATATCGCCGATCTTGTCACCCTGGCCCGGGTGCGATTGTCGCGATGAGAGAGGAACGATGAGCAATTCGGAGAAAGTGGCTGTGGTGACCGGGGCATCCCGGGGCATCGGCGCCGGAATAGTCGAGAAATTCCTCGACAACGGCTACCGCGTCGTCGCCTGCTCGCGAAACATCGCCAGCAGCGGCCGGCCAGACCTTGTCGAGGTGGCCGGCGACGTCTCACGGCCCGAAACCGCCAGGCTCGTGATCCAGGCGGCAAGAGAGCGCTTCGGCCGCCTCGATACCCTGATCAACAATGCCGGTGCCTTCCTGTCGAGGCCCTTCACCGAGTACACGGAAGGCGAGTTTGCGAACCTCGTTCAGGTCAATCTCGGAGGTTTCTTTCACATCTCGCAGCTGGCCATTGCCCAGATGCTTCGTCAGGCGAGCGGCCACATCATCAACATCACGTCCAGTCTCCTGGCCGAGCAGCCGGTGAAAGGATTGCCCGCGGCTTTGACGGCAATTACCAAGGGTGGCGTCAACGCGGCGACACGGTCGCTTGCGATCGAATACGCGGATAAGGGCATCCGTGTGAATGCGGTAGCTCCCGGCGTGGTTCGCACGCCGATGCATGCCCCCGAGAGCCATGGGTTTCTCGCGACGATGCACCCGATCGGGCGCATTGGGGAAATTCAGGATATCGTCGACGCGGTCCTCTATCTCGACAATGCATCCTTCGTGACCGGGGAGATATTGCACGTCGATGGCGGCGCCAACGCCGGACGTTGGTGACCACCGGAGGGATCTCCGGGTGTCAGGATACGGGAGAGAGTGTTGAGCGTTTATCCTCGACCCATACTCGACTTGTTCGGAATTGATCTGCCGATCATCCAGGCTCCGATGCTCGGCATAGTGACAACCGACATGGTCATCGGAGTTGCCGAAGCAGGTGGTCTCGGCTCGCTTCCCGCGTCCGGTCTCAGTGCGGAACAAACCCGCAGCGTCGTCGGTGAAATACGGCGGCGCACGCCGAAGCCGCTCAACATGAATTTTCTTTGTCATGAGGCGCCCACACGGGACCGGCGGCGTGAGGAGGTCTGGTTGCAGCGTCTGACGCGGTACTATCGCGAGCTCGGGCTGGCGTCCGAGCAGTCCGCCTCCGGCTCTCCCATTCCGGTCTTCGAGAACGCACATTGCGATCTGCTGGAGGAGATCTCGCCGGAGGTTGTCAGCTTTCACTTCGGTCTTCCGCCGAAGCACCTGCTCGAACGAGTGCGGAGGACGGGTGCGAAGATCGTGTCGTCGGCAACCGTCGTCGAAGAAGCGTTGTGGCTCGAGGATTCCGGTTGTGATGCGATCATTGCCCAGGGATTTGAAGCCGGTGGGCATCGAGGCACGTTTCTGCACCGGGATCCCACCCGGCAGGTCGGTCTCATGGCCCTCGTTCCGCAAATCGTCGATGCAGTACGGGTGCCCGTCATAGCAGCCGGGGGCATCGCCGATTCCAGGGGAGTTGCTGCAGCATTCGCCCTCGGAGCTTCGGGCGTCCAGGTCGGTACCGCCTTTCTGTTTTGCGAGGAAGCGAACGTCTCCCCTCTGTATAGAGAGGCGGCGCGCTCGACGCCGCCCGAGCAAACGGTGATCACCAACATCTTCACCGGACGGGCGGCGCGCGTATGCGACACGCGGGTCGTTCGAGAGCTTGGCCCGATCGGGATCGACATGCCCGAGTTCCCCGTTCCGGCGGTTCCGCTGGCGCCGTTGCGTGCTGCATCCGAAGGTCAAGGGCGCACGGATTTCACCCCGCTGTGGTGCGGTCAGTCAGCGCGCCTGGGCCGCGCGCTTTCGGCTGCCGCGTTGACGAGATGGCTGTCGGATGGCCAAGCCGAACCAAGCTTTGGCACGATCGGGGATCTGCGGAGGAAATCCTGAACTCGGGTGCCGCCAGGGCTAAGCCGGACGGCATCTCCCTTCACGTCGAAGCATGCGCCGTCGACCTGCCCGGCGACGTCAGATATGATAGATGTCGATCACGTGATGAATGTAGTCGTTCTTCAGCACGACCTTCTTCGCCTTGATCAGCGGACGATCGCCCGTCGCGTCGATCGTGTAGAACGACACGCCGAAATAACTGTCGATCGTCTTGTACCGATAGCTCAACGTCAGCCAGTTGAACCGGAGTTCGACGATTCCGTCGGCCTGAGCGTTGATCTCGATATTGGAGATGTTGTGGAGCGTGCGCGGCTCCGGGGTGCTGGCGCTCGACCGCTCGGTCTTGATGCGGAAGACCCGATCCTCGAGGCCGCTGCGGCTGGGGTAGTAGATCAGGGAAACGTCGGTCTGAGGATTCTCGACCAGGCAGTCATCGTCATCCCAGGCCGGCATCCAGAACCGCACATCCGGAGCATAGAAGGTCAGCCAGGTGTCCCAGTCGCGATCGTCGAGGGTGCGGGCCTCGGCATAAAGAAATGCTTCGAGTTCGGGTAGGGTGATGGTGGTCATGCGTCATCGCCATGAAGTCGCGCCGAGCGCTGTCGCAAGTCTGTCGGCTTTCCAGCAGCGCTGCGCTGAGTTGTGTGGGGTGTCGCCGGCCGCCAACGAGCGACCGGCGACGAGGTTGAAGCTCTCTTGTCTGCCGGCGCGGCCACCCTTGCTCTTGGCGTGGCGGGCAGCCGTGCGCCGATTGTCCGCCATCTACAGCGGCTGACCGGTGGAGCGGACCACGATCTCGCTGATATCCACGTCGGCCGGCTGCTCGATCGCATATGCGATCGCCCTTGCTACGGACTCCGCTGGAATTGCTTGCTGGTAGAAGCCCATCACCATGTCCTTTGCGGCGCCGGTGGTGTTGTGCTTGAGCTCGCTATCGACGATGCCGGGCTCGATCGATGCGACCCGGATCCCATCCCCAGCTTCGACGCGCAGGCCATCGGAGATCGCCCGGATCGCAAATTTCGTTGCCGAGTAGACGGTCCCGCCCGGCGCGAAGACCTTGAAACCCAGTACGGAACTCAGGTTGACGAACTGTCCTGACTTCTGCCTCTGGAAGACGGGCAGGGCCGCCGCAATGCCGTGGAGGACGCCACGTATGTTGACGTCGATCATGCGGTCCCACTCGTCGATGCGGCACTCGGACAACGCAGCGATGGGCATGACGCCGGCATTGTTCACGAGAACGTCGATGCGGCCGAAATCCTTTACTGTGCCCTCGATGAAGTTGGCGACGTCGACCCGTTTCACCACGTCGACGGTATAGGCCTTGCCTCTCCCGCCCGCTCTTTCGATCTCTGCGACGATTGCGTCGAGCCGTTGGCGGCGGCGGGCGCCTATCGCCACGATCGCCCCCTTGGACGCCAGCAGCTTGGCCGTCTCCGCGCCGATCCCGCTCGAAGCGCCGGTGATTGCGACGATTTTTCCTTCGATCTTCTTTGACATGTCGTGCTCCTGTTGCCTTGATAGTCATGAAGACGGCTGGTGCCGCCGTGGCGTGCTCAAGTTCCGTCTCCGTGCAGCACCGCTTGTCGCAGCGTGTCCAGCCAGTAGCGGTGCTGGACGAGGAAAAGACCTTCGCTATCGGTTTTGGTGCCGCTCCTCAGTGGGTGAAGATCAATGGCCTTGGCTTCTTCGTCCGCTCCCTCGATCCATTGTGACGAGCCGCGCGACAGGTCGTTCCAACGCATGGTTCTTGCCATGTAGGCCTGCTGGCATGCCCGGAATTCCTCGAGGTCGTCAGGCGTTGCCATGCCGCTGGCATTGAAGAAATCCTCATACTGACGAATGCGTCGTGCCCGCTCTGCCGGCGGCTCGTTCTTCGGCGCGATGCAATAGATCGTCACTTCGGTTTTGTCCGCTGCCAGCGGTCGGGCTACGCGTATTTGCGAGCTCATCTGGTCCATCAGGTAAAGGTTTGGATAGACGCAGAGATTGCGCAGGTTTTCTACCATCCATTGCGCTTTGGCCCGTCCATGTCTCGCCGTGAGATCGTCGAGGTGCGCGTAAAGCGGACGTGATGTAGGGTTGGTCCATCTGGACCAGAGCACCAGATGGCCGTTTGCGAATGAGTAGTAGCCGCCCTCCTGCTTGCTGAACTTGCCGACGTCGACTGCCTTGATGCTGTCCGTCGCCGCGTTGCGACGGCTCGTCGTCGCCACGTAGTTCCAGTGGACCGAGGACACATGATAGCCGTCGGCACCATTCTCGGCCTGCATCTTCCAGTTTCCGTCGTAGACGTAGGTCGATGAACCGCGCAGGACCTCGAGGCCATCGGGAGACTGATCGACCATCAGGTCGATGATCTTTCTGGCCTCGCCGAGATATTCCGTCAGCGGCTTCACCGCGGGGTTGAGGCTGCCGAAGATGAAGCCGCGATAATTGTCGAGCCTGGCAATCGCCTTCAGATCGTGCGAGCCCGCCGTGTTGAACTGCTCCGGATATCCGGCATCGTCCGCATCCTTGACCTTCAGCAGCTTGCCCGAATTGCTGAAGGTCCAGCCGTGAAACGGACAGGTAAATGTGATCTTGCGGCCACGCTTGTAGCGGCAGAGCATTGCGCCGCGATGGCTGCACGCATTGATGAATGCGTTGATCGCGCCGTCCTTGCTGCGTGCGACGAAGACGGGCTGGCGCCCGATCCACGTGGTGAAATACTCGTTGTTGTCGGCGATCTGGCTCTCGTGCGCGAGATAGACCCAGTTCCCCTCGAATATGTGCTTCATCTCCAGCTCGAAGAATTCGGCGGAAGTGAATATCTCGCGGTCGCAACGAAACAGCCCATTGGCGCCGTCCTCGACAACGGCCGCTTCCAGGCGTTCCAGGATGATCGATGACATGACGGGACTCCCCGAGAATGAGCGATATGTCGCCGTCGAAGCTGGCACGGCGACCTTGGCGAGTGACCAGAATAGGGACGGCGCCAGACCCACGTCACTGGACTGTCGCGCTCTTTCTGCTTGGACGGAGACGACCGCTTGATGCGCGGAGTGCCTGTGTCGTGAACGATCGTGATGCGATGTCCACTTTGGTCCGGGTGCTCTGCTGACTAGACTCTGGCCGTCCCAGGAGGATGGCCATGCATTCGGGCAGTGTGAGTAACGACTTTTTCGGCGCGCCAAGTCTGGATTACGATGCGTGGCGGGATGCGGTCCGTACGATTTGCGGCCGCTACAGTCCCGGCGGAATCGATCCGGAGGCCTTCTCGGGCCGGGCGCGCGCGCGAAATATCTGCGGTTTCAAGACCGTGGACGTGAGTTTCAATGCCCGAAGACTCGAGCGCACGCATCGCGACGTCCGCGCCGACGCAGTCGACCACTACTACGTCCTGTTTCAGATGATCGGCCGATCGATGATCGTGCAGAACGATCGGACGACGGAGCTTGACGTCGGTGGCGTTGCGCTCGTCGATGCGGCGCTGCCCACCACATATCTGGCCGAGGCGGGCGGCCATTGGGCTTCACTGCAGCTGTCGCGTCGATCGGTGACGTCTCATCTCGGGTCGGAGCCGCGATGCCCTTGCGAGGGCAGGGGCGCGACCGCCGCGCGTTTGCTCCGCCAGTTGCTCCATGAGGGCGTCGAGAACGGGGCCTCAACTTCGGCGGATGCCTATATGCGTCTGGTAATCTATGATTTGACCGGGGCGCTTTTTGCGCCATTCGAGGGCAAGGACGTTCTCCGGCATACCGACAAGCTGTTCGCGCGAATTTGTGCAATCGTCAGGGATGGCTTTGCGGATCCGGCATTCGGCCCCGGCGATGTCGCGGACCAGGCCGGAATTTCGTTGCGCTATCTCCAGAAACTCTTCACGCAGAGAAATTCGACGTGCACTCAGTTCATCAACGCAGTGCGTCTCGATCATGCCCTGGCCCTCTTGAAGCGCAGGTCGGCCTTGAGAACCAGCCAGTCCATCAGTGATATCGCCTACGCCTCCGGCTACAGCGACTATACCAACTTTCATCGCAGGTTCCGCTGCCGGTTCGGTCAGACGCCGGGCTCGATCGGCGGCGAAGGCCGCGGCGGAAGCGATGGAATGGAGCTCGCCGCGCGATGATTGTTTTCGCGACGCGGATGGGGACGATCAGGCCAGCTTGGGCAGGCGCTCCATGTCCCTGATCGTGTCGATCAACTGCCGGAGCCCCGGCGGCGTCTGGCGCCGGCCCGGGTAGTAGATTGTCAGTGGGGCCCCCTCGGAGGCCCATTCCGGCAACACCAATTGCAGAAGGCCTGCCTCGAGCTCCGCTGTGACCCTGCGCTTCAGGCAGTAAGCAAAGCCAATTCCCCGCACGGCGGCATCGACAGCATGTTCTGTTTCGTTCGCTGTCATTGGGCCGCGAACGGGCAATCGGAGGAGGTTCGGGCCATTTCCTAGCTCCCAGGGATAGTTGCTGTTGTCTCCAACGCGCATTTGGATACAAGGCAAGTGCAAGAGGTCCGTCGGATGCGCGGGAAGGCCGATGCGCTCGATCAGGGCCGGGGAGGCCACTACCACCCACTCTAAAGGTCTGGTGAGGGCAACGCCAATCATGTCCTGCGGAACGCGGTTGCCATAGCGCATGCCGGCATCGAAACCCTGGGCGACGATGTCGACGAAATGATCGTCCACAGTGACGTCCAGATGCACGTCGGGAAAGGTCGCGAAAAAAGTGCACAGTGCCGGGCCGAGCACCAGCCGCGCGGCGTCTCGCGGAACGTTGATGCGAAGGGTCCCAACCGGGAGATCGCGATGGTGTTCGAGCGAATGAAGAGCGTCGTTGATCATTTGGAAGCCGTTCGTCAGCTCGCGCGCCAGACCTTCGCCCGCTTCAGTTGGTGTGATCGAGCGGCTGGTACGGTTGAGCAATCGTACGGCAAGGGCAGCCTCCAGCTTGCGTAGTCTATGGCTCAAGGCCGATGTTGTGACCCCAAGCTCGACTGCGGCTTTGACCATGCTGCGGTGGCGGACGATGGTCAGAAAGATGTTCAGGTCCGCGAGTGTCGCTCGGTCCAGACTGCGCACGGTGGCTTGCCTTGCTGATCGTTTCTTCCTCTCGGAGTATAAACTGGCTGGGAAGAGCAGAGTTTCGCTGAGGCGGCGCCGGCACCAGCGATGTCTCGGCAGCGGCAGCGGCTCGGTTCCGAGGGCCGGGGGCGCCCAGCAACAACGGAGGCATCGTGGGCCGCCGTTGCAGAGGCGTCAAGTTGTTGGCGGGGGCTAGGCGGGGAGCCGGGGCAGCGGCGCGTTGTCTTCGATCAACCGCTGGCGCTTCAGCTCTTCCCAAAAGCCCGGAGGAACGGTTGCCATCATCGAGCTGGCATTGGCCAGGGCCTGAGCTTCCGTGTGGGCACCGACGACCAGCGATACGGCGACATCCGGTGCCGACGAGAATTGCAGCGCGGCCGTGCGAAGATCAACGCCAAACTGGTTGGCGATGGCACGCAGCTTGTCCCGCTTGACGATGTGCTCCGTCGGGATCTTCCAGCTGTTCTGGCCATAATTGTATCGCGAACTACCAGAGATGAAGCCGGCATTGAGGGATGATCCCACGACGAAGCTCACGTTCTTTTGCCGTGCGATTGGGAAGAGATTGTTCAGCGCATTGGCGTGATCGATCAGGGAGTACTGCGAGGCGAGCAGGCACACGTCAGGGTCCGCCTCCTGCATGACGCGCAGGATCGGTTCCGGCGTGTTTACCCCGATCCCCCACGCCTTGATGATGCCCTCTTCCCGCATCCTGGACAGCGTGGGGAAGGCACCCTTCATTGCGATCGCGAACTCCTCCTGCCACGGGCGGGGCAGCAGTTTGTTGTCCGAGGATATATCGTGCACGAACACGACGTCGATGCGATCGATGCCGAGTCGCTGGAGACTGTCTTCGATCGAACGCTTCACGCCGTCAGCCGAATAGTCGAAAACGACGTTGTTCGGCGAATTTCCGTAAGGAAAATTCGATTTGGCATCGTTTTTTGGAGATGCCTTGAGCAACTTTCCAACTTTGGTGGAGATCAGATAACTGTCGCGAGGCTGATTGTGCAAGAACATGCCGAAGCGCCGCTCGGCAGCGCCCAACCCGTACCACGGCGAAACGTCGAAGTAGCGGATGCCGGCTTTCCAGGACGCTTCCAGCGTTTTCATGGCGTCTTCGTCGGTGACGACCTCGAACTCGTTGCCCAGTGGCACACCGCCGAGCCCCAAGCGGTGTCCCGATGTGAAGATCTGTTTTGCGCGATTGGTCATGGTTCTGTCTCCGTGAGGGGGCTGCTGCGCGGCAGTTGCCGGCGACGGCGCCA
Organism: Bradyrhizobium sp. R2.2-H; assembly: GCF_004346455.1. Taxonomy (NCBI): domain Bacteria; kingdom Pseudomonadati; phylum Pseudomonadota; class Alphaproteobacteria; order Hyphomicrobiales; family Nitrobacteraceae; genus Bradyrhizobium; species Bradyrhizobium sp. R2.2-H. The sequence goes on from NZ_SMBR01000005.1 coordinate 62,773, forward strand.
GGATGGTCCCAGCTGCGGCGGCTCCGGCGATTGTCAGGAAATCACGACGGCTGTTCGTTTTGTCAGGCACGAGACTCCTCCTTCGCGAGTGATATGGTTCGGCTAACAATCGAAAGAAGGTTACGTTCGTTGAGTTGAGCTCAATGCCGCCTTGATATCGGCGTGATCGGTTGTGATCCCAATGCTCATGCGCGAGGCGCCTTGTTACCATTGTAATCGTCGCGAGCTGGGGCGCTTCGCTGCGAGCGGAGGCCGGACATCAGATGCGTTCTGACAGCAACTCTCAAAAACGTGTGCTGCGGTTCGGGGGGGCTTCCTATATCTTCGGGGGAGCCGCGATATGGAACACCCAAAAGACTGCAAGACCGACCGCGCTTGCCACCCATCCTCGGAATTGATGCGGTCGGATCTTCCATTGCCCCCAAGCGACACCTCAAAGCGCCGGGTGCCACTCTGTCTTGTCGTCGAGGACGACATGACTATGCGGCATCTGGTGACCAACTATCTCGAAGACCATGACATTCGGACCCTCTCTGCTTCGCGACGAGAGGAGGTCCCGGCTCTTCTCCGCAATTCACCGGACCTCGTGGTGCTCGATCTTCGCCTTGGTCAAGAGGACGGTTTGGATCTGCTACGCGAGATACGCGCTCAATCGGACGTGCCGGTCATCATCACGACGGGGCATCGGCGCGACGACGGAAGATGCCCTGACGGGCGATCAGATTGCCCCCGACGTTGACGCCTTGATGGCACGCGCTGCAACCGAAAGCCTTGAAGGTCTTGTAGCCCTCGAGTTCGGCGGCGACACGAGCAGGATCAGGCGGCCTTGCGCGCGACTATCCTGGACCTGCAGGTCGCCTCGCGAAATTCGGCCCGCTTCTATCGCGCAATGCTCTACGGCTCCTCGATCGCGCTGATAGCATTCCTGACTTATCTCGGTCTCCGATTGAGATCACGTGCCAACGCGCTGCATCGACGCGCGGCGCTGGAACACATTATTGCGGACATATCGATGAATTTCATCAATGCGACACCGCAAGGCGTCGAGGCGGAAATCCAGCGAGCCATCGCTTCGTTCGGAACTTTTGCGGGATCTGATCGCGTCTATGTCGTCGTGTCCGGCGCGACGACATGGTCGTATGTCTGGCATCAGCCGGGCAGGGAGTTCCCGCCGGGCTGGCCTGAAGCCGCGGTCGATCTGGCCTGCCGGATGGTCGACGGGGAAGGAGTTGTCCACGTGCCCGACGTGCGCCGTATGCCCGTGGGCGATAACAAGCTCTTCCTGGAGGGCATGGGTCTCGGGGGATGGGCATGTGCGATCAATAGCGATCGTCAAGGCCGCATGGTCGCGTTCGGCTTCGATGCCGTCGGCTGCAAGTGTCGCGTTTCTCACGCTGGCGAACTCGTTCTCCTGCGTATGGCCTTGGACACTTTCATCCATGCAGTCGAGCGGCAAAGTGTCGACGAGGAGCGAAATCGCCTGCAAAAGCGCTTGCAGCAGGCGCGCCGCATGGAGAGGATCGGCACTTTCACCAGCGGCATCGCTCACAACTTCAATAACATCCTGGGAGGAATCCTCGGATATGCCGAAGTGATGGAGGAGCACGCCCGCTCCAGCCCGGCACTGGTGCGCCATCTCGCCGGAATACGGCGAAGCGCAGACCGGGCCCGCGATCTCGTCAGTCAAATCCTCATGTTCGGCCGTCGCTCCGACATTCGTCGCGACTCCGTCAGCATAGGTGCGCTCGTCGCCGAAACGGTCTCGCTGTTGCGCGTTGCGCTGCCGCCCCGGATTGAAATGGTGGTCAGACAGCATCCGGCCGGATTGATCGTCATTGGCGAGAGCGTGCAGCTGCAACAGGTCATCATGAACCTGTGCAACAACGCGGCGAACGCGATGCCGGAGTCAGGACGAATTGAGATCGAGATCGAGCTGCATGAGGTGCTCGACCCGATCTGCCTCAGCCACGACAAGATCGAGCCTGGCCAGTACGTGCGAATTTCGGTTTCGGACACGGGGGCGGGCATGGACGGGCCGACATTGGACCGGATATTCGAGCCGTTCTTCACGACGAGGTCCAGCGGAAACGGATTGGGACTCGCAACGGTGAAGGAGATCGTTCTCGACCACGGCGGGGGGATCAATGTGCGCAGTTGTCCGGGCGAAGGCAGCCATTTCGACGTCTGGTTGCCGCGGGCTACGGCGGCGGCCTTCCCGGAGCAGCGTCTGCCTGAGCATACGACAGGACCGGGCAAGGTCGTGATGCTCGTAGCCGGCGATGTTCACCGCCTTCGCGGTGACGAGGAAATGATTGCTGCGCTCGGCTTCGAAGCCGTGGGCTTCGCCACGGCTGAGGCCGCACGTTCCGCGTCCAAAGCAGCTCGCGACCGGTTCGATTTCGTGGTCGTGGGTCCGGTCGGCTCGCTCGGGCAATCCCTTGAACTGGCCACCGTGCTGCATCGCGAGCTTCCGTTGATTCCGATCGTCCTTGCGACGAAGACGGCATTCGAGATCGGTGCCGATGCGCTATTGGGGGCCGGCATTTCTGACGTCGTGCGATGGCCCATTGTTGCCGAGGAGATTGCGGTTGTCCTGTCGCAGATCTCCCGCGTCGGCAGGCGCGAGGTCTCGAGGCGACTGATATCGGAGGCGTCAGCGACACTTCCGGCGCTGTCGTGATGCGGAGCAATTGGCGAGACGGAGGGACCGGCGGACTTTCCTGTCACCTGACGCTTTTCGGCGCGCAAGGGTACGAGCCAGGATGCCCTCCAAAAGGAAACAAGATCAACGGGCGCGTCGCAATTGATGTGACGGTGTAGAATCGCCTCTCACGGCAGGGTACGCCGCCGGCCTGCTGGAATAGCCGAGGGCGGCGCCGATGGTCCGGGCCGCCTCCATGACGTGAACCGAATACTCCTTGATCTGCTTGCGCTTGACGCGGGTGTCGGGGCCGGACATGCCGATCGCGCCCACCAGTTCGCCGGAGCGGCCGAGGATCGCGCAAGCGCAGGCCGCGATGCCCTCGCGCCACTCGCCATGCAGCACGGAGGAGTAGCCCTGCGCGCGTGCCAGCTCGATGTCCTCCCGCAGCTCCTCGATCGTCGTTCGCGTCGTTTCCGTGTAGCGCCTCAGATGCGGCCGGAATCGTTCCAGGTAGTCATCAGGCATATGCGCGAGCATCGCCTTGCCTGTCGCCATGGTGAAAGCGGGTGCGCGCATGCCCACGCTCGTATGGGCGCGGATATGGTGAGCGCTTTCGATCTTGTCGACGTAGACGACGTCGGTATCTTCGAGCACGGACAGGTGAATGGTTTCGCCGGTGATCTCGGCAAGCTTGGTCATTGCCGGTCGCGCGACGTTGATGAGATCCATCCGGTGGATGACATGGCTCCCGAGCGCCCAGATCTTGGTCGTGAGCTCGTAGGTGCTGTGCGGGGGGATCTGGCGCACATAGCCTTGGGACTGCAAAGTCATCAGCAGCCGATGCACGTTGCTCTTGGTGAGCTTCAGCTCGCTCGCGAGGTCCGTGACCCCGCGGGGCTGCTCGCTCAGAGCAAGTGCTTCCAGGAGACGCAGTCCCTTGGTAAAAGCCTTATCCATCCACCAGCCAAAATAGAATGATCTTTCACTCGATCTAGCATGGCCGCGCGAACGGCAATAGCCCGGGTGTGGAATCGGCCCCGATCCTTTCGGATCGGGGCCGATCAGCCTGCCTACTGGGCCAGCAAGGCGTTGAGCTTCTCCTGCCCGTACTCTTCATTGGTGGAATTTCCGGCCGGCGAAGCCGCGCCCCAATAATCCGGGCTCCATTCGATCGCTTTCGAGACGTTGTCCGGGTTGTTGGCCCAGTAGCGCGCGAGCTTCTTGTCGGTCGCGGCCTCGAACACGACCCGGGAGGGGAGGGCCACCGGGAAGGTCGAGGTGAGCTGCGCCGCGCGCTTGGGCTCGAGTCGCCAGGACAGCAGTTTCAGCGCGTTGTCGTAGTTCGGCGCGCCCTTTGGGATCGAGAAGAAGTCGTAGTAGACGAAGCCTTGGTTGAAGGTCAGGTCGATCGGCGCTCCCTCCAGGGCGAGCTTGCTCATCGAGCCGGTGTAGGCCATGCACATGTCGGCCTCGCCGTCGAGCAGGAGCTGCGGCGGCTGTGCCGACGTCGTCCACCATTTGGCGATGTGCGGCTTGATCTCCTTGACCTTCTTCAGCGCCCGCTCCATGTCGATCGGGTAGAGCTTGCTCTTCTCGACGCCGTCAGCCATCAGCGCCGCTTCGAACACGAAGCGCGGCCAGGCCGGCATGCAGCGCCGGCCGGGGAATTTCTTCACGTCCCAGAAGTCGGCCCAACTCGTCGGTACGTTTTCTCCCTTGTACTTGTCCTTGTTGTAGACGAGGCCGACGCCGATCACCTGCAAGGCCACGCCCTTCTTGCGCTTCAGATTGTCCGGCATCGCCGCCAGCGTCTGCTTCGCCCCGTCCGACAGCTTGGAATAGTCGATATCGGCCAGGCAGCAGTCGCCGAGCAGCTTCGTCTCCTGGTCGAAGATGAACGTCAGATCCCATTGCGCCTTGCCGGCTTCGGCCTGAGCCTTGATGCGCGGGCCGCTGCGGGCCTCCTGGACGGTGACGACCTTGATGCCGGTCTCCTTCTCGAACGGGTCGTACATGACCTTGCGCAATGCATCGCCATACCCGCCGCCCGGATCCTGCATTATCACGACGTTGCTCTGCGCTTGAGCCAGACCCGTCCCCATCGCTATGCACAGGGCCGAGGCCAATACGGAAGCCGATAGTCGCCAGCGTTTCATTCCCAGCATTTCTCTTTCCTCCTGTTGAAATCGATCATTGTGACGCCGCTTTCCGCGACGTCGCGAGAACGGGGCGTGCAAGGGCGAGCCCGGCGACCACCAGAAGCACCTCCAGCGTCGAGACCACGGCCAGCACCGGGTTGAGCCGATAGTTGACGTCGCCCCACAGCATGAGCGGAAGCGTCTTCAGCTCCGCGCTCGACAGGAACAGCGTCAGCACCAGTTCGTCGAACGAGTGCAGGAAGGCGAAGAATGTCGCGGCAGCCAGGCCCGGCATGATGGCCGGCAGCGTCACCAGACGGAACACAGTCAGGGACGACGCGCCATGGACGGCAGCCGCCTGTTCGAGCCTGGTATCGACGCCTTGAAGCGATGCTGACAGGATCACCACGACGATGGGAAGGCCGCCGATCGCATGCGCCGCGGCAAGGCCGAAGACGGAGCCGACGAGATCGAAGCGCAGGAACAGGCTGTAGAGCGACAGGCCGAGCACGACCGGTGGGACGATGATCGGACTCACCAGAAGCAGCATGATGGCTGATTTGCCGCGAATGCTGCTCCTGACGATGCCGAGGGCCGCCGAGGCGCCCAGCACGATCGCGATGCCGGCGGACATCGCCGCCACGACCAGGGATGTCCAGAACGCCCGCATCCAGTTTGAGTCGGAGAAGAACTGCTCATACCAGCGCAGCGAGAAGCCCGGCGGCGGAAAGGTCAGATAGCTTGCGCTGCTGAACGAAATGATCATCACCACGATGATCGGCAGGATCAGTATGGCAATGACCAGGCCGCCCATGATGCGGACGGTCCAGGTCCCGCAGCTCGCGGGCAGGCGCCCGAACAGCCTCAGAAGCGGCCAGCCGATCACGTCGGCGGCTGCGGCGCCGAGGCTGCGGCGTCCGACATCGGCGGCGTGGCGGTCTGTCGTCCTCGGTGTGGCCTCCGTCAGCTTGCGGCCGCCCCAGATGAACTCGAATCCGAGGAAGCGTCCGGCCACCGCGACCACCGCCAGTGTGATCGTCAGCAGCACCACGCCCAACGCCTGCAGGAATCCCTCCGATGTGACCGAGTCCGCCTGCTGGGTGATATGCATGGCAAACATCTGGTCGCCGGGTCCGCCGAGCAGGGTTGGCGTAATGAAGAAGCCGATCGCGGCGACGAAGACGAGCAGGAAGCCGGCGCCCATGCCGGGCAAGGTCAGTGGCAGCATCACGCGCCAGAACGCCGCAATGGGTCCGGCACCGCTGGCCAGCGCCGCGCGCGTCAGGCTTTGATCAAGCCGCGCCACGCTGGAATAGATTGTCAGCACCATCAACGGCAGAAGCACCGCGGTCATGCCGAGAAGCACCGTGCCGCGATTGAAGAGCAGCTGCACGGGCTCGCTCAATATGCCGATCGAAACCAGCAGCTTGTTGACCGGCCCGTTGCGGCCGAGCAGGACCATCCAGGCGTAGGTCCGGATCAGGATGGCGATGAAATAGGGCAGCACGATCGCAGTCGCGATCAGGGCCTGGGTAATGCCGCGGCTGCGGTGAATGAGCAGCGCGGTCGGATATCCGAACAGCAGGCACAGGACCGCGACTGTGACCGAGATCTGCATCGTGCGGACGAGCGAATCCCAATAGAGCGGTATGGCGAACACCCGCTCGAAGTAGGACGACCACGACGGCCCGCCCACGCTGATGCGGATGAGATCGATCAGCGGCAGGAGATAGATGAAGGCGAGAAACGCGAGCGCGGGCAGGAGCAGCAGCGCCGGATCCTTCAACCTCCTGACGAGATCGAGATCCGCAGGACGCTCCGCCTGGACGCCGAACGATGCCGAGGTCATGCAAGCACCCAGCAGTCCGCGGCGCTCCAGCTCACGTGCAGACGATCCCCGACGGTCGGCAGGGGCCGGTCGGCCATGTCGGTGCACCTGATCAGGAGCGGCTCTCCGCCGTCCATCTGGGCTTCGATCCGCAGGATCTCGCCGAGGAAGATCGCAGACGTGACGCTGACGGGCGCGGAATTCGCAGTCGGTTCGTTCGACACGGCGATGCGTTCCGGACGCACGAGCACCGTTGCGCGCCCAACGTCGATCGTGTCCCGGCTTTTGGCGTTGAACACGTATCCTGCGCGGCTTTTCATAGTCAGCGTCGATCCGCGCTTCTGCAGAATCTCAGCCTCGATCAGATTGCTCTCGCCGACGAATGAGGCGACGAAGCGATCGATCGGATGCCGATAGATGTCCAGCGGGCGGCCGATCTGAACGATCTTTCCGGCGTTGAGTACCGCGATGCGGTCGCTCATCGTCAGGGCTTCGCCCTGGTCATGGGTCACGAACAGGATCGTGCTGCCGATGGTCCGGTGAAGGTCGCGGATCTCGATCTGGATCTGCTCGCGCAACCGCCGGTCCAGGGCGCTGAGGGGTTCGTCCATCAGCACGACCTTGGGCCTCCTGACGATCGCACGGGCGATCGCGACGCGCTGCTGCTGTCCGCCCGACATTTGCGAAGGAGACTTCGTCGCATGCTCCGTCAGCCGCATGATCTCCAGCGTTTCGGCGACGCGTCGCTCCGCAGTCGCCCGGTCGACACCGGCCATGCGAAGTGGAAACGCGACGTTCTGGCTGACCGTCATGTTCGGAAACAGCGCGTAGCTCTGGAACACCATGCCGAAGCCGCGCTTGTGCGTCGGAACGTTGTGGACAGGCTTGCCGTCGACGAGGATTTCGCCGCTGTCGAGGCTCTGGAATCCCGCCACGAGGTTGAGCAGCGTCGTCTTTCCGCTGCCGGAAGGGCCAAGAAGCGTGATGAACTCGCCCGGCTCGATGTCGATGCTGATCTGGTCGACCGCGTGAAAGCTGCCGTATCTTTTCACCGCGTCGCGGACCGCGATGCTCGATCCGATCGCGTCGCGTTCCCGGAGGCGGCCGGTCGGCGACGTCCCAGCGTTCGCATCGCCGGAGCGCATTGCGCGCAGAGCCGCGGGCTCACCCATTCTCTCCTCCCAAATTGTTCTATATTGTAGAACGCTATTCCAATTATTGTTGGCGCAGCGCGCCGTCTTGTCAAGTCGAGACACCCGATCGCGGCGCGATGGCGCGCCGCTGCGATCCATGCGAAGCCGGGATCCCCTGCAAACAAAGGCTCCATTCGTGAAGCCAGATTGACAGTGTCATCCCGATCCGCCTAACATAAACTTGGAATAGCGTTCTACAATATAGAACATATCGCAGGGAGGATGATGGTGTTGAGTGAGCCTCGCGCAATGGCGAAGCACATCGAGCCGGGGATGCGCGTGGCGCTGCCGGTCGACTACGCCGGCGTCTCCATGGCCATGACGCGGCCCATCATCGAGCATGGCGCGGGCAATCTCGATCTCGTCTGCGTGCCAACCGGCGGATTACAGGTCGACCAGCTCATCGGCGCAGGTCTGGTCCGGACGGTGGAGACCAGCGCCGTCTCGCTGGGTGAAGCGGGTGGAGCGCCCCGGTTCAATGCGGCCGTCAAGGATGGGGCGGTTCGATTGAAGGACGCAACGTGCCCTGCCATCCATGCAGGCCTCGTGGCGGCGCAGAAGGGTAGTCCCTTCATGCCGCTCCGGGGGCTGATCGGAACGGATCTGCTCCGCCATCGCGACGATTGGCGCGTCGTCGACAATCCGCTGGCGGACGGAGGCGATCCGATCGTGCTGATTCCCGCCATCAAGCCCGACGTCACGATCTTCCACGTGCCCATGGCTGATCGATTCGGCAACGTCTGGATCGGCCGTCGACGCGAGCTTACCGCCATGGCCTACGCTTCGCGCACCGTTCTCGTCACGGTGGAGCGAATCGTCGAGGAAAACCTGCTCGCCGACGAGATGAGCGCTGCCGGCGTGCTGCCGGCACTCTACGTCACGGCAGTCGCGCGCGCTCCGAAGGGGGCGTGGCCCTACGGTCTGTGGGGCGAATATCCAGCCGATAGCGCAGAGATCGCACGCTACGCGAAGGCCGCGCGAACGGCCGACGGCTTCTCTGCCTATATGGCGCAGGCGCAGATGGAGCCCGCGTGATGGCCGACGTTCTCCCTCGCGAAGTGCTGATTTGCACGATCGCGCGGTTGCTCGACGGGGTCAGGCACGTCGCCGTAGGCGCCTCCTCTCCGATTCCCGCCGCCGGCGCGATGCTGCTGCGCGCAATGAAGGAGGCTGGCGGCACCGTCGGCCCACGCATCTCCATTCTCGGTTCTGTCGAGCATAATTTCTTCACCAACGGTTCGGCGGAGCTGTTCGATTGTGCCGGTCAGGGCCGGATCGATGCGTTCTTCCTCGGCGGGGGCCAGATCGACGGCTTCGGCAACGTGAACCTCGTCGGCACCGGTGATTATCCGCGCTCCAGCGTGCGCTGGCCCGGCTCGTTCGGATCGGCCTATCTCTATTTCGTCGTGCCCCGAGTCATTCTGTTCCGCGAAGAGCATACGCCGCGCGTCTTCGTCGAGAAGGTGGATTTCATCAGTGCCCCCGGCGTCAGTCCCGAGGGCGTATTTCGCAGCGGCGGCCCCGTGGCTCTCCTGACCGGCAAGGGGCTCTTTAGGTTCGACAAGACCCGGCCCGGATTCGAACTCGAGAGCGTTCACCCCGGGCACGATCTTGCCGAGATCAAGCAAGCGACCGGCTTTCGTTTCGTTCATGACGCTGAGCCGCGGCAGACCCCGCTGCCCGATCGATCAACGCTCGACCTGCTCCGCGGCCGAGTCTTCGACGAACTCGCCGAGACCTATCCCGAATTCGCCGCGCAGATGCGCCGCGAGCTTGGAGCGGTCGACGCATGAGCAGGATCAAGCGGGTCCCGCATTGCAGCCATTGGGGTGCCTACACGATCCTCGTCGAGAACGATCGCATCGTCGGCGTCGAGCCGTTCGAGCACGATCCGGCGCCGTCCCCGATCATCCATTCCATTGCCGAATGGGCCAACCCCGAGCGGCGCGTGCTGCGGCCGATGGTCCGCTCGGGCTGGCTCGACAAGCGCGAGAAAAGCGATCGCCGGGGCCGCGGCCGCGAGAAATTTGTGCCGGTGAGCTGGGACGAGGCGACGACGCTGGTCGCCGACGAAGTACGCCGCGTGGCCGGCACGTTCGGCAACGCGTCGATCTTCGCCGGCTCTTATGGCTGGACCAATTCCGGCCGCCTGCATCATGCCTCTTCGCTTCTGAAGCGCATGCTCAATCTCGTTGGCGGCTTCACCAGGCACGTCGACACCTATTCAATCGCGGCTGGTCCCGTGATCCTGCGCCACACGCTGGGCAGCGACGACGCATGCGGCGGCCGCGCCAATACGCTCGACACGATCGCGCAACACACCGAGACGCTGGTGGTGTTCGGTGCTCTCTCGCCGCGAACCGCGCAAAACGAGGCCGGAGGAATTGGCAGCCACCGGCTCGAAACCTATCTCAGGAAAATCGTCGAACGCGGCGTCAAGGTCGTCCACGTCTCGCCGCTGAAGGACGATCTGCCCCTCTGGGTGGGCGCCGAATGGTGGCCGATCCGGCCGAACACCGACGCTGCGCTGATGCTCGGCCTTGCCGGCGAGATCGTGAAGGCGGGCCGGCACGATGCGGATTTCCTCGCGCGCTGCACCAGCGGCGCGGATCGCCTTCTTCGCTATCTCGAAGGCCAGGCGGATGGCGGACGCAAGGACGCCGCGTGGGCCGCCGGCATCTGCGGGCTCGACACAGGCCGGATTGCCGAGCTCGCAAGGCGCCTTGTCGACACGCGGAGCATGCTGACGGTGAGCTGGAGCCTGCAGCGCGCCCATCACGGCGAACAGCCGTTCTGGGCGGCGCTCGGGCTTGCATCGGTGGTCGGCCAGATCGGATTGCCGGGCGGCGGCGTCGGCTACGGCTACGCCTCGCTGGGAGGCGTGGGGGCACCGCTCAATCTGGGCCGCTCTCCTGCCATTTCACAGCTGACGAGGCCGATCGACAGCTTCATTCCGGTGGCGCGGATCAGTGACATGCTGCTCAATCCCGGCAGGCCGTTCAGCTACGAAGGCGAGATCCGCACCTATCCGGATACGAGGCTGGTCTATTGGGCGGGTGGCAATCCCTACCATCATCACCAGGACCTCAATCGCCTGTCGGAAGCCTGGACGAGGCCGGAAACGATCATCGTGCAGGACCCGATGTTCACGGCGACAGCCCAGCGGGCCGACATCGTGCTGCCGGCAACCACGTCGATCGAGCGCAACGATCTTGCCGGCAACAGGCGCTCCGACTTCATCCTGGCGATGAAGAAGGCGATCGAGCCGCTGGGCGAATCCCGCTCCGACTTCGAGATCTTCGACGCGATCGCAGGCAAGCTCGGGGTGGCCGATCGGTTCAACGAGGGCCGGGACGAAATGGGCTGGGTCCGGCATCTCTACGAAGCCTGCCGCAGCGATGCCTCGCAGCGCTTCGGCTTCGCGATGCCGGATTTCGATGCGTTCTGGGAAGCCGGCTATGCCCGCTGCCCGGTCATGGCAGGGCATACGTTCCTGGCCGACTTCCGCAACGAGCCGGAGGCGCACCCGCTCGGGACCGAAAGCGGAAAGATCGTGCTGGGCAGCGAGACTCTGGCCAGGCTGGACTATGCCGACTGCCGCTCGCATCCCGCGTGGATCGAGCCGGCCGAATGGCTCGGCAATGCCTCCGACGCCGGCCAGATGCACCTCATCTCGCACCAGCCGGCCGGCCGTCTTCACAGTCAGCTCGAAACCGGCGCATCGAGCCGGGCCATGAAACGCAATGGCCGTGAACAGGCTCGCCTTCATCCTGACGACGCGGCTGCCCTCGGCGTCGAGGACGGCCAGACCATCCGCATCTGGAACGGCCGCGGGGAGTGCCTCGCGACGGCAGAGGTCACCGACAAGGTCCGTCGAGGTGTGCTGGTGCTTCCGACCGGTGCCTGGTTCACGCCGACGGGCAATAGTGGCCTCGAGGTCGCCGGCAATCCGAACGTGCTCACGCTCGATATCGGCACCTCTCAATTCGGCCAGGGTTGCTCGGCCCATACCTGCCTCGTGCGAGTCGAGCCGTACGCCGCCGATCGGCGCGATGCGTTCGAGGCCTATCAGGAAACGCTCGTCGCGCTTGCGGCAGTCTAACAGGAGCTTGCAACATGTCTGCGCCCGCCATCAGCCGCTTTCCCGTTCCCGACATCGCAACGCTGCCAGAGGATATCCGTTCGCGGATCGAGGCGGTTCAGGAGAAGTCCGGCTTCGTCCCCAACGTCTTCCTGACACTCGCACATCGTCCTGATGAGTTCCGGGCCTTCTTCGCCTATCACGACGCTCTGATGGACAAGCCCGGGCCGATCACCAAGGCCGAGCGCGAGATGATCGTCGTCGCAACCAGCAGCGCCAATCAATGCCAGTATTGCGTCGTCGCACATGGAGCCATCCTGCGCGTGCGCGCGAAGAATTCGCTGATCGCGGATCAGGTCGCCACCAATTACCGCAAGGCCGATATCACCGCGCGGCAAAGAGCGATGCTCGATTTCGCGATGAAGGTCTCGGCGCGCGCCTATGAGGTGGGCGACTCCGACATTCAGGATCTCAAGGGACACGGATTCTCTGAGGAGGACGTCTGGGACATTGCCGCCATCGCTGCCTTCTTCGGCATGTCGAACCGCCTCGCCAACGTCACCAGCATGCGTCCGAACGACGAGTTCTTCGCGATGGGACGCTGAACGTCGCGGACGAAAACTGAAATGGCATCGTTGGTCATCGACAGACGCTTCCGGGGCCCGCCCAATTCCGGCAACGGAGGCTACGTTTGCGGATGTCTCGCAAGGCACGTCGCCGGAGACGCCGAAGTGACGTTGCGCGCCCCGCCGCCGCTGGAGCGGCCGCTCGACGTGCTGACGAAGGCCGACGGCGGGATCGAGTTGCGCGAAAAAGACGAACTGCTCGCGACGGCGCGTGCAGCAGGCATCGATGTGTCGGACGTTCCCAGGGTGGGCTACGCGGCGGCCGAAGAGGCGGTCGGTAGAACACCCTATGACGAGCAGACCCACAACCTTCCGGGATGCTTCGTCTGCGGCCCCGCACGTGGCCATGGCGACGGTCTCCGGATTTTCGCAGGTCCGCTGCAGGCGGGGGCAGTCCCGGGCAAGCCCGTCGTGTTCGCGGCCTCCTGGGTGCCTCACGGCAGTCTGTCCGGCGAGGACGGTCATGTCGCGCCCGAATTCGTCTGGGCCGCTCTCGATTGCCCGACCGGTTATTGCAGCGTGGGCGCCCGTCACCTCGGATTGAACGGTGACGAGACGGTTCTGCTCGGACGCATGGCCGCTCGGATCGATCGCCGGCCGCGTCCCGGCGATCGATGTGTGGTGGTGGCGTGGCCGACGGGGCGGGAAGGCCGCAAGCTCTTTGCCGAAAGCGCCCTGTTTGATGCGGAGCAGGAGGTGCTGGCAACCGCGCGCGCCACCTGGCTGCTGGTCGACCGGCAGGTCCAGCTCGGAGCAAGTGCATGAACCAGAGTGGAAGCAACGTATGACCGGCCGCGAAGCAGAGTTCGAACTCCGTCAATCCATCATCGACGCGTGTCGCGAGATGGCGGCGCAGGGCATCAACCAGGGAACGTCCGGAAACATCAGCGTCCGAACCGACGACGGCATCCTGCTCACGCCGTCCGGTCTTCCTTACGACCGCATGAGGCCCGAGGACATCGTGGCCATGAAGTGGGACGGCTCGTGGACCGCGTCGGCCGGCAACGTTCCGTCGACGGAATGGCGTTTTCACCTCGACATCCTGAGGTCGAAGCCGGAGGTTGGCGCCGTGGTTCACGCCCATCCGATCTTCTGCACGATCATCGCGATCATGAATCGCTCGATCCCCGCGATTCACTACATGATCGCCGCTGCCGGCGGAAACGACATTCCCTGCGCGCCCTATGCCCAATACGGCACGGCCGAGCTGTCGCAGGCCGCCCTGGACGCGCTTCGCTATCGCCGCGCCTGCCTGCTCGCGCATCACGGGCTGATCGCCGTCGGTCCCAACCTGCGCAAGGCCATGTGGCTCGCGGTGGAGGTCGAGGTGCTGGCCAAGCAGTATCACGGCTGTCTTCAACTCGGCTCTCCTCCGCTGCTGCCGGACGAGGAGATCGACAGCATCCTGAAGCGATGGGGGCAGTACGGCCTGCGCGATAGCGACGGCGCGCCCAAGATCCCCCAGCGTTCGAGCTAGATCACGATCAAACCACTGTCCTGCGAGAAATCATGGCTCACTCTCACGACGTCAGCGTCTGCGGTACTTATATTCTGGATATTCTGGGGGTCCCGGTCACCGAGATTCCGCCGGGTGGCGGTCGCTTGCTGATCGAGGAAATTCGGCTCGCGGTCGCGGGCACTGCCGGCGGAACGGTCGTCCCTTGCGCGCGCCTCGGTCTGAAGGCGCTCGCGGTCGGCGCCGTCGGCTCCGACGAGAAGGCCGACTGGATGCTGAACGCGCTGGAGCGTGAAGGCATCGACATCTCTCTCATGGAGCGGATGGCCGGCAGTCCGACCTCGGCCACGATCCTGCCGATCCGGCCCGACGGCTCGCGTCCGGTCATGCACGCAAGGGGCGCCTCCGCCCGCTGGCGTATCGCGCCCGACACGCAAAAGGCCGCTTGCCGGAGCAAGATTCTGCATCTCGGCGGGGTCGGTTCCTTGCTCGCGATGGATGGAGCGCCTTCCGTCGCATTGCTGCGCGATGCGAAGGCGGCCGGTTGCACGACGACGCTCGATCTCATCCAGGCGCGGCGCGAAACCCTGGCGCTGGTCGAGCCGCTGCTGCCCTATGTCGACTTCTTCATGCCGAGCATCGATGAAACCAGTGCCATGGTCGGAACCGACGATCCCGCCGCGTGTGCGCGGTTCTTCATCGACAAGGGCGCGGGGGCCTGCGCCATTTCTCTCGGTGCCGATGGTTCGTTCGTGATGACACGCGACGGACGTCAGTTCACGGTGCCGGCGTTCGAGGTCGCGGTCCGCGATACCTCGGGATGCGGCGATTCCTACACCGGCGGCTTCATCGTTGGTCTCGCCCGCGACTGGGACCTGCTCGACTGCGCCAGGCTCGCGACCGCGACCGCCGCGATCGTCGCGACGGGGCTGGGTTCGGGCGCCAACCTCGTCTCGTTCGAGGAGACCGTGAAGGCCATGAACACCCTCCCGGTCCGCAAGGCCGCTCGCGCCTGATCCATTCACACCGGCAGAAACTATTCATACGAACAACAGGGAGAACGCAACATGGCCCGACATGCGATCGTGACGGGAGCAAGCCGCGGAATTGGCCGCGCGATAGCCATCGGCCTTGCAAGGCGCGGCTACGATCTCGCGCTGACCGACATCGCTGCCCAGGAGAAGGTCCTTCTCGAGACAGTTGCAGAGGTCGGGAAGCTTGGCGGCCGATGCATCCCGGTGCTGGGCGATGTGAGCGATGTCGGCGATTGCAGGCGGGCGGTGGCTGAAGCCATCCAGGGACTTGGGCACATCGATGTCCTCGTCAACAATGCGGGAATCCTCAGACTGGCGACCATCGACGAACTGACGACCGACACGTGGGACCAGACGTTCGCCGTCAACACGCGCGGTGTGTTCCAGATGACCCAGGCCGTGGTGCCCCATATGAAGGAGCGCAAATACGGACGGATCGTCAACATCGCCTCGCTCGCGGCACGAACGGGCGGTCCGGGACAGTCCCACTACGCTGCATCGAAGTCGGCCGTGGTCGGCTTCACGCGCGTCTCGTCCATGGAGTTCGGAGGCCACGGCATCACGGTCAATGCCGTATGCCCGGGCATCATCGTGACGGAGATGGGGCTCAACAATCTCCGCGATCCCGAACGAGTTGCCTATTTCGAGAAGGTCACCGACCTGCACCGGCTCGGCCAACCGGAGGACGTCGTCGGTCCAGTAGCGTTCTTTGCGTCGGATGATTCCGCGTTCGTGACCGGCCAGGCCCTCAACGTGGACGGAGGCATCTTCTACAGCTAGCAGCTGGATCGTGCGCCGCCAGCAAGTCTCTGGCTCCGGGAGCACGGCATAGGCCGTGCAACCATCGTGCAGGGAGGCCGAGTGCGCTTGGGCGGATTGCGCCGCGAGAGCGCGACGGCGCAGCCGCTATTTGATAGCCGGGGCCAGCCGCAATTTCGCTGGTGAGAATGGATTCCGCCCGGCGTGGACGGGCGCGCAGGAACTCTTGCACATGGTCGAAGCTTGACTCGGCGGGCCAGCGTCGCCGCCGATGGCTGGCCTGCACGGCCCCGCCTCCAAGCCCCCCAGACCCCCAAGGGTGGGGCCGTGCTTCCAAAGCAGGAGGTGCAATTGTCCGAGCCGACCGAGCAAGAGATCAGAGAACGCGCGCATCGCTTGTGGGAGCAAGCCGGCAGGCCTGAAGGCCGCGAGGAAGAGTTCTGGCACGCCGCCGAGCAGGAGCTGCGCA
The DNA here is from genome assembly GCF_004346455.1 of Bradyrhizobium sp. R2.2-H. Taxonomy (NCBI): domain Bacteria; kingdom Pseudomonadati; phylum Pseudomonadota; class Alphaproteobacteria; order Hyphomicrobiales; family Nitrobacteraceae; genus Bradyrhizobium; species Bradyrhizobium sp. R2.2-H. The sequence continues at coordinate 79,001 of NZ_SMBR01000005.1, forward strand.
ACGAGGACAAGTCGAACACGTTGCGGACGCCGGATACGCTGTGACCGACAAGACCTGCCTCTCCTGCCACGGACCGGGATAGGTCTGCGAAAACCATCGGTTCCGGGTCTGGAGTGAGAAGCTGGCCGGCCGCCGCTGAGGCGAGGGCATGCCCCGCACCTGCAACACGGCCGAAGTTCCCGAAGCCAGGGTGGTGATCGTCGAAAGCGGACACGACGTGGCACTAAGGCGCGATGCGATTGCGATCAATCGTCATCGCGCTTTGGGGCGTTGATGGGTCTCGCTTGCTCTACCGTTCCTGAGAGCTTGATTGCCCGTACCTCTCGAAAGAAGGAGAAAAGCCGCCGGGTTCCTCGCCCCGGCGGCTTTCGAAAGTCCGTAGCTGTCGATCGTCTCCGCAGCTCGTGCGTACCGCCGTTACCTTGTTTGCGGCCATGCCTGGTCTTTGTAGGGGAAGGCGCGTGCTTCGGCTGTGATCTGGAGCACACAATGGAAGGGATTCGGTCCATGTCGTCTTCCGGATCCCGGCGCTGCACCGCGATAAGCGTATTCATGCGCGTTCTTGATGCGCTTATCCGCGCTGGAGCTTGTCCGGGACCCGAGAGATTTCGGCGAACTTCCCCTCAGCTCCGATACCACGCCGCCAGGTTCCACGTGATGGTGTCCCACCCGGAGATGTCGGTCATGAGGCTGTTGACGCTTGCGTTGACGATGTGGCGCGAGAGCAGCGGCAGGAACACGTTGGCCCCGCAGAAGATCTCGTCGACTTTCATCAGCAGCGCGGCGCGCTTGACCGGGTCGAGTTCTTTCTGCGCGGCCTTGTAGGCCTTGTCGGCTTCGGGATCGGAATAGCGTGAGTTGTTGCGGCCCAGCCATTTGTTGTCCTTGGTGGCGATCTCCCAGGAGACGCACTGGTTCAGCAAGCGCTCCGGATCGGGCTGCGGCTGCGTCGTGTTGTACATCTCCATGTCGGCATAGAATTTCGAGTAGGTATCGGGGTTGCCGACGTCGGAGGAGAAGAACACCGATGCGGTGACCGCCTTGATCTCGATCTCGATGCCGGCCTTCTGACAGGCCTGCTTGATGATGGCCTGGGTCTTCTGGCGCGGGGCGTTGGTCGAGGTCTGGAAGACGTATTTGAGCTTCTTGCCGTCCTTCTCGCGGATGCCGTCCGCGCCCCTGGTCCAGCCGGCCTCGTCGAGGATCTTGTTGGCCTTGTCGATGTCGAACTCGTATTTCAGCCTGGGAGACTTGAACTGCTTGGGCGCGTTGACGAAGCTCGCGGTTGCGAGGGCGCCGCGCCCGTAGATGAATTTCTGAATCGAATCGCGGTCGATCAGGAGATTGATCGCGCGACGAACCGCGGGATCGGACAGTGTCGGGTGCTTGGTCTTGACGCTGGAGCGCTCGCCGTCGACCTCGGTCCAGGGATCCGTCGTGTTGAGGATGATGAACTCGACATTGCCGGACGGCGTAATGTCGAGCTTGCCCTTGCCGCCCGCCTCCATGCGCTTGAGGACCTCCTCCTCCACCTGCATGTTCCAAGCAAAGTCGTATTCGCCGGTTTGCAGCACCGCGCGCGCCGCAGACACCGCGTCGCCGCCACCCTTGACCTCGAGCGTGTCGAAATGCGGCTGGTTCTTGACGTGATAGTCGGGATTGCGCTCGGCACGGATCATGTCGCCCGGCTTGAACTCGACGAATTTGTACGGACCGGTGCCGACCGGCTTGAGATTGCCCGGAGCCTCCCGCGACTTGGCACCGACATAGTCGCCGAAATGATGCTTTGGCAGGATCTGGCCAACCGAGCCGCCGACGAACGGGTCGGCCCAGAACGGCGTCGGCGCCTTGAAGAGCACCTTGACGGCGTAGTCGTCGATCTTCTCGACCTTGATGTCCTTGTAGGAGCCCGTGGTGTAGGCCGCGGTCGCGAGGTCCGCGGCGTACTGCCAGGTGAAGACGACGTCGTCGGCGGTGAAGGGCTTGCCGTCGTGCCAGTTGACGCCCCGCTTCAGCTTCCAGATCACGCTCATGCCGTCCGCGGCAAGGCCGCCGTTCGCCTTGGTAGGCACCTCGGCGGCCAGGCAGGGAATGAGATTGCCGTCTTTGTCCCAGCCGGCGAGCGGCTCGAAGAAGATGCGCGTGGCGATCTGGTCCTTGGTGCCGATCGCGAAATGCGGATTGAGCAGGGTGGGCGCCTGCCAGAGCAGGATCTTGAGCGTGCCGCCGCCGCCGGCCTTGGTCGGCTTGTAGGCAAGCCTGGCGTCTGCCATCGCCACGTCGTGCCACACGAGGATCTGGCTCGCGACCGGTGCCGCGATCCCGATCGCGGCGACTTTCCGGATGAACGAGCGTCGCGACAGCCTGCCTTGCTTCACCTCGGCGATCAAACCGCGGATCTCATTCTCGTTCATCGGACGACCTCCACCTGCACAAACCGTTTCCGGCAACCCATCATGTTTCATGACGGCCGGGGCGGCAATGCCGGCAAGGCGGGGATGCGACGAAATGACGATGCGGAGAGCGCGCCCCTGGCGGGGACCCGGATCGCCTGCCTGAGAGACCCAGGCGGCGATCCGGTGCGATCTAGGTGAACTTGGGGAAGTTCTAAGGCCGCACCGAAACGCTAACCCGGCAGGCGCAGATCCATCAAGTTTCGGAGTGTTGCGCTGGCGAAAGAATCATTGCCGCGGCCGGGAAATCGCCACACATGAAATGCCCGGCGTGATTTCTTTTCCGTTTGATGTCGAATGGAGAACGTGCGTCCGCGGGGGCCTGCCAATATGGTTTTCCATTTCATTGATTTCGCGCGGCGGGGAAGCGAATACGGTTCCATATTTGTGTGTCGACCTACGGAGACCAAAATGTCGTTTCGCCTCCCTTTGATCCTCTCGGCCGTGCTCGCCGTCTGGTCCGCCGCAGCAACCGCCGAGACCATCAAGATCGGGGTGACGCCGGGTCCGCATGCGCAGATCCTCGAGGCCGTGAAGCCGATCGCCGCCAGGCAGGGGCTCGACATCCAGCTGCTCGAGTTTTCCGATTACGTGGTGCCGAACGCGGCGCTCGATTCCGGCGACATCCAGGCCAATTCGTTCCAGAACCAGCCTTACCTGGACAACCAGAAGGCCGACCGCGGCTACAAGATCGAGGCCGTCGGCCTGACCGTGAATTTCCCGATCGGCGTCTATTCGAAGAAGCATAATGCCTTCGCCGACCTGCCCGAGGGCGGCAAGGTCTCGATCCCGAACGATCCGACCAATGGCGGCCGCGTGCTGCTGCTGCTGCGCGACGAGGGCGTGATCAAGCTGAAGGACGATGTCGGCTTCAAGCGCACGGTGCTCGACATCACCGAGAATCTCAGGAAGCTGAAGTTCGTCGAGGTGGACGCGGCGCAGGCGCCACGCGCGCTCGACGACGTCGACGCCGCCGCGATCAACACCAATTATGCAACCCAGGCCGGCCTCGATCCGGTCAAGGATCCGATCCTGCGCGAGGATCCGAAGGGCCCCTACGTCAACCTGATCGCCGTCCGCACCGCCGACAAAGACAAGCCCTGGGTCAAGATCCTCGTGGACAGCTATCACATCCCGGAGGTCAAGGAGTTCGTGCTGACCAAGTTCAAGGGCGCCGTGCTGCCGAGCTGGTAGGGGGGCGCAAACGGCGCGAAATCCGCCCCGCTGAGATGAAAACTCGATCAGTCATTCGCTCTCCTGTCAAAAAGGCAAAAAAATTCCAATGCGCTGATGCGATCATTTCATTCCGGAGCAGGCCATTTGGGAGAGATTTGTGCCGGGTCAGGGATCGTATCGAACGGCTGTGGTGACGGGAGCATCGAGCGGCATCGGGGCCGCGACGGTCGAAAAACTCGCCGCCGCGGGATTTGAGGTGCACGCCATCGCCCGGCGCGCCGAGCGGCTGAAGGAACTGAGCGAACGCACGGGCTGCATCGCGCACGCGCTCGATATCACCGACGCCGAATCCTGCCGCAAGGCGATCGGCGACCTCGATGTCGATATCCTCGTCAACAATGCCGGCGCCTCGCACAATGCCCGGCTATACGATTACCCCTTCGAGAAGATCGATCAGCTGATCGACCTGAACTTCCGAGCCGTGGCGCACCTGACGCGCTGCGTTCTGCCGGGCATGATGAGCCGCAACAAGGGGCACGTCGTCATCGTTAGCTCGATGGCGGGCCATTATCCGATGCTCGGCTCGGCGATGTACTCCGCGACCAAGGCGGCGGTGTCGCAATTCCTCGACGTGATGCGGCTCGACACCAACGGGTCGCGCATTCGCTGGACCGAGATCGTGCCGGGCCGGGTGGCGACCGAGGCTTTCGCGGTGTCGAGCGGCGACGCCAAACTCGCCAAGGAAAAGTTTCTCGACGGCAAGGAGCCGCTGCAGCCGGCGGACATGGCCGACATGATCATGTTCGCCTTGTCGGCCCCGCCGCATGTCAACATCAGCCGCATCGATGCCTATCCGACCCGTCAGGCATCCGGCGGATTTGTCTACTCCGACTGACGAAATTCAACGCGAGAAGGTTTTGCCGATGTCGTTCACCAGACGGAATGTGGTCGCCGGTTTTGCTGCGGCCGGACTTGCGGGCGTCGCGATGCCCGCCGTCGTAACTCGCGCGTACGCCGCCACTCCGAAGAAAGGCGGCCTGCTCAAGATGTGGATCGCCGAACCGGTGATGCTGACCGGCGCCTTCAATTCGACCGGGCAGATCTACGAGATCTCGGGCAAGCTGTTCGACGGGCTCGCGCGCTACGATTTCGACCTCAATCCGAAGCCGCAGCTCGCGCTATCCTGGGATGTCTCCGCCGACGGCAAGTCGATCACGTTCAAGCTCAGGCCCGGCGTGAAGTGGCACGACGGCAAGCCGTTCACGGCGTCCGACGTCCAATTCTCGGCGCTGAAAGTCTGGAAGGAGCTGCATCCGCGCGGACGCTCGACCTACCGCTATCTGGCCGACGTCGAGGTGCCTGACGCGCTGACGGCGATCTTCAAGTTCGAGCGCCCCTCTCCCTATGTCATGAACTCTCTCGCCTCCGTGGAATCCCAGATCCTGCCGCGGCATCTCTACGAGGGTACGGACATCCTCACCAATCCCGCCAATTTGAAGCCGATCGGCACTGGTCCCTTCAAGTTCAAGGAGTGGCAACGCGGCCAGTACATCATCTTCGAACGAAATCCGGACTATTGGGATGCGCCGAAGCCTTATCTCGACGGTGTGGTGATGGTGATCATACCGGACGCGGCGTCTCGTGCGGTCGCGCTGGAGGCGGGCGAGCTCGACGTTGCCGGTGCGATCCCGGTACCGCTGGCCGATGCGCACCGGCTTGCGGCCCTGCCGACGCTCGAAATCCCGGTGCAAGGCAGCGAGGCGCTGGCGTTCCAGGCCTTCATGGAGCTCAATTTGCGGCGTCCCTATTTCCAGGACGTTCGCGTGCGCCGGGCGATGTACCACGCGATCGATCGCAACTTCGTTCGCAAGAGCATCTATTTCGACTTCGCCAAGGCGGCCACGGGGCCGATCTCCTACGAGAACGCAAAGTTCTATACGGCCGATGTCCCTCAATATGAGTTCAGCATCGCCAAGGCCAATGCGCTGCTCGACGAGGCCGGCATGAAGCGTCAGAGCGACGGGCTGCGCTTCAAGATCACCCATGATCCTCTGCCGGCTGGTGACCACTTCTCGCGCACGGGCGACTATTTCAAGCAGCAGATGGCGCAGCTCGGCATCGCCGTCGACATCAGGAACCAGGACTTTCCGACCTATTACCGCCGCGTCTACAAGGACTATAATTTCGACACCACCTCGACAGGAGCATTCGGGCTGACCGACCCGACCGTGGGGATCCAACGCTTCTACTGGTCCAAGAACATCGTGCCCGGCGTCGCCTTCTCCAACGGCAGCGGCTACAACAGCGCGGAGGCCGACAAGGCGCTGGAAGACGCCCAGACCGAGGTCGATCCGGCGAAGCGCGCCGGTCTGTTCCGCGATTTCCAGAAGATCGTCATGACGGACCTTCCGTTGTTTCCGATCGCCGACGCACGTTACATCACGATCAAGAGCAAGACGGTCATGAATATCGAGGTCGATCCGCTCGGCGCTCACGGCAGTTTCGCCGAGGCCTATCTCGCCCGCTAGCAAGGACGCAAGACGCCATTGTCCCACTACGCCATATTTCTGCTCCGTCGGCTCGCACAGGCCTGCGTCATCGTCGTGGGCATCGTCTGCGTGAATTTCGCGGTGGTTCACCTCGCGCCAGGCGATCTCGCCGAGGTGATGGCCGGGCAGGGCGGCGGCGGCGATGCCGGCTATGTCGCGCTGCTGCGCGAGCGGTTCGGTCTCGACCAGCCGCTGTGGGTGCAGTTCCAGCGCTACGCCTTCAACCTGCTGCGTCTCGATCTCGGCTACTCCTTCAAGGACAACATGCCGGTCGCCGCTCTGATTGCCGACAAGCTGGCGGCAACCGCGATCCTGATGATTGCCTCGCTTGGGACCGCGTTCCTGCTCGGGATCGGCCTCGGCACGCTCGCGGCCGTCCGGCAAAACTCGCTGTCCGACGTCGTCATCTCGCTCCTGGCGCTGATCGGCTACGCTACGCCGCTGTTCTGGCTTGGTCTGCTTCTCATTCTCCTGTTCACGGTCAAGCTCGGCTGGCTGCCGTCGAGCGGCATGCGCACGATCGGCGTGCCGGGTTCCGGCCTCGCCGGCGTCCTCGACGTCGCCCGCCACGCCGTGATGCCGGTGCTGACGCTCACGGTATTCTACATGGCGGTGTTCATCCGCCTGATGCGTGCCTCCGTGCTGAACGTCGCTTCGCTCGATTTCGTTCGTACCGCCTACGCCAAGGGCATGAGCCGGCGGCAGGCCTACACGAACCATGTCGTCGGCAACGCGCTGCTGCCGATGATCACCATGCTCGGTGTCAACGCCGGCGGCATCCTTGGCGGCTCCGTCGTGGTCGAGACCGTGTTCGGCTGGCCCGGCCTCGGGCGGCTGACGTTCGATGCGATCTTCGCCCGCGACGTCAACCTGTTGCTCGGCATCCTGTTCTGCTCGTCGCTGCTGGTGGTGATCACCAATCTCGTCACCGATCTGGTTTCGGCCTGGATCGATCCCCGCATCGAGGTGTCCGCATGACCTTGCGGGCATTCCGGCAGACGCCGTGGGGGCGGCCGCAGGTCTTGGTCGGTTGTGCCATCCTGCTCGCGATTCTGGCGGCGGCGGTGTTCGCGCCGCTGCTGTTTCCCGAGGGACCCTGGCCCGCGGTCGGCACGCCCTATACGCCGCCGTTCCAGAGCACGGCGACGCCTCTGGGCACCGACACGCTCGGGCGCGATGTCGTCGCCGGCCTGCTCTACGGCGCGCGCGTGTCCTTGATCGTCGCGGTCGCCGCGACCGCCGCCGCGATCGCGGTGGGTATCCTGATCGGTGCCATCGCCGGCTATGTGCAGGGCTGGGTCGATGATCTCCTGATGCGCATCACCGAGATTTTCCAGACCCCGCCGAACTTCATCTTCGTGATCGCGCTCGTGGTGATCCTCGAGCCGTCGATCGGCGCCATCATCGGCGCCATTGCGGTGGTGTCCTGGCCGCCGATCGCGCGTCTGGTGCGTGCCGAGTTCATGTCGCTGCGTAACCGCGAATTCGTATTGTCCTGTCGCCTCGTCGGCGTGCCCCCGGCCAGGATCATCTTCGCCGAGATCCTGCCGAATTGCCTGTCGCCGGTGATCGTCACGAGCTCGATCATGGTGGCCACCGCCGTGCTGCTCGAAGCAGGGCTGTCCTTTCTCGGGCTCGGCGACCCCAACGTGATCTCGTGGGGCGGCATGGTCGCCATCGGCCGGCCGGCGCTGCGTAGCGCGCCCTATCTCTCGGTGTTTCCGGGAATCGCGATCTTCGTGACCGTCATCGCCATCAATCTCGTGGGCGAGGCGCTCAATGAAACCTTCGATCCAAGGCGCAGGCGCCGTTGATCGAAACCCCATCCGAACAGACGGCATCGACATGAACAGCTCCCTGAAGGCTTTGGAAGACAGGCTCGGCCACGAGATGAAGCTGTTTTCCTACCCGGCGCGCGCCTGGCCGTTGCAGCACCAGGCCGAGGACGGCACCTCGATGGTCGACGTTCTCATCGTCGGCGCCGGGCAGGCGGGTATCGCGGCGGCTTTCGGGCTGCTGCGCGAGCAGATCACCAACGTCCTGCTGGTCGATCGCTGCGATCCCGGCCAGGAGGGGCCCTGGGTCACCTGGGCGCGGATGCGGACGTTGCGCACCGTCAAGGAGCTGACCGGGCCGGACAACGGCTTGCCCGCGGCCGCATTCCGTTCCTGGTACGAAGCGCGCAAGGGCGCCGGGGCGTGGGACGAACTGGTGCGCATCCCGAAGGAAGAGTGGATGGAATATCTGCTCTGGCTTCGCGACTATCTCGCGCTGCCGGTTGAGAACAACACCAGCGTCGAGCGGATCGAATACGCGGGCGAGGCCTTGCGTGTGACGCTGGAGACGCCGCGCGGTTCGCGCGTCGTGGTGGCGCGCAAGGTGGTGGTTGCCACCGGCATCGATGGTGCCGGCGGCCCCAACATCCCGGATTTCGCGCATGGCGCGCCCCGGCATCTATGGGCGCACAGTTCCGAGCCGGTCGATTTTGCGGCGTTGAAGGACAAGCGAGTTGCCGTGCTCGGCGCCGGCGCCTCGGCGTTCGACAACACCGCGACTGCACTGGAGGCCGGCGCGCGCGAAGTCCGGCATTCGGTGCGGCGGCCGCGCCTGCCGGAGGTGAGCGCACTGCGCTATCTCGAATTCGCCGGCTTCTTCCGCAATTTCCGCATGCTCGACGATGCGCGCAAGCTGCGCTTCATGCGCCGCTATTTCGCGCTCCCGACCCCGCCGCCTGCCGACACGCTGGAGCGCTGCCGCGCGCACGCCAATCTTGACCTGAGGCTCTCGGACGGCTGGACTGCGATGCAGGCGGCCGGCGACGGACTTGCGATCGCCACGCCGAACGGCACCTTCGAGGCCGACTTCGCCATCCTCGGCACCGGCTTCAAGGTCGACCTCGCCAACGTGCCCTATCTGGCGCCCCTCGTTCCGGACATGCTGTTCTGGAGGGATCGCTTCACGCCGGGCTCCGATCGGGTCGACACCCACATCGCAAACTATCCGTACCTGACGCCGGGCATCCAGGCGGTGGGGCGAACCTCGGAGGCGGATCGGGCCTTGCGCAATTTGCATCTGCTCAACGGTGCCGGCCTCATGAGTGAGGGGCCGATCTGCACCGGCATCAACGGCATGCCCTGGGGCGTCTCGGCGCTGGTGCAGGCGATATCGCGCGATCTGTTCCAGGCCGACGCGGACGTCTTCTACGAGCAGTTCGCCGCCTACGACGTGTCGGATCCGAACGAAGGCTACAAGCCGGCCGCCGTCGCGCGCTGAAGCGGCGAACTCACATCGCCGCCGAGTGCCGCGACGAGCCCTCGCGGCCGCGGCCGGTCGAGGCATACATCAGCGGCAGTTCGGTCGTGGACTTGATCTGCTCCATCGCGAACATCGACGAGACGTCGTGCAGATCGATTTTCGCGATCAGCCGCTGATAGAGGTCGTCATAGGCGGCGATGTCCGGCACGACCGCGCGGATCAGATAGTCGACGTCGCCGCTGAGTCTGAAGAAGTCGACCACTTCCGGAAAGCTGATCACGGTCTTCTTGAAGCGCGCCGCCCATTCGGCGTTGTGCTGGTTGGTCCTGACCGCGATGAAGACGCTGACACCGAGATTGAGCTTGTCGGCGTCGAGCAAGGCGACGCGGCGGCGGATGTAGCCCGTGCTTTCCAGCTTCTGGATCCGGCGCCAACACGGCGTCGAGCTCAGTCCGACCCGGTCTCCGACCTCCTGCACGGAAAGGCTGCTGTCCACCTGGAGCGTCGCCAGTATCTTGCGATCGAGTTCGTCGAGCATGCGGTCTCCGAATGCAGCGAAGGGAGTGGAAGTTTCGTGTTGCCGAGCTCAATTCCACGACAATGCTATTGCTGGATATTCGCATTTGCGAGCAAAAAAATTCGTCACGCTGCCGTCAAAGGCGGCAGGAAGCAAGCAAACTGCGGCCCGGCTTCGCTACGCTCGCGACATAGCTGGAAGAGTTTCGCCGATGACGCCGCCTTGTCGTGAATGGGTCAACGCCTCGATACGCCGCATCGAGATGGAACGAACACGCTGCGCCGAGACGCACCTGCTCAAGGTCGAGCTGCCCAGCATGCCCGGCCTCACGTTGTACCTGAAGGACGAGACGACGCATCTGACCGGCAGCCTCAAGCATCGCCTTGCGCGTTCGCTGTTCCTCTATGCGCTCTGCAACGGGCGCATCGGCCCGAACTCGACGGTGGTCGAGGCCTCCAGCGGCTCGACGGCCGTGTCCGAAGCCTATTTCGCGCGCCTCCTCGGCCTGCGCTTCATCGCGGTGATGCCGAGCACGACGACGGCGGAGAAGCAGGCCGAGATCGTCGCGAACGGCGGAGAGGTCCATCTCGTGGACGAGCCCGGCGAGATCTATGCCGCTGCGATCCGCATCGCCGATGGGACCGGCGGCTGCTATCTCGACCAGTTCACCTTTGCCGAGCGCGCGGTCGACTGGCGGGTCGACAACATCGCCCAGTCGATCTTCCATCAGATGTCCGAGGAAGAGCATCGCGTTCCGACCTGGGTCGTGTGCGGCGCCGGCACCGGCGGCACGGCCGCGACGATCGGCCGCTACATCCGCTATCGCGGTCTCGCCACGCGGCTCTGCCTCGCAGATCCCGTGGAATCGGTCTACCACCGACACATGGCCGACCGGAACGTGCGGACGTGGCGGGGCCGTTCGGTGATCGAGGGCATCGGCCGGCCGCAGGTCGAAGCCTCCTTTGTCGCGGACCTGATCGAGCGTACCATCGCGGTGCCGGATGCGGCGAGCATCGCCGCGGCGCGCGTGATGTCCCGGTTCATCGGGAGGTCCTGCGGCGGATCGACCGGCACCAACCTCTGGGCATCACTGCTGATCATGCAAGAGATGGCCGCGGCCGGCGAGCGCGGCGCGCTCGTCACGATCCTGTGCGATTCCGGCGAACGCTATCGCAGCACGCTGTTCGAGGATACCTGGCTTGCGAAGCGCAAGCTGTCTTGCGCGCCCTATCAACGGCAGCTCGAAGCCATGCTTGCGGTGCCCGACGTGTCGTCCGATCCGGCGCGGCCGGAGCCGATTCAAGCGTCGCCGCCGCGCGCCCGTGTCGGAGGTTGATCGCTTCCATGCGCGGCGCCGGGCAGAGAATGGATTTTCCGATTTCAGCCGCACGGCGCGTGTTCCGGCCTCCGGCTTGCGAAGGGCCGAATAACGACGTAGCAGCCTTGCACAATGCCGCCTTGTGCAGGGCGGAAGCTATGGACATCATCGGACCCGGGCCTGCTGGAGATCATCAAAGGCTTATGACGATCGCGGGGGTTGCGGCGTGAGTGCGATGGGCTTGTCAGTCAGTGCGGACCGCGATGCGCCGCTGCTCCAACTCGACGACCTCGCGGTGAGCCTTCCACCCGGGGCCGATCGCGCATTCGCCGCCGAGTGCGTCTCGCTCAACGTGAAGCCCGGCGAGGTCGTCTGCGTCGTCGGCGAAAGCGGCTCGGGGAAGTCGATGACGGCAAGCGCCGTGATGCGCCTGCTGCCGCCTTCGACTTCGATTGCGCGCGGCCGCATCCTGTTCGAAGGGCAGGATCTCGCCTCCCTGCCGGAAAGCGCGATGCGCCGCATTCGCGGCGCGCGCATCGGCATGATCTTCCAGGACCCGATGACGACACTCAATCCGATCAAGCGGATCGGACGGCAGATCGCCGAAGTGTTCGAGCTTCACACCGATCTCGGCCGCGAGCAGATCGGCGCCCGCGTCCTTGCGTTGCTCGAAAGCGTTCACATCCGCGATCCCGAGCGCGTCATGCGGTCCTACCCCCACCAGATCTCCGGCGGGCAGCGTCAGCGCGCGATGATCGCGATGGCGCTGGCGCTCAAGCCGCGCCTGCTCATCGCCGACGAGCCGACCACCGCGCTCGACGTCACCACGCAGGCGCAGATCCTCGCCCTGATCCGCGAGCTTCAGGCCAGAACCGGCACGGGCGTGCTCTTCATCACCCATGATTTCGGCGTCGTCGCCGATATCGCCGATCGCGTCGCGGTGATGCAGTCCGGCCGCATCGTCGAGCAGGGCACGGCGCAGCAGGTGCTCGGGGCACCGAAGCATCCCTATACCCGCCGGCTGATCGCCGCGGTCCCGAAGCTGATCGCGCCGCCGCCGCGCCCGCAGGCTCAGGACAACGTGCTGGTGCTCGACAAGGTCTCGAAGGTCTACGCCTCACCGGGCCTGTTCGGCTTCGGCAAACGGCAGACGCTGGCCGTCAACGAGGTGAGTCTGGAATTGCCGCGCGGCGCCGCGATCGGCGTCGTCGGCGAAAGCGGATCGGGCAAGTCGACGCTGGCGCGCTGCATCGTCCGCCTGCTCGAACCCGACGCAGGCAAGATCTGGCTGGACGGCATCGATTACGGCGCGCTCAAGCCGCGCGAATTGCGCAAGCGTTCGCAGGCCATGCAGATGGTCTTCCAGGATCCCTTCGCCTCGCTCAATCCGCGGCGCCGGGCGCGCGATCTGGTGGCTCAGGGCTTGCTCGAGCTCGGTGTTCCCCGCAGCACCGCTTACGCACGGGCGGCCGAGCTGTTCACCATGGTCGGTCTCGATCCCGCCGCGCTGGAGCGCTATCCGCATGAGTTCTCCGGCGGCCAGCGCCAGCGCATCGGCCTTGCACGTGCGCTGGCGCTCGAGCCAAAGGTGGTTGTGGCCGACGAGCCGGTCTCCGCGCTCGACGTCATCGTGCAGGCGCAGGTGCTGGATCTGCTCGCCGAGCTGCGTCAGCGGCTCGGCATTTCATTGGTGTTCATCACCCATGATCTGCGCGTCACCGCGCAAATCTGCGACTTCGTCGCGGTGATGCAGAACGGACGGATCGTCGAACAGGGGCCGACGGCGTCCGTGTTCGCCGGGCCCGAGCATTCCTATACGCAATTGCTGCTCGGCTCGATCCCGGGGCAGCGCTGGGTGGAGCCTTCCGCACATGTGGCGGTCGGCAATGCATAGGCAGTCCGGGACGACGACACAGGTTTGCGCGAGGCAGGGTTCCGCAAGGAGATGGACGAGATGACGTCGGCTCATTTTAACGAGGGCATGGCGCTGAAACGCAAGGTGCTCGGGGACGACTATGTCGACCGCGCCTGGTCGGAAGCGCAGAACGACGATTTCGCGATGGCCATGCAGGAGGTCATGACCGAGGCCGGATGGGGCACGGTGTGGAAGCGCCCGGGCATCGACATCAAGGCGCGGCTGATGATGAATCTCGCGATGTTGACGGCGCTCAACCGGCCTCACGAGCTCGCGATCCACCTGCGCGGCGCAATACGGAACGGCTTTACGCGGGAGGAAATCCGGGAAATCCTGATCCACACCGGGCCCTATTGCGGCTGGCCGGCGACTCTGGACGCAGTCCGCGTCGCACGGCGCGTCTTCGCGGAAATAGAGACCGGGGGCAAGGCTGAGTGATGGCACGGCAAGAGACTGGACTCCGGAGGCTCGTGAGCGAACGATGGTGGGCATGACACGGTCGGCAAAGCCGAAGAGACTTGGATTTTTCACGCGGTTGCTCGACGAGGCGCCGCCGGCGGACCGCTATCGCTTTGCGGCCGAGCAGATCGTGCACGCCGAGAAGGCCGGGCTCGATTCCGCATGGATCGCGCAGCATCATTTTCACGAGCGCGAGGGCGGCCTGCCATCGCCCTTCACGTTCCTCGGCTACGTCGCCGCGCAGACCTCGCGCATCCGCCTCGGCACCGGCATCGTCACGCTGCCGCTGGAGAATGCGGTCAGGGTTGCGGAGAACGCCGCGGTGCTCGATCTGCTCTGCAACGGCCGCTTCGAGCTCGGTGTCGGCACCGGCGGCAATCCTTCGGCCTTTGCCGCTTTCGGCCTCGACAGCGCGCAGCGCAACGAGATCTTTGCGCGCAATCTCGAAATCGTTCGCACGGCCTTGGTCGGCCAGCCGCTCGACGGGGGCGACACGCTCTATCCGCTGCGGCCACAATTGGACAAGCGCATCTGGCAGGCGACATTCTCGGTCGCGGGCGGTGCCCGCGCCGGCAAGGCCGGCGACGGCCTGTTGCTGTCGCGCACCCAGCCGCGGGCCAAGGAGGCGCCGAAAGCCACGCTCGCCGAGATCCAGAACCCGATCATCGATGCCTATCTCGCAGCGCTGCCGCCGGGATGCGAGCCCCGCATCATGGCCTCGCGCAGCGTCTTCGTCGCCGACGACCATCGCGAGGCGATGCGCTTCGCAGACATCGGACTGCGGCGCGCGCTGCCGCAGTTCCTCAAGGGAGGTCACGCCAGGCCGGGCGAGACGCTGGAGGAGATGATCACTGCGTTCGACACCCATGTCGGCGCCGCCGATGAGGTGATCGCCTCGCTCCGCACCGATGCCACGCTCGAGCGGGTGACCGATCTCGTCTTCCAGGTGCACTCGGTCGATGCGCCGCATCCTTATGTGCTGCGATCGATCGAGCTCGTCGCCGACAAGGTCGCGCCGGCGCTGGGCTGGACCCGGACGGCACCCGAAGTGGCGCTGGCGGGCTAGCCGGAATGAAACATGTTCGCGCTGCACGAGGCTGACTGATGGGTACACTGGACATCATCGACACGCTCGCCGGGATCGAGCCGGGATCGGTTCTCGACGCCATCCGCGCGCGGCGTCCGCAGGCGCGCGAGAACGCGCAGAAGAGCTATCTCTCGCTGTTCGATCCGACCGATTCGAGCGAGTTCTCGCTTTCCGAGCGCGCGGCGGTCGCGGCCTTCGTGACCGGGCTTCATGGCGAGTCCCCCGTCGCCGCCTTCTATCGCGAGAAGCTTGCCACGAGCGCGGATGGAGCGCCCCTGCTCGAAGCGATCAAGGGCGAGATCGCGCGCGGCAGGACGTCCGGGCCGTACGGCGCCTATCCGGCCGGTCCGTTGTCGATCGAGAACAAGGCCGGGCTGATCTATCGCGTCAGCGCCGAGCGCAAACCTGTCCTCGGCGCCCGGCTGGTCGCGGCACTGGAGCACGCGCATCTCCTGGTGTTCCACCCGCGCGATGCTGCGTCCGCCGACATGAAGGCGCTGCTGACGGCCGGCTGGTCGCCCACCGGCATCGTCACGTTCTCCCAGCTCGTTGCGTTCCTGTCGTTCCAGGTGCGCGTCGTCAGCGGATTGCGCACGCTCGCAGCGGCATACGCCCAGGAGGTCGCATCATGAGCACCGTCAATCCGCCGGTCGTCTTCACCCAGGACGAGCTCGGCTGGGTCTCGTGGATCGATCCGCTGCCCGAGACCGAGCTGACCGAACGGCACTTCGCCGGTCTGGTCGACCGCGCCCGCGCCAAGTCGGAATATTTCCGGCTCCTGGTGCGCGATCCCGAGGTGCTGGAGGCCCGCACCAGGACCGACAAGGACATCTTCTACAACGTCGCCGACGGCCTGCCGCGCGCGGAGCGCGAGCTCGCGGCGGCTGCGACCTCGCGCTACAACGGCTGCATCTACTGCGCCTCCGTGCATGCGCGGTTCGCGAGCACCTACTCCAAACGCCGCGACGACGTGCAGCGCCTGCTCGACGAAGGCATCAAGGCCGATCTCGGCGAACGCTGGAATGCCGTGGTCAAGGCGTCCGTGGCATTGGCCGCGACGCCGATCGCGTTCGGTCCCGACAATATCGAGGAGCTGCGCCGTGCGGGCCTCGACGATGCCGAGATCGTCGACGTCATCAATGGCGCCTCGTTCTTCAACTGGGCGAACCGGCTGATGCTGTCGCTCGGCGAGCCCTCGAAATAGGCAATCTCACCGGCACGAGAATTGCTGCTGTTTCAACATTGAATGGATGGAGCCGTGCATGAGCAACATCGATCGCCGTACCCTGGTCAGGGGCTCACTCGCCGCCGTGATGGCGGGAGCCGCCTTTTCGCGCGCCGCCTTGGCGCAATCCGCCGAACCGATCCTGCTCGGCGTCAGCGGCCCCTTGACCGGGCCCAATGCGCAATATGGCGCCCAGTGGAAGCAGGGCTTTGACCTCGCGCTCGATGAGATTCACGCCGCCGGCGGCATCAACGGACGCAAGCTGGCCTACCAGTTCGAGGACAGCCAGAGCGATCCGCGCCAGTCGGTGGCGATCGCCCAGAAATTCGTCTCCGATCCCCGCATCGTCATGGAGCTCGGCGATTTCTCGAGTCCTGCCTCGATGGCGGCCTCGCCGATCTATCAGCGCGGCGGCCTCGTGCAGTTCGGCTTCACCAACTCACACCCCGATTTCACCAAGGGCGGCGACTTCATGTGGAGCACGTCCGTCAGCCAGGCCGACGAGCAGCCGCTGCTGGCGTCCTATGCCGTCAGGCGCCTCGGCCTGAAGAAGCTCGCGGTGCTGCACCTCAACACCGACTGGGGCCGCACCAGCCGCGACCATTTCGTCAAGGCGGCGAAGGAGTACGGCGCCGAGATCGCGGTGACCGAGGGCTACATCGCGGAGGAGCGCGACTTCCGCTCGACGCTGGTGCGCGTGCGCGACGCCAGTCCGGACGGGCTGATCCTGATCTCCTATTATTCCGACGGTGCACTGATCGCCCGCCAGGCCCGCCAGGTCGGCCTGAAGCAGACGATCTGCGCGGCAAGCTCGGTGTACTCGCCGAAATTCCTGGAACTCGGCGGCGAAGCGGTCGAGGACGTCCATCTCGGCACGCGTTATTTCCCGGAAGATCCGCGGCCAGAGGTGAAGAAGTTCATCGCGGGCTTCAAGGCCAAGTACAACGGACAGGAGCCCGACGCCTTCAACGCCTATTCCTATGACGCGATGAACATGGCCGCTGCCGTGGTGAAGATCGGCGGCACCGACCGCCGGGCCATCCGCGACGCCTTCGCCAAGGTGAAGGACGTCTCCAGCGTCATCTACGGCCAGGCGACGTTCGACGTCGAGAGCCGCCGCGTCAAGGGTGCCATGAACGCCGAGCTCGTGGTGCGCAAGGGCCAGTTCACGCTGTGGGACGGCAAGCCGACCTGACCTGATGGCCGGAGCGGGCGCTCCGGCCGCTTTCTCCCTTCAATAGGAACGCTGCGTGTCTTCCTGGCTCGACTACACGATCAACGGGCTGATCGTCGGCAATGTCTACGCCCTCGTTGCGGTCGGGCTCGCGCTGATCTTCGGCGTCAGCCGGCTGATCAACTTCGCGCAAGGATCGATCTATCTGGTCGGCGCCTATATCGGCTGGGTCGCGGTGGTGCGGCTGCACACGCCGCTGCCGCTGACCATCATCGTGGTGGCGGCGGCCGCCGCAATGGTCGGCTTGATCATCGAGCGGTTCGGCCTGCGTCCGCTTCAGAACTCGGTGCGCATCGCGCCGCTGCTCGCGACCATCGGCATCAGCTTCGTGCTCGATCAATTGGTGATGCTGACCTTCTCGCCCAATCCGCGCGCGCTGCCGAGCCAGCTGCCGGACGTTCGCTTCCAGCTCGGTGGCGGCACCATCGGACCCCTTGACCTCCTGATCGCCGGCGTCGGGCTCACCAGCGCGCTGCTGCTGTTCGTGTTCCTGCGCTACACCAAGCTCGGCTGGGCGGTGCGCGCCACCGCGCAGGATCGCGACGCCGCCATGCAGATGGGCGTCGACGTCAACCGCGTCAATCAGGCGGTGTTCGGCATCGCGGCCGCGCTCGGCGGCGTCTCCGGTATGCTGGTCGGCATGTACTACAATCAGATCGACACCGCGATGAGCCTGCAGGCGACGCTCAAAGGCGTCGTCGCGGAAGTGGTCGGCGGCGCCGGCAACGTGCCGGGCGCGGTGATCGGCAGCCTGCTGCTCGGACTGGTGGAGAGCTACGGTGTCGCCGTGTTCGGCACCAGTTATCGCAATCTGTTCGCGTTCCTGCTGCTGGTCATGGTGCTCGTGCTGCGCCCGAACGGCCTGTTCGCAAGCGCGCGGCAGGCTCCGCCCGAGCCGCTCACCGGCACCTTCATCGCGCCGAGCCGTCCGGTCCGCATTCCGCGCTGGGCCCTGTTGGTCGCGGCTGCTGCCTTCGCAGTGCTGCCGTTCTTCCCGGTGTCCTCCTACGTGCTCCAGACCCTGATCAACGCCTGGCTGCTCGGCATGCTCGCGCTCAGCCTGACGCTGGTGGCGGGCACGATGGGCCAGGTCTCGCTCGGTCACGCCGCGCTGCTCGCGATCGGCGCCTACACCTCCGCGCTGCTGTCACTGACGCTGGCCGTTCCGGTCGGCCTTGCCGTCATCGGCGGTGGCCTGATGAGTGCTGGGCTCGGCACGCTGTTGATCTCGCCGTCGTTCCGCCTGCGCGGGCACTATGTGTCGATTGCGACACTCGCCATCGGCGAAATCGTCTCGCTGGTGATCCTGAATTGGGAGAGCGTCACCCGTGGTCCGATCGGCATTTCAGGCATCCCGCCGTTGTCGCTGTTCGGTTATGACCTGATCAGCCCGCTCTCGGTCTACTGGTTCAGCTTCGCGGTGATGCTCGTGCTGGCCCTGGTGCAAGGACGGCTGCTCGGTTCGCATCTCGGCCGCAGCTTTCGCGCCATCCGCGACGATGACATTGCCGCACGTGCCTATGGCCTCAGCCTGAACCGCTACAAGTCGCTGGCCTTCATCTTCGGCGGTTTCTCCGCCGGCGTCAGCGGCGGCATCGCCGCGCATCTCTATTCCTACATCAACCACGAGACCTTCAACACGCAGCAATCCATCCTGGCGCTGACGGTCGTGATCCTCGGCGGCCTCGGCAACGTCGTCGGCGCGATCGTCGGCTCGGTCGCGTTGGTCGGCTTGCCCGAACTTTTCCGCATCGCGGCCGAGTACCGCATCCTGATCTATGGCATCGTGCTGCTGCTGCTGGTGCGGTTCAGGCCGCAGGGCCTGTTGGGGACGATCTGATGGCGGAGCAGCAGGCGCCCATGTTGTCCCTGCGCGGCCTGACGCGCCGCTTCGGTGGCCTCACCGCGGTCGATGCGATCGATCTCGACCTCGGCAAGGGCGAGCTCATCAGCATCATCGGCCCGAACGGCGCCGGCAAGACGACACTGTTCAATCTCGTGACCGGGCTCGATCGGCCCGATGACGGCACTGTCCGCTTCGAAGGCCAGGACATCACCGGTCTCTCGCCGGAACGGCTCGCGGCCGAAGGCATCGCCCGCACCTTCCAGCTCGGGCGCGTGTTCGGCAATCTCAGCGTCATGGACAACGTTCTGATCGGCGCGCATACGCGACTGCGTGCCGTGAAGCCGACGGTGCCGGTGATCGGCCCGCTGCTGGAGTTGGGCCTTGCGCTGCTGCGGCCCGCCGGCGTCAAGGCGGAAGAAGAACGATTGCGCGAGGAGGTGAAGGCCATTCTCGCCCGCTTCGGCGAGCGGCTGCTGCCGCGGATCGACCAGCCCGCCTACAGCCTGTCCTACGCCAACCGCCGCCGTGTCGAGATCGCGCGGGCGCTCGCCTTGAGGCCGCGCCTCTTGCTGCTCGACGAGCCCACCGCCGGCATGAACCCGACGGAGACCGCGGAGATGCAGGGCCTCGTCGCCGAGCTGAAGGCGGAAGGGCTGACCATCCTCCTGATCGAGCACAAGCTAGAGATGGTGATGCGCCTGTCCGACCGCGTCGTCGTCATGGACGAGGGCAAGAAGATCGCGGAAGGGCCGGGCGAAGAGGTGCGTGGTGATCCCAAGGTGATCGAGGCCTATCTCGGCCACGGGCTATCAGGCACGACGGAGCAGGAGAGTGCGGCATGACGAATCCTTCGCCCGAACCGCTGCTGTCCCTCTTCAACGTCAACACCTTCTACGGCCAGGCCCAGGTGCATTTCGACCTGTCGATCACGGTTGCGCGCGGCCACATCGTCTGCCTGCTCGGCGGCAATGCCAGCGGCAAGTCGACGACGATGAAGATCATTCTCGGTCTGGTCAAACCGCGCTCGGGCGAGGTGACGTTCGACGGCGCCTCACTGATCGGCCTCTCCACGCCGCAGATCGTCCGCCGCGGCATCGCCTCGGTGCCGGAGGCGCGGCGGCTGTTCGCGGACATGAGCGTGCGCGAGAACATCCTGATGGGCGCCTTCGTGCGCAACGACCGTGAGGCCGTAGCGCTGGATCTCGACCGGATGCTGACGCTGTTCCCGAAGCTCGGTCAGCGGCTGTCGCAGCGCGCCGGCTCATTGTCCGGCGGCGAGCAGCAGATGGTGGCGATGGCGCGCGCGCTGATGAGCCGGCCGCGCATGATCGTGATGGACGAGCCGACCATGGGCCTGTCGCCGCTCTACGTCGACCGCGTGCTGGAACTGATCCGCAGCATCAACCAGGCGGGCGTCTCGGTGTTCATGGTCGAGCAGAACGCCAGCCTCGCGCTCGAGATCGCACATGAAGCCTATGTGCTGCAGACCGGCAGGATCGTGCTGTCAGGCCCGGCGCGGGCGCTGAAGGATGATCCACGGGTGCGCGATGCCTATCTCGGCGGCTCCGAGGCAGCGTAGCACTTCGAAGGCGCTGACGCGCCCTCGGGCGGCTGAGCGGGCATGACGAACCCTCTCCGGGACTAGCCAGTGTGACCAATCTATGAAAAAATCATACCGTTGGCGCGACAGGGTGTGTGGCGGGACGGAATGAACTTCGTGACGAAATTGGTGCGGGCGGCCGAGCCCGGAACGGTGGTGCTGCTCGGCGGGCTCGTCGCCGCCAACGTCGCCGCATGGGCCTGGGCCTTCTCGCTGTTCGGCGACCGGCCGACGGTGATGGCAACGGCGCTGCTGGCCTGGGTCTTCGGCCTCCGCCACGCCGTCGATGCCGATCACATCGCCGCCATCGACAATGTCGTGCGCAAGCTGATGCAGGCGGGCGGCGCGCCGCGCAGCGTCGGCCTCTATTTCGCGCTCGGCCATTCCACCGTGGTCGTGGTCGCGACCATGTTGCTGGCGCTCGGCGTCGTGAGTCTTGGCGGTGACAGCCTGCTCAAGGAGATCGGCGGTCTGATCGGCACGTCGGTGTCGGCGCTGTTCCTGCTGGTGATCGCGGCCATCAATCTCGCCATCTTCGCCGGCCTGTGGCGGACGTTTCGCATGGCGCGAGAGCAGGGCGTTCACGATGCCGCAGGCCTTGATGCGCTTCTCGCCCGGCGCGGCGTGCTGGCGCGGCTGCTCGGGCCGCTGTTCCGCCTGGTGACGAAGCCGTGGCACATGTATCCGCTCGGGTTCCTGTTCGGCCTCGGCTTCGACACCGCCACCGAGATCGGCCTGCTCAGCATCTCCGCAAGCGAAGCCGCCCGCGGCGCCTCGCTCGCCGATGTCCTGGTCTTCCCGGCGCTGTTCGCCGCCGGCATGGCGCTGGTCGACACCGCCGATTCGGCGCTGATGGTCAGCGCCTATCGCTGGGCCTTCGTCGATCCCCTGCGCAAGCTCTGGTACAATCTCACGATCACCGGCGCCTCGGTCGCGGTCGCCCTGTTCATCGGCGGCATCGAAGCGCTCGGCCTGATCAGCGATCGGCTCGGTCTCTCCGGCGGCATGTGGACTTTGGTCGACGGCCTGAACGAGTCGCTGGCGAATGTCGGCTTCGCCGTGATCGCGCTGTTCGCGATCGCATGGCTCGCCTCGATCGTGCTCTATCGCCGCATGTTCTCGGACGACGGGCGACGTTCCGCGGACGCGGTAGAAGGCTTCGATGCGACCGAGGCCGTCGTGGCAAGACGTCCCTGAT
Source organism: Bradyrhizobium sp. R2.2-H (assembly GCF_004346455.1). Taxonomy (NCBI): domain Bacteria; kingdom Pseudomonadati; phylum Pseudomonadota; class Alphaproteobacteria; order Hyphomicrobiales; family Nitrobacteraceae; genus Bradyrhizobium; species Bradyrhizobium sp. R2.2-H. Next base: position 100,833 of record NZ_SMBR01000005.1, read on the forward strand.
TCTACCGGTTCAGAGCGAAGCCGCGCTCTGGACTTGTTCCACCGGCAAGTCATCGGCGTTGGGATCACCCGGCGCCGTCGCCCAGGCGAGCTCCACCAAGGTCACGATCCGGCGTCCGCCACCGTCGAGCTGGCAGACGATCAGGCCCTGCTCCTCCATGTAGCCGAGCAGCCGCTGCGCGCGGCGCAGCGAATGCGAGCCGTAGGCGCGGGCGATCGCAGCATCGCCGGGACAAGGCCAGCCTTCCTTGGCTGCGCGCGCGATCATCATGAACACGCCCTGCATGTCGTCGGGCAGGATCGAGGCGCGCAGCGCGACGTCCTGCCAGGCGTCGTCTTCAGTGAGATCAGTCCCCAGCCCGGCGCGCGCATGCGCCAGCATGCGGCGGAATTCGTTGAGGTCCGGCACCGCCGCGCCGAGGCCTTCGATGCGGCAGCGGACCACGAACTCCTGATAGAGCACGCCGATGGCGCGGAAGCCGGCATCGGGCTCCGCCAGCACGGCGCGCAAGGTGCGGGCGACGCGTTCGCGCCGCTCGGCGAGTTCTTCTGCGCTGACCGGCACCTCGGCCACCTCGGGCCGGATCTCCGGCGCGGCGGCCGCCTTCGCTGCGCGAAGCTGCTCCAGCAGATCCGGCGCAGGGCGGCGCTGGGGCCGGCTGGCATCGGGCGGTGGTGCCGCCAGGATCACCGCGCGCGCATCTTCCAGCATCGCCTCCGGCAGCGGCATCAGCCGCGGCGTCGAATTGCGCGGACTTGTATCGGTCGGGCCGATGTTCAGGCGCAGCGGACGGCGCGACAGCGCAGGTCCCAGCGCCATGAACTGTCCGCGCTCGAGATCGCGAAAGGCTTCGGCCTGCCGCCGCTCCATGCCGAGCAGATCGGCGGCGCGCGCCATGTCGATGTCGAGGAAGGTCCGTCCCATCAGGAAGTTGGAGGCTTCCGCCGCGACGTTCTTGGCGAGCTTCGCCAGCCGCTGGGTCGCGATAATGCCGGCGAGCCCGCGCTTGCGACCGCGGCACATCAGATTGGTCATGGCGCCGAGCGACAGTTTTCGCGCCTCGTCGGAGACTTCGCCGGCAACGGCCGGCGCGAACAGCTGCGCCTCGTCGACCACGACCAGCATCGGATACCAATGGTCGCGGTCGACGTCGAACAGGCCGCCGAGGAAGGCTGCGGCGCGCCGCATCTGGTTCTCGGCGTCGAGCCCTTCGAGATTGAGCACGGTGGAGACGCGGTGCAGCCGGGCACGCTCGCCCGCGACCTGAAGGCCGCGCTCGGTATGGTCCTCGGCCTCGATCACGAGATGGCCGAAGCGCTCGGCCAGCGTCACGAAGTCGCCCTCGGGATCGATGATGGCCTGCTGCACCCACGGCGCGCTCTGCTCCAGGAGCCGCCGCAGCAGGTGCGATTTGCCGGAGCCCGAATTGCCCTGCACCAGGAGGCGGGTCGCCAGCAGTTCCTCGAGGTCCATGGCGGCCGCGGCGCCTGCCGTGGTCTGCCCCATCTCGATCGCAACCGTCATGTCCCCGACTCAAGTCCCCATCATGCGCGGACTGGGGCTTATCAATCCCGTCGCGGCGCGTCGAGCGGCGCGGGCGAATCATGCCGTGTTGCCCACGACGGGGTTCAGGCGTGCCCCGACAACCGTAGAAGCGCGGGCCGATAGGGGGCTTGCGGATCATCGTCCTCGGTCTCGGGGATCGCGCAGGAGCCGAATTCCTGCCTGATCCGCTCGATCTCGGCGATTCGCTCGTGCAGCCGCTGCAAATGCTCCGGCGATGTCGCCTTCCAGAATCGGAATGTGTCGGCCGTGAGCGGCAGGAAGGCGGTGCCGAACGGCGTCGGATCGGGAACGATAGTGCGTCCAAGCAGCAGGAATCGCTCGGTGGCGGAGACGACGAGGGTGGCATAGCCGCGGTTTCCGATCCGCCTGATGCCATTCAACGACCATTCGGCGAGCTTGCTGAAATATGGCTCCCCGCGCCAGCGATCCGGGCAGCCGTCGTCGACGGTGACATTGACGGCGTCCTGGCTGAAATGCACGACGAGGCCGGCCGTCTCGGGAAACCAGTCGTCGTCGAGATGGCCTTGCAGCCAGGCGCACGCGAATGAGCGGCACATTTGCGGGCGGCGGTCGTAGATCGTGCACCCCGTGCCCGTCTGCCAATGCCGACACAGCTGGTTCACCGGCTTGTCGACCGCGGCCACTTCGAGGATATCGCAGCAGGCGTTGCACGATCCGCATTGCCGGGCCGGCCGGATCGTCTTCGGCAGGCCGGTCGCGCGAAAGCCCTGTCCGTCGCGGACCAGCAGCTTCTGCTTCTCCAGCGCATTCAACGCGCGTTCGATCTTGAGACGGGATAGTCCGGTGGCGTCGATCACGCCCTTCATCGTCGTCGCGCCCGCCTCCACTGCGCGGACGACGCTCCGCATCGCCTGATCCATTCTTGTTGTTCTTGTCTGGCTCTCGGTGCATTGCGAACAGCCGGAACAAGCGGACCGGCTAACAGGTAATAAAAACCTGATCTAGAAAGATATGGTGCTCATCTCTCTCTGGCTGGGCAAGACGCCGTGCCCGTCCTGCGCGCATGCAACGTTTGCGCGAATGAAGGACCTGCACGTGCGGGAGCTGATTTCGCGTCAAATCGGCTCGCTTTGCCCGCGAAGCGCCGGGATCTGACGAGCAGCTGCGGCCGTCTCACGCAGTCGTGATATCAGCCGTCCGCGCGCGCGGGGGCGCGACCCGATCGCGTAGCCATGAGGTGCAACGACTATCGTTGAATTTGCGCCACAGCGGGAACAGTGCCGGGCCAAAGCTGGACTGAGCGGCGATGCAAAGAGGCGATCCCGCACTCGGCGCGGTCGCGCTGGTCGGCGTGACCGGCCTGATCTGGCTTCAATCGTCCCTGATCGGGCGCGTTATTGCGCGCCCGATCCACCCTGCACGATCTTCTCGTTCAGCTTCTGGTCCACGGTGTCGACGGTGCGGTCGATCTCGGCGTTCGGGACGCCGAGCTGATGCGAGATCAGTTTCACCAGGAGGTCGACGCGCTCGATGAAGGGCGCACCGCTCGCGACCGCGCGCGCGGCCGAGGACGGCTTGAGCAGGCTTTCGGCTGCCTTGGCGTATTTCGCGAACGGCACCTGGTCCTGCGGGTCGGCGCCGAGCCGGCGGACGATCGCATCGACATGGTCGTAGATCGTCTGCGAACGCTTGAGATCGCCGTGCACGGCATCGCGGATCGACTGCGGTTCGCTGGGCGTGATGCAGCGGTAATTGCCGGTCAGCAGCATCGACCATTTCGCCAGCGGCACGAATAGCGAGTCGAACGCTTTCAACTTCACCGGCACGTCGTGGCCGTCGAGCGTCACGGCGTCGATGTCGGCTTCGAGCTCGCGCAGCAGCTTGTTGTGCTTCTCGTCGGCAAAGACCGATGCCTTGAAGTTGGTGGGTAGCCCGACATGAAGCACGTTGGCGGCTTCTTCCGGCGGACGGAACGCCTGCGGATCGGGCGAGCACAGCGTCACCAGACCCGGCTCGAACCGCTCCCACACCTGCGCATTGGTGTAGGCCTCCTCGAGATCCATGTCGGCGAGCGCCGGAATCCGCTTCAAATAGGGCAGCGGCGGCATGTTCATGATCGACAGGCACGGCAGTTTTGCCGCGGCGATCTTGACCATGAGAACGCGCACCGTGTGGTTGGTGTATTGCGGCTCCTGCATCGCAAGGCCGACCAGATCGTAACGGGAAAGGTCGACATTGGCCGGCGTGACCGCATCGAGCTTGCCGGGCAGGTCGCGCGAGAAGATCGCCCGATGGACCGCCTCGTCGCGCAACTTGATGCGCACCTCGGTACCATCCCGGTTGATCAGCTCCGCGGTTTTGGCGCGGCAGACCAGGGTCACGTTATGCCCTGCCATCAGCAGCTTCGTGCCCAGCAGGGAGCCGTAGGAAGCCCCCAGAATCAATATGTTGCGCGCCATGCTCCGTCCCTTTGAATGTGTACAATTTTCAGCCCTGCCCGTTCTCCGCGGGCGAGTTGTCGGCATGTAAGGCGAACGGCGTGAAGTTGGCAACTGGGATAATGCATACAAGGAGCGCCACTGCCCCGGAGGCTGCGGCTCGGACCTTGTTCTTTCAAGACGATTGAGCTTCCCGAATTGGGTTGGCGTTTCGGCTATTCCACTCCTCGCGGGCGCGACCGTCGTCGTCACACACCCTTCGCGAAAGACTGTCATAATGAAAGATCTTGGCGCCTTCCTGCGGGATTGGCACACGATGGTAATGCGCTGCACCCTTCACCACATCGTGCTTTCACAATCGAAGCTTACACAGGCATGACTCTTGTGTCGGCACGAGTGGTTTTGACTCGCCGGTCGCAACAAGAAACGACAAAGCCCGCTGCGTAAACCTCGCCGGTTGCGTGGCGCTAAACTGTGTATCAGCGACGGAGCTGGGACGTGACGATTGGGGTGAGCCGGCCGGGACTTTGTGTCCAGGCCCGTTCGTTTGGAATGAGGATCGCTTCGCGCAGCAGCTTTGCTGCGCGGCGCCGCGCAGAGCGTGACGCCGGCCAGTCTGGACGCAGGTCCGCGCGATCGTTGGTGGCGGCGTTCGGGGGCTGACATGGAAGGTGAAACTTCGCCTCACCGTTCGTGCGACGGCGCCGGACGAAATCTGGCTCACTTGCGGGATCGAGCCTCGCAGTTTTTCGAAAGCCTGTCCGTCATGGAGCTTGCGCACGAGTCGCACCGGCATCTGTGGATTTCGGACTGGCTGAGGGTCGCCGACGATTACCGGATATTGGCCGAATCCGCGCGCGAAACGCGTTCGGCTCAGATTGCCGGGGAAGCGTGGCTGTGCTCGCTGACGGCCCTCGAAGTCGTCAGAAGTCTGAGTAGTCCGGGAGATGTCGAGAGTGCCGACCTCGCAGACGAGGTCGGCACCGGCCTGAGAGGCCTCGAGACAGAGGCGGGTCTGCCGATTGAGCGCGTCAAGATCGACTGCTTCGATCAAGGCGCCCTGGCTGGCTTGTTCCTGCCCGCGCTTCGTCGCGGCTCTGCCGCGCCGGCGGTGATCTGCGTCAGCGACGACGATGCCACCTTGGGCTCGATGATGAGCAGGCTGTTGCCCGCCTCGCTCTGCGGGACCATGTCGCTGCTGCTCGTCGATTCCGGCAATTCGACCGTTCATCGCTCCTTCAAGCCGGAGCACAGGCTTCAGTTCTGGTTGGACTACCTCGAAGCCCGCCCCGATGTCGACCCGCGGCGGATCGGTATCTACGGCGAAGGGGCGGGCGCCGCTCATGCCTCCCGCCTTGCGTTCTCGGATCGCAGGATCGCGGCCGCCGTGTGCGACGGCGGGCTTGTGCGGCCGGTCATGTGTCAGGCGTCACTTCGCTGGATGACCGGCTTCGGGCAGGCCTCCCCTGACGAGGTCTCGAGAGAGGCAATGCTGCCGCCGCGTCGAGTCCCGTGCCCGCTGCTCATGGTCGTCGGGAGTCGCTCCATGGTATGGGAGCAGGATGCTCTCGAGCTGCAAGCCGACTACCGGCGGATTGGAGCCGATTGCTCGGTCGTCGTGCCCAACAACGTCCCGCACCCCCTCGGCGAGGTCGAGAATTTCGTCGCCGTCGACGACTTCATTGTCGAGTGGCTCGACAGCAAGCTTGGAACTGCCCGCAAGCTCGACCCGGTGACCCACCTCTAACCTGGGTCCGGCGGCATTGCAGGACCTCGCGGCGCGACGACAGCAGCGTCCGGCTCGCATTCTGGGCTCGGTATCGGCCCGATCTCAGGACGCGTCGATAGCCAGCAATCGTGCAGCCAGCCGGGCGTTCTTGGCGATCATTGCGAGCGAGGCGTTCAATTCAGCCAGGGTCTTCTCGTCCAGATCGTTGAACATCGTCGAATTCAGGGCGAGCTTTCGCTTCGATAATTTCTCGATCTCGGTCGTCGCCTTCGCCGTGAGCGACATCAGGACGAAGCGGGCATCGTCCGCCGCCGGTCGTCGTGACAGAAAGCCGCCTTTTTCGAGGGTCTTGGTCTGGTTGGTCACGAAAGCCGGGTGGACCCGCAGCTTGTTGGCGATGTCGATCCCGGCGACGCCGCGCCCCTCGTCCAGTTCGGTGATCGCCATCAGGATCAGCCATTGCGGCTGGGTAATGCCCAGCAGTCCGGCCCAGCTGGTGTGAATGTTCTCCAGCTGCGAGTGAATTTCGACGACGTTCCAGACGAAGTCCATGATCGCCCTGTCGAGTCTCTTCTCGATCATCCAGCTGCCCCATTCTGCTCTGATCGTTCTTCTTGTTGTGCCCTGGAGCAGTGTTTTAACCGGATATTGCGGAGCCGTCTCGGACTTCGCGTAAAGATGGAACGGTAGATGCCGCATCGCAAAAGCCAAACCCGACGCATCGATGCTTGCAAAAAACAATTAATTAGATTACGTCTCCTCACACTCAGAATTTGCTGCTCTTGACCGTTGCGACAGGCAGCGATGTGAGACCTCCAAGAAAGCCCCCGGGATGCCCCCTGGGGGCTTTTTCCTTTGTTTTAAGACACTTATTGGATGTGGCCGACCCGCCTGTTGCGCTCAGGCAACACCCCCAATCGAAGTTTCAATTCACTGGATCAACAAATTGAGGCAATGAATTTTATAAACTATACGTGAGGTACGACGGAGGGGGGGCACCTCGCTGTCGTTTCAGTCCGGACCTTCAGTGCGGATCTGAATTGAACGGAAATTAAAGAGGGTTAAGCGGCCTCCGCCGAGGAGCCGAGCCCCCTGAACCGACGTGGAGGTTTACCAATGAAGTTGACGAAGACGCTCTTTCTCGGCTCGGCAGCCAGCCTGATGGCCGTCTCCGGCGCATTCGCAGCCGATCTTCCCGTGAAGGCCAAGGCCGTCGAATACGTGAAGATCTGCTCGCTGTACGGCGCCGGCTTCTACTACATCCCGGGCACCGACACCTGCATCAAGCTGGGTGGTTACCTGCGCGCTGAAGTCGCGTTCAACACCAACAGCAACTACGGCATCTCGAACGGCGCTCCCGCCGGTGCGCACAACCGTCTGAGCAACTACTACTCGATGCGCGCTCGTCAGGATCTCAACATCGACACGCGCACCGCGACCGAATACGGCGTCGTCCGCACCTACTTCGACGCGGTCTTCACCTGGACGACCGGTGGCTACACCGGTACGGGCTCCGGTACGGGTACTACGGCCTATTCTGGGGCGTCTCCTGTCGGCAATCCGTCTGACGGCGGCACCTCGGGTGGTTCGCTCGGCGTGTACTATGCCTTCATCCAGTTCGCCGGCTTCACCATGGGTAAGGCCGTGTCGCAGTTCGACGCGCCCTGGACCAACTATCCCGGCAACAACATCGACAGCCTCGTCGGCGGTTCCGGCACGGTCACTGGTGTCAACCAGTTCACCTACACTGCTGACTTCGGTCAGGGCATCACGGCGGCCTTCTCGGCCGAAGATGCGACGGCCTACTACCAGGCCGGCAACCTCAACCTGAACGGCGCGACTGCCGCTGGCATGGTTGGCGGTTCGTACGGCTCCAACGCCGTCGGCGGCTCGCGTTCGCCGAACCTCGTCGGTATGGTCCGTGTCGACCAGGCTTGGGGTCTGTTCCAGGCGTCGGTTGCCGCTCATGACAACCACGTCGCCTATTACGGCGCGACCGAGACCACTGGCCACCCCGAGGACAAGTGGGGTTGGGCGGTTCAGCTCGCTCTGTCGATCAAGAACATCCCGACCGGCGCGGGTGACTCGATCAACATCCAGGGCGTCTACACCGACGGTGCGACCCGCTACAACTTCCAGAACCTGGCGGGCAGCTCCTACCAGATGTACGGCAGCTCGGGCATTGCCTATCAGAGCGTCGGCTTCGCCAATGCTCCGGATACCGTGTTCGTGACCGGCGGCTCGCAGGAAACCGTCAAGACCTGGGGCTTCCGTGGTGCTTACACCCATAATTGGGATCCCTACTGGAACACCGCGCTCTACGGTGCTTACGCTCAGGCCCAGTTCGGCACGCTCGCCAAGACCACGCTCTGCGGCGCCAACGGTGCTGGCGGCGTGTTCGGCGGTCTCGCCGGTGTCACCGGTTGTAACCCTGACTTCGCCGTCGGCCAGATCGGTATCATCACTCGCTGGACCCCGGTCAAGAACCTGACCTTCTCGGGCGACTTCAACTGGACCCGTCTCGACCAGAAGTACTCGGGCACTGCCGTGCTCAGCCCGGCTGCCAACACGGCCAAGCCGACCGCTGTGTACGAGCTGAAGGACCAGGACAGCTTCACGCTGCTGCTCCGCGCCCAGCGCAACTGGTAAGATCTGTCGAAGCATTTCGACGAACACCCGGCGGGAAACCGCCGGGTGTTTTTTTGTTCTACGGTACGCGCCATGCAATTGGATCAGTGTCCGATCGCGCGCGGCGAACATCCGGGCGTCCGCGCCTCGGGCGCGATTGTCGGATGACGTTGCGCGACCCCGGGAGAGGGGGCTTTGCTGTGTCGCCCTCTGTCAACCGGCTGACGCGAAAATATTCTACTTTACCGAAATTCGGATTTGTCGTATGTGTCGCCCATCCCGGCTCATTCTTGAGGGGCGATCATGAGGTCGTCATTGTCGCGAGCCGGGCTTGCGGTGGACGCGGCAGCGTCGGGCGCGAAAGGTGCGGGCAGGGAGGGTAGTCCCCGGTGAGCTCGTGGCTGCGCGTGGACGAACGGCGCTGCCAGGCTTCGTCTCGCCTGTAAGTTTCCGGCTCCGTCGACAGGGCTGGAAAAACTGCGGCGAAATGGCGGGCCGCGCGTACGGCAAAACCGTGTGGTCCTGGCCGTCGTTGCTACGGTCAAGCTCTTGCGGATGCGGCAGTCGCGTCAACCGGCGCGGAGGTCGGTGAATTTCGCGAGTGTGAGGGAGGCCAGAACGAACTCGGCTCCCGGGAGAGCGCGGCATAAGCCGTCCGACCATCGCGCAGGGAAGGCCGTGTGTTGGGCTTCACCTGTATGCTGCTGTGCGGTTTTCTGCGTGTGCTCTATGCGCAGCAGACCGCGGGTGCCGGCCGGCACCCGGCCTTCCCTGTGCCCTCTTGCTCAAGAGGGTGAGCGACGAAGCAAAGCTCGGGCGAATTCGGCTGCGAGAACGCGAAGGCATGTCTGCAAGTTGAAATGCGGTGTTGGGACTGCGATGGCGCCTGTGCTCCGCAATTGCGAGTTGGAACCAGGCTTGAGGAGCAGACGCGCGCTGGATGAAACTTTGGAATCCCTCCAGAGACACACACCGGATCTGCTTCGCTGCGCTCGCAATGCCGACGTGCTCCCGGGAGGGACACGTGCGCGTCTCGAAGAGATTCTTCCGCTGCGATCTTCTGCAAGTCTTGGTCGTCATCCCAGACTGCGGTCGGGTCGTCCGCATCACCCTCGGCTCGCCGCGCGCGCGGGGTCGAGATGCTGCTCGATCTTGGGGCGGTCGCGCGTACGCTCGAAACTGGTGCAGAGCAGCTCGGTCTCCTCGAGCGAGACCGGCGCACGATAGAGCCGGCACATGAATTCAACGGTTGCACGTCCCTTGCCGGTGCCCGGACCGCGCTCTGCGAGAAACATGCAGTCCCGGCAGATACTGGCATTGAGCCGCTGATGGGCTGCATCGAGGTGATTGAGGACCTCGCGGAGAGAGTCGCGCAACCTGATGCACTCGTCGGTCCCGAGCGAAGTGACCGCGTTCACCACGTGATTGATCGGGTCGTGCTGGCTCAGGCATTTCTCGCCCTGGGCGGTGACGTGCAGGACGACAGAACGCTTGTCCTCATGCGACGGCTTTCGCACCAGAAAAGACTTGCCCTCCAGAGTCTTCACGATCTGCGATGCAGTCGCTCGGGTGGCGCCGATGAAGCCGGCCAGCGCGGACGGGGTGCGCGAAAATCTGTTGGCGCGGCCGAGAAAGCGCAGCGCCATCCACTCCCGATCGCGCAATCCATGCTGATCGCCTTCGAAATACCAAGCCCTCGCCGCCTGAACCAGCAGCTCGACGGCTTCTCGCGCCAACGGCATGGAATCTACCTCGTCCCCGGAACTTTGTCTGCGGCGCCCCGGGGGCGCTCTGCGCCATGAGTGTGCGACGAGCCTGTCGTGCCGAACTCTCGTTCAAAGGCACGGACCGCAACGCGCCGCACCTTGGCCGTTGCGGAACGCATCGTCCGGAACGAGAGGCTGCGTCGATGGCATGCCAGCAGCGTCGTCGTCGCGCGGGAGCCCGGATTGCCGTCACCGGCAGACGGTGGATCGGAGTGGTTCAACCGAAGCCCCCAAAGTTCAAGTCACAGGCAGACGTTTCTTATACTCGAGCGAAACGATGAATGAGCTTCTCAACAAAATCAAGTCAAGACGCTCGCTGAGACTGGATGTCGTCGTAAGCGGCCGTAACGTTCAAGACAATCGCGCTCTTCGGGACACATGATGGTGAACGCAATGCGCTACCCGACGGCAACATGCGCTCGACTTTGCGAACGGCTGATTGCAGGGCATGTTGTTGTCTGTCGTCGACGCAAATTGACCGAAGCTTGTGCACGTCGATGATGTGTGTCGGCACGTCATCCACAACTTGTGCGTTTCGGTGGAGAATCGCTCAAGGGAACTCGCAGGAATTGCACGTGGCGGTTGTCGTCGCCGTGCTCGCGGAATCGTCGCGCTTGATCGCTTGCACCCCAGCGGCGCGCGGTGCTCACCCGAACGGTGACGGGCTCATGACGGAAATCGGTGATGGATCTGGGAACGCATGCGCGGGAAGCGCAACGCCATGCGCAATCTCCTGTCGAAAACCACGAGCGTGACTGGCGGCAGGCGCCTGTCATACGCCGCCTCACCCTTCCGTTCGCTGGTCACCCTTGAGCATGTCCCGGAGCTCGCGGAACGGATCGGCGCTCGGCGGAGCCGAAGCGCCTTGCCGCATCGCGTTGTAGATTCTCGGAACCATGTCGACCGCCTGATCGAGACCCGAATCACGTCCCGACTGATATCCGCCCATCAAGCGAAGATCGCGCGTGTCCTCGTATTGCGCGATCATGGCGCGCAGCTTGCTCACCAATTCGCGCTCTTCGGGATCCCAGACGTTATGGGCGAGGCGTGAGACCGACGCCAGAACATCGACGGCCGGATAGCGCGCCTGGTCGGCGATGTGCCTGGAGAGCACGATGTGCCCATCGAGCGTGCTGCGGATGGTGTCGGCGATCGGCTCGTTGTGATCGTCGCCGTCGACCAGCACGGAGAAAATCCCGGTAATCGTGCCGGATCCCTCCTCGCCTGGACCGGCGCGCTCCAAGAGACGCGGCAGATCGGTGAAGACCGTCGGCGCGTAGCCGCGCGCGACCGCGGGCTCCCCGGCGGCGAGCGCGACCTCGCGGGCGGCATGGGCGAAACGCGTGATCGAATCGACCATGAGCAGGACCGATTCGCCCCGGTCACGGAAATATTCGGCGACCGCCATGGCCGTCTTCGGCGCCAGCCGCCGCATCATCGGGCTTTCGTCGCCCGTCGACACGATGGTGACGGCGCGGTGACGATCGGAGCCCAGCACGTCCTCGATGAACTCGCGCACCTCGCGGCCGCGCTCGCCAACCAGGGCCAGCACGACGGTGTCGAAGCCCTGGCTGCGGGCGAGCATCGCAAGCAGCGTCGATTTGCCGACGCCGGAGCCGGCGAAGATGCCGACGCGCTGGCCGGCGCAGATCGGCGAAAACAGGTCGATGACGCGTACGCCGGTGCGCAGCGGCTTGTGCACGCGAGCGCGCTTCATGGCCGACGGCGCCTCCGCTTCCGCCGAGACCGCCTGGGGTCCCTGGATGAGTGGGCCCTGTCCGTCCAGAGGTGCGCCGAGGGCGTTGATGACGCGGCCCTTCCAGCTCGGATCAGGCGCGAAGGACAGAGGCGGCATCCGGTAGGCGACCGAGCCGAGTCCGCCGGCAAATTGCCGGTCGAACGGCTTGGCAACGATGCCGTCGCTGTCGATCCGCACCACCTCGCCGATCTGGCGCTTTCCGGCCGAATTGACGCCGATGAGCTCGCCGAGCCTGACGAAGCGCGACAGGCCGGAGACGCGGAAATGCGTCGGTGCGATCTCGGAGATCGTGCCGCTGACGCTTGCCAGGGGAGTGCTCTGCTGAAGCTCCAGCAGCGCCCACTCGAGTTGCCGAAGAGCGTTCAAGGAAACCGTCCAACCTCAATCCTGAAGCATGATCCGGAAAGGTGTGCAGCGGTTTTCCGAAAAGATCATGCTTAAATAACAACCTAAAGCGCGAGGCGCAGTCTACTTGCCGGGTTCGCCGAGTGTCCGGATCGCGTTCTGGAGCGAGCTCTCGGTGCCCTCGATCATCGAATTGGTGCCGTCGAAGGCACGCGAGGCCGAGATCAGCCGCGTCAATTCGAGCATCGGATTGGCGCCGGAGCCCTCGACATAACCCTGCTTGAAGCCGTCCCGGGAGAAATCGGCGATGGCGGTGGCAGGGCGGTCGGGCGTCACGCCGGAATTGCCGTAGCGTTCGAGATTGGCGTCGGGCGGAATGTTGAACAGGCCGATGGTGCCGATCTCGTTGTTGTCCTGGGTGATCGCGCCGCTGCGCGCGATCGAGATCGGTCCGCCGTTGGGGTCGAGCGTGATCTGCGCGCCGCCGGAATCGACGACGGGGAAGCCGCTCACGGTCTGAAGGTCGCCGTTGGGAGCGATCTGGAGGCGGCCGTCGCGCGTGTAGACCGTGCCGTTCGGGCCGGCGAAGGCGATCCAGCCCTGTCCGACCACGGCGACGTCGAGCGGGTTGCCGCTCTCGGTGATGCTGCCCATCTCGCGGGAGATGATGTTGTCGCCGGGCGAGGAGAACGCCACCGGCGTCGGGCCCGCCTTGGAGAGCACGGTCTCGAACTTCACCACGTCGGTGCGGAACGCCGCCGTGTTGACGTTGGCGACGTTGTTGGCGATCGTCTGGAGGCGCTTTTCGAGGGCGACCTGCGCCGACAATCCCACATAGAGGGCCGATTGCATGGCTTACCTGTTGAATTTGATGTTCTGAAGTGTCGTGAGCATGTTGGTATCCATGCTGATCGACGTCGTGGCACCGGCGATCAGGACCAGCGCGGGGTTGGTCGAGATGTCGTTCTGCGCCTGGGTCGCGTCCCACATCGCCGCAAAGCGCTGCACGAATTTGGTGACCTTGGCCGGATCCTGGAAGTCGGCGAGATCGATCTTGCTCGCGATCAGCTTGGCCTGCGCGTCGATGTCGGCCGAGCTGATCGTCGACGGCAGGCCGAGCGCAGTCTGAACCACCTGCGTCAACGCCTTGTCGGCGAGGATCTGGTAGGGGGTCGTGATCGTGGAAGCCTTGCGGGTGAAATACAGCGCCAGGCGCAGGCCTTCGTTCTGATCGCCGGCCTTCTCCTCCATCGTCTGCGTGACGTATTGGGTCGCGGTGCCGGTCGTGGCTGCCGTGGTCTGCGTTGCCTTGTCGCCGAGGGCAGCGAAATTGAACGCGGTCGCGAATTGCCGGTAGCGGGTGTCGGTCAGCTTGTTGGCGAAGGCGTCCTTGCTCGCAACGCCTTCGGTCAGCACCTTGCGCATGAACGCCTTGGCGTAGGTCATGTCGCTCAGGCCGTAGGCCTTCATCGCGTAGGAATAGAGGCGATAGTCCTTCAGGAAATCGTCGATGGTCTTCACGTTGCCGATATGGCTGAGGAAATAGTCGGTCTCGCGGCTGACGTCAGGCTGCTGTGCGACCTGCGTCAGCGACTTGCCCATGTCCTTGGTCAGTCGGGTGTAGTCCGCGATGGTGGATAGCATGACGCGCGCCCCTCTGGCCGCTGTTGCGGCTTCGCCTCAAACTGCCGCGAATTGCTTGCGCGAGGCTGGCGACGAAGAAGCCAGCCTCGCGCAAGCGTGGCCGACTAGATGTTCCCGATGGGATCGGCGATGGAGCGGCGCGTTGGGCAGTTTCGTGGGGATTTTCATCACGGTAGCGGCACTGCTCGGCGGCTTTGCAGCCATGGGCGGGCATCTGGCCGTGCTCATGCAGCCGTGGGAATTCGTGATCATCATGGGCACCGCGGTCGGCACCTTCATCGTGGCCAATCCCTGGAAGACGGTCGTGGACACCGGCGTTGCCTGCATGCAGGCCATTACCGGCGCGGTGCCGGGGCAGCGTTATTATCTCGACCTGCTCGGGGCCCTGCATGCCCTGATGCGCGAGCTGCGGGGGAAGGGCCGCAACGAGGTCGAGGCGCATATCGACGATCCCTCGTCCTCCGAGATCTTCAAGGCGTTTCCGAGCGTGCTCGGCGACCCTTCGCTGCTCCAGTTCATCTGCGACTATGTCCGCCTCATCATCATGGGCAACGCGCGCACCCACGAGATCGAGGCGCTGATGGACGAGGAGATCCATACCATCGTGAAAGGCAAGCTGGCGCCCTATCATGCGCTGGTGACGGTGTCCGAAGCGCTGCCGGCGCTCGGCATCGTCGCCGCCGTGCTCGGCGTCATCAAAGCGATGGGCGCGCTCGATCAGTCGCCGAAGCTGCTCGGCGGCTTCATCGGCGCCGCCCTGGTCGGCACCTTCGCCGGCATCTTCCTGTCCTACGGCGTGCTTTCGCCCTTCGCTATCAAGATCAAGATGACTCGCGAGAAGAAGTGCCGGCCCTACATCATCGTCAAACAGACGCTGCTGGCATTCATGAACGGCGCCATGCCGCAAATCGCGGTCGAGCACGGCCGCAAGATGATCGCGAGCAGCGAGCGTCCCTCGATCGACGTCGTCGAGAATGAGACGATCGCAGGTCCCAAACCCGTCGCGGTCGAGGCCGAACCCAAGGCCGCACGCGCATGATGATGGAAGACGCCGAAGTGGATCAGCGGAAGCAGCTGCCGAACTACCTGCTGGACGCCGCCGGCATATCGATCGATCGTATGCCGATGCTCAATGTGATCTTCGATCGCATGGCGGCATCGTGCACCGACAGTCTCCAGCCGATGGCTGGAACACCCTGCTATTTCTCGGTCAACGGCATCACCAACGACCGCGTCGGCGACATCATCAAGGACTACGAGGCCAACGCGGTCGCGGCGGTCCTCTATGCCGAGCAGTGGGATTCCCGCATCATCATCATGCTCGACCGTGACTTCGTGTTCACCATGGTCGAGGCGATGTTCGGCTCCGACGGCGCCGAGCCGCCGCTTGACGTCGAGCGCTCTTTCTCCAACATCGAGCTTCGCCTTGTGCAGGCACTGTTCGAACGGTTCGCCAAGGCGCTGCAATCCGCCTTCGCCGGCACTTCGAACGTCACCTTTCGCGTGGAGCGGGTCGAGACGGCGATGGCTTCGCTGGCGATCGGGCGAAGCGGCAATATGTCGATCTGCGCGAACATCATGCTGCAGGCGCTCTACCGCGGCGGCCAGATGTTCCTCATCATCCCGCACTCCGCGCTCAATCCGCTTCGCCAGAAGCTCGCTCACGTGGTCGTCAGCGACGGTCGCGCCGCCGACCCACGCTGGCGCGAGCAGATGGAAAGCGAGGTGCATCGGACCGAGGTGACGCTCAGCGCGGTGCTCGACGAGAAGACGGTGTCTCTCGGCGACGTCGTGAAGTTCGAGGTCGGGCAGGTGCTCGAGCTCGAGGCCACGCCGCGCACGCTGGCCCGTCTCGAAAGCAACAATCAGGTGCTGTTCTGGTGTCAGATCGGCCAGCTTGACGGCTATTACGCCATGCAGGTGGCAGATCCGGTCGACCAGAAACGGGAGTTCGTCGATGATATCCTATCTCGTTGATGCCGTGCTGCTGATCGCGCTCGCCTTCACCAGCATGCGGGTGACCAGGATGCACCGCGAGTTGGCGCGGCTGCGCAGCTATCAGGGCGAGTTCTCGACCATCGTGCACGAGACGGCGGGCGCCTTCGACACGGTCATCACGGCGGCGCACGATTCCACCGCAAATCTCGGACGGCTCGCCAACGTGCTGAGCACGAAGATCGATCAGGCCCACGAGGCGATCGCGGCGCTCGATGCCAGAAGCGGCCTCGCACCCGCCGCGACCGCAGGCGGCGCCGACTTGAACAAGCATTGAAGCCGAAGTCGGCAGGACGACTACGATCGGAACGCCACGGCGCTCCGGCAGCGGACATACCAAGAGGCGATACCAGATGGCGCAATCCTTCGACTATGAATCTGCACCCGCATCGGCAGAGGCCGAAACGTCTCCCCTCGAGCGGCTGGCGGAGATCGCCCAGCGCACGGCCGAGGAGACCGGCAAGTTCGCCAATATTGACGCCATCCTGCGGATCCCCGTCACCATGCAAGTGGTGCTCGGCTCGGCGACCATTCCGGTGGCGAACCTGATGAAGCTCGGCCGCGGCGCGGTGGTTCCGCTCGATCACCGGGTCGGAGAGCCCGTCGACGTCGTCGTCAACGGCCGCATCGTCGCCCGCGGCGAGGTGGTCGTCGTCGAAGAGGACAATTCCCGCTTCGGCGTCTCGCTCACGGAGATTGTTGGTCCGCTGGGCCAGGGTGATACCTGATCATGGCGGCACCGGTCGGCATCGCGCCAGCCAAGCAGCGAGGTGTTACCACGCTGGGCGGCACGGAAAAGGTTGCTGCGCTCCTGCTGGCGATGGGCCGGCAGGCGGCGGCGAGCGTGCTGCAGCAGTTCGAGCCGCAGGAGATCCGCATCGTCACCAAGGCTGCGGCGGAGCTGCGGCCGATCACCGCGCAGGAGCTCGAGGGAATCGTCGAGGAGTTCGCCCAGCAGTTCTCGATGGGCGCCAACATCCTGGGCACCCTTGGCGGCCTGGAAGCCGTGCTCGGCGACGTGCTTCCGGCCGACCAGGTCTCGCAGATCATGTCGGATCTGCTCGGCAATTCGAGTCGGTCGGTATGGGACCGGGTCTCGTCGGTGTCTGAAAACTCGCTCGCGAGCTATCTGTCCAAGGAGCATCCGCAGACGGCGGCGCTGATCCTGTCCAAGGTCAAGCCGGCCTGCGCCGCCAAGGTGATGAGCCAGCTGCCCTCGAGCCTGCGCAACGAACTGATGCGGCGCGTTCTGAGCCTCAAGCCGATCGTCGACGACGCCATGCGCATCATCGAGAAGACGCTGCACGAGGACCTGACGCTGAACTTCGCCCGCAACCTCGGTGCCGACACCTACGCCCGCGTCGCCGACATCATCAACAAGATGGAGCGCGGTCATATCGAGGACATGCTGAAGAGCCTGTCGGAGAAGCGGCCGAAGTCGGCCGAAGTGCTGAAGGAACTGCTGTTCACCTTCGACGACGTGGTCAATTTGACGCCGAAGGCGCGCACCATGATCTTCGACCAGGTGCCGACCGATCGCATCGTCGTCGCGCTGAAGGGCACCGACAAGCATTTCCGCGAGCTGATCCTGTCCTCGGTCGCCTCGCGCGTCCGCCGCGTCGTCGAGCACGAGCTCGCCATCGGAGAGCCGTCGAACCAGCGCGATGTGCTGGAGGCGCGACGCGTGATCACCGATCTTGCGCTCGAGCTGGCGGAGAAGGGCGAAATCGAGCTCAACCCCGAGCAGGAGGATGAGCTGGTCTTCCGCTGACCGCTGAACGGGCATGGCAGAAACATCCGATCCGGAGAGCAAGACAGAAGAGCCGACCGAGAAGAAAGTCCGTGATGCGCTCGAGCAGGGCAAGATTCCGGTCTCTCGGGAGGCCTCCATATTCGCCTCGATGGCCGCGCTGATGGTGATCCAGGCCTTCCTGATCGGCCAGGGCGTGCAGCAATTGACGCCGACGCTGAAGAGCCTCCTCGACGATCCCGAGGGCTTCCCGCTCAGCACGGGCGCAGACGCACAGAACCTGCTCACCGTGGTCGGACTCCAGGCGCTCAGGTTCCTGGTGCCGCTGGTCGTCATCCTGGTGGTGTTCGGGCTCGCCGCCTCGCTGCTGCAGAACGCCCCGCGCGTGGTGCTCGAGCGCATCAAGCCGGACTTGAACCGGATCTCCCCGATCAGCGGCTGGAGCCGGTTGTTCGGGACGCAGGGCCTGATCGAGTTCGCCAAGTCGCTGTTCAAGCTTGGCGCGGTCAGCGCCGTCGTCGCCTTCGTGCTGCGCTCGTCCGAAGCGAGGGCGTTCGAGGCGATGTACACCGATCCGGTCGCGCTGCCGGAGATGATCCTCAACATCGCGATGCGGATCGTCTCGGCGATCTGCATCGCGACCATCGTCCTGGTGGCGATCGATCTCGCCTGGGCGCGCTTTCACTGGCGGCGCGAGCTGCGCATGACGAAGCAGGAGATCAAGGACGAGCACAAGCAGGCGGAAGGCGATCCGCTGATCAAGGCGCGGCTGCGCTCGCTGGCGCGCGACCGTTCGCGCCAGCGGATGATCGCCTCGGCCTCGCGCGCGACGCTGGTGATCGCGAACCCGACGCACTTCGCGATCGCGCTGCGCTACAAGCGCGAGGAAAGCGCCGCCCCGCTCGTCGTGGCCAAGGGCATGGACGTGATCGCGCTGAAGATCCGCGAGGTCGCCGAGCAGAACCGAATCCCCGTTATCGAGAACAAGGCGCTGGCGCGCGCGCTCTACGAGGCGGTCCAGGTCGATCAGGTGATTCCGGCCGAATTCTTCCGACCCGTCGCCGAGATCATCTACTTCCTCCAATCCAAGCAGACGCCGCGGCCGGAGAAGGTCCAGTAGAATTTTCTGAGGATGGCGCCCGCCTCATCAGCCTGACGAAAGCTTGACGCCCTAAGCTTCCCTCGAATGGACCAGAATGGGGCTGTCGTGGGACCGCTTTATCTCTTCGAACTCGCATCGTCGCAGGCGCGGTACCTCGAACTCCGCCAGTCGACCATCGCCACGAACGTCGCCAACGCCAACACGCCGGGCTTTCGGGCGCGCGACGTGGAGCCGTTCAACAAGGTGCTCGACGGCATGCCGGTCAGGCTTGCGACGACGTCGCCGTCGCACATGCAATTGTCCGCGACCGAGACCGATACGCGGGCGACCGCGAAGAAGGACAGCTGGGAGGTGGTTCACTCCGGCAACTCCGTCAGTCTCGAGCAGGAAATGATCAAGGGCAGCGACGTCAATCGCGACTATTCGATGAACTCGGCGATCGTGCGGTCGTTCCACCGCATGGTTCTGTCGAGCGCAAAAGCCTGAGGTGAACTGACATGCTGGACTCACTGCAAGCTTCGTTGACGGTCGCGAGCTCCGGGCTCGAAGCGCAGTCGACGCGCATGCGCATCGTCTCGGAGAATCTCGCGAACGCCACCTCGACCGGGCGCATTGCCGGCGCCGATCCGTATCAGCGCAAGACCATCACCTTCGATGCCGCGATGGACCGAGCCTCGGGCGCGCAGCTCGCGAAGGTCAAGGAGATCGGGGTCGACACCACGCCGTATCGCGTGGAGTACGATCCGGGACATCCCGCTGCCGACAAGGCCGGCTACGTCAAGCTGCCGAATGTCAACATGATGATCGAAATGGCCGACATGCGGGAAGTCAACCGGTCCTATGAAGCCAATCTTCAGGTCGTGAAGCAGGTGAGATCCATGCTCGGCATGACCATCGATCTTCTGAGGAGCTGACAATGCTTGAGGCGATTTCATCCACGGCGATATCCGCTGGCCAGGCGGCGACCCGCGCGACCGAGACGCAGGCCGTCTCGCCCGCGGCGTCCACGGCGATCCAGACCGGTGACGACGTCGGCTTCGAATCCGTGATGAAGCAGGTGACGACCGACGCGATCGGGACGCTGAAGGCGGGCGAGGCGGCGTCGATCTCGGCGATGCAGGGCAAGGAATCGACGCGTCGCGTCGTGGAGGCGTTGATGTCGGCCGAGCAGGCCCTGCAGACGGCGGTCGCGGTTCGCGACAAGGTCGTGCAGGCCTACCAAGAAGTCGTTCGGATGTCGATCTGACCTGAAGGAATGAAATAAGTGAAATCGCTCGCCATTGCGGCCACGGGCATGAACGCCCAGCAGACCAACATCGAAGTCATCGCGAACAACATCGCGAACATCAACTCGACCTCGTACAAGCGGGCGCGCGCGGAGTTCACCGACCTGTTCTACCAGATGGACCGCATGCAGGGCGTCGCGAACGTCAACGGCTCCTCGCCGATCCCGGAAGGCGCCAATCTCGGCCTCGGCGTCAAGTCGGCGGCGATCCGCAAGCTGCACATCCAGGGCGCGCTGACCCAGACCGGCAACCCCTACGACCTCGCGATCAACGGTCGCGGCTGGTTTCAGGTGCTCGGCCCCAACAACGAGGTGCAATACACCCGCGCGGGCTCGTTCAATACCAATGCCAATGCTCAGCTCGTCACGATCGACGGCTATCTCCTGGATCCCGCGATCACCGTGCCGCAGGGGACGGTCGAGGTCACGGTCAACGCCACCGGCCAGGTGTTTGCCAAGCTGGATACGGAAGTGAACCCGCGGCAGATCGGTCAGCTCAACCTCGCCAACTTCGCCAATGAAGCGGGCCTGGAGCCGCTGGGCGGAAATCTCTATCGCGAAACCACGGCGTCCGGCACGCCGGTCGTCGGGCTGCCCGGCGATGCCGGCTACGGCAAGATCAACCAGAAATGGCTCGAAGCCTCCAACGTCGATCCGGTCAAGGAAATCACCGAATTGATCTCGGCGCAGCGCGCTTACGAAATGAACGCCAAGGTCATCCAGGCCTCGGATGAAATGGCCCAGACGGTCTCGAAGGGCATGCGCTAGTTCCGGTGTCTCGATGTTGAACAGGGTGGGCCTGATCATACGCGGGTTGGCCGCCGTGCTGCTGGTTCTCGTCGCGGCGCGCGGCGCTGCGGCCGAGGAGAAGCGGCTTCCCGTGCCGGCCGTCTCGATCCGCGCCGGCGAGCTGATCCGGGAGGAGATGATCACCGAACGCGCCTTCGCGCCGAGCCTGCTCGGCGTCGCCATGTTCATCGAGGGCCGTCAGGTCCTGGTCGGCCGCATGGCGCGGCGCGCTCTGTTTCCGGGCCAGCCCATTCCGACCAATGCGGTGGAAGACCCCTGGACCGTCGCCCGCGGCGCCACGGTCAAGGTTGTGGTCGAAGACAGCGGCCTGTCCATCGTCACCTACGGTTCGGCGATGCAGTCGGGCGCGGCCGGCGCGCTCATCCCGGTACGCAATACGGATACCGGGGTGATCATCAGGGGCGTCGTCCAGCCGGACGGCACCGTCAAGGTCGTGGACGGGTCATGACAAGACTCCTGCTTGCGCTGGTCCTGCTCATGTCGGTCGCCGGCGCCCAGGCCGCCGTCCGCGTCAAGGACATCGCGGACATCAAGGGCTTGCGCGAGAACCAGATCGTCGGTTACGGTCTCGTCATCGGCCTGAACGGCACCGGCGACACGCTTCGCAACGCGCCGTTCACGGAACAGTCCCTGCAATCGATGCTCGAGAACATGGGCATCAACGTCAGGAACGAGACCACCAGCACCAACAACCCGCCGCGTCCGACGACGCTGCGCACGCGCAACGTCGCGGCGGTGATGGTGACCGCGGACCTGCCGCCATCGATCGGGCCCGGCGAGCGCATGGACGTCACCGTCTCGTCGCTCGGCGATGCGACGTCGCTGCTCGGCGGCACGCTGGTCATGACGTCGCTGCGCGCCGCGGACGGCGCCGTCTACGCGGTGGCGCAGGGCGCGATCACGGTGGCCGGCTACAGCGTCGGAGGCCAGGCGCAGAATGTCAGCCAGGGTACGCCGACGGCCGGGCGCATCCCGAACGGTGCGCTGGTCGAGCGCGAGGTGCAGGGAAGTCTCCGCGAGATGGAGTTCCTGGTGCTGGAGCTGAAGAACCCCGACTTCGTCACCGCGACGCGCATCCTCGACGCCATCAACCGATACGCCGGTGGACGCTACCGCGCGCAGATCGCCTTCGAGCGCGACTTCCGCACCATCGTGCTGTCGAAGCCGCGCCACATCGGTCCTGTCCGTTTCCTGGCCGAGATCGGCGAACTGACGGTCGAGCCGGATACGCCGGCGCGGGTCGTGATCAACGAGCGCACCGGCACGGTCGTGATCGGGCGCGACGTGCGGATATCGACCGTTGCCGTGACCCACGGCAATCTGACGGTTCGTGTCACGGAGATGCCGGTCGTGTCGCAGCCGGCGCCGTTCTCGCGAGGGCAGACGGTGGTCGTCCCGCAGACGGTGGTCGAGGCCAACGAGGCGGGAGCGCAGGTGGCGATCCTGAGCGGGGTCGATCTCCAGCGCCTGGTGCGCGGGCTGAACCAGATCGGCCTGAAGCCATCGGGGATCATCGCGATCCTCCAGGCGATCAAGACGGCAGGTGCGCTCCAGGCCGACGTCATCGTGCAATGATGCATAAGCGTCGTGCAAGCTTGGTCGCTCAATGCTCAAGTCTCGACCGAGAATCGCACGCGGCCCGATGCTGAAGCTGGATCACAAAGCCAAACTCCTCCTGCTGGCCGCGGCCTCAATGCTCGCGAGCGCATCGCCCGTGCTGGCGCTGGACGAGGCCAGGCCGTCGAAGCCGCTCAACCTGCTCTCCTTCGCGCGCGCCCGCGCGGCGGGACCGCAGAAGCCGCAGGTGCCGGCCGCCCCGAATTCCGGCGAGAGTGCCTCGATCCGGGCGACGGCATGGGCGGCCGAAGAGTCGGGACCCGCGGTCACCGGGGCGATGCCGGCTTCCGAGACCCCGACGCCCGCGCCTGCGCCCGCACCGGTCCGTCCGGCCAGGCCCGGCAGCGTCACGGCGCCGCCGAAGCCTGCGCCGCCGCAGGCTGCGCCGGCCCCGGACAACGAAATCGCCCTGTTCTGCAGCAACGTCGCCGATCCCGCCGTCG
This sequence comes from Bradyrhizobium sp. R2.2-H, assembly GCF_004346455.1. Lineage (NCBI taxonomy): Bacteria > Pseudomonadati > Pseudomonadota > Alphaproteobacteria > Hyphomicrobiales > Nitrobacteraceae > Bradyrhizobium > Bradyrhizobium sp. R2.2-H. The sequence continues at coordinate 123,671 of NZ_SMBR01000005.1, forward strand.
ACGCAAGGCTGGCCTGGCAGCTCAAGGAGCTGGAGAAGGCCGAGAGCCAGCTGCGCGAGCGCATTGCCGAAGTCGAGGCCAAGCGCGCCGAATACGAGAAGTGGATGGCGCTGCGCGACGACTTCCTGAAGAAGGCCGAAGCGAGCATGGTCGAGATCTATTCGCGCATGAAGCCCGAGGCCGCGGCGACCCAGATCGCCGGCATGAGCGACGAGACCGCCGCCGCGGTGCTCGCCAAGCTCAGCCCGAGGAGCTCGAGCGCGATCTTCAACGAGATGGACACGGCGCGCGCGGCCCACCTCGCCGACCTGCTCGGCGGCATGCGTCGCGTGGATGACGGAAAGACCAAATAGATGAACAAGCCGATCCTCATCCCCTCGCTCCTGCTGGCGTCCGTGGTCCTGGCCGGATGCTACCATGACCCGGCCGAGGTCCTGATCGGCCCGCAAATGTCGCCCGTCGGCAGCGGCCTGAGGATGCAGGCCGATCCGATCCCGGTGACGCCGCGCATGCGCACGCCGGTCAGCTTTCGCTCGACCTGGGACGACGGCACCGATCTCTACCGCGATCCCCGCGCCCGGCGCACCGGTGACGTCGTGACGGTGATCATCTCGATGCAGGACAAGGCCAAGCTCGACAACAAGACCGGCCGTTCCCGCGATTCCCAGGTCAAGTTCGGGCTCGACTGGTTGATGGACGTCGCAGGCTGGAGCGACACTGGCCAGGCCAACGCCAACCTCAGCACCAATACCCAGATCAAGGGCAACGGCCAGATCGATCGCACCGAGGACATCAAGCTGTCGATCGCGGCCATCGTCACCGACGTGCTGCCGAACGGCAACATGATGATCAGCGGCTCGCAGGAATTTCGCGTCAACACGGAGATGCGCGTGCTCAACGTCGGCGGCATCGTACGTCCGCGCGACATCTCGCGAACCAACACGATCTCCTACGACAAGATCGCCGAGGCGCGCGTGTCCTATGGCGGGCGCGGAAATCTATCGGACGTGCAGCAGCCTGGATGGGGACACCGGATCTATGATGCCGTGGCACCATTCTGAGTCCCGCGCCGGTCGGGTCGCGTCGTGATCGCGGGGGACGCCATGCGCCTGATTGCCGCCATCGTCGTGCTGACCCTGATCGCGGTCGGCGCGGGCGCCGTTGCCGGCCTGCATCTGATCGCGACCGCCGAGCGCGTTGCCGATGCGAAGAAGAGCGACACGCCGCCGCCGATCGTCTCGAGCTACGCCGGCAGCGCGCGGCTCAGGAAACTGTCTCCGATCGTGACCAATCTCGCCGCGCCGGCCAACAACTGGGCGCGCATCGAAGCCTCCATGGTGACCGACAGCATGAGCGACGAGGATGCCGGCATTCTGGCCGCCCACATCAGCGAGGACATCGTGGCCTACCTGCGGTCGGCGACGGTCGCGCAATTCGAGGGATCGCGCGGGCTCCAGCATCTGCGTGAAGACCTGACCGAGCGCGCCAACATCCGCTCGTCGGGCAAGGTCCGCGAATTGATCATCGAGACGCTGGTGATCCAGTGAGAGTGAAAGTCCTGCTGCTCGCATTGGTCCTGGTCGTGCTGCCCGAAGTGGCGCTGGCCCAGATTCCGGACCTGAATTCCCTGTTGCCGCCGGGAAACGGCTCGACCAGCGGCCGCATCATCCAGCTGATGGCGCTGATCACGGTGCTGTCGGTGGCGCCGGGGCTGCTCATCATGGTGACGAGCTTCACGCGATTTGCGGTGGCGTTGTCGTTCCTGCGCGCCGGTCTCGGCCTCCAGACCACACCTGCCAACCTCGTGCTGATCAGTCTCGCGTTGTTCATGACCTTCTACGTCATGGCACCGACCTTCGACAGGGCCTGGGAGACCGGCGTCCAGCCGCTGATGAAGAACGAGATCTCCGAAGAGCAAGCCTATCTGAAGATCACCGATCCGTTCCGCGAGTTCATGCTGGCTCATGTCCGCGACAAGGATCTCCAGACCTTCGAAGCGCTCGCCGCGGAAAGCTTCCGCAAGAAGTTCGACGACAAGCGCGTCGATCTGCGTGTCATCATTCCGGCCTTCATGATCTCCGAGCTCAGGCGCTCGTTCGAGATCGGATTCCTCATCATCCTGCCATTCCTGGTGATCGATATGATCGTGGCGACGCTGACCATGTCGATGGGCATGATGATGATGCCGCCGACGATCCTCGCGCTGCCGTTCAAGATGCTGTTCTTCGTGCTGATCGACGGCTGGAACCTGCTGGCCTCCGGACTGGTACGCTCGTTCTCGTAAGAGCCGAGATCGCTGACCGGCTGGATATGGTTAAGCGATAGGCGCGGGATATGGTTAGCGTTGAGTAATGTTAACCATATGATTTTACAGCGAAATTCTATCCGATCTTAATCCGGAGGCAAGATTCGGCGTGCTAGCAATGCGGCACGGCGGGTTGGACCCCACCCACATCAGTCCAAAGGCATGATGCCGTCCCTCCGTACCGGTGAAAGCCCGGTATGTCCCCTCGTGAAAATGTATCGCGTACAAAAAAGGGACATTCGCAATGTCAAGCCTGCTTACGAACTCGACTGCCATGACCGCACTCCAGACCTTGCGGTCTGTGAGTTCGCAACTCTCCACCACGCAGAACCGGATCTCCACCGGCCAGCGCGTGGCCACCGCTTCGGACAACGCCGCCTATTGGTCGATCGCGACGTCGATGCGCGCCGACAACGCCGCGCTCTCCGCCGTTTCCGACTCGCTCGGCCTGTCGGCCGCGACCGTGGACACCGAATATACCGCTCTGACCTCGGTGATCGGCGACAAGGACTCGGGCCTGACCAAGCTCCAGGCGCTGCTGGTCCAGTCCAAGACCGCAGGTATCGACCGCACCAAGATCCAGGCGGACATCACCCAGATCCAGCAGGACATGAAGCTGAAGGCCAACTCGGCGACCTTCAACGGCATCAACTGGCTGAGCACCACGACTGGTACCACACCGACGAGCTTCAGCCTGGTGTCGTCCTACTCGCGCGTTGGCGGCACGCCCACCATCGGCTCGATCACGGTGACGACGGCCGACTATACGCTCTACTCGACCACGCAGACCGGCATTCTGGACACCGTGGCCGGCAGTGCGTCGGTCGACACCATCAACATCTCCGCGCTGACCGACTCGGCCGCCGACCAGACCACGCTCGATGGCTACATCGCGCAGGTCACGACCGCGATCAACTCGGTGGCCTCGGCCGCTGCCAATCTCGGTGCCGTCAAGAACCGTATCTCGACCAACACAAACTTCGTGAAGTCGCTGATGGACTCGGTTGACCGCGGTGTCGGCCAGCTCGTCGACGCCGACATGAACGCGGAATCGACCCGCCTGGCCGCCCTGCAGGTCCAGCAGCAGCTCGGCGTGCAGGCGCTCTCGATCGCCAACAACAGCAGCCAGAGCATCCTGTCGCTGTTCCGCTAAGACGGAAGTCATCCAAGGAGGGCCGCGCTTCTCGCGAAGCGCGGCCCTTTCGTTGGGGCGTGACGCCACGCGCACGGCGTCATTTCCGCTCCCTGTTGCCGCTGGAGCACAGCGCCACAAGCCTCGCACAAGCTTCGCTCGCTAACCTCGCCGCTACGACAGATTGGGCCTTGAACCCGCGATTGCGGGAAGCCCAAAGGCATGACGCCGCCCTGTCGTACCGGTGCAAGCCCGGTATGTCCCCCAAGCTCGATTCAATCTTCAAAGGGACATCAAAATGGGTTCTAGTCTCCTCACCAACTCCTCCGCCATGACCGCGCTCCAGACCCTGCGGTCTGTCAGCGCGCAACTCGCCACCACCCAGAACCGGATCTCCACCGGCCAGCGCGTGGCCACCGCTTCGGACAACGCCGCCTACTGGTCGATCGCGACGTCGATGCGCTCCGACAACGCCGCGCTCTCCGCCGTCTCCGACTCGCTCGGCCTGTCGGCCGCGACCGTGGACACCGAATATACCGCTCTGACCTCGGTGATCGGTGACAAGGAATCCGGCCTGACCAAGCTGCAGGCGCTGCTGGTCGAAGCCAAGACCGCGGGTATCGACCGCACCAAGATCCAGGCCGACATCACCCAGATCCAGCAGGATATGAAGCTCAAGGCCAATTCGGCCACCTTCAACGGCATCAACTGGCTGAGCACGACGACCGGTACCACTCCGACGAGCTTCAATCTCGTATCGTCGTATTCGCGTGTCGGCGGCACGCCCACCATCGGCTCCATCACGGTGACGACGGCCAACTACACGCTCTACTCGACCACGCAGACCGGCATTCTGGACACCGTGGCCGGCAGTGCGTCGGTCGACACGATCAACATCTCCGCGCTGACCGACTCGGCCGCCGACCAGACCACGCTCGATACCTATATCGCGCAGGTCACCGCGGCGATCAACTCGGTGAGCTCGGCCGCTGCCGATCTCGGCGCGGTCAAGAACCGCATCTCGACCAACTCGGAGTTCGTCAAGACCCTGATGGACTCCGTTGACCGCGGTGTCGGCCAGCTCGTCGACGCCGACATGAACGCGGAATCGACCCGTCTCCAGGCTCTGCAGACCCAGCAGCAGCTCGGCGTTCAGGCGCTCTCGATCGCCAACCAGAACAGCCAGAGCATCCTGTCGCTGTTCCGCGGCTAAGCGGCGCTCTCGAAAACGACCGTGCTCCCTCAGGGAGCACGGTCCCCGCCATGATCGGCGGATGCGACGGCACACGACACGCCGGTATCGACCTTCCGACGCCAGACTTCACGCAATACGCCGCAGCCGATAGCGCTGCCATGCGCCCGAGCGCCGGCTTGCGGCCGCCGAACGGATTGCGTCGTGCCGGTTTCCTGCAAAATTGCAACGCCTCGCCAGCGAACTGACACATTCGTGGCATCGCGCAACCTTCAGACAAGGTTGGCAGCTGAGTGTCCTGTACGTTCGCATTGGTACGAGGTCATATGCTCAGTCGTGCGCAGGTACAGCAACTGCTCAACAATCTGCTGGAGCTTGGGCCGCGACGCCTGATGGCCTTGGGACTGATCGGCTTTGCCGTTCTCGTCACCGTCGTCGGCGGTACCTATTATCTCAGCCGCCCCGAGTTCGAAACGCTCTATACCGGCCTCAGCCGCGAAGACGTGACGCGCATAGGCGCGGCGCTGCGCGAGCAGAACATCACCTTCGACGTCAATTCCGCCGGCGATGCGGTCTCGGTGCGCCCGAGCCAGACCATGCAGGCGCGGATGCTGCTTGCCGAGAAGGGGCTGCCGACCAGTGCCAACTCCGGTTACGAGCTATTCGACAAGATCGGCTCGCTCGGCCTGACGTCGTTCATGCAGGAAGTCACCAAGCTCCGTGCACTGGAGGGCGAGATTGCGCGCACGGTGCAACTGATGAAGGGCGTGAAGGCGGCGCGGGTGCATATCGTGCTGCCGGTCCGCGGCTCGTTCCGCGCGACGCAGCAGCCGCCATCGGCCTCGGTCGTGCTGCGCACCGACGGCGCGATCGAGGCGCGCACGGCGCAGTCGATCCGTCATCTCGTCGCCGCCGCCATCCCCGGCATGAGCCGCGACAAGGTGACGGTGCTGGACGCCGACGGATCGATGCTGCTCGCCGAAGAGGACGAGGCGAGCGCCGCGCCGACCAAGATGGCCAGCCTTCAGAAGACGGTCGGCGGCATGGTGCAGGAGAATATCCGCAAGGCCCTGACGCCGTATCTCGGCCTCGACAATTTCGAGGTAAGCGTTGCACCGCAGCTCTCCACCGACAAGCGGCAGATCAACGAGACGGTCTATGATCCCGAGAGCCGCGCCGAACGTTCGGTCCGGAACGTACGCGAGAAGGAATCGTCGCAGAATGCCGACCGCTCGACGCCGACCACGGTGCAGCAGAATCTTCCCGACCAGCAGGTGAATGCCGGCGGCGGCAAGAACTCCAGCGAGGACAAGAGCCGCCGCGAGGACGTCACCAATTTCGAGGTCTCGTCCAAGACCACGACGACCGTAAGCGACGGCTATTCGGTCAAGAAGCTCTTCATCGCCGTCCTGGTCAACCGTGCGCGGCTGGTCGCCGATCTCGGCGACAAGAGCAATCAGGCCATCGTCGACAGCAAGCTTGCAGAGATCAGTCAGCTCGCGGCGACGGCGGGCGGACTGGACAAGACGCGCGGCGACCAGATTCAGGTGACGGCTGTCGACTTCATCGAGGGCTCGCGTGAGCTGGCGCCGGTGCCCCCGATCAGCTTCGTCGAGATGATCAACAAGCAGCTCGGCAGCGTCATCAATGCAGTGACGATCCTGGCGGTTGCTGCGATGCTGGTCTGGTTCGGGCTCCGGCCCGCGGTCAACGGCATTCTGACCCATCGCGCGGAGCAGGAGCAGGCCGAGGCGGCTGAGGCCGCCCAAATCGAGGCTGCGGCGGCCCTTGCGTTGCCCGACAGCGAGGAGGCCGAGCTCAACCTCGTCGAAGACCTCGAAGGCAAGATGCAGCGAACGCCGCAGAAGCGGTTGGAGCAGATCGTCCGGCTCGATCAGATGCAGGCGGCTGCGATCCTTAAAGACTGGATGCGACGTGAGGAGGCGGCATGAACGCGGCAATCGGAAAACTCCTGACGCAGTTCGACGCGAATGGCCGGGTCAAGTCGTCGCCGCCTCCGTCGCCGAAAATCCAGGACGTGCTGACGAGGGCGAAGGAAGCCCGGCGCGAACCTCAACCGCAGCCCCAGACCCAGCCGCAACCGCAGCTACAGGCGCCGCCTCCGGCGCCCGCGACGGAAGCTCCGCCCGCCAACCTCCTGGACGATGCCTATCGGCGCGGCCACGCCGCCGGCGTCGCGGAGGGCGAGGCCAAGTTGGCGGAGGAGCGCGTCCGCAGTGCGATCCGGCTCGGAGAGGAGCGGGCCAAATGGTCCGACCAGCAGGCGGTCGCGATCGTCGGCGGCTTCGAGGCGGCCTGCCGGGAGATCGAGAGCAACATCGCAAGCTCCGTTGCGCGGATATTGCTGCCGTTCCTCACCGAGGCGGTGCGCGACAAGGCAATCGGGTCGCTGGTCGAGCAGATTGCGGTGCTGACCGGCGGTTCACCGGTGCCGGTCTTCAAGGTCACGGGCCCGAGCGAGCTGCTCGACCTCGTGAAGACGCAGCTCGAGGCTTCCCGGCGAACCGGCATCGCGTACGAGGCCGCCGACACCTTCGAGGTCCGCGTCGTGGCCGACCAGACCGTGATCGAGACACAGATCTCCGCCTGGAGTGAACGCCTCAAGGAAGCGCGCCGGTAGTCCGCCATGGAAGAGGTCAAGCATGAGATCGTGATCGTCCGCCGCCGCAGCGCCTTCGCCGAGGAGGCGCATCACGGCGGCGTCTGGAAGATCGCCTATGCGGACTTCATGACCGCGATGATGGCGTTCTTCCTGGTCATGTGGCTGCTCAATGCGCTCAACCAGGACCAGAAGCAGGTGGTCGCGAGTTACTTCAACCCGATCAAGCTCGCCGAGAACGCGCCTGCCCCAAAGGGTCTCAAGGATCTCTCCAAGAAGGAGCCGTCCTCGCTCGAAGGCCAGGACGGCAAGCGTCAGCCGGCCGGGCCGAACGAAGAACGTCGCGGCGACTCTCCGACGGCCGAGAAGCCGGCCTCCTACGAGGAGAAGGTCCTGTTCCGCGATCCCTATGCGACGCTCGCGGAGATCGCCAACAGCGCGAACCAGTCCACGGGTCAGCGGCGTGCTGGCGCTCTGACGTCCGTCGAAGAGGACGGCCTCAAGGGCGGCGACGCCTACCGCGATCCCTTCGATCCCGGCTATTGGAAGCTGGCGCCGCAGGCGTCCAAGGACGCCGATCGTTTCATCGAGAGCGAGCCCAAGCCGAATGCCTCCGCGCGCGACGGTGCAGCCGGACCAAACCCGGGCGAGCCGCAGGCGCGCCGGGCCAAGGCGGAAGAGGCCGGCGGAAGCGTGGCTCCGAACGCGGAGAGCCCGTCCGCAAGCCTGTCGCCCCTGCTGCCGCCGGGCCCCGCGCCGACGCAATCCTCACGCGACGGCAGCGCCGCTCAGGCCGGCGTCCAGGCCAATGCGGCCCCGCAGGCGCGTCCCAACGAGGCGGCGAAGGAGTCCGAGCAGCGCGATGCGGCGCAAACGCAGCAGCCCACCCTCAAGCAGCTTCAGTCCGCGATCGCGGACGCGCTGTCGGACATCAAAGCGGGCGCGGGGCCAGCGGCCGAGGTGCGTCAGGTCGAGGAAGGACTCCTGGTCAGCCTGACCGACGATACGAGCTTCGGCATGTTCGCGGTCGGCTCGGCCGAGCCGCGGCCCGAGCTGATCCGCGTGATCGACAGGATCGGACCGCTGCTGACCAAGCGCCAGGGCATGATCATCGTCCGCGGCCATACCGACAATCGGCCGTATCGTTCGGAAACCTACGACAACTGGCGGCTGTCGACCGCCCGTGCGCAGATGGCCTACTACATGCTGGTTCGCTCCGGCGTCGATGCGCGGCGGATCGAGCATATCGAAGGCTACGCCGACCGGCGGCCGAAGCTTCCGAACGATCCGGCGGCCGCACAGAACCGCCGGATCGAGATCCTGATCCGGGAGAAACGCCCTTGATCAGGCTGCTGCGCCGCGCCACCTTGCTGCTGCTGCCGTTCACGGCGGCGAGCGTATTTGCCCAGCCTGCGCCCCAGTCCGGCGAGCCCTATGAGCTCGTTCGTGCGCTACAGGCGGTGCAGGACGGCATCGCCAATGGCGACACCGCCGCGCACAGCAGCCACATCGCGCTGATCCGGCAGATCGGCGAGAAGTTTCTCGCGGCCGATCCCGCCGTGTGGAGCAATCCGCAGAACAGCCAGGCCGTGGTCATCTACCTGCTCAGCGGCGGTGCGCCGCAGGTCGTCCGCAAGTTGCCGCGCGACAGGATGAACGTCGACGAGCGGCTGTTCAATGGTGCGCTCGCCTATGTCGAGGGTCGTCAGGACGACGCGCGGGAGCTGCTCAAGGACGTCAAGCCGCGGACGATTCCCTCGGGCCTTGGCGGACAGGTCGCGCTGGTCCAGGGCGCGCTGTTCGCGCGCGCCGAGGCATCGCTCGCGATCGAGCGTCTGGACGATGCGCGCCTGCTGTTGCCCGGCACGCTCGTCGAGGAGGCGGCGCTGCGGCGCGAGATCCTGCTGGTGGGGCAGGCGGAGGATTTCGAGAAGTTCGAGTTCCTGACGCTGGCCTATATCCGCCATTACCGCAACTCGATCTATGCCGGCGACTTCTGGCGGCGATTCTCCGCGGGGCTGACGCAGTCGAGCCTGGCGCTCGACGAGCGCCGTTTTGCACGGATCACAGCCCTGTTGGAGCAGATCGATCGTGCGAGCCGCCTCAAGCTGTACCTCGTGATCGCGCGCGCCGCGATGGTGCGCGGACGGCTGGACGTGACCCGGCTTGCCGGCGAACGGGCGCTGGCGCTCAGCGCCGACGCCTCGGCCGATCGCGAGCGCGCCCATTTCTTCCGCGGCGCCTCGCGGGTGCTCACCGACGAATATGACGGCGGTCTCGCCGAGCTGAAGGCACTCGACCGGTCGAAGCTGCCCGAGCGCGACGTCCCCCTTCTGAATGCCACGGTGCAGCTCGCGCTCGACGTCCGCAAGCCGTTCGCGGGCGGATCCGTTGCGGCTGCCGACAAGCCTCCGGCAACGCCGGCGCGGCTCGATCTGTCCTCATCGACCGTGACGCTCGCGCGCGCGCAGAAGCAGCTCGCCGAGCTCGAACTCCTTACCAGGGACCGCCGTCCATGACCAAGCTCAGTGGAACCTCCGGACAGCTCTTCTCGGGTCTCGCCGAGAGCCTCAACCTGCGCGGGACGTCACGATCCGCAAAGAGCGCCGGGACCAAATCGCCGGCAAATTCGTTCAACGATCTGCTCCACACCGTCTCGAATCTCGCGAAGCAGGCACTGAGCGATGGTGCCGGCGACACGACCGCGAAGACAGGAACGCTGCGCACGCGTCTGGCCCATTCCAACGAGCAGGAGAAGCCGAAGGACGCGACGCTGCGCGAACGCATCGCGGCGTCCGAGGGACCAGAGGCCATAGAGGAGTCCTCCGACAACAAGGCCGACAGGTCGTCGGAGAAACTACGGCCGGTGGATCAAGCCGCCGGGGCGGACGTCCAGGGTCAATCGGGCATTGCCGTGGTGGTCGGGCAGGAGATCGTTGCCGCGCCTGCCGTGAAGACGCAGCTGCAATTGCTGTCCGCCGACAAGGACGGACCCGCCCGCGACGAGCGCTCCTCCACGACGAAGCGCGAGGCTTCCGGCACGGGCGCGGCGAAGGTGGCGACGGTCGACACCGCCCCGTCCGGTGTCGTTCCCGCCGCCGCGCGCTCGCAGGCTGCGGCTTCGCAAGCGATGGGCGCGGCTCAATCGGCACCGACGCAAGGCATCGAGGCTTCGAGCGCAATGCCCGCATCAGCGGGCTTCGAGGCGGTCACGGCTAATGTCGAGCGCGCCGCCAAGGCCTCGGCGCGCGCCGCGCTGCCCGAGACGACCAAGGTCACCGTGGTTCAGCAGGAGACCCATCTGCCGCCGGCGCAGTTCAACGCCCCGCAACAGGTCGCTAATGCAGTCGTCGCCGAGCTCAAGGAGTCTTCGGCGCCGGTGGCGTTGGCTGCGCCGGACCTTGCGGCTTCCCAGACCAATGCGCGGGATCAGCCACTCAAGATCCTGACCGTCAATCTCGAACCGCCGGCACTCGGCAACGTCACCGTGCGCCTGCGTCTCGTCGGCACCGAAGTGTCCGTCCAGCTTGCGGCCGAGCGCAAGGACACGAGCCAGATGCTCGACCAGCAGCGCGACCAGATCCGCGATCTCATGCAGTCGGCGGGCTACGTCGCCGACGTCGCGCCGGTCCAGCACGGCTCGCTGGACGGATTCCAGAGCGGCTCCGGCCAATCGCAGTCGCAGCTCTCGGGCCAGCACCAGCCCTCGTCGCAGTCGCAAGGCACGTTCGGCGGCGCCGGCACGTCGTCGGGACAACCCGACGGCGGCGCGAAGCAGGCCCGGCAGGAGCGCCAGTTCAACCAGGAGACGCGTCATGATCAGGACGTGGCGCCGCATCATCGTCGCGGCCCTGTTTATCTCTAGTGCGAGCGCTGTCCAGGCGGCCGCCGACATTGCGCGCCCCTGCGAACGCGAGATGGCGCGCGCGGCTCGGCAGCACGGGATTCCGCTCGGCATTCTCTACGCCGTCGGCCTCACCGAGACCGGCCGGCGCGGCGCGCTGCATCCTTACGCCCTCGGCGCCGACGGCCAGACCGTGTTCGCCAAGGACATGGATGACGCAATCGCGAATTTCGAGACGATGCGCAGCAAGGGGATCAAGCTGATCGACCTCGGCTGCATGCAGATCAACCACTATTACCACGGCGACAAGTTCGCTTCGGTACGGGCGATGTTCGATCCCGCCGGGAACGTCGACTACGCCGCGCGCTTCCTGAAGGAGCTGAAGCAGCGCGAAGGCAGCTGGACCATGGCAGTCGCGCGCTACAATGCCGGTCCCAACAACCAGCCGGCGCAGAAACGCTATGTCTGTCACATCGTCGCTCATCTCGTCTCGAGCGGGTTCGGCGCCTGGACCGACAAAGCGCGCTCGTTCTGTCAGCCGAAAACGACATGACAACATGAAGTTGTGCATCGCTTCCAATCATCAGCCCCGCGCAAGCAAGACCCCCCATTGTAGCTGCAACCTACCAAAGGAGCCCAATTCATGAGCCTGTATGGTGTTATGCGCACCGGCGTTTCCGGTATGTCTGCGCAGTCCAACAAGCTGTCGACGGTCTCGGACAACATCGCCAACGTCAACACGACCGGCTACAAGCGGGCTTCCACGGAGTTCTCCTCGCTGATCCTGAAGAGCGGCTCCGGTAATTACGATTCCGGCGCCGTCGAGACCACGGTCCGCTACGCCATCAGCGACGCGGGACACACGCAGTTCACCACGTCGACCACGGACCTCGCCGTCCAGGGCAACGGCTTCTTCGTGGTCTCGAACGCCAACAACACGCAGCAATATCTGACGCGCGCCGGCTCGTTTGTGCCGGACGCCCAGGGCAATCTGGTCAACGCGGCCGGCTACTATCTTCTAGGGCAGCCCGGTCTCGTGACCAACTTCTCGCAGAACAGCCTGTCCGGCATGCAGATCGTCAACGTTGCCCAGGTTCCGCAGGTGCCTGTGCCGTCGACGGCGGCAACGCTGACGACCGGAAATCTGGATCCGAAGGCGGCTGTTATCGCTGGTCCGCCCGGCCCGGCGTCATACTCATCGAAGAGCTCGATCGTGGCCTACAACAATATCGGCCAGGCCGTTACGCTCGACGTCTATATGTCCCATACGGCGACGGCTGCCGGCTCGGATACCTGGCAGATTCAGGTCTATGACTCCGCGACGGGCACCTCGCTCGGCGCCGCCACCACGTTCACCTTCGATACCACGGCGGCCGGCAGGGGCGCGCTGGACGCGGCGAGCCCGACCGGTCTCACCGTGACCGTCCCCGGCGGTGCGGCGCTGACCATGGACCTGTCGAACATGACGCAGGTCGGAACCGACTTCAGCTTCAAGGCGACCGTCAATGGCAGCGTTCCCTCTGCCATCGACAAGGTCGACGTCGACGATGCGGGCCACGTGACGGCGATTCTCAAGAACGGGCAGCAGCTGACGCTCTACACGATCATGCTTGCCGACGTCGCGAGTCCCGACAATCTGACGCCCGAGCCGGGCAACGTCTATTCGACCAACCTGGATTCCGGCAATGCGCAGGCAGGAAATGCCGGCACCGGCGGGCTCGGCACGATCCAGTCCGGCGCCCTGGAAGCCTCCAACGTCGACCTCGCGGACGAACTCACCGGGATGATCGAGGCCCAGCGCGGCTTCACCGCGAACTCGAAATCGTTCCAGACCGGTGCCGACCTGCTCGACGTCGTCGTCAACTTGAAGCGCTGAATTCTTCAGCGCCCATTCCGGGCAAGAGCAACCCATGTCCCTGACCTCCGCTCTCGACTCCGCTCGCGCTTCGCTCATGGCGTCGGGCATTCAGTCCTCGACGATCTCGCGCAACATCGCCGGTGCCAGCGCTGCCGGCTATTCGCGCAAGATCGCCGTGCTGGACAATCTGCCAGGTGCCGGCGTCTACGTCGCGGCTATCCAGCGCGCCGCGAGCGGCGGCCTGTTCACCAACGTCCTGACCGCGACCTCGGCGTCCGCCAAGCAAAGCGTGATCTATGACGGTCTCCAGAAGATCGCGGCATCGACCGTAGATGATCCCGAGCTGGATCAATCGCCGACGGCGCAGCTCAATGCGCTGAAGCAGGCGCTGCAGAAATATGCCAACGCCCCGGACAACACCACGCTGGCGCAGGCGGCGGTCGCGTCCGCCAAGGACATGGCCACCGCGCTGAACCAGGCGACCCGGACCGTGCAGTCGGTCCGCGAGGGCGCCGATGCCGACATGAGGACGTCGGTTCAGAACATCAACCAGTTGCTCTCCCAGTTCGAGACCGTGAATACCGCGATCGTGAAGGGCACGATCTCCGGCGACGATATCACCGATTACCTCGACCAGCGCGACAACATCGTCTCGCAGCTGTCGCAGGAGGTCGGCGTCACGATGTCGATCCGTCCCAACGGCGACGCTGCGCTCTACGCCGACAGCGGCGTCGTGCTGTTCGACAAGACGGCGCGGACCGTGAGCTTTGCGCCGACGAATGCCTACACCGCCGGCACCACGGGCAATGCGGTCTACATCGACGGCGTCCCCGTGACCGGGGCCAATTCGGTGATGCCGCTGAAGTCGGGCAAGCTCGCGGGTCTCGCCCAGCTGCGTGACCAGGACGCCGTCACTTATCAGAGCCAGCTCGACGAAATTGCGCGCGGCCTGATCAACACTTTCAGGGAGATCGATCAGACCGCCGCCGCGCTGCCCGACGTCCCCGGTCTGTTCACCTATCCCGGCGCGCCGGCCATGCCCGCGAGCGCCACCGTCTCGGTGGGCCTCGCCGGCACGATCTCGGTCGCGGCATCGGTCGATCCGGCCCTGGGCGGCAACCCGAACCTGCTGCGCGACGGCGCGATCAGCGGCAACCCCGCTTACCAATACAACACCGCGGGCAACGGCGGCTACTCGACCCGGCTGCAGCAGCTCATCGACGGCATGGATGCGTCGCAGCCGTTCGATCCAACAACGCAAGGCAAGCCGAGCGGCAACCTGATCGACTTCGCATCGTCGTCGACGAGCTGGATCGAGAACCAGCGCAAGACCGCCAACGACAACTCCGAGTACCAGAACACGCTGCTCAATCGCAGCATCACGGCGTTGTCGAACGTCAACGGCGTCAACATGGACGACGAGATGGCGTTGATGCTCCAGGTCGAGCGCACTTATTCGGCCTCGTCAAAGATCATTTCGACCGTCGATGAAATGCTGCAGAGCCTGCTGGCTGCCGTGGGGAACTAAGCCATGATGAGCGCGAACTACGTCTCGACCTTGATGCTGTCCTCGTCCTTGAGGTTCTCGATCACGAACAACCAGGCGGCGCTGAGCAGGGCAACGACGGAGGCGACCACCGGACGCTTCTACGACGTCGGCCTCGAGCTCGGTGCCACGACCGGAAGCGACCTCACGCTGCGGGCGGACTGGAGCTTTGCCGACCAGCTCGTCGACACCAACGGGCTCGTTGCGGGACGCCTGGACGTGACGCAGAACCGCATCACCCAGCTCAACAAGACCGCGACCGATTTTCTCAAGGATCTGATCGCGGCCCGCAGCACCGACGGCGGCGGGCGGGTCATCCTGCCGCCTGCAGCCTCCAATCTCCAGGACCTGATCGGCGCGTTGAATGTCTCCTACAACGGCTCGTCGCTGTTCTCGGGCATCAACACGCAGAACGCGCCGATCACGCCGTACACCGCAGGCTCGGCCAGCAAGAACCAGGTCGATGCGGATTTTCTCGCGACGTTCGGCTTCCCGCAATCCTCCCCCGCCGTGGCCACCATTACTCCGGCCCAGATGCAGACCTTCCTCGACACCACCTTCGATGCCGAGTTCGCGAGCCCGGCCTGGAACACCAACTGGTCGTCGGCGACGGATCAGACCATGCAAAGCCGCATCTCCACCACCGAGATCGCGGAGACGTCGGTGAGCGCCAACGAGATCGGCTTCCGCAGGCTCGCCGAGGCCTACACCATGATGGCCGATCTCGGCAATGTGAACCTGAGCCAGGAGACGTTCCAGGTCGTCGTGGACAAGGCCATCGGCCTCGTCGGCACGGCGATCAACGACCTCGCTGCGCTCGGCGGCAGCGTCGGCACGGTCCAGCAGCGGGTCACCACCGCAACCGCCAAGCTCAAGACGCAGCAGGACATTCTGAACAATCAGATCGTCGGGATTGAAGCGGTCGACCCGACCGAAGCCTCGGTTCGGGTCGAAACCCTGCGGACTCAGATCCAGACGGCACTGGCGCTCACCTCGCAGCTCCAGAAGATCAGCCTCATCAACTATCTCTGAGCCAAGGACGCCTTGTCGAGGCTCGAAATCTTCGTCCAGCTGTTCGGTCTCCCGTGAAGAGTGATCCTGATGACGTTTGAAGCCTATGAAGCGGTCGTTGACGAAAGTGGCTATGAGGCGCGAAGCCGCGAACGGCAGGCGCTCACTCTCGGAATCGACCGGCTCGAGCGGATCCAGAAGGGTCGCTTCAGCGCGGAGGACCTGGTCGAGAGCCTGCTCTATGTGCGGCGGCTGTGGACGATCTTCATCGAAGATCTCGCGCACCCGGACAACGGGCTGCCGGACAAGCTGCGCGCCGACATCATCTCGATCGGCCTATGGGTCGTGAAGGAAGCCGACCGTCTTCGCGAGCAGAGGTCGAACGACGTGGTGCAGCTCATCGAAATCAACCGCCTGATCAGAGACGCGCTCTAATGAAGATTTCCTTGCGGGCGGGCGAGCGGATCTACATCAACGGCGCGGTCCTTCGCGTGGACCGCAAGGTCTCCGTCGAGCTCGTCAACGACGTGATGTTCCTGCTCGAAGGGCAGATCATGCAGGCTTCCGACGCCACCACGGCGCTGCGGCAGCTCTATTTCATCGTCCAGCTCATGCTGATGAACCCGACCGACGTCCGCGACGCCGCGGCGCTCTACGCGCAACATCACGCGGCCCTGTGTGCCGTGTGCGAGAGCCGCGAGATGCTGGACGGACTTGGTGTCGTCGACGAGCTGGTAAGCGCGACCCGCTACTTCGAAGCGCTCAAGCGGATTCGAGCCCTGTTCCCGGTGGAGCAGGCCATCCTGGCCGGCGCCGCCACCGTTGCCCCATTTGAGGCTGCCTGACAGCGGAGAGGCCAGATGAACGTCACCAGCGCAACCGACACGACCGGAAATAGCTCCAGTTCGAACAGCACGAACTCGCCGACGTCGAGCAACAGCGTGGACTACAACACGTTTCTTCAGCTCCTCATCGCCGAGATGAAGAATCAGGATCCGACCAATCCGATGGATACCTCGCAATATATGAGCCAGTTCGCCCAGCTCTCGACGGTCGAGCAGGCGATGCAGACGAATTCGAAGCTGGATGCGTTGCTGTCCTCGCAGTCCTTGTCGCAGGCCAACGGGCTGATCGGGAAGACGGTCAGCTTCACCGATTCGACCGGTGCCAGTTTCAGCGGCAAGGTCGTTTCGGTCTCCATCAACAGCGACGGCTCCATCGCGACGCTCGCGGACGGCACGAAGGTCGCCGTCGGGCCCGGACTCACGATCAGCCAGTCATGAACGAGCGGGACGCTCTCGATATCGTCCAGGCCGCGATCTGGACCATCATCGTCGCCTCCGGTCCCGCGGTCGGCGCCGCGATGCTGGTCGGCACCGTCATCGCGTTGATCCAGGCCCTGACCCAGATCCAGGAGGTGACGCTGACCTTCGTTCCGAAGATCATCGTCATTCTCCTCGTCGTTGCCGTCTCGGGCTCCTTCATCGGTGCGCATCTGTCGACCTTCACCGAGATGGTCTATTCGCGGATCGAGCACGGCTTCTGATCCGGACAGCCCCGGCACCACCCTCGCGTAAGCTTTGCGCGGCAGATTGCGAACCGGACCCTTCTGCCGGTGACCCATGGCCGATACGTTAGCTGCCAGCCTGCCCAGCCCGCGCCGTCTCGGAGCGGACGCCTTCTTCGCGGCCGGCATCGTGGCCATGCTCACGATCCTGTTCCTGCCGATTCCTCCGATCCTGATCGATCTCGGCCTCGCATTCTCGATCGCGCTGTCGGCGCTGATCCTGATGGTCGCGCTATGGATTCAGCGACCGCTCGACTTCTCGGCCTTCCCCACAGTGCTGCTGATCGCGACGATCCTGCGCCTGGCGCTGAACATCGCGACGACGCGACTGATCCTGTCGCGGGGCGGGGAGGGCGAGCAGGCCGCAGGTCATGTCGTTGCCGGCTTCTCGAAGTTCGTCATGGGCGGCGACTTCGTCATCGGCCTGATCATCTTCGCGATCCTTGTTACCGTGAATTTCGTCGTGATCACCAAGGGTGCGACGCGTATCGCCGAGGTCGGCGCCCGTTTCACCCTGGACGCCATTCCCGGCAAGCAGATGGCGATCGACGCGGACCTGTCCGCCGGCCTGATCGACGACAAGGAAGCCCAGCGCCGTCGGCGCGAGCTCGAAGAGGAGAGCGCGTTCTTCGGCGCCATGGACGGCGCCTCGAAGTTCGTCCGCGGCGACGCCATCGCCGGCCTCATCATTACTGCGATCAACATCTTCGGCGGCATCGTCATCGGCGTTACCCATCACGGATTGACGCTCTCCCGCGCCGCCGACGTCTACACCAAGCTCTCCGTCGGCGACGGTCTGGTATCGCAGATGCCGGCGCTGATCGTGTCGCTGTCCGCGGGCCTCCTGGTCTCCAAGGGTGGTACCAGAGGCTCGGCGGAGCAGGCGGTGCTGCGGCAGCTCGGCGGCTATCCGCGCGCGGTGTCGGCTGCCGCGCTGATGATGTTCGTGCTCGCCCTGATGCCGGGGCTGCCGATGGCGCCGTTCGTGCTGCTTGGCGGTGTCATGGCCTTCGTCGGCTATTCGCTGCCGAGGCGGCAGGCGGCGCGGGAGCGCAAGGAGGCGGCATCCAAGGCCGACGAGCGCGCCCAGGCTGAGGCCAAGGAATCGGTGAAGGAGCAGCTCAAGACCGCCGAGATCGAGCTGGCGCTCGGCGGCCACCTTTCGGTCCATCTCCTGGGCTCGCGCACCGAGCTCGCCCACCGCGTGGCCAAGATCCGCAAGAAGTTTGCCAAGCAGTACGGCTTCGTCATTCCCGAGATCAAGCTCACCGACAATCTGTCGATCGATCCCAAGAGCTACCAGATCCGGATCCACGACACGCGCGTTGCCCATGGCGAGCTCAGGCTCGGCGAGGTGCTGGTGCTGGTCGACAAGGACGGCAAGCCCGACGTGCCGGGTGACGAGGTGATCGAGCCTGCCTTCGGCATGAAGGCGCTGTGGGTGACGGAAGCCTTCACCGACGAGGTCAAGCGGCAGGGCTGCAAGCCGGTCGACAATCTGTCGGTGCTGCTCACCCATTTGAGCGAAGTGATCAGGGCGAACCTCGCCCAGCTCCTGTCCTACAAGGACATGCGCGGGCTGCTCGACCGGCTCGATCCCGAATACAAGCGCCTTGTCGAGGATCTCTGCCCCTCGCAGATCTCCTATTCGGGCCTGCTGACGATCCTCAAGATCCTGCTGGCGGAGCGAGTCTCCATTCGCAATCTTCACCTGATCCTCGAGGCGATCGCGGAGATCGCGCCCCATGTGCGGCGCTCCGAGCAGGTCGCCGAACACGTGCGAACGCGGCTTGCCCAGCAAATCTGCGGCGACCTCTCCGACAATGGCGTGCTCAACGTGATCCGTCTCGGCAACCGCTGGGACCTGGCGTTCCACCAGAGCCTGAAGCGCGATGCCAAGGGCGACGTCGTCGAGTTCGACGCCGACCCACGCCTGATCGAGCAGTTCGCGACCGAAGCCAGCGCCGGGATCCGCAAGTTCACCGAGAACGGCACCAGCGTGGTGCTGGCGGTGACCCCCGAAGCCCGTCCCTATGTCCGGATGATCCTGGAGCGGGTGTTCCCGACCCTGCCGATCCTGTCGCATGTCGAAGTCGCGCGCAGTGCCGAGATCAGGGCGCTCGGAGCCGTATCGTGATCAGCGGCCTCGCCGACAGCGTATTGGTGACGTTCATCGTGTTCTGCCGCATCGGCGCCTGCCTGATGCTGGTGCCCGGCTATTCCAGCGTCAACGTTCCGCCCCAGGTGCGCTTGTTCGTCGCGCTGGTCACGACGTTTGCGCTGACACCGATCCTGATCGCGGTCCTGAAGCCGCTCACGGACAACGCGGCACCGCTGACGCTGGCGCTCCTGATCTGCTCGGAGCTCGTGGTCGGCAGCGTCATCGGGCTCGGCGGACGCGTGTTCTTCCTCGCGCTCCAGACCATGGCGACCATGATGGCCAGTGCGATCGGGCTCAGCAACATCCCGGGCACCCCGATCGCCGACACCGATCCGGCGCCGGCCCTGGTGCCGCTGATCATGGCAGCCGTCACCACGCTGTTCTTCATGACCGACCAGCATTGGCAGGTGTTGCGCGGGCTGATGAACTCGTACGACGTCTGGCGGCCCGGCAGCAAGCTTGGTGGCGGCATGGCGCTCGAGCTGCTCGTCGGCCGTCTCTCGGAAGCGTTCGTGCTGACGCTGCGGATCACCAGTCCCTTCATCGTCTATTCGGTGATCGTCAACCTGGCGGTCGGCCTGATCAACAAGCTGACGCCGGCGATCCCGGTCTATTTCATCTCCGTGCCGTTCGTGCTGTTCGGCGGCTTCCTGCTGCTCTACCTCACCAGCGACGAACTGCTGACGCAATTCATGCTCGGCGTCTCCTCCTGGCTGGCGGAGTGATCCGGTCATGACGTCGCGCGCAGACAAGCTCGGCCGGTTGGTCTCCTTGGTGAAGCTCCAGCTTCGGCTGTCCGAATGGCAGCTCGCGCAACTGCGGCAGCAGGAGCGCAGCCTGCAGGACGAGCAGGAATGGCTGGTCGGAGCCCTGAACGACGGCAGGCCGCCCACGGGATCGTCGAGCGAATCGATCGCGCGGCGCCTGAACAGGACGAGCGTCGGCGCACGCGCGGTGCAGGCGCAGGCCGCGCAGCAGCTCGACCATGTCCGCGCGGAAAGCCGTCGCATGAAGCAGCTCGAGGAGGTCGCGAAGGCCGCGCTCGCCGACAAGCTCCGTGACGCGGAGAAGCGTGCGCTCGAGGAGATGACGGGAATAAGCCCTGCCGTGCGCGCCTGGATGCCACGGCCAGCCAACCGGGACAAGACATGATCGTGACCGCGACACCCGACCTCGTTCTCGATGTCCTCGAAGCCGCCGATCCCGTGACGCAGCGCGCGGCGACCGCGAAGCTCGACACGTTGAAATCCGCCGATGCCGATTTCGCCGCCGCGATGGACGCGGAGATCGGCAAGGCTGCCGCCGATCAATCCGCGAAGGTCTCGGAATCGCAGCCGGGTGCAGTGAACGGTCCGCCGGTGCAGGTGATCAAGGCGCCGGGATCCGGCGATGTTTATCGCAAGTTCGAAGCGTTCATCCTCCAGACCTTCGTCGAAACGATGTTGCCGAAGGAGTCGGAGGAGGTGTTTGGCAAGGGCACGGCTGGCGGCGTCTGGAAGTCGATGCTTGCAGAGCAGCTCGGCAACCAGCTGGCAAAGGGCAAGGGCATTGGCATTGCCAGGCAGCTCGCCGCCGCACATCCGGCCGGACCGGACGCGGCGGGAAAGGCTGGATCATGATCTGCGAACGGGTGACAGAAGTTGAGGGGTGAATTTCCGATGCAGGCACAAGAAGGTGCGGCGGCCATGACGATGGACCAGGCGGTCGCGGACAGCGAAATGATGACGACGGAAGCAGCAGCAAGCGATGCGCTGCTGCCCGTCCTGCTGCCGATCGTGGGCGGCGAGGCGGTGGTCGAGGCCGCGGATGCGGTGAGATCGGACGAGGTGCGCGGCCTGCTGGCCGCAATCCGCCGGCTCGCGAGTATCGTCGAGGAGGAGACGGCCGCGCTCGCGACGGGTCGGAAGATCGATTTCGACGATTTCAGCGCGCGGAAGAGCCGGAGCATGCTCGAATTCGTCCGCCTGATGCGGGCGCGGATGCACCTCGGCAGCGAAGTCGAGATCACCGAGGAGATTCAGCGGCTGCGCGAGAAGCTCGAGCGGAATCGTTCCATTCTGGAAATGCATTACGATGCGGTGCGTGAGGTCGCGAGCATCATCGTCAAGGCGATCAAGGAGGCCGAGTCGGACGGCACCTATACCGGTCGCGCAGCGCAGGACGGAAAATGATCAGACTGGTGCTGGCCGGGCTCTGGGTATGCATCCTGACCGCGGGCACGAGCTATGCCGTCGCCTATTGGAAAGAGAACGGCAGCCTGCTGCCGGCGAAGGACGAATATCTCGACGGGCTGCAATATCAGAAGACGCGGGCACTGAGCGTGCCCATGGTCGAGAACGGCAATGTGCAGGGCTACATCGTCGCGCGCTTCGTCTACACCGTCGAGGGGCGGACCATGCGCCAGCTGAACGTTCCGCCGGAGCCGTTCGTCGTCGACGAGGCCTTCCGTAGGATCTATGCCGACGAGCGCCTCGACTTCAGGAAGCTCGCCCGTTACGACCTGTCCATCCTGACCACGGCCATCAAGCAGCGCGTCAACGAACGGATGCAGGCTGAAGTGGTCCAGGACGTCCTGGTCGAGGATTTCAACTACGTGTCCAGGGAAGAATTCCAGCAGAAGCCGTAGAGCAAGCCATCCGGAACGGCGTTTCCGGGAGGATCGTGCCCCAAATGGCCAGCTGACGCCGGCGCCACGACAGTCGCGCCGCGAATGCACGCATATGTCCTGCCGTCTCTGCCGCTGAAAGTACAACGGCCTCTGCGAAGTTGCTCGCAGAGGCCGTTGCAGGTTTGGCGGTAGCCTCCTGCCGTGTCAGTTTCCGGCCGGATAGGCCGCCGGGGCGGCATGGGCTCTGTTCAGGAGGATCCCGACCTCGTCGAGTTCCTGCACCGGCTCGTCGAGGGTCTCGCCGGCCGGGATATTGAGGCGGTATCCGACGTAGCGTCGGGCCACGATCGCGTCGAAGCCGAGGCGGTCGCGGAGCTTCTTGCGCAGCTTGCTGACGTGACTCTCGATCACGCTCTCGTCGAAGGTGGACTCGAAGATGCCGTAGACCGCGTTGAAGATCTGCGTCTTGGTGATCCACTTGCCGTGGTTGGCGACCATATATTCGAGAATGCGCAATTCGCGGCGGGGCAGGGTGAGGGCGTGGCCCGCGATCTCGGGGTCACGGCCGTTGAAGAAGACTTGAATCCTGCTCTCGCAGGGTCTCGGCAGCTCGCCTACCCGGCGCCGCGCGATCGCGGCCGTTCGGGCGAGGATCTCCCGCAAGTGAACCGGCACGTGCACGACGTCGTCGACGCCCGATTCGAACAGCTCCAGCGTGTTCTTGAGCATCTTCTGGCCGCTCACGGCGATGATGGGCGCCGAGGAACGCTTGCGCATCGCCCGTGGCAGACTTCCGCGTGCATCGCAATCCCCGAGGAGAAAGGCGTCCACCGCCGCCAAATCCGATTCACTCGCGGATTGCAGCCAGTCCCAGAATTCTCCGGAAGAGAAGCCGATCGACGACACGCCTTCGCGAACCAGCCCTCCAACGTAGCTGTTCGCGACGCTCTCGCGATCATCAACGATAATATACATCAGTCTTTCGCCCCTGTTTCGCACTTGTTGCGGCCGGATGGTTGTTGTGATGCTCCGGCTCGGCAACGATGCTGTTTGACGACATTCCTTCCCGCGAACCGTTGTTATGGTTTCGATATTCGCGGGCAGCCCTACGCATTCAGTGCCTGCGTCACGCAGGCCTGCTACATCAACTCGATACTGAACGCTTACTGGCGTGAGGCCCGGCGGGTGCCTTGCGGATCACCTCGCGGAGCGGATTGAGAAACGACCTAGATCAGTTGCGCCAAGTTGCTCATCGCTTCCGAACACTGCTGAACCGTGTCGATCTCCTCGCCAACTGGCGAGAATCACTTGAGTAGGACCGTAACAATTGCCGATTTCCGATCAAGCGTGCGCAGCAAAGCGGTTGCTACACGTGCTTGATGCTGTTGATTCATTTCCGGTTGTTTCTTGGTGTGTTCAATCGCATCAGTTGATTTGATTTCCAAACTAGTTTTGCACCGCAGCGGATGTAAAGTTCCGCATCCCCGTGCAATTACAGCTGTTTTCAGTAGAGCAACCGTCTTGCAAATCGAGCCCTCTTCAACCCCGGATTGACTCTTGCGATTGTCCTTCCACATGCGACAAGTCGACTCACTTGTGGCGACACGACTCCAGCTTGGTGAAATCTTGGCGAGTGTGTGTCTTTCGAGTCGCACTATCGCCGCGTGTATGACGTGATCCGACTCGCAGCTCCGCATCGCGCGCTATGGAAAGTTTCGATGCACACGTCTCAGGCAAGCTTCGGCAAATAACGTCACCGTTCGACAGATCGAACGAACGGAGCATTTTCACATGTTGTCCGATGGACAAGCTCGTCCCAACGCGACCGCGGATGCTTCCGCGGCGGCGAAGCCGGCTCCGGAGGCGCGCGATACAAAGGATGGTGCGACGCGAGCGGACAAGCCCGTCGCGAGCGCAAAGCGTGTATCGGCCGCGGCGAGCGACGAAGCTCTCGCGAAGGAAGCTCTCGAGGGGCTGAAGCGCATTCGTGCCAAGGCGCGCCTCGACAAGATGGCGATCCCGAAACCAGCGCCGGCCGTGATCAAGCCGGCCGTGATCGTGGCCAAGCCACCGCCGCCCCGTCCGACATGGGTCGCACCGCTCGCAACCCTGGCGGTCGCTGCCATGCTGGTGGTCTGCGCCTGCACCGGCGTGATCGCCTATCTCACCACCCAGCCCGCTCAGAGCAACGCTGCGACCAATACCGAGATCAGGAATCTGCGCGAAACCGTGGCGCAACTGCGCAGGCAGTTGTCGGGCGTGTCCGAAAATCTCGATGGATTGCGCACTGCGGTCGATCAATCGAGCAAGGCGACGAATGATCGCTTCGGCAGATTTGCCGAGAACCTGGACCGGATCGAGCGGGTGAGCTCGTCCTCGACGGCGAAGCTCGACAAGCTTGCCCAAGCACAGGCTCAGGCCCAGGCTCCGGCTCCGGCAATGGTGCAATCGCAGCCGCCGTCGCAGCACGGACCGATGGTGGCTTCGGTCGCGGCGCCCGAATTCACGGGCTCGGTGCCTGCGGCGGAGCGTACGTCGGTGCCGCGCAAGACGATCAAGGGCTGGTCGGTCCGCCAGGCCTATGAGGGGATTGCGATCCTGCAAGGCCCGAACGGGGTCATCGAGGCCGTGCTGGGACAACAGGTGCCCGGTCTCGGTCGCATCGAAGAGATCAGAAACGAGAACGGGCGCCTGGTGGTGGAATCCAGCGGCGGCGTCATCTATTCGTCACGCAAGGCGACGCCTTGAGCAGCCTTCTATTGACGGTGATGCTCGAAGCTGGTGCATAGCAGATCGACCTCCGTCTCCGCGATCGGTGCACGAAACAGGCGGCAGCTGAACTCGACCGTCGTCTTGCCGTCCGTGGTGGTGCGATCTTCCCGCAGGAAGATGCATCGCCTGCAAACGTCGGTGTGATGCCGCTGCTCGGCTGCGTCGGACTGATCCAGCACGTGCCGGAACGTGTCGCGGAAGCGGATCTTGACGTCGTCGTCGAGAACGGCAATCGCCTCGATGAGAACGTTGACGGGGTCGCGCACCAGGAACTTCTTGCCCTGCTGGGTCACGCTCAACATCACCGACCGCTTGTCCGTGGCCGAACGTTTTCGTTCGAGGTAGCCGAGCCGCTCGAGCTCGCCGATGATGAACGAGGCGGTGCCCCGCGTGGTGCCGACGTAGCTCGCCAGCGCCGATGGCGTTCGGGAAAACCGGTTGGCCCGGGAGAGAAAGCGCAGCGCCATCCATTCGCGGTCGCGCAAGCCGTGCTTGGTGCCTTCGAACCACAGGATTCGCGCGGCCTGCTCCAACAGTTCAATCGATTCGCGAGCCAAATTCATTTCAGTTCCAGGTCGTATAAGCGTCCATTCAATTGAGCTTTGGGTAGCGCAATCTGAGTGGACGAGAATGAATCCCGCGGGCGCTCCTTCGTCCTTGGCGGGCGGCGGATTGCTGGGGGAAGAAGCCTTTCCGTTTCGGAGATGGAACTTCCGGCCGTGGAACTAGGGCGTCACAAAGTAAGTTCGAGTAAATCGCGCAGCTCGGATCCTCAGAAAATTTCAATCAAATGACGACGGTTCGCCCGGTAATTGGCGATGTTGTACGATGCGCGAGCAACATGATGTGTCGTTGCCGCCGCTCCAATGGCCATTTGTTGCGGCTGATCATGTCGAGTGTGCGAACAGGGGCATTCTTCGCAACCTCTGGCGGCGTGGAAGGCCGGGAAAGAACCGACTTTTTCGGTTAATGGATGTTGCGATGCAATGCAGCTAGACGGTTAAGTCCGGCACACGCGCGATCCAGGGAATGTCAGGGTGTCGTTGGGCATTGGACAAGCCGCGCGGTTCAACGACAAAAACGTGGCGCCTTCATTGCTATGGCCGGCAATATCCTGGAATTCGACGATTCGTGCTCGCAGGCTGGTGATTTGCGTTTCGCCGGTAACTATTGGCGAATGCGTCGCCCCAGGGGTAGCAGGCAGCAGGAAGGAATGGACCGATGAGCTTCGAAACCACCATGACATCCGACGTCGTCGGGCTGACCAAGAGCGCCCCCGTCTCACGTCGCGGATTCATGAGCGCCACCGCGGCCGTGGCGGCGGGCTATACGCTTGCGGCCGGGCCTGTGCGCGCCGAGGTGGTCACGACCGATACCAACGGTCTTGAGGCCGGTGATGCCAAGATCAAGGTCGGCTCCGAGGAGATGCCCGCCTATTTCGCCCGCCCGGCCGGCAATACCAGGGCGCCGGTGATCGTCGTGGCGATGGAGATTTTCGGCCTGCACGAATACATCAAGGACGTGACGCGGCGCCTGGCCAAGCTCGGCGCGTTCGCGGTCGCGCCCGACTATTATTTCCGCAAGGGCGTCGACCTGACCAAGGTCTCGGAGATCAAGGATCTGCTGGCTGTGGTGAATGCCAAGCCGGACGCCGAACTGATGTCGGATCTCGATGCGACGGTGGCGTGGGCTGGGTCGCAAGGCGGCGACGTCACCAGGCTCGGCATCATCGGCTTCTGCCGGGGCGGCCGCACGGTCTGGGAGTACGCCGCCCATAGCGGCGCTCTCAAGGCGGGCGTCGCCTTCTACGGCACGCTGGTCGATCCTGCCAATCCGGCGTGGCCGAAGAGCCCGATGCAGCTCGCGCCCGAGATGAAGGCGCCGGTGCTCGGCCTTTACGGCGGCGCTGATACCGGCATTCCCGTCGCCCAGGTCGAGCAGATGAAGGCAGCGCTCGAGCAGAACAAGAAGACGGCCGAATTCAAGATCTATCCCGAAGCGCCGCACGGCTTCCATGCCGACTATCGCGGGAGCTACCGCAAGGACGCCGCAGAAGACGCCTGGAAGCAGGCGCAGGCATGGTTCAAGAAGTACGGCGTGTTGAGTTGATGCATGGTTTCGAAGGGCGGCCCGATCGGCCGCCCTTTGATTTGCACGCAGCGACCTCACTTCACCATCGCGCCGTAGACGATGTCCTGGACCTGTTCGCGGTAATATTTCCTGAGCTCACCAGGGGCGGCCGTCCCCACCACCACGACGAGACGCTCCTTGGGATCGCAGAAGAACTGCGTTCCGTAGGCACCATTCCAGGTGAACTCGCCGGGATTGCCGGGGACTGAAGACAATCCTTCGCTGGTCCGGACCGCAACCGAAAGGCCGAAGCCGAAGCCGCCGCGATGCGGTTCGACATTGGCCACCTTGTTTTTGATCTCGGGGCCGAGGTGATTGGACGTCATGTGATGCACGGTCTTCGGACCGAGGATGCGCTGGCCGTCCAGCTCACCGCCGTTGAGCAGCATCTGTCCGAAGCGGATGTAGTCGCCGACCGTCGCGAACGAGCATGCGCCGCCACAATCGAACTTGGTCGGGGTATCCAGGAGCTTGATGGCCTGCTGCTTGCCGGTGAGCGGATCGTTCGTGAACGGGCGGGCAAGGCGAGGGCGCTGGGCGTCGGTCGGGTGGAAGGTCGCATCCTTCATGCCGAGCGGCTGCCAGACGTTGGCGGCGAGATAGTCGCCGAGCTTCTGCTCGCTCACCTTCTCGACGACCGCGCCGAGCACGTCGATCGAGAAACCATACTCGAACTCGGTCGAGGGTTGATGCGCCAATGGCAGCTTGGTGATGCGGTCGATGAAGGCCTGGGTGTCGCCCTCGATCGCCGGCGCGACGCCGTCGGGATATTGCCGCGCCACCGGGCTCGATGAATCCGGGCGGCCGCCATACATCAATCCCGACGTATGCCGGTAGAGATCGTGGATGAAGATCGGCGAGGCCTGCGGCTCGAGCTTGAGCGAACCGTCGGCCTGGGGAACGCCGACCTTCATGTCGGCGAAGCCCGGATAGTAGTCGGACAGCTTGGCCTGGAGCGGCAGCCGTCCCTGCTCCATCAGCGTCAGGCCGGCGACCGCGGCCATCGGCTTGGTCATCGAGGCCAGCGCAAAGATCGCATCGTTCGGCATCGGCGTGCTCTTGGCGGGATCGAGCATGCCATAGGCCCTGTAGTGGACGAGCTTGCCGTCGCGCGCGATGGCGACCACTGCGCCGGGTACGCGCTTGGCCGCGATCTCGCGCGCGAAGAAGCTATCGAGGCGCGCAAGGCCTTGTTTCGAAAAACCGACGTCGTCGGGATTGGCTTCGGGCAGCGGCGCGGCGCGTGCCGCGCCGAGCGCGATGACGGCAGTCGCAGCGATCATGGCGATCGTCTTGTTCATTGCATTCTCCCAGGAGGCGAGCTCGTTGTGGGGTGGCTCGTTCGATGGCTAGATCACGACCGCACCGGGATGAAGTCAAGCGCGGGCAAGGCATGTCTGGGAGGCACGGGAGTGCAGGAACCCTATCGTCCTTCGCCTGCCCGCCGCAGCGCGTCGAGGCCGTGCCGATAGGTGGCGTAGGCCAGCGAGACGCCGAGCTCGCGCTTCAGTTTCACGTTGGAGACACGGGCGCTGCTGGCATAGAAGCTGCGGGCCATTGCCGACATCTCGGCGGTCGCGAACGCTTCTTCTGGCGGCGGCGCCACGCCCATCAGCTCCGCCGCATAGGCGATCACGTCCTGCGGCGGCGCGGGCTCGTCATCGCAGACGTTCCAGGTGCCGCCGTTCGGGTAACGAATGGCGGCCATGATCGCGCTGGCGATGTCGTCGACGTGGATGCGGTTGAACACCTGTCCCGGCTTGATGATGCGCCTCGCCGTTCCCGCGTGCAGCGTCACGAGGGCGTTGCGACCGGGACCGTAGATGCCCGCGAGCCGCAGGATCGCCGCATCGCCGCGCGCCGCGTCCGTCCAGGCCTGCTCCGCGGCAACCCGCATGCGCGTGCGGTCGAGGACGGCCTGCGGCGGCGTGCCCTCGTCGACCCACGCGCCGCCGTGATCGCCGTACACGCCGATGGTGGAGAGATAGACGACCTTGCGGCGGCCTTCCTGCAGCACGTCGCCGAACGCCTTGATCGCGGGATCGTCGGCGTTGCCGGGTGGGATCGACACCAGGAGGACATCGGCGTCGCGAACTTGCTGAACCGTCTCTTGCGACGGACGGCTGCCGGAAAACGGATGCACCTCAATGCGGCCGAAATCGTTCCGTTGCGCGGGGTCGCGCACGGTGCCGGCGACATGCGAGAAGCTGCCGCCGTATTGGCGAACGAAGTGCCGGGCACTGTAGCCGAGGCCGAGGATGAAGAGCCGCATGCGTCTCCTGTGCAGGTCGGAGTTCCCGCTCGCGCCGTGGCGCCTTCCGCTCATAAGAGATTTTTGGGTCCGGCAAAAGATATTGCGATTTGTCGCGCCTGCCGCTTCGGGCGATGCTCGCTCGTCACAGGCAGCTCGGGAGGGAGGCGTCGTTGGCGACCGGGTCGATCATGCAGGTGGAAGCGCCCGCGGCAGTGCGATGCAATGCCAACGAGCTGATCCGGCGCGCGGCTGCGCTGATCTTCGACGTCGACGGCACCCTCGCCGAGACCGAGGAGCTGCATCGGCAGGCCTTCAACTTCGCCTTCGCCCGCCGCGGTCTCGACTGGCGTTGGGACCGTGCCGTCTACAAGGAGCTGTTGCGGGTCACGGGCGGCAAGGAGCGCATGCGCGCCTACCACACGAGGCTGGGGGCCGCTCCGCCATTGTCGGACATGGACATCGCAGAGCTGCATCGCGTCAAGGCCGCGCACTATGCCGAGCTGATCGAAACTGGCTGCTGTCCCTTGCGACCGGGCGTGCGGGATCTGCTCGCTGCGGCCCGTGCGCGCGGCCAGCGGCTTGCCATCGCGACCACCACCTCGCACGGCAATATCGATGCGCTGCTCTCGCAGGCGCTGGGCAAGCGCTGGGCCGCGGATTTCGAGGCGATCGTCGCCGGCGATGACGTGCGGCACAAGAAGCCCGCGCCGGACGTCTATCTCGATATCCTGGCACGGCTGAAGCTCGGCGCGCCGGACTGCGTCGCGATCGAGGATTCCGCCAACGGCCTGATTGCGGCCTCGCGTGCCGGCATCCCGGTTCTGATCACGCGCAGCATGTTCTTTGGGGACGATGACTTCACCGCGGCGCGGGTCGTGCTGGACGACCTGTCGGAACTCGGTGCCGCCACAAAAACTGAGGAACAACCCCATGCACAGTAGATCACGCCTACGTGATCGCTGCGGTCAGTGGACGCGGTGACTCGCTCTATCGTCCTCGGCCTGTTCGACAATCTGCGCGATCGGGCTGGACTGATGGTGCACGAGGCGCCAGTCGTCGCCGACGCGGCGAAAATGGTTCGCGGCAGCCAAGGCGGTGCCGTCGACGATCTCGATGCAGAGCACCCGCGCGCTGTCGCCATCGACGATCACCTGCGGCTCGGCGCAGACGATTTGCGGCCGCTCCGGGTTTTGCAGGATGTCGCGCCAGCTTCCGATCACGGTGGCGCGCCCGATGATGGCCGGCCAGCCGGGATGGATGCAGGAGATGGCGTCGTCATCCGCCCACATCCGCTGCATTTCGTCGAAATCGCCGGTCGAAAAGGCGGCGTAGAAGGCCGCGTTGGCGGCGATGACCTTGCTGTCGTTTGCCATGCCTCCGGGGTGGGGCAAGGACAGGCAAAAATCAAGCGCGACTTCCGTCGATTTTGGCCGCAGTGCAGCATTCGAGTTCGCGCCCGCTCTATGGGCGGTTCACGCGGGGGAAGGCGGGCGAAGAGGCATCATCCGATCGCAAAATCGGCTGCGGTCTCCGCGTGAATGGCCGTCGTGTCGAACGTCTCGACCGAGGTATCGTCCTGGCCGACCAGCATCGTGATCTCGGTGCAGCCGAGGATCATGCACTCGGCGCCGCGGGCGACGAGGGCCGCCATCACCTCCTGATAGCGACGGCGCGAGGGAGCGGCGACGTTCCCGAGGCACAGCTCGTCGTAGATGATGCGGTTCACGTCGGCGCGCTCGTCGGCCGCAGGAATCAGCACATCGAGATCATGCGCGCGCAGCCGGTCGATGTAGAAATCCTGCTCCATCGTGAACTTGGTGCCGAGCAGCCCGACTCGCCGGTATCCCTTGGCCCGAATCCGCTGCGCCGTCGCGTCGCCGATGTCGATGAACGGAACGGTCACGCTGGCCGTGATCTCGGGCGCCAGTTTATGCATCGTGTTCGTGCAGAGCACGATCGCACGCGCCCCGGCGCTTTCGAGCCGCCGTGCGACCTCCGCCAGGCTGGCCGCCGCCTCCTGCCAGCGGCCGGCATACTGCATCTGTTTGATCTCCTCGAAATCGTAGGAATACATCAACAATGGTGCCGAATGCAGCTTGCCCATGCGGTCGCGGACCCGCTCGTTGATCAGCTTGTAGTAGAGCGCGGTGCTCTCCCAGCTCATGCCGCCGATCAGGCCGATGGTTTGCATTCCAGTGCTCCGGACGAGTTGGCTCGGCCGGATCGTAAACGAAGACGCCGAAGCCCGGTAGCCGTCCCTTGATTGCGGCACCTTCGTCGTGTCATTGTTCCCCAGCGCCGATTTGATCCTCAGCTTGCGGGCGCTTCTACAAATGCAGCTAAAGAGAACCGCTATCCCTGCATCGTCCCGCATTGCGTGAATCGTCGGCCATCTCGACTGGGAGGGTCACATGAAATTTGCTGCGATCGCGGATGTGCACGGGAATCGTCCGGCGCTGGACGCCGTCCTTGCGGACATTGCCGCGCTCGGTATCGACGACGTCGTAAATCTTGGAGACCACGTCAGCGGGCCGCTCGAGGCCGCAAGAACTGCAGACCTGCTCATCGAGCGCGGCTTTCCGTCGGTGCGGGGCGATCAGGATCGAATCCTCCTGGAGCTCCGGCAGGCGGGCACTTCGGCGCGCGGCGATTTCCAGCAACTCGCGCGCAAGCATTTCGACTGGATGGCAAGCATGCCACCCACGCTGATGTACAGAGACCGGGTGTTCCTGTGCCATGCGTCACCCAGGAACGATGCCGCCTTTTGGCTCGATCAGATAGCCGAGGACGGCAGCGTGCGCGCCAGTCCGATCGAGGCGATCGAGTCCGAGGCCGAGGGGATCACGGCCGAAGTCATCCTGTGCGGGCACACTCACATTCCGAGGGTCGTTCGTCTGAGGGATGGGCGACTGGTCGTAAATCCCGGCAGCGTCGGGCTGCCCGGCTACGACGGGAAGTTTCCTGTGCCCTACGTGGTTGAGGTCGGCACGCCCCACGCCTGCTACGCCCTGCTGGAGCATGCCGGACGAGCCTGGACCGCGACGATCCGCTACGTGCCCTACGATAGTGCGGCCATGGCCGCACTGGCGCGCAGCAAGGGCCTGCTCACCTGGGCGAGCGCGATTGCAACCGGCTGGATTCGGCCGGAGCGGAGTTAGGCCGGCACCGGGTAAGAAAGGCACGCCGCGCTCCTCGCTGAAGCCGCGAGCTCCAAGCCCATCGGTATCTGCTCACGGATCTGGTTCTGCGTGGCCGCGATACGGGCGGTCGTGCAAACGGCAGGGACGGGCATGCCGCCTGCGCAGGCTGCGAAAAGCCTTTCGATCTTGCGCGTCCTGTCGGCCTGTCCTACGCCACGTCCGAACGTAATTTTGCGAGGCGGTGAGGGGCATCGCCGAAGTCTCGAGGGAGCCGACATGACCATTCGCAACACCCGCACCGGGGGCCAGATCCTGATCGATCAGCTCGTCGCCCAAGGCGTCGAGCGCGTCACCTGCGTGCCGGGCGAGAGCTATCTGGCGGCGCTCGACGCACTGCATGACAGCCCGATCGACGTCATGATCTGCCGGGCCGAAGGCGGCGCGGCGATGATGGCGGAGGCCTATGGCAAGCTCACCGGGCGGCCTGGCGTCTGCTTCGTCACCCGCGGGCCCGGCGCGACCAATGCCAGCCACGGCGTCCACATCGCGATGCAGGATTCGACGCCGATGATCCTGTTCGTCGGCCAGGTCGACACCGGCATGCGCGATCGCGAGGCGTTCCAGGAGCTCGACTACAAGGCGGTGTTCGGCTCCATGGCGAAATGGGCGGTCGAGATCGATCGCCCTGATCGCATTCCGGAGCTGGTGGCGCGCGCCTTCCGCGTCGCCATGCAGGGCCGCCCTGGTCCCGTGGTGATCGCGCTGCCGGAGAACATGCTGACCGAGACCGCCGCCGTTGCCGATGCCATGCGCATCGAGCCCGCCGTGAGCTGGCCGGCACCTGCCGATATCGAACGCGTCGGTGCGATGCTTGCGAGCGCCAAGGCGCCGCTCGTCATTCTCGGCGGCTCGCGCTGGACCGAGGAGGCGACCAGAAGCATTGCGCGCTTTGCCGAGCGGTTCGACCTGCCGGTCGCGACCTCATTCCGCAGGGCCTCGCTGATCGATGCCGATCATTCACACTATGCCGGCGATCTCGGCATCGGGCCGAGCCCGGGCCTGAAGGCGCGCATCGAGGGTGCCGATGTCATTCTGCTGATTGGCGGCCGCATGTCGGAGATGCCGTCCTCGTCCTATACGCTGCTCGACATTCCGACCCCGCAACAGAAGCTGATCCATGTGCACCCGGGCTCCGAAGAGCTCGGCCGGGTCTATCAGCCGGCGCTTGCGATCCAGGCGACGCCGGCCGCATTCGCTGCCGCCGTCGAGACGCTGAAGCCGGCTAGCGCGGTGGCCTGGAAGGGCGAGGCTGCCAAGGCGCACGCCGATTATCTCGCCTGGACCGGGAAGGCGCGCGAGTTGCCGGGCTCGTTCCAGTACGGCCAGGTGATGACCTGGTTGCGCGACCGCCTGCCGAAGGACGCGATCGTTTGCAACGGCGCCGGCAACTATGCCGGCTGGATCCATCGCCATCACCGCTTCCACAGCTTTGCCGCCCAGCTGGCGCCGACCTCGGGCTCGATGGGCTATGGCGTGCCGGCGGGCGTGCTCGCCAAGCGGCAGTGTCCGGATCGCGTCGTCGTCGCCTTCGCCGGTGACGGCTGCTTCCTGATGAACGGCCAGGAATTCGCGACGGCAGTGCAGTATGACGCGCCGCTGATCGTGATCGTCATCGACAATTCGCAATACGGCACCATCCGCATGCACCAGGAGCGCGACTATCCCGGCCGCGTCGTCGGCACGCAGCTGAAGAATCCCGATTTCGCGATGTATGCGAAGGCGTTCGGCGGCCATGGCGAGCGCGTCGAACGCACCGAAGAGTTCGCTCCCGCCTTCGAGCGGGCGCTGGCCTCGGGCAAGCCGTCGATCCTCCACTGCATCATCGATCCGCGCGCGATCTCGGTCGGCAAGGATTTCGCGCCCGCTGTGAAGGCCTAAAGCGATGCTGGCCGGCCGCCACGTCGCCATCATCGGTGCCGGCGCGATCGGTGTGATCAGCGCGATCGAGGCGCTCCGCGAGGGCCATCGCGTCACGCTGATCGATCCAGGCGAGCCCGGCGGCGAACAGGCCGCGAGCTACGGCAATGCCGGCTGGCTGTCGTCGCATTCGGTGATCCCGCCAGCGGAGCCTGGCATCTGGAGGAAGGTGCCGGGCTATCTGATGGATCCGCTCGGGCCGCTCGCGATCCGCTGGTCTTACCTGCCGAAGGCGCTGCCCTGGCTGATCAAGTACCTGCTCTCGGGCTGGACTGAGTCGCGCGTCGAGAGGACGGCGTTTGCGCTACGCGACCTCCTGAAGGACGCGCCGTTGCTGCACCGGAAGCTCGCGGAAGAGGCCGGCGTGCCTGAACTGATCGAGCGCAACGGCGTGATGCACGTCTTCCCCTCGCGCGGCAATTTCGACAATGACCTCGGCTGGCGCCTGCGCAGGAAGGTCGGCGTCCAATGGCTCGAGCTCAACGCGGACGAGATGCGGCAGCGCGAGCCGGACCTGCATCCGCGCTACACCTTTGGCGTGGTGGTGGAGGAGGCCGGACGGTGCCGCGATCCCGGCGCCTACGTTGCGGCCCTTGCCCAGCACGCGTTCGCCAGCGGTGCGAAGCATGTGAGGGCCAAGGCAACCGGCCTCAAGCTCTCCGGCAACAAGCTCGTCGCCGTCATTACCGAGACCGGCGAGATTGCCTGCGATGCCGCGGTGATCGCCGCCGGCGCGCGATCCAGGCAGCTCACGGCATCGGTCGGCGATCCCCTGCCGCTGGAGACCGAGCGCGGCTATCACGTCGTGATCGAGAATCCGGAATCGGGCCCGCGCAGCTCGATGATGGCGTCCGACGCCAAGATGGTGGTGAACTGGACCAACAAAGGTCTACGCGCCGCCGGCACGGTGGAGATCGCCGGCTTGGAGGCCGCGCCGAACTGGAAACGCGCCGAGATCCTGCGCAACCATCTGCTCGGCATGTTCCCGAAATTGCCGAAGGACATCCCGGCCTCGCGCATCAAGACCTGGTTCGGCCATCGCCCGAGCATGCCGGACGGGCGTCCCTGTATCGGCTACGCGCGCGCCTCGCGCGACATCGTCTATGCCTTCGGCCACGGCCATGTCGGCCTGGTCGGTTCGGCCCGCACCGGCCGTCTTGTCGCCCAGCTTGTGAGCGGCAAGCAGCCTGAGATTCCACTCGCGCCGTTCGCGCCCGATCGTTTCCTCTGAGAGCGCATCATGACCGTCTCAGCCAGCCCGTCCTCCCGCATCGCCCGTGGTGGCAAGGCCATCTATGGCGCGCCGCTCGGCATCCTGATGCTGGAGGCGCGCTTCCCCCGGATTCCCGGCGACATGGGCAACGGCACGACCTGGCCGTTCCCCGTGCTCTATCGTGTGGTGGGCGGCGCCTCGCCGGAGAAAGTGGTGCTGAAAGGCGCCGCCGGCCTGCTGCCCGACTTCATCGACGCGGCCAAGGATCTGGTGCGGTTAGGCGCCGAGGCCATCACCACCAATTGCGGCTTCCTCTCGCTGTTCCAGAAAGAGATCGCGGCGGCCGTCGGCGTTCCCGTGGCGACCTCCTCGCTGATGCAGGTGCCGTGGGTGCAGGCGACCCTGCCGCCCGGCAAGCGCGTCGGCCTCGTCACGGTGTCGGGCTCGACCCTGACGCCGGCCCATCTCGAAGGCGCCGGCGTACCGCTCGACACGCCGCTGGTCGGCACCGAGAACGGCAAGGAGTTCTTCCGTGTCCTGATCAAGGCCGAGAAGGACGACATGGACGTCGCGCAAGCGGAGCGCGACGTGGTCGAGGCCGGCAAGGCGCTCGTCGCCAGGAATCCGGATGTCGGTGCCATCGTGCTCGAATGCACCAACATGCCGCCTTATGCCGCAGCGCTTCAGGCCGAAGTCGGGCTGCCGGTCTACGACATCTATTCCATGATCACCTGGTTTCACGCCGGACTGCGCCCGCGCGTCTTTACGTGAACGCGTCCGCGAGATCGTCACTAAAGCATGATCCGGAAAAGTGCGCAGCGGTTTTCCGAAAAGATCATGCTCAAACAATAACCCAAAGCGCGATGACGATTCGTCGTCATCTCATCGCGCTTTAGTCCAGGAGTGAACCCATGAAATTATCCGGCAAGGTCGCCGCCATCACCGGCGCAGCGCGCGGCATCGGCAAGGCCTGCGCGAAGAGATTTTTGGACGACGGCGTCAAGGTCGTCATCTCCGACGTCGATGCCGAGGGCTTGGCTGCCACGGCCGCCGAGCTGGGACGGCCGGATGCGCTGCGCACCATCGTCGGCAACGTCGCCAAGCGTGCTGATGTCGATCAGCTGGTCGCGACCGCGGTGAAGGAGTTCGGCCGGCTCGACATCATGGTCAACAATGCCGGCGTCGCCCGCAACCGGGACATCCTCGACATTACCGAAGAGGAATTCGACGAGATCATCGGCATCAATCTGAAAGGCGCGTTCTTCGGCGTGCAGGCGGCGGCGAGGCAAATGATCGCGCAGGGCGGTGGCGGGGTCATCATCAACATGTCCTCGGTGAATGCGCTGCTGGCGATCCCGGCGCTTGCGACCTACGCGATGTCGAAGGGCGGCATGAAGCAGCTCACCTCGGTCGCGGCCGTCGCGCTCGCTCCGCACAACATTCGTGTGGTGGCGGTTGGCCCCGGCACGATCCTGACCGACATGGTGAAGTCGTCGATCTATACGTCGGATGACGCCCGCAAGACCGTGATGTCACGCACGCCGGCCGGCCGTGGCGGCGAGCCGAGCGAGGTCGCGGCCGTCGTGGCGTTCCTGGCCAGCGACGATGCGTCCTACATCACCGGCCAGACGATCTATCCCGATGGCGGCCGGCTGGTCCTGAACTACACGGTGCCGGTGAAGGAGAAGTAGGGCGTTGTCGCCCCACACTCGGTGTCATCGCCCGCGAAGGCGGGCGATCCAGTACTCCGAGGCGGTCGTGGGTTGAATCGATGGGCCGCGGCGTACTGGATTCCCCGCTTTCGCGGGGAATGACAGTCGTCGTGAGGCGGGCAGCTCGCCCTTCACTCCGCCGCAACCGTCATCCCGTGGCCCAGCCGCTTCGAGATGCCCCCCGCGCAGTCGCGCAGTGCGTGCGCGATCGGGCTGTCCCAGCGCGCGTCGAACGTGCCTTCCGGCCCCATCGCTGTGATGACCAGCGCGACATGGCCGGAATGGTCGAACACGGGCGCCGAGAATGCGTTGACGCCGGGCAGGGGATCGCCGAGGGCGCGGGCAAGGCCGTGCTTGCGGACCTCGGCGAGGATCTCGGCGACCTTCGCGCCCTTCACCGCGCGCTTCGGATTGTAGCCGACGCCGCGACGATCGAGCCCGCTTTCGAGCGCGGCAGCGATCGTCTTCTCCGGCAGGAACGCCGCAAAGGCGCGGCCCGTCGCGGTCTCCAGCAGCGCCATCACCGAACCGGCCCGCATCACGATGTGGACGGGCTGGGCCGGCTCTTCGAGCTGCACCACGGTTGGACCGTGCGTGCCCCAGACGGCGAGCGAGACGGCATGCCCGATCTGGTTCGCGAGCGCCGCGATCCTGGGACGCGCGATGCGCACGCCCGAGAGCCGGCGCAGGCTGATCAGGCCGAGCTCGAGCGCCAGCGCGCCGATCTCGTAGCGGCCGGTGGTTTCGTCCTGCTCGATCAGGCCGATGCGGGAGAAGCTGGCGAGATAGGGATGCGCCTTCGCCGGCGTCATGCCGGCTTCGCGGGCGAGATCGCGCAGCATCATCGGCTCGCCGCATCTTGCGAGCGCGCGGAGCAATTCTCCACCGACCTCGATCGACTGGATGCCGCGGCTTTCTCTCTTCATGCGCCTCCTGGCGGGTGGCCTACGCTGCGTCGCGCCTGGCGGCGCTGTCGGCAAGATGCCGTCCGGCAATGTAACCGAAGGTCAGCGCCGGCCCAAGCGTGATGCCGGCGCCTGGATAATTGCCGCCCATGATGCTCGCCATGTCGTTGCCGGCGGCATAGAGGCCGGGAATCACGCGGCCCTCGGCGTCGAGCGCTCGCGCGTTCTCGTCGGTGACGACGCCGGCATAAGTGCCGAGATCGCCGATCACCATCTTGATGGCGTAGAACGGCCCGTTCTCGATCGGCGCGACGCAGGGGTTCGGGCCGTGCAGTGCATCGCCCTGGTAGCGGTTATAGGCCTTCGAGCCCTTGCCGAAGGCGGCATCGTGACCGAGTGGCGCGGTCGCATTGAACTGCCTGACCGTTTCGACGAAGGCCTTGGTATCGATCCCGGCCCTGGCCGCCAGCGCCTCCAGCGTGTCGCCGCGCATGAGATAGCCGGACTTCAGGTGATGGCCCAGCGGCATCGGGAAGGGCGGCACGCAGCCAAGGCCGTATTTGCGCAGCGTCTTGTGATCGCAGACGAGGAAGGCGGCGATCTCCTCGCCGGGCCTGGCCGCCTTGACCATGGCCTGGACGAAGTCGTGATAGGAATTGCCTTCATTGGCAAAGCGCCTGCCGTCGCCCATCACCGCGATCACGCCGGGCTTGGCGCGGTCGATGAAATGCGGCATCACGCCCTTCGAGCCGTCCTTGCGCGTGGTCAGCGACACCGGCACCCAGGCCGCCGCGTTCGGCAAGCGATTCTCGACATGGCCGCCGGCGGCCTCCGCAAGGCGTAGTCCATCCCCGGTATTGCCGGTCGGCCCCGGCGAATAGTGCTCATGGCCGGTCGGCGCGTGCGGGAACATTGTCTTGCGTCGCTCCACGTCATGCGGGAAGCCGCCGCAGGCGAGCACGACACCCCGGCGAGCGCGAACGCGCACCTCACGTCCCTCGCGCGACACGATGGCGCCGGTGACAGTGCCGTTCTCGACCGTCAGCTCACGCACCGGCGAGGACAGCCACATCGGAATCTTGAGGTCGAGCGCGGATTTGGCGAGGCGTCCCGCCAGCGCGTTGCCGTTCGTGAGCGTCATGCCGCGGCCGTAGCGCAGCACGTCCATCAGGTGCCGCGACAGGCGCTTGGCGACGTAGACCGCGGAGGTCAGCGACTTCGTCACCCGCATGAAATGGATGATCTCCTTGCCGGAGCCAAGCATCATGCCGAACACGGTCAGCTCGGGCAGCGGCATGCCGAGCGATTTGATGAGGTCGCCGAGCTCACGGCCGTCGAACGGCCGCGTCACCATGGAGCGGCCGCCCTGCGCGCCGCCGGGCGCCTCCGCGTGATAGTCCGGAAACACCAGCGGCATGTCGAAGCGCAACGCGGTCCTGGTCGTGAAGAAATCGACCGCTTCGGGGCCGGCGCTCAGGAAGGCATCGACGCGCGCGGCGTCGTAATTGTTGCCGGCCTCGTGGCGCAAATATGTGCGGGCCTGTTCCGGCGTCTCCTCGATGCCGTAGGCCTTCGCCAGCGACGTCCCGGGAATCCAGAGCCAGCCGCCGGAGCGCGCGGTGGTGCCGCCGAAGCGCGGCTCCTTCTCGACGATCAGCACATCGAGGCCTCGGGAGCGTGCGGTGATCGCGGCCGACATGCCGGAGCAGCCCGATCCGGCCACGAGCACATCGCACTCGTAAGTCTCAATGGCGCCATGCTCGTTGCCGGTCATGTCTCACCTCATTTCTTCAGGAGCGGACATTTGGATTCGGAGACGGGGCGGAAGGCGTCCTCGCCCTTCACGGTCTTGACGATATCCAGATAGTCCCACGGTTCCTTCGATTGCTCGGGCGTCTTCACCTTGGCGAGATACATGTCGCGGATGACGCGGCCGTCCTCGCGCAATTTGCCGCCGTGAACGAAGATATCCTCGATCGGCAGCTCGCGCATCTTGGCCATCACCTTGGCGGACTCGTCGGTGCCGGCAGCCTTGATGGCCTTCAGATAGTGCAGCACCGACCCGTAGACGCCGGTCTGGATCATGGTCGGCATCACCTTGGTGCGCTCGTAGAACTTCTTCGACCAGGCTCGCGTGGCCTCGTCCATGTTCCAGTAGGAAGCCGTGGTCATGTAGGTGCCCTGCGCGGCCTTCAGGCCGATGGCGTGCACGTCGGTGTCGAACATCAGGAGGCCGACCAGCTTCTGGCCGCCTTGGACGAGGCCGAACTCGCCGGACTGCTTGATGGCGTTGTCGGTGTCCTGGCCGGCATTGGCGAAGGCGACCACG
This sequence comes from Bradyrhizobium sp. R2.2-H, assembly GCF_004346455.1. Classification (NCBI taxonomy): domain Bacteria; kingdom Pseudomonadati; phylum Pseudomonadota; class Alphaproteobacteria; order Hyphomicrobiales; family Nitrobacteraceae; genus Bradyrhizobium; species Bradyrhizobium sp. R2.2-H. Next base: position 163,947 of record NZ_SMBR01000005.1, read on the forward strand.
TCGGATTTCGAGCTCTGCGCCTGGAGTGCGAAGGAGGAGAAGTCGGCGGTGTTGGTCGGATGCTTGACGCCGCCGAGCACCTTGCCGCCCATCTCGTTGATGAAGCGGGTTGCGTCCTTCTCGAGCTGCTGGCCGAAGGCGTAGTCAGCGGTGATGAAGTACCAGGACTTGCCGCCTTCCTTGATGACGGCGGAGGCCGTCACCTTCGACAGCGCGTAGGTGTCATAGGTGAAGTGCACGGTGTTCGGGCTGCACAGCTCGTCGGTCAGCGAGCTCGCGCCGGGACCGGACAGCAGGGCGATCTTGCCCCGCTCACGCACCATGTTGTGCACGGCGATCGCGATGCCGGAATTGGGAATGTCGACCACGGCGTCGACCTTGCCGTTGTCGAACCAGCCGCGCACGATCTGCACGCCGACGTCGGTCTTCATCTGATGGTCGGCGCTGATGACCTCGATCGGCTTGCCGAGCACGGTCGGCCCGAACTCCTCCACCGCCATCTTCGCGGCTTCCACCGAGCCCGGCCCGCTGTTGTCGCGGCCCCAGCTCGACAGATCCGTCAGCACGCCGATCCGCACTGCGTCGTCCGAGATTTGCGCGGTGGCGGCCGTGGTCATCGCCGCGGAAGTCATGGCCGCGAGCATCGTGCAGGCCAAGAGCCCTCTCATCGTCGTTTCCTCTCTTATTGGCCGCTTGGCGCGGCGGGTTTGTTGTGGAGGTAAATTAGATAATAGCGAATAAGTTTGTCAATGGCGAATAGTATTGGCGTGGCGAGTTCCGTTATTGCGGCATGCAAACCTCTCGTGTCCCGGACGCGCTGCAGCGCTCTTGCGCTGCTGCGCAGAGCCGGGACCCATGCCGCACGGACGGCTTGAGGAAGATGGGCCCCGGCTCTGCGGCGCACCGCCGAAGAGGCGCTGCGCAGCGTCCGGGGCACGAGAGCGATGAAGTGCCCGGGCAGGTTGCAACCCTCACCCCAACTATTCATGATGCTCATGGAATCTTTTGGGGCAGGGCATGACGACAGCAACGGGGATTTCCGCTTCCGCGGAGAAATCGACGACGGCGCATGTGGTGTGGGCGAGCGCGCTCGGCACCGCCATCGAGTGGTACGATTTCCTGATCTACGGCACGGCGGCAGCGCTAGTCTTCAACAAGCTGTTCTTTCCGAGCTTCGATCCCTTCGTCGGCACGCTGGCGGCGTTCTCGACCTATGCGGTCGGCTTCGTGGCGCGGCCGATCGGCGGCGCCATCATCGGGCACTACGGAGACCGGCTCGGCCGCAAGACCATGCTGGTCGCGACCATGATCGCGATGGGACTCGGCACCTTCCTGATCGGCTGCCTGCCGACCTATAGCCAGATCGGCCTCTGGGCCCCGGTCCTGCTCGTGATCCTCCGTTTCGTTCAGGGCATCGGGCTCGGGGGCGAGTGGAGCGGCGCGGTGGTGATGGTGATCGAGCACGCCGGCAATCGCCGCGGCTTCTACGGCAGCCTGGTGCAGATCGGCTTTCCCGTCGGGGTCGCCGCCTCCACGGGCATCTTCGCTCTGATGACGAAGCTGCCCGAGGCGGACTTCCTCAGCTGGGGCTGGCGCGTGCCGTTCCTGATCAGCATTCTACTCGTCGGCGTCGGCTTCATCGTGCGTCTCAAGCTCGCGGAGACGCCTCACTTCAAGGAGATCGTCGAACGCAAGGAGGTGCTGGCGCAGCCGGCCCTCGAGGTGCTGCGCCGCGACTGGCGCAGCTTTCTGCTCGCGATCGGCATCACGGTGTCGGAGGTCGGGCTCGCTTATCTCCTCACCGTCTTCACCGTGGTTTATGCCACGACTAGGCTCGGCCTGCCGCGGCAGGTGATCCTGGATGCGGTGGTCTATGCCGCCATCGTCGAGTTCGCGACGCTGCCGCTGGCCGGCTGGCTGTCCGACATCTTCGGACGCAAGGCGCTGTATCTCGCCGGCGGCGTCTTCTCGGTGGCGCTGGCCTTTCCGCTGTTCTGGTTTCTCGACAGCAGGGAGCCGGCGCTGATCACGCTCGCGCTGGTCGTCACGATGACGCTGACCCATGCGCTGCTGTTCGGGCCGAAGGCCGCGTTCATGCCGGAGCTGTTCCGCACCCAGGTGCGCTACAGCGGTGCTTCGCTCGGCGCCAACGTCGCGGCAGCGCTGAGCGGCGGCTTCTCGCCGCTGATCGCGGCCGGGCTGCTGGCATGGGCCGGCTCGTACTGGGCGGTGTCGGTCTATATTATAGCACTGTCGATCGTCACGATCCTGGCAACGCTGCTGGCGCCGGAGACGGCGCGGGGCCCGCTGAGATCCTGAAGGTCAGCCCCGCCAGGGGGTGCGCCCGAAATTTTTCTCCGCCCCCTCTTGAAAGCGGTCTCGGATTTTCTAAGTCGTTTTTCGCCGCGAGAGCGGTGTGCCGGATGCCAGAATCGGGTCCGGCACGGGCGCCGGGCTGGTCGTTTCGGACCTGTCTGAATACCCGCCTTGCGCTCCTTCGTATCCATCTTGCTCTCAGGAGGACTTGGTTATGAGGACCAGTTTCGACTTCGCGCCGCTGTGGCGCTCCACCATCGGCTTCGACCACCTGGCCGACCTCGTCGACAGCACGCTGCGCCAGGCGACCGAGGACAACTATCCCCCCTACAACATCGAGCGTTCCGGCGAAGACCATTACCGGATCAGTCTCGCGGTGGCAGGCTTCGGCGCCAGCGACATCACCGTGACGGCCGAGCAGAACGCGCTCACCATCGAGGGCAAGAAGCCCGAGACCGCCGCGCGCGAATATCTGTACCAGGGCATCGCCGCGCGACCGTTCCGGCGCGTGTTCAATCTCGCCGACTACGTCCAGGTCAAGCAGGCCTCGTTCCAGGACGGGCTCCTGATCATCGACCTCGTCCGCGAGGTTCCGGAAGCCATGAAGCCGCGCCGGATTCCGATCGCCGGCGGCGCTCCTGCGGCATCGCAGATCGAGCAGAAGAAAGCAGCCTAGACGCTCGATCGATCGAATGGCGGAACGCGGCGCGCGGATGCGCGGGCCGCGCTCCCGATGCATGAAGGAGAGAACCATGGCGTTTCGTGATCTCATTCCCTGGTCGAGAAACCAGGAGCTTGCGTCGGCGCGCGACAATTTCGATCCGTTCCTGACGCTTCACCGCGAGATGAACCGTCTGTTCGACGACGTCTTCCGCGGCTTCGGCGGGACCGGCCTGTCGCCGCTGATGGAAGGCCGCTTCGGCTGGCCGAAGGTCGAGCTCAGCGAGACCGACAGGACGCTGACCGTCTCGGCCGAGCTTCCCGGCCTCACCGAGAAGGACGTCCAGGTCGAGATCGCCAATGGCGTCCTGACCGTCCGCGGCGAGAAGAAGGCGGAGCGCGACGGCGAAGGCAGGTTCTTCACCGAGCGCTACTACGGCGCCTTCGAGCGGCAGATCCCGCTGGAGGGCGTCGAGGAGGACAAGGCCGAGGCGTCGTTCAAGAACGGCGTCCTGACCGTGTCGCTGCCGAAATCGGAGAAGGCGCGCGAAGGCGTCAAGCGCATCGCGATCAACACGCATTGATGTCAAGCGGGACGGCGGCGGTTGGCGCCGCCGTCCCATCGTCAAAAAAATCGTCCCCCCGGAAAGGAGCATGAGGGAGGCACACCGATGACCAACGTGAATACCAATCCCGGCGGTCTCAATCCGCTGTTTCATCCTGCGGCCCACTACGAGTCGCCTGCCGACGTTCTGAATGCGCCGGAGCTCTCTTCACCCGAGAAGCGCATCATCCTGTCGTCCTGGGCATCCGACATGTACGCGGTCGAATCCTGTCCCGCCCTGCGCGAGATTCCCGGCATGAGCCACACGGTCCGGCTCGCCGATATTCTGGCCGCCTTGCGCAAGCTCGACGGCGACAACGACAATGACGACCCGCCGCGGGGCGGCGGCGTGCCGATGCGGCTGCGGCGGCCCTGGGCCGCCGCTGAAAGGCGAGCGGCATGATGTTCACGCCCGCCGTACTCGGGCTCGTGCTGCTCGGCCAGTCCGCGGCTGCCTGGGCCGTTCCGTTTCTGGCCCTGCAGGGCTGGATCGTCGCGTCAGGCGACGAAGGCTGAAGCACCAAGGTTCCAACTATCCTCACAACACAAGCGGCAGGTGACGATGATGAGTGCTATGCGTCTGCTCTTGCTGGCCTTGCTGGTGCTGACGCTCACGGCGTCGCAGCCTGCCGCCGGCCAGATTCCGGATCTGAAGACCGGCGGCCCGGTGCCGACCCTGGCGCCGCTGGTGCGCCAGGTGACGCCCGCCGTGGTCAACATTTCCGTGCACGGCCGCGTGCGCGAGGACAACCCGCTCTACCGCGATCCGCTCTTCCGCGAATTCTTCGACGTCCCGAGGCAAATCGAGAAGGAGGTCAATGCGACCGGCTCCGGGGTCATCGTCGACGCCCAGCGCGGCTACGTGCTTACCAACAATCACGTCGTCGAGGGCACCTCCGCCGTTCAGATCACGACGAAGGACGGCCGCCAGTTCTCCGCCAGGGTCATCGGCCGCGACCCGCCGACGGATGTCGCGGTGCTCCAGGTCCAGAACCCGGCCGGGCTCAAGGCGCTTCCCTTCGGCGACAGCGACGGGCTCGAGGTCGGTGATTTCGTCCTTGCGATCGGCAATCCCTTCGGCCTCGGCCAGACCGTGACGTCAGGGCTCGTCAGCGCGCTGGGCCGCACCGGCCTCGGCAAGCAGGGCTATGAGGATTTCATCCAGACCGATGCGGCGATCAATCCCGGCAATTCCGGCGGGGCGCTGGTCAGCCTGCGGGGCGAACTCGTCGGCATCAACTCTGCGATCATCTCACCCGCGGGCGGCAATGTCGGCATCGGCTTTGCCATTCCGGTCAACATGGCGCGCAAGGTGATGGAGCAGATCGTCGCCAACGGCCGCGTCGAGCGCGGCCGCATCGGCGTTTCGCTGAAAGATCTGCATCCGTCGGTCAACAAGGGATTGAACCAGGGCGCGGTCGTCGCCGAGATCGCGGCGGATTCGCCCGCGGAGAAGGCGGGCCTGCGCAAGGGTGATATCGTCACCGGAGCCGACGACCGCCCGATACGCACCGCCGCCCAGCTCCGCAACACGATCGGCCTTGCGCGCATCGGCGAGGACGTGAAGCTCACTCTGCTGCGCAAGGGTGCGCCGCTCACCGCCACGGTGAGAGTGGCGCCGGCGACTGAGCCCAGCACCGCGCTCGCAGGCCCCAATCGCCTCGTTCGCTGAAACGAATGCGGGGACGAACCGCGGAAGCGGTTCGTCCCCCTGCGACGGCAGGGCCATCGCATATGAGATGTCGCTATGGGTACTGGCTGTCTCCACAGCGTCATGGCCGGGCTTGTCCCGGCCATCCACGCCTTTCCACGCGGCAAAAAGAACGTGGATGCCCGGGACAAGCCCGGGCATGACGACCTCTGCAAAATCCAAATGCGATTGCCCTGGGATGACGGGCCGCGTGATCTCCCAGCTCAGGCGGCGCGGTGATCCCGTCCGCCTTGCAGGTCCCGGATCAGCCGCCGCTCGCGTTCGATGCGTTGGCGGTAGAGCTCGCGCTCATGCTCGGTCCTGGTGCTTGCAAGAAGCAGCTCGTAATGGCCGATGACCTTCTCGCTGCCTCGAATGAGCAGATCTCGCTGGCTGTTCATTGCGCCATCCCCGTCGCATTGGCCGGCGCTCCGGAAGCGCGGAAGCTGACAGGGAAGGTCGCCGCGGTCAGGCCATCGAGCGCCGATTGCTCTTCCGCGAGGCGCCTCTCGACGAAATGGCGCTCCAGCTCCGACAGCCTGGTCTTCAGCAGACGCCGGTAGCGGTGGATGTTGTTGCGGTGCGCACGAATGCGGGCCAGATTCTCATCGAGCATCATCGTCTCTCCAGACGGTCGCGTTAATTCCTTTGATGTCGAGGGTGAGAAAGTCTCTTCTCGGCGAAAAAAATAGGCGGTGGGTGAACGCTGTCAAGATGTCGGCGCGCCTGTCCTTGTTGCTGGGGTCCTGAAGATCGATGCTCGGCCAAGGGCCCGGGCGGCTAGGTTCCGCCAGCGATTGCCTCTTGTTGGCCAGCAAGCGAACCTCGTGCGGCCATATTTGAACAGGAGTGATCTCCCGCGAGGGAGGCGCTCCGATGACCAAAGCACTGATCACTGCTGTCGCAATGCTGGCCTGCGTGCCCGCGAGCGCTTTCGCGCAGGAGCGCGCGGGCGATGCGGCGCTCGGCGCGGTGTCGGGCGCGGTCGTGCTGGGCCCGGTCGGCGCGGTCGCCGGAGCCTTGATCGGCTACACGGCCGGACCCTCGATCGCCCGCTCCTGGGGCCTGAGAGGTTCGCAGTCGGCACGGCATCGGCAGCCGCCGCGTCGCGCCGCCGCCACCGGCGGCACGCCGCGCACGCGCGAGGCGATGGCAGCCAACGGTCAGATGCGAGCTGCCGGCAATCCGGCCCCACCGGTTCAAGCCGCGTCTGCCGTGCCAGCCCCAACCTCGGCGCCGCCCGTTCAGGGCTTCGACTGAGGCCGGGACCTCAAGTCGAAGCTTCGGGCGCAGCCGATCGAGCTGGCGAGGCTTGCATCCCGGTCTAGGGTTGGCCGAGGATCTTCCTCGCGGCGCGAAGGTGCGGCTTGTCGATCATCTGGCCGTCGAGTCGCAGCGTGCCGGAATCGGGATTGCTCGCGAACGCCGCGATCACCTTCTCTGCCCATTTGCGCTCGGTGTCCGTCGGCTCGAAGGCCGCGTTGACGATGTCGACGTGCTTGGGATGGATCAGCGCCTTGGCCGAAAAGCCGTCGCGCCGCGCCGCGCGCGTCTCGGCTTCGAGGCCCGCGAGGTTGTCGATGTCGGTGTAGACCGTGTCGATCGGCGCGACCTCGGCCGCCGCCGCGGCCATCAGGCAGAGATCGCGGGCGAGGCGATAGGGGCTGTGGAAGACGCCGCCGCTCGCTTTCTCGGTCGCGCCGAGCGAGACGGAAAGATCCTCCGCGCCCCACATCAGGCCGGCAAGGCGAGGGGAGCAGCCCTTGTAGCTGCCGAGCCCGAAGATCGAGCCGGCGGTCTCCGTCGCGACGCAGACGATACGGGTCGTGCCGATCACGATGCCGGCTGCTGCTTCCAGGGCTTCGAGCCAGGTCGCGACCTGCCGCACGTCGTCGCCACCTTGCGATTTCGGCAGCACGATGCCGTCCGGCCTGCCCGGCATCACCGCGGCGAGATCGGCCAGCGTCATGCCGGTGTCGAGCGCGTTGACCCGGACGTAGAGCTGATGTGGCTTGCTGCGGCCTTTCAGCATCGCAAGCGTCAGCCCGCGCGCCTCCGCTTTCTTCTCGGTGACGACGGAGTCCTCGAGATCGATGATCAGCGCGTCGGCCTTGCCTTCGCTCGCCTTCTCGAATTTGCGCGGGGAATCGCCCGGCACGAACAGCATCGAACGCATCAGACCGGCCTCTTGTGCATCATCGCCATGCGGCGGCATTTGCCGACGATCTCGTCGTTCTGGTTCAAGGCCTGGTGCTCGAACTCGACGATGCCGGCCTTGGGCCGCGATTTGGAGTCCCGCACCGAGAGCACCTTTGTCGTGGCCCGCAACGTGTCGCCATGGAAGACCGGCTTGGGAAAGGTGACGTCGGTCATGCCGAGATTGGCGACGGTGGTCCCCATGGTCGTATCATAGACCGTCATGCCGATCATGATGCCGAGGGTGTAAAGGCTGTTGAAAATGCGCTGGCCGAACTCGGTCTTCTCGGCGAAATGCGCGTCGATGTGGAGGGGCTGCGGGTTGAGCGTCAGCAGGCTGAACATGGTGTTGTCCATCTCCGTGACGGTCCGGGTCAAAGGATGCCTGAACTCCTGGCCCACGGAAAAGTCTTCGAAATAAAGTCCGGCCATCGCGGTTTCCTCCCTGCGAAATTACGGCGCGCGCATACCTTCGCGCCGCATGACGCTATGCATGGTAGACACAGTTGATCGCCAATTTCACGTATCTGTACCCGGTTTTTCAAGCTAAAGAACCCAGGCGAGGCGTCAGGGCGCAGCAAGCGGCCACGGCCTTTGCGTGGGGAACGCGAAAGAAGGGAGATGGCGCGGTCGCGGCTCCCAAGAAGGAGATCACGGACATGGATTTCGCGCTCACCGATCAGCAGGAAGCCATTCGCGACGCCGTCGCCAAGATCTGCGAGGGCTTTCCCGACGCATACTGGCTGAAGAAGGATCACGACGGCGGCTTCCCGCACGACTTCCACAAGGCGCTGGCGGACGCCGGCTGGCTTGGTATCTGCGTGCCGGAAGAATATGGCGGCTCCGGGCTCGGCATCACCGAAGCCGCGGTCATGATGCGCACCATCGCGGAGTCCGGCGCCGGCATGTCCGGCGCCTCCGCGGTCCACATCAACGTGTTCGGCCTCAATCCCGTCGTCGTGTTCGGCACCGAGGAGCAGCGCAGGCGCATGCTGCCGCCGATGGTCGAGGGCCGCGAGAAGGCGTGCTTTGCCGTGACCGAGCCCAACACCGGTCTCAACACCACGCAGCTCAAGACCCGTGCGGTCGCCAAGAACGACCGCTACATCGTCAACGGCCAGAAGGTATGGATCTCGACCGCGCAGGTCGCGCACAAGATCCTGCTGCTGGCGCGCACCACGCCGCTGGAGGAGGTGCGCTCGCCCACCCATGGCCTCAGCCTGTTCTATACCGATTTCGACCGCAACAGGATCAAGGTCCACGAGATCGAGAAGATGGGCCGCAAGATCGTCGACTCCAACGAGCTGTTCTTCGAGGACTTTGAAATTCCGATGGAGGACCGGATCGGCGAAGAGGGCAAGGGCTTCGAGTACATCCTCGAAGGCATGAACCCCGAGCGCATCCTGATTGCCGCGGAGGCGGTCGGCCTCGGCAAGCTCGCGCTGTCGCGCGCCACCGAATACGCCAAGACCCGCGTCGTGTTCAATCGCCCGATCGGCAAGAACCAGGGCATCCAGCATCCGCTCGCAGTGAACTGGGTCGAGCTCGAGGCCGCCTGGCTGATGGTGATGTCGGCGGCCTGGCAGTACGACAAGGGCATGCCGTGCGGCGCCGCGGCCAATGCCGCGAAATATCTCGCCGGCGAAGCGGGCTTCTCGGCCTGCGAGCAGGCGGTGATGACCCATGGCGGCTTCGGCTACGCCAAGGAATTCCACGTCGAGCGCTACCTGCGCGAAGTGCTGATCCCGCGCATCGCGCCGGTCAGCCCGCAGCTCGCGCTCAGCTTCATCGCGGAAAAGGTGCTGGGGCTCGCGAAGTCGTACTGAACGAGTCTTTTTGGCGCAAACCAGATAGGCGGCCTATTCGGCAGCGATCCGCTCCATCGCCATGGCACGGAGCCTGGCGCGCTGGATCTTGACGCCGTTGGCGCTGTCGGTGACGGGGAAAGCGTCCACGACATAGATCCGCGCCGGCACCTTGTAGCCGGCGAGCCGCTCGCGCAGACGCGCCGTGAGCGCCTCCTGCTGCGGCGGCTCCCCTGCCGGGATCACGAAGGCGACGCAGCGCGCCTGGCCCTTCAGATCAACAGCAACCACCTGGGCGTCGGCCACGCCGGTGCACGATTTGAGCTCGTCCTCGATCTCGCCCGGCCCGACCAGGAAGCCGCCGAGCCGCATCGCATCGCCGGCGCGCGTCTCGTAGACGAAGGAGCCATCGCCGCGCAGCCGGCCGATGTCGCCGGTGCGGAAGAACCCGTCGGCGGTGATCGCCTCGCGCGTCGCCTCGGGATTGTTGAAATAGCCGAGGAAGCGTGACGGCGCGGTGATCTCGATCTCTCCGGAGACGCCCTGGCCCGCAAGCTCGCCGGTCTCGGTGTCGCGCACGCGCACCTTCGCATCAAGCGACATCGGCCAGCCGCCGCCCTCGATGCGGTCGGCGAAGACATCACCGGGGCGGGCGATCGAGAACAGGGCCTGCACCTCGCTCGAGCCGTAGAGGCCGAACAACGGCATGCCGCGCGTCTCGGCCTCCGCGGCGAGCTCCCGCCAGCCGGGTTGGAACGCGGCGAAGCCGCAGACCTCGAGATTTGGAAATGGGCGTGGCGCATCGGTGAGGGCGAGAATGCGGCGGAACATCTCGTCCGAGCCGAAGGAGTGCGTGATCCCGTGCGCGCCAAGGATCTTCAGGGCCGGCGCCGCCTCGAAGGCGTCGAGTACATGGATAGTGGCGCCGGCTGCGATGAAACCGAGCAGGCTGGTCATGCCGAAGGTGCCGCAGAACGGCAGCATGGCCAGCAACGAGTGACGCTGGTGATCGAGCCGGAGCGCGTGGGCGACGGAGGCGGCGTGCGTCGCCAGCGTCCGCTGCGAATGCGCGACGAGTTTTGGGCCTTTGGTGGTGCCCGACGTGGTGTACAGCAGCACGGGCAGGTCGACATCGTCTTGAGCCGGCGGGGCAGGCGGATAGGACTTGTCGAAGGCATCGAACCGCACACAGGGCCAGTGCGCCGGGATCGCATCCGCGCCGACCACGGCAAGCCTTTGCAGCGCGGGCACCTCGGCCTTGGCGATATCGGCGAGGATGGCGGCAAAGTCGATCGAGCGGAATGCGGCCTCGACCACCATCAGCCTGGCACCGGACACCTTGAGCAGGTGCGCGACTTCCGCGCCGCGGTAGCGCGTATTGACGGCGGCGACGACCGCGCCGAGCCGTGCGGCGGCGAACAGCAGTGCCAGCCACTCGATCCGGTTGACCAGCCAGACCGCAACGACGTCGCCCTTGCCGATGCCTTGGGCCGCAAGCCAGACGGCGGTCTGCTCGACCTTCGTCGAGAATTCCGCGCGAGAGACGGGTCTACCGTCGAATACCAGGGTAGGATCGGCGGTCTCGATCCGGATCAGCGATTGCAGCGAAAAATCGTTGGCGCTCATGGCAATCGGAGTAACCCGATCGCCAAGCTGTCTACTTGGTGCCGAACATCCGGTCGCCGGCATCGCCCAGGCCCGGCACGATGTAGCCGTGGTCGTTGAGCCGCTCGTCGATCGCGGCGGTCCAGATCGGCACGTCGCCATGCTCGCTCTGAAACTGGGCGATGCCCTCGGGCGCGGCCAGAAGACAGACGAAACGGATGTCGCGGGCGCCGCGCGCCTTGAGCAGGGAGGCGCCGGCGCAGGCCGAGTTGCCGGTCGCCAGCATCGGGTCCATCAGGATCACGGTGCGGTCGGACAGGTCCTGCGGCGCCTTGAAGTAATATTCCACGGCCTGCAGCGTCTCGGGGTCGCGGTAGAGCCCGATATGGGCGATGCGCGCCGAAGGCATCAGGGCGAGCATGCCGTCGAGGAAGCCGACGCCGGCGCGCAAAATCGGCGCCAGCGTGAGCTTCTTGCCGGCGATCTTGGGCGCCCGCATCGGCGCGATCGGCGTCTCGATCTCGACAAGCTCCAGCGGCAGGTCGCGCGTCACCTCGTAGCAGAGCAGCATCCCGATCTCGTTCAGGATCTCGCGAAAACTCTTGGTCGAGCGGTCCTTCTCCCGCATCAGGGAGAGCTTGTGCTGGACCAGGGGGTGGGCGACGACGTTGACGTTGCCAGTGTTCATGAAACCGCTCTACACCGTTCCATGAAATTGCGCCAGATCGGGCAGGTACTTTTAGGCAACGCCTTTTTCGCGAGACAGCCGGCTTCAACTGGGCCTCGCGACCGCGCTGCGGGAGGGCGATCGCGGCCATGGCGGCCTCCTCACGGATCTGTAAGGTCATGATCTCTGCCGCGCCGGTCAGGCGGGGAGGTGCCAGATATGGATTGCGGTTCTCAGCGCGATCAGCGCGGTGAGCACGCTGCCCATCGAGAGCAGGCCGAGCGCCTGGAGCGCGATGCGCGAGAGCTGCGCCTTGCGTGCGTGGGAGATGCGCACCGGGTGTTCAGCCAGAGGCCGGTCAAGGTCATGTGTCAGGATCGACATGGTGGAAGTCCTCGTTACTGGTGCGGCAAGACGGCCGCGCCGATCTGCCGCTTAGGATGTCGATCGCCGCGTAGGATTGCGAGATGAGCGCCGGCGTTCCCGCATAGGAATGTCATAGGGATGCCGATCCTCGCGCCCGCGTCTGCCAGACGTGGAGGTGCCTTCGAGATACGTCACGGAAATCGAGAGAACGAAATGGAACGTCCCGCCAGTCAGACTCCGACGCTGTCGATCAATTCCTCGTCGGCGATCGCAGCGAATGCGCGCACCACGCCTCTCTGCGCGGCTGCGTCCAGCGGCACGATCGGAAGCCTGGTCGCGGCGGACATCAGGCCAAGGAGGTTGAGACCGTATTTGAGCGCGGCCGGACTTTCCCTGGACAGGCAGGCGATCAGCGGGATCAGGCGCTTGTGCAGATAACGGGCGGATTGCAGCCGGCCCTGCCTGACGTGCGAGAAGATCGTGCGACAGAGATCCGGCGCGATGTTGGCGACTTCCGAGATCGCGCCGTCGCCGCCGTCCGCGATGAAGCCGAATGCGGTGGTGTCGTCGCCGGAGAGAAAGCGAAAACCTTCCGGCAAGTTGCGTGACAGCCGCATCGGACGGGTGATGTCGCCGCTCCCGTCGCGCAGAGCGACGAACTGACGGGATTCGAGCAGACGCAGAAGCGTCTCGTCGGCAAGCGGGCGCAGCGTGCGGGAGGGAATGTCGTGCAGGATCACGGGCAGTCCGATCGCGCCGGCGACCGCCCGGAAGTGTGCCAGCATGCCCTCCTGCATCGGCTTGTTGTAGGCGGGCACGACCGACATCACGGCATCGGCGCCGGCCGCCTCCGCGCGCCGCGCAAGTTCGATGGCGTGGCTGGTTGCGTTGGAAACCGCGCCTGCGATGACCCGCACGCGGCCGCGGGAGACGTCGACCGCGGTGCGGATGACGAGCTCCTGCTCGGCCGGCGAGAGCGTCGGCGCTTCTCCCGCCGTCTCGCAGACCACGATGGCCGGCACGCCGGCCGCGACCTGTCGCTCGCACAGTGTGGCGAACGCCTCGAGATCGATTGCATCTGCTGCGTCGAACGGGGTCGGCAGGTCGGGGATGAATCCGGTGAACCAGGCGGCGGGAGGGACCAGCATGATTTTTCCCGTTGCTCAGGCGGCGCGCTGCGCGACGGTGCTGTTTGGGCGCTTGCCCATGTCGAGCTCGATCTCGCGCGGCAGCTCGACGATGGTTTCGGGATGCTGTCCGTTCTCGAACAGCGCATATTTGATCGCCTGGGCGCGGCTGACGAACAGGCCGCCATAGAGGCCGTTCTGTTCCTGGGCGACCCATTGTCCCCGGCGATTCCTGCCGATGAAGACGACGGTCGAAGGCGAGCTGCACGAGGGAGGTTCGACGAGTTTCACGGGTTTGATCCTTCTGAACGACGCCGGCTTCGGACGCAGGTCCTTGCCGGCGTGCTCAATATCCTCAGTCGCGAATATGATTTCGAGGGCGGGCGAGGCGCGATCTCATAGGAAGATCATAAAGCCGGAACTGTGCGGTTCAGGCCGGATCGATGACGACGTGGACCAGCGCGAACAGCGCGCCGAACGCGACAGCCTCGTCCCAATGATTGAGCGCAGCTCCGAACAGCGGCTCCCGCCTGACGAGGCTGGCGAGCGCGCACAGGACGATCGACATCCAGAGCAGGACGGCGAGGCTCCGGCCGAAGCCGACGCTGCCGAATGCGGCAAAGCCCATGAGCAGGGCGAGGCGGACGACGAAGCGCGCGATCACGCGCGCCGGGCTCAGCGTGCGCGGCATGTCCGGAGCTTGCGACATGGCGTCGGGTCTAGCCGTAGTGATCGCAGGCGACCGGCTCGCAAAGCGGATCCGGCAAAGGGCGGACGGAAGGAACGCTCGGCCGCGACACATCCGTCGCCAGCGCCCGCACCTCGAGGAACGCCGACAGCAGGGCGAGCGCGAGGTACGCATGGCGCGCCTCGACCGCTGCATCCAGCCAGTCCGGCAGTTCGCGCTCGCGCGACAGTGCGCAATGCCACTCGCCATCATCATAGGCGATGCGGCGGACCTGCCACATCGGCAGCTCCAGCTCCATGAGGACCAGCGCCGCGTCCGCCCATGCCTCGGCGTCGATCAGGCGTGTGAGGTGTTCGGTGCGGCCGCTCTGGCCGAGCGAGGGGATGCGCCGGCAGGCCGTTTCCATGATCTCGATCATCAACGGTCGCGTCATCGCCTGCGCGTTGCGCAGGCGGTTGCCGAGTGATGGTGGATCGTAGCGGCGGAGAGCAGCGATCATGTCAGGCCTCCTGGAGTTGGCGTCGGTCAGTCGGCCGGCCTCTCCAAGATGGCTGGAACAGCATTTGAAAACGAGATGACGAGGGGGCGGCAGATATAGGGATCTCATAAAAGGTGCGGGGCGTGGCCACACTCCGCTCGCCAGGGAAGGCCGAGAGGGCAGCCGATCAGTTGGCGTGTGACCGCGCGTGGAGAGGGTGGCTTTTATGAGATTCCTATAACTTCGCCATAGCCCTCATCTCGAAAACCTATGTCGCCGGTGGCACTTCAGAGCGGTGAAAGTTCCGGACGGGCGCCTTGGGACAAGTGCCGTGGTTGATCCATGGCAAGCCCGCCGGAATCAGAGACATGGTTGCGTCAAAGACAGAGCGCAACGAGGAGTACTTCCATGATGGACATTCTCATGCTGGCGCTGGCCTTCGGCCTCTTCGCGCTCGCCATCGGTTACACCTACGCCTGCGAACGTCTGTGAGGGAGCGACCATGATCTTCGATTATGCGCTCGCCGGCGCCGTCTCGTTCGGCATCCTGCTTTACCTCACCTACGCGCTGCTGCGTCCCGAGCGGTTCTAGTCCATGCTGCTGCTCGTCGAATTGCTGCTGGCCGAGGCCGCGCTCGTCGCCGGCCTGCTCGCGCTCCTCCTGCCGCTGTTGCGCCGGACCCAAAGCCTGAAGGGTTGATACAATGACCGTGATCGGTTGGTTCCAGATCATTCTTTACTGCGCCATCATCGTCGCGCTGACCAAGCCACTCGGCTGGTATATGACGCGCGTGTTCAACGGTGAGCGCACGTTCCTGTCGCCCGTCCTGCGCCCGATCGAGGCCGGCATCTACTGGATCTCCGGCGTCGACGAGAAGCGCGAGCAGCACTGGCTGACCTACACGGTCGCGATGCTGCTGTTCCATGTCGGCGGCTTCCTCATCATCTACGGCCTGATGCGGCTGCAGGCCGTGCTGCCGTTCAACCCGGCCGGGCAATCCGCGGTCGCCGAGGATCTGTCCTTCAACACCGCGATCTCCTTCATCACCAACACCAACTGGCAGAACTACGGCGGCGAGAGCACGCTGTCCTATCTGACCCAGATGGTCGGCCTCACGCACCAGAATTTCCTGTCGGCGGCGACCGGCATCGTGCTCGCGGTCGCGCTGATCCGCGGCTTTGCCCGCGCCTCGATGCGCACCGTCGGCAACTTCTGGGTCGATGTCACTCGCTGCACGCTGTACATCCTGCTGCCGATCTGCATCGTCTACACGTTGTTCCTGGTCTGGCAGGGCATGCCGCAGACGCTCGGGGCCTATGTCGAGGCGACCACGCTCGAAGGTGCCAAGCAGACCATCGCGGTCGGCCCGGTCGCCTCGCAGGTCGCGATCAAGATGCTCGGCACCAATGGCGGCGGCTTCTTCAACGCCAATGCGTCGCACCCCTTCGAGAACCCGACCGCGCTGTCGAACTTCGTGCAGATGCTGTCGATCTTCGCGCTCGGCGCGGCGCTCACCAATGTGTTCGGCCGCATGGTCGGCAACCAGCGCCAGGGTTGGGCGATTCTCGCCGTGATGGGCGTGCTGTTCGTCGCCGGCGTTGGCATTTGCTATTGGGCGGAAGCCAACGGCACCGCGACCATGCATGCGCTCGGCCTGTCCGGCGGCAACATGGAAGGCAAGGAAGTGCGCTTCGGCATCGTCGCGTCCTCGCTGTTCGCCGTGATCACCACCGCCGCGTCCTGCGGTGCCGTCAACGCGATGCATGACAGCTTCACCGCGCTCGGCGGCATGATCCCGCTGATCAATATCCAGCTCGGCGAGATCATCGTCGGCGGCGTCGGCGCCGGCATGTACGGCATGCTGCTGTTCGTCATCCTCGCGATCTTCGTCGCAGGCCTCATGGTCGGCCGCACGCCGGAATATGTCGGCAAGAAGATCGAGGCGCGGGAGGTCAAGATGGCGATGCTCGCGATCCTGATCCTGCCGCTGATGATCCTGGGTTGGTCGGCCGTCGCGGTCGTGCTGCCGACGGGCGTTGCCTCGATGGCGAATGCCGGTCCGCACGGCTTCTCGGAAGTGCTCTATGCCTATTCCTCGCAGACCGGAAACAACGGTTCGGCCTTCGCGGGTCTGACCGGGAACACCCTGTTCTATAACCTGACGGGCGCATCCGCGATGTTCGTCGGCCGCTTCCTCATGATCGTGCCGGCGATGGCGATCGCGGGTTCGCTCGCGGAGAAGAAGTCGATCCCGCCGTCGATGGGCACGTTCCCGACCACCGGAGGCCTGTTCGTCGGTCTCGTCGTCGGCGTCATCCTGATCATGGGCGGCCTGACGTTCTTCCCGGCGCTCGCGCTCGGCTCCATCGTCGAGCACCTCGCGATGAACGCCGGCAACCTGTTCTGATCCAGCTCTTTCGGAGTGACCTCCATGGAACCCGTCCATAAACCCAACAAGCGCATGCCGGTCTCGGCGATGCTGGATCCAGGGATCGTGATGCCGGCGATCGGCGCGGCTTTCGCCAAGCTCGATCCGCGCGCCATGATCAAGAACCCGGTCATGTTCGTGGTCGAGATCGTTGCTGCGCTCACCACCGTGATCTTCCTGCGCGATCTCCTGACTGGCGGGGAAAATCTCGGATTCACCTTCCAGATCATCCTCTGGCTGTGGTTCACCGTGCTGTTCGCCAACCTCGCCGAAGCGGTGGCCGAGGGCCGAGGCAAGGCGCAGGCCGAGACGCTGCGCAAGACTCGTACCGAGAGCCAGGCCAAGCTCCTGAGCGGCGCAGGCCGCGACTACAAGCTCGTATCAGGCACGAGCCTGAAGGTCGGCGATCTCGTGCTGGTCGAGGCGGGCGACACGATCCCCTCGGACGGCGAAGTGATCGAAGGCGTCGCCTCCGTCAACGAGGCCGCCATCACCGGCGAGTCGGCGCCCGTGATCCGCGAATCCGGCGGCGACCGGTCGGCGGTGACAGGCGGCACGCAGGTGCTGTCGGACTGGATCCGCGTTCGCATCACGGCAGCCCAGGGGTCGACCTTCATCGACCGCATGATCAAGCTGGTCGAGGGCGCGGAGCGGGCGAAGACGCCGAACGAGATCGCGCTCAACATTCTGCTCGCCGGCCTCACCATCATCTTCGTGTTCGCCACCGTGACGATCCCGAGCTACGCCGCCTATGCCGGCGGCTCGATCTCGGTGATCGTGCTGGTGGCGCTGTTCGTGACGCTGATCCCGACCACCATCGGCGCGCTCTTGTCGGCCATCGGCATCGCCGGCATGGACCGCCTGGTGCGCTTCAACGTGCTGGCGATGTCCGGCCGCGCGGTCGAAGCCGCCGGCGACGTCGACACGCTGCTGCTCGACAAGACCGGCACCATCACGCTCGGCAACCGGCAGGCGACCGCGTTCCGTCCGGTGCGCGGCGTCACCGAGCAGGAGTTGGCCGACGCCGCCCAGCTCTCCTCGCTGGCGGACGAGACGCCGGAAGGCCGCTCCATCGTCGTGCTGGCGAAGGAGAAGTACGGCATCCGCGGCCGCGACATGGCGGAGCTCGGGGCCACCTTCATCCCGTTCACGGCGCAGACCCGCATGAGCGGCGTCGATGCCGGCGGCTCGTCGGTACGCAAGGGTGCGGTCGACGCCATGCTGAACCATGTCGGCGGCGGCGCTCCGACCGCGGTCGCTTCCGGCAACATTGCGCGGGCGATGCAGCCCGCAGCGCTGTCCGAGCTCGGCCGCGAGATCCAGGCCATCGCCGATGACGTGTCGAAGTCCGGCGGCACGCCGCTGGCCGTCGCCAGGGATGGCAAGCTGCTCGGGATCGTCCAGCTCAAGGACATCGTCAAGGGCGGCATTCGCGAGCGCTTCGCCGAGCTGCGTCGCATGGGCATCCGCACCATCATGATCACCGGCGACAATCCGATGACGGCCGCCGCCATCGCGGCCGAGGCCGGCGTCGACGACTTCCTGGCGCAGGCAACTCCCGAGGACAAGCTCAAGCTGATCCGCGACGAGCAGGCCAAGGGCAAGCTGGTCGCCATGTGCGGCGACGGCACCAACGACGCGCCGGCGCTCGCGCAGGCCGACGTCGGCGTCGCCATGAACACCGGCACCCAGGCCGCCCGCGAGGCCGGCAACATGGTTGACCTCGACTCCAACCCGACCAAGCTGATCGAGGTGGTCGAGATCGGCAAGCAGCTGTTGATGACGCGCGGCGCGCTGACGACGTTCTCGATCGCCAACGACGTCGCCAAGTATTTCGCAATCATCCCGGCGATGTTCCTGGCGTTCTACCCCCAGCTCAGCGTGCTCAACGTCATGAATCTGTCGAGTCCGCAGAGCGCCATCCTGTCGGCGATCATCTTCAACGCGCTGATCATCATTGGCTTGATCCCGCTCGCGCTGAAGGGCGTCGCCTATCGCGCCGTCGGTGCCGGCGCGCTGCTGCGACGCAACCTGTTGATCTACGGGCTCGGCGGCATCGTCATCCCCTTCATCGGCATCAAGGCGATCGACCTCGTGGTGACCGCCTTGCACTTGGCTTGACATGTCAATGCGAGCAACGAGGCATCCGGAGGGCCAATTCCTCATCCTGAGGAGCGCGGAACGCGCGTCTCGAAGGATGAAGGCCCCGCTGGTGGCCTCGCCCTTCGAGACGCCGCCCAAGCGCGGCTCCTCAGGGTGAGGGTCTAATTTCTGACTCGTGCTTGCAGTGACGAAGTAAATAGGAGACCCAACATGCTCAGAGAAATCCGCCCCGCCATCGTCCTCTTGCTGGCACTCACCGCCATCACCGGTCTTGCCTATCCGCTGGCGATGACCGCCATTGCCGGTACATTGTTTCCCGTGCAGGCTCAGGGCAGCCTCATCGAAAAGGACGGCCAGGTGATCGGCTCCGCCCTGATCGGGCAGGAGTTCAAGGACGACAAATACTTCCACGGCCGCCCCTCGGCGACGGTTGCGCCGGACCCGAATGATTCGACCAAGACGGTGTCGGCCCCCTACAACGCCGCCAATTCGGGCGGCTCCAACCTCGGCCCGACCAGCAAGGCGCTGGCCGATCGGTTGAAGGAAGATGTGGCCAAGCTCAGGGCCGAGAATCCGAACGCCCCCGTGCCGGTCGACCTAGTGACGACCTCGGCCAGCGGGCTCGACCCGAACATCTCGCCGGAAGCGGCGCAATTCCAGGTGCCGCGCGTGGCAAAGGCGCGGAATCTGCCTGAGGATCAGGTCAGGCAGCTCGTGACCGCCAACACCGAAGGCCGTCTGCTCGGCGTGCTCGGCGAACCCAGGGTTAACGTTCTGGCGCTGAATCTCGCGCTCGATCGCATCGCCGCCAAGTAGCAGTCTAGGCTCGCGGCGCCCGGATGGTTATATTTGGGACGAAGCCTTCTTCTCCCTCTCCCCGCTTGCGGGGAGAGGGTTGGGGTGAGGGGGAGTCTCCACGACGACGGTGACAATTGGACTCGTGGAGGCTCCCCCTCACCCGAAATTCAAGCTGCGCTTGAATTCCGGCCTCTCCCCGCGCGCGGGGAGAGGCGAAGAGGCAGGCGAACAACCTAACGAGCCGTAACCGCCCTGATGGTCCGAGAGCGCCGCGATCCCGAACAACGTCCCTCTCCCGAAGCGCTGCTGGAAGCCGCGCGCCGGGAGGAGAGCGCGAGCGGCAAGCTGAAGATCTTCGTCGGCGCCGCGCCCGGCGTCGGCAAGACCTACGAGATGCTGCAAAGCGCCCATGCCAAGCGCAAGGCCGGCATCGATGTCGTGGTCGGTTTCGTCGAGACCCATGGCCGCGCCGAGACCGAGGCGCTGGTGCGCGATCTCGAAGTGGTCCCGCGCAAGAGGCTGGAATACCGCGGCCAGATCGTCGAGGAGATGGACCTCGACGCGGTCATCGCGCGACGGCCGCAGATTGCGCTGGTCGACGAACTCGCCCACACCAATGCGGCCGGCAGCCGCCATCCCAAGCGCTATCTCGATGTCGAGGAACTGCTCTCCCACGGCATCGACGTCTATACGGCCGTCAACATCCAGCACATCGAGAGCCTGAACGACGTCGTTGCCCAGATCACCCATGTCCGGGTCCGCGAGACCGTGCCGGATTCGGTGTTCGACCGTGCCGATGCGATCGAGCTGATCGACCTCACGCCCGACGATCTGATCCAGCGGCTGAAGGAGGGCAAGGTCTATGTGCCCAAGCAGGCCGAGCGGGCGCTGGAGCATTATTTCTCGCCGGGCAATCTCACCGCGCTCCGTGAGCTTGCACTGCGGCGCACCGCCGAGCGGGTCGACGAGCAGCTCCTCACCCACATGCAGGCCAATGCCATTGCCGGGCCCTGGGCCGCGGGTGAGCGCATCCTCGTCTGCGTCAGCGAGGATCCGCGCGCCGCCGGCCTCGTGCGCTACACCAAGCGGCTGGCCGACCGGCTGCATGCGCCGTTCACCGCGATTTCGATCGAGACGCGGCGATCCCTGCAATTGTCCGACGAGGAGCGCGATCGGCTGGCCGACACGTTGCGGCTGGCGGAAGCTCTCGGCGGCGAAGCGCTGACCATTCCCGCCGTCGGCCGGCGTATCGCCGACGACGTCGTCAATTTCGCGCAAGGCAACAACGTCACCCAGATCGTGATCGGCAAGTCGACGCGCTCGCGCTGGTTCGAGATGACGCGCGGCTCCGTCGTGCACGACCTGGTGCGCCGCGCCGGCAACATCACCGTCCACGTCATCGCCGGTGACGAGCTGCCCGGCGAGGCTGCGCCAAAGACGGCGGTGCAGACTGCCGCGCGCTCGGAGCCGTTTGATCCGCTGCCCTATCTGAAGGCACTCGGCATCGTGCTGATCGGTCTCGGCGCGGCCGAGCTGATTCAGCCGCGGTTCGGCATCGAGAACGTCGACCTCGTGCTGCTGACGGCGGTGGTCGCGGTCGCGGTCCGCTATGGCCTGTGGCCGTCCCTGCTGGCGACGGTCGCGGCTTCGCTCTGCTACAATTTCTTCTTCATTCCGCCGATCTACACGTTCACGATCACGGATCCGACCAACGTGGCCGCCTTCGTGCTGTTCATGGTGGTGGCGATGATCGTCTCCAATGTCGCAGCGCGCGTGCGCACGCAGGCCGATGCTGCGATCGGCCGGATCAGGATGACCGAGCAGCTCCATGCCTTTAGCCGCAAGCTCGCCGGCACCGCCACGCTCGACGACGTGCTGTGGGCGACGGCCTATCAGATCGCGTTGATGCTGAAGGTGCGCGTAGTGCTGCTGCTGCCGGAGGAGGGGCTGCTCACGGTGAAGTCCGGCTACCCGCCGGAGGACGAGCTCGACCAGGCCGACCTCGCGGCGGCCAACTGGGCCTGGAGCAACGATCGCCCCGCCGGCCGCGGCTCGGACACGTTGCCGGGAGCAAAACGCCTGTTCCTGCCGATGCGCACCGGGCGGGGTCCGATCGGTGTCATCGGCATCGACAACGATCGCACCGGCCCGCTGTTGACGCCGGACCAGCGTCGGCTGCTCGATGCGCTGGTCGACCAGGGCGCGCTCGCGATCGAGCGCGTGCTGCTGGTCGAGGACATGGACCGCGTCAAGCGCACCGTCGAATCCGAGCGGCTGCGCTCGGCGCTGTTGACCTCGATCTCGCATGACCTGAAGACGCCGCTCGCCTCTGTGTTGGGGGCGGCCTCCACCATGCGCGATCTCTCCGGTGCCCTCTCCGACACCGAGAAGCGCGACCTGCTCGCCACCGTGATTGACGAATCCGAGCGGCTCAACCGCTTCATTGCCAATCTGCTCGACATGACCAAGCTCGAATCCGGCGCCATCGTGCCCAACACGGCGCTGCACGATCTCGGCGAGATCGTCGGCAGCGCGCTCAGGCGCGCCAGCAAGATACTCAACCGCCACAAGGTCGAGCTGGTGCTGGCCGCCGATCTGCCGATGCTCCTGCTCGATGCCGTGCTGTTCGAGCAGGTGCTGTTCAATCTGCTCGACAATGCTGCCAAATACGCGCCACCCGAGACCATGATCTCGATCCGCGGCCGGCGCGACGGCGGTCATGTCGTGCTCGAGATCGCGGACGAGGGAGCCGGCATTCCGCCCGGCGAGCTCGAGAGCGTGTTCGACAAATTCTATCGCGTTCAGAAGGGCGATCACATCCGTCCCGGCACGGGGCTCGGGCTCGCCATCTCCCGCGGCTTCGTCGAGGCGATGCGGGGCACGATCTCCGCTGCCAATCGCGGCGAGCGGAGCGGCGCGATCCTCACCATTCGCCTGCCCATTCCGGCAGAGAGCCCCGCATTGGATACCGCCGCATGAGCGCTGCTCCGATCAAGGTCCTGGTCATCGACGACGAGCCGCCGATCCGCAAATTGCTGCGGATGGGGCTGACCACGCAAGGCTATGAGATCCTGGAGGCGTCGAACGGCAGGACTGCGCTGGAGAAGCTTGACGAAGAGCCGGCGCTGATCATCCTCGATCTCGGCCTGCCCGACGTTCAGGGGCACGAACTGCTCCGCACCATCCGCGCCCGCAACGAAGCCGTGCCGATCGTGGTGCTGTCGAGCCGCGGCGACGAGGCCGGCAAGGTCCAAGCGCTCGATCTCGGCGCCGACGATTATCTGACCAAGCCGTTCGGCATGGAGGAGCTTTTGGCGCGCCTGCGCGCCGCGCTGCGCCACCAGCTTCAGGTCAAGGGCGAGCGCCCTGTGTTCCGAACCGGCGATCTCTCCGTCGATCTGGTCCGCCGCATCGTCAAGGTCGGCGAGCGCGAGGTGAAGCTCTCGCCGAAGGAGTATGACCTGTTACGCGTGCTGGTGCAGCACGCCGGCAAGGTGCTCACCCACCGCTTTCTGCTGAAAGAGCTGTGGGACGAACTGACCGACGCGCAATATCTGCGCGTCTATGTCCGCCAGCTCCGCCAGAAGATCGAATCCGACCCGGAACGGCCGCAATACGTGCTGACGGAAACCGGGATCGGGTATCGGCTGAAGGCGGGGGATTGATCCCCGTTGTCATTCCGGGGCGCGCCTCTTGGCGCGAGCCCGGAATCCATTTCTCCTCCCGTCACGCTTGGCATGATGGATTCCGGGCTCGATGCTTTGCATCGCCCCGGAATGACGGTTGGGTTGTCACCCCGCCTTCCTGTGCCGCGCCGTGGACCGATGCGCCTTCTTCGCGCCTCGCGGCCGTCCGGTCGCGCGCCGCGCATGCGACTTCGTCGCCGTCTTCTTCCCGCCGCGTCCCTTCAAGCTCTGTTTCAGCGCGTCCATCAGGCTGACGACGTTGCTCGGTCGCTCCTCGGGCTCCGGCAGCTCGATCTTCTTGCCGCTGGCCTTGCGCTTCACCAGCGCCTTCAGCGCGTCCTCGTACTCGTCTTTGAACTTGCCGGGGTCGAAATGCGCCGCCTTGGTGCGCAGGATATGGCCGGCGAGCTCGACCATGTCCTTGGTGATCTTCGGGCTCTTGATGTCGTCGAAGAACTGGTCCTCCTCGCGCAGCTCGTAGGGGAAACGCAGCGTCGTGCCGAGCAGGCCCTTGCCGAGCGGCTCGATCGCCATCACGTGCTCGCGGTTGGTCAGCACGATCTTGGCGAGCGCAACGCGTTCCTCGTCCTTCATGGCGTCGCGGATCACGGCGAAGGCGTCGACCGCGGCCTTGCCGTCGGGCGCGATGTAGTAGGGATGGTTGAGATAGCGCTGGTCGATTTCATCGCGCGGCACGAAGCTCTCGATGTCGATGGTGTGATTGCTCTCGATCTGGACCGCTTCGAGCTCCTCCGGCTCGATCTCGACATATTTGCCCTTGCGCAGCTCGTAGCCTCGGCCCTTCTGGTCGCTCTCGACGACGTCACCGGTCTCGGAATCGATCATCTGCTGCTTGAGCCGGTTCCCGGTCTCGCGGTTGATCAGATGAAACCGCGTCTTCTCGGCCGCCGTCGTCGCCGGATAAAGCACGACCGGGCAGCTGACCAGCGACAGCTTCAACGTTCCCTTCCAATAGGCGCGCGGGGCCATTCCGTTCTCCAGCGTTTTCAAGGCGTTTTGGAACCCCAACCGTCCCATAGGGTTTTGGTTCCGGGCGGGACTTTCGCCGTGATAGGCTTAATGCCGAAAGAGAAGCGGGACCGGTCGTGCTGCAAAAACTCTCCACTTACCGACAGAAGCGGGATTTCGAAAAGACGCCCGAACCATCGGGCAAGAGCGCCGTGGCGCCGTCGAAGCAGCGGCGCTTCGTCATCCAGAAGCACGACGCCAGCCGCCTGCACTACGATCTGCGACTCGAATTCGACGGCGTATTCAAGTCCTGGGCGGTGACGAAGGGACCCTCGCTCGATCCGCACGACAAGCGGCTGGCAGTCGAGGTGGAAGACCATCCACTCGACTATGGCGATTTCGAAGGCACGATTCCGGAAGGCCAGTACGGCGGCGGCACCGTGATGCTGTGGGACCGCGGCACCTGGGAATCGGACGATCCGGAAGCCGGCTTCAAGAAGGGCGATCTGAAGTTCACCCTGCACGGCGAGAAGCTGCATGGAAGCTGGGTCCTGGTGCGGATGCGCAACCGCGGCGGTGAGAAGCGGACCAACTGGCTCCTGATCAAGCATCGTGACGAATATGTCCGCGAAGGCGCGGACAACGACATTCTCGAGCAAGACAGGTCCGTCGCCTCCGGCCGCGCGATGGAGCAGATCGCCGACGGCAAGGGCCGCGCGCCAAAGCCGTTCATGCTGGCGAAGGGCGCCAAGGGCAAAGCCGACGCCGTCTGGCAGTCCAACCGTGCCGGGGACGCGAGGGGGCACACGGTCAAGCCGGCACCACGCGCGGCGTTGAAGGTCGGCAAGACCTCCAAGACCAAGGCGGCGAAGAAGAAGGCCACGACGGCGACCAACGCGAAGAAGGTCGCGGCGATGCCGGATTTCGTCGCGCCGCAGCTCTGTACGCTGGTGGAGCGGCCGCCGACCGGTGAGGGCTGGTGCCACGAGATCAAGTTCGATGGCTATCGCGTGCAGCTCAGGGTCGAGGACGGCGAGGCGACGCTGAAGACGCGCAAGGGTCTCGACTGGACCGGCAAATTCGCCTCCATTGCCAAGGAAGCGGCTGCGCTGCCCGACGTGATGATCGACGGAGAGATCGTCGCGCTCGACCATAATGGCGCGCCGAACTTCTCCTCGCTGCAAGCTGCGCTGTCGGACGGCAAGACCGACGAGCTGATCTTCTTCGCCTTCGACCTTCTCTTCGCCGAAGGCGAGGACTACCGCCGGCTGCCGCTCGACGAGCGCAAGGCCCGGCTGAAGGAATTGCTGGACCAGCGCAAGCGGAAATCGAGCCAGATCCGCTATGTCGAGCATTTCGAGAGCGGCGGCGATGCCGTGCTGCAATCGGCCTGCAAGCTCGAGCTCGAGGGCGTGGTGTCGAAGAAGCTGGATGCTCCGTATCGTTCGGGGCGCACCGAGAGCTGGATCAAGTCGAAATGTCGCGCCGGCCACGAGGTGGTGATCGGCGGCTACAAGACCACGAACGGCAAGTTCCGCTCCCTGATGGCCGGCGTGCAGCGCGGCGATCATCTCGCCTTCGTCGGCATGGTCGGCACCGGCTTCGGCGCGGACAAGGTCAAGCGCATCATGCCGGAGCTGAAAGCCATGACGGCCAAGGAAAGCCCCTTCGGCGGCAAGAATGCGCCGAAGAAGACCCGCGACGTGCACTGGCTGAAGCCGGAGCTCGTCGCCGAGATCGAGTTCGCGGGCTTCACTGCCGACGGCAACATTCGCCAGGCGGCGTTCAAGGGATTGCGGCAGGACAAGCCGGCCGAGGAGGTCGAGGCGGAAAAGCCTGTCGATACCGAGCTCGCCAAGCCCTCCGCCAGGAAGGCCGCGCGCACGAAGGCGGGCCGGCAACCGAAGCAGACCGCTCAAAATGCCGAGGTCATGGGTGTCGTCATCTCCAAGCCGGACAAGGAGCTCTGGCCCGACGACGGCGATGGCGGCGTCGTCACAAAGCTGGACCTTGCCCGCTATCTCGAAGCCGTCGGCGAATGGATGATCGTGCACCTCAAGGGCCGGCCGTGTTCGCTGATCCGCGCGCCTGATGGCATCAAGGGCGAATGCTTCTTCCAGCGCCATGCGATGCAGGGGACGTCGAACCTTCTGGAACTCGCAAGGGTCTCCGGCGATCGCAAACCCTACCTCCAGATCGATCGGATCGAGGGGCTCGCCGCCGTGGCGCAGATCGGCGGCGTCGAGCTGCATCCCTGGAATTGCGCGCCTTATGCCTATGACACGCCGGGCCGGCTGGTGTTCGATCTCGATCCCGCGCCCGACGTCGACTTCGCCGACGTCGTCGAGGCGGCCAAGGAGATGCGGCAGCGCCTTTCCGACATCGGCATGGACAGCTTCTGCAAGACCACGGGCGGCAAGGGCCTGCACGTCGTGGTGCCGCTGCTCCACGGCGCGCGCGACAAGGTGAGCTGGAAGGAGGCCAAGGCCTTCGCACAAGGCGTCTGTCAGTGGATGGCCGACGACGATCCCGAACGCTACCTGATCAACATGTCGAAGAAGCTGCGCAAGGGAAAGATCTTCCTGGATTATCTGCGCAACGACCGCATGTCGACGGCGGTGGCCCCGTTGTCGCCCCGGGCGCGCGCCGGGGCCACGGTATCGATGCCGCTGACCTGGGCGCAGGTGAAGAGCGATCTCGATCCCAAGCGCTACACGCTGCGCACCGTCCCGGGCCTGTTGCCGCGGTCGAAGGCGTGGGAGGACTATGACGATGCCGCCGCTTCGATCAAGGCGGCGATGAAGAAGCTGGCGGGGAAGAAGTAGGGTGGGTTAGCCGCAAGGCGTAACCCACCTCTTTGGTTTCCGCAGAGACAGAAGTGGTGGGTTACGCCAAGCAGTCTGCGCTTCGCGCAGTCCGCTCGGCTAACCCACCCCACGGAGTCCCGTCCTAGATCCGTCCCATCAGCAGCAGGATCAGCAGGATGATGATGACGAGCCCGAGGCCGCCGCCGCCATAATAGCCGGTGCCGTAGAACGGCCCGCCGCCGATGCCGCTGAAACCGCCAAGCAGGGCGATGATCAGAATGATCAGAATGATCGTGCCGATTGACATGCGAGTCTCCTCCAGCCCTCTGTTGCAAGGGTCGTTTGCACCTGTCCCGTCGTGCGGGGGCAACTTGCCGCAGGTTGTAAAGTTCCCGCGTTGAAACAAGGCCGAGGGTCCAACATGCATGGAACCTTTGCAGGTGCGGCGGGCATGACTATGTGGGAAGAGCCATCACCGGACAGCAATCATGTCAGCACCGCTTGTCGTTTCAATCCCGCATCGTCTCGGCCGCGAGGAGGCGGTGCGCCGGCTCAAGACGGGGCTTGGCCGCGCCGCGGCAAGCATTCCGGTGATGCAGGTCGAGGAGGAACGCTGGAGCGGCGACAGCATGAATTTCCGCATCCGCGCGCTCGGGCAGATCGCGACCGGTCAGGTCGACGTCGCCGACGATCAGGTCAGGGTCGAGGTGATGCTGCCCTGGCTGTTGCAGCGCTTTGCCGAGATGGCGCAGGCGACGATCAGGAAGCGCGGCCAGTTGCTGCTGACCAAGGACGGCGGCAAGTAGCTTCAGCCGCGCACGCGCTGCCGCATCGGCTTCACCGCGTTCGCTGTCCGCGCTTCGATGACGGCTACGGCAAGATCGCGCCAGGCCTGCGCGACCGGTACTTCGGTCCCCGCAAGGCCCGTCGCGGTGTAGCCGGCGATGTCGACGGTCGCATCGATGCCTTGCATCGCGGGCCATTCCCGGCCGCCTTGCGTGAATGGCGCGAAATGACGCCCGACCACGACGATCGCGGCCGCGCGGCCATGACGGCGCGCAAAGGCGATCACGTGGTCGGCATGTGCGCCGCGCACCTCGAGCGGCTGATAGTCGCCCCGGGCGAATACGTCGGCGAGTCCATTGCGCAGCTTGAGAAGATGTCGCGTCCAGGCCAGCTTGAGCTGGCCGTTCGGCCAGGACTTGATCACGCCACTCCAGTCCGGAGCTTCCAGTGAGGTCAGTGCGGCGTGGCGCGCGGCAAAGTCGACCGGACGGCGGTTGTCGGGGTCGACCAGCGACAGGTCCCAGAACTCGGTGCCCTGATAGAAGTCCGGCACGCCGGGCAGCGTCGCCTTGAGCGTGAGCTGGCTCAGCGAATTCAACGTGCCGAGCAGTGCGACGCGGCGAGCCAGCGTTTGCAATGCCTCCAGGAATTCTGCGGACCGGGCGGGATCGAGGATCTTCGCGACGAAGTCCCGGATGCCATTCTCATACGCTTCATGCGGATTGAGCCAGCTCGTCTCCTCTTTGCCCTCGCGCGCGGCCTTGAGGGCATAGGCCTGGATGCGCTCGACGAAAGCGGCATCGGCCGGCTCCTCGAGCGGCCAAGCGCCGAGCAAAATCTGGTAGAGCATGTATTCGAACGTCGCCGACGGCGCGCGGAAATTACCCTGGTGTGCGAGATGCGGTGCGTTCAACACTTTCCAGCGTGCTACCGCGCTGGTCCATTCGCCGGGAATCTCACTCAGCGCCGCGATGCGCGCGCGGGCATCCTCGCCGCGCTTGGTGTCGTGGGTGGCGGTCGCGGTCATGCCTTGCGGCCATTCCCTGGCGCGCGTCTGCATGGCCTGGTGGAAGGCGGGAATGGCAAGGCCGGTGCTCGCGGGATCGCCGCCGACCTCGTTCAGCGCAAGCAGCCGGTGGAATTGATAGAACGCGGTGTCCTCCAGCGACTTTGCCATCATCGGCCCGGTGAATTGCTGCACCTTCAGCGCGAAGCGGCGCACGCGCGGGGCGCTGTGCGGGGGACGGCCGGGCTTGAGCAGGTCCATGGTGAGGGCGTCGCGCAGGAAGTCGAAAATGCCTTCGTCGGCGGCAAACCACTCCCCGCGGGCGCGCTCGATGGTGTCCTCGATCAGCTTGCGGTCCGGTGCCGTCGGGCCGCTGTGCGTGAGGTAGGTGCGATAGACCGGGAAATGCAGCACATAGAGCTCGAGCGCCTGTCGCAGGCTGTCGGCCGAGAAGTCCCGTGTGGAATAGTGCCCGTTAGCGATGCGCGCGAGCAGACGCGACAGCACGGTGAATTCGCTGGCGAGCAACGTCTCCAGGACCCGCCGCTTGGCGTCCTTGACGTAAGGCGCAAGCCGCGGCGGCCGGTTGCTGATCTGCCGCCAGGTCTCGTCCAGCGCTTCGAGGCCTTTGGGATCGACCAGCACTTGGGTGATGACATTCATCCATTCATAGCCCGTGGTGCCCTGGACGCCGGCGAACTTCGGCAGGCGCTCGTGCTCGCACAGGATCTTTTCGATCACGGTATAGAACGGCTTCGTGTTGCCCTGGGCGTCGCGCACCAATCGGCGCAATCGCTGGCAATATTGTGCGGGGTCACGCAGGCCGTCGATGTGATCGAGCCGGATTCCCTGTAATTTGCCGTCGGCGATGAGCTGCTTCACCAGCCGATGCGTGGCGGCAAATGTGCCTGGATCCTCGACGCGCAGTCCGGCGAGCCCATTGACGTCGAAGAAGCGACGATAGTTGATGTCGCTGGAGGCAAGCCGCCAGTGCCCGAGCTTGTAGTGCTGGCGCTCCAGCAGATGATGCAGCGTCAACGTCTGCGCCGGGCGGTCCTTGCCGGCGCGATAGGCGGCAAGGCCGCGGCCGATGACGTCGGAGGCGCCCGCGATCTCCTTGAGCTCGGTCTTGAAGCCGGGAGCTTCCTTGCGATTGGGACGGCGCAGCCCCGTGTAGCGGGTCGCGAGTGACAGCAGGCGCTTGCCGGGCTCCGTTTCCGCCGCGTCCGCCTCCTTGACGATCACGCGCAGAATTTCGCCATAGCGCTCCGGTGCGATCGGCAGGCGATGCTCGAAATACCAGGCGGAGAAACTTCCCTCGTCGGGATCGTAGCGCAGCTCGATGTCGCCGCGCTCCAGCGCCTCGCCGTAGGACGAGCCGAGGATCGGCAGCAGCACGCCGCCGCGGGCGCGGAAGGCCAGTTGATCCCAGTCGATGTCGAAGGAGGCGGCGTGCGGCGAGGCCTGGCCCCATTCCAGCACGTCGAGCCACCAGGGATTGTCGGCGAAATGTACGCCGACATGGTTGGGCACGAAATCGATGATGAGCCCGAGGTCGTGCTTGATCAGCGCCTCGCTCAGTCGTGCGAAGCCGGCCTCGCCGCCGAGCTCGGGATTGAACTGGCTGTGATCGACGGTGTCGTAGCCGTGGGTCGAGCCCTTGCGGGCCTTCATCACCGGCGAAGCATAGAGGTGCGTGATCCCTAGCGCCTTGAGATAGGGGACGACCGCGGCAGCCTTGTCGAAGTCGAAATCCGCGGTGAGCTGGAGCCGGTAGGTCGCGAGCGGAATGGCGGGAGGCATTCTAACCTCCGAGGCGCCAGACCACCGACCAGGGCGCGAGCCGCTCGCCGGCGCCGCCCCAGATCGGCGTGCCGGCGCTGAGGGTGGAGGTGATCTCGTGATCCGACAGATTGGCGACGAGGCGCAACGTCGTGCCGTCGCCCATCCGCCAATGCGCGGTGACGAGGCCGTTGTCGGCCGCCTCGGCGTCGCCGAAGCTTGCGCCCTTGAGCCGGGGCACGATCTCCTTGCGACGCAGCGCGAGCAGGTCTTTCACCAGCGCGAGCCGTGTGTCCTGTTGCGGCGTGCGGCCGGTCCAGTCGAGCACCGCGGATTGCAGCGTTGCCGGATCGAACGGGTCGGGCACTTCGTCACCGTATTTCTCGTAAGCCCAGCCATATTCCTGCCTACGACCCTTGCGCACGGCCTCGGCGAGTCCGCCGTGGAAATCGCAGAAGAACGGGAAGGGGACTGTCGAGCCCCATTCCTCGCCCTGAAACAGCATCGGCACCATCGGCGCGAGCAGGGTCACTGCGAGGGCGGCCTCGATCTGTTCTGGCGATGCCAGGCTTTCCAGCCGTTCGCCAAGCGGACGGTTGCCGATCTGGTCGTGGTTCTGCAGGAAATTGACGAAGGTCGCCGGCGGCAGCTCACCGCTCGGCTCGCCGCGCGGCCTCTTGCCCCAGAATTCCGAGATCTCGCCCTGATAGACGAAGCCCGAGGCGAGCGCGCGTGCGAGGTCCATGCGCGGCGTCTGGTAGTCGGCGTAGTAACCGGCGAGCTCGCCGGTCAGCATCACGTGCCAGACGTGATGATAGTCGTCGTTCCACTGGCCGCGATACTTGCCGTTCGGCGGCTCCTGCGCGGCGTCGAGCAGGCTGGCGCGGTTGTCGCCGTTCTCCAGCACGAGATGGATGTGGCGTCCCGTGGCCTTGGCGAGCTCGCCGGCGGCAACGCTCAGGTCCTGCAGCATCGATTGCTCGCCGGGGATCGCCATGATGTGGTTGGCGGCATCCAGCCTGAGGCCGTCGAAGCGGTAGTCGCCGAGCCAGGACAGCGCGTTCTCGACGGCGAAGGCTCGCGCCTGCGGCACGCGATAATCGATCGCGCTGCCCCACGGCGTGTGCGCATCCGTGAAGAAGGTTGGCGCATAGCGGCCGAGGTAGTTTCCTTCCGGGCCGAAATGATTGTAGACCACGTCGAGAAACACCATCAGCCCGCGCAGATGGGCCTCGTCGATCAGCGTCTTCAGGTCTTCGGGCCGGCCATAGGCGCTGTCGGGCGCATACCACAGCACGCCGTCATAGCCCCAGCCGCGGCGGCCCGCGAAATCGGCCAGCGGCATCAATTCGAGCGCGGTGATGCCGGTCGCCGCGAGATGATCGAGCTTGTCGATCATGGCGCGGTAGGTGCCTTCCTGTGTGAAGGTGCCGACATGAGTCTCGATCAGCACCGTCTCTTCCCAGGGACGGCCGCGCCATTCGCGCGCGCGCCATGTGAAGGCGTCGTGATCGATCACCTCGCTCGGGCCGAACACGTCTTCGGGCTGAAAGGCCGAAGCAGGGTCCGGCACGTCGATCTCGTCGTCGATCCTGAACTTGTAGGGACTACCGGCCGAGAGGCCGGCAATCTCGGCGACGTACCAGCCATCCTGCCGGCGCTGCATCGCGTGTCCGCGGTCGAGCAGGAGGTCGACGCGGCGCGCGGCGGGCGCCCATAGTCGGAACGACACGCCGTCCTTCGTCGGCCTCGCCCCGAAGGACGGTCTCATAGCGCGCCTGCGAAGGCGAGCACGGAGCGCGGCGGCGCCTTGCTATCGCTCCCGGGCAGGAAGTCGATCGTATTCAGCTTGGCATCGGTCGTGTTCAGGAGCTGCTGCCAGCTCTTGTATTCGGTCATCTTGGGCAATTTGAATGCGATCTCTTCGGGAGCGGCGTTCAGTACGATAAAGATCGCAGCCCCGCCCGGTTCCATCGGGCCCATCACATAGGAGAGAAACCGCCCGTCCGGGAATGTCCAGTCGCTCTCCGTCATCTCGTTGCCCTCAGGCGTCAGCCACAATGCGCCGTAGGAGATGCCGTCCTTGGGGCGGCCATCGAGCCAGCGATGGCTGCGGAGCTGCGAGAACCGGCGGCGGATGTCGGCGAGCTGGGCGACGAAGTCGATCATGTCGTCGCCGTCCTTGCCGAGGTTGTCCCAGCCGACCCAGCCGACCTCGTTGTCCTGGCAATAGGCGTTGTTGTTGCCGGACTGCGAGTTGCCGACCTCGTCGCCGGCGAGGATCAGCGGAACGCCCTGCGCCAGCATCAGGCAGGCCAGCACGTTCTTGCGCAGCTGCCGGCGCAAGCTGATGATATCAGGATCGTCGGTCGGCCCCTCGACGCCGCAATTGTTGCTGTGATTGTCGTTGGAGCCGTCGCGATTGTCCTCGCCGTTGGCCTCGTTGTGCTTCTCGTTGTAGCTGAAGAGGTCGGCGAGCGTGAAGCCGTCGTGAACGGTGATGTGGTTGATGCTGGCGCGCGGTCGCCGTCCGTCGTGATTGAACAGGTCGGACGAGGCGGTCATGCGGCTGGATATGTCGCCGATCAGGCTGCCTTCGCCGCTCCAGTAACGGCGCATGGCGCTGCGATAGCGGTCGTTCCACTCCGACCATTGCGAGGGAAAGGCGCCGACCTGGTAGCCGCCGAGGCCAAGGTCCCACGGCTCGGCGACGAGCTTGACGGTCGCCAGCACCGGGTCCTGCCGGACCGCGGTCAGGAACGAGCTGCCGCGATCGAAGCCGTTCGGCCCGCGTGCCAGCGTGGTGGCGAGGTCGAAGCGGAAGCCGTCGACGTGGCAGACCTCGACCCAGTAGCGCAAGGAATCCATCACCATCTGCAGCACGCGCGGATGGGTGAGGTTCACCGACGAGCCGCAGCCGGTGAAGTCGTCGTAATAGCGCGGGTTCTCGCGGTTCAGCCAGTAGTAGGAGGCGTTGTCGATGCCGCGATAGCACAGCGTCGGGCCGAGATGGTTGCCCTCGGCGGTGTGGTTGTAGACGACGTCGAGCATCACCTCGATGCCGGCATCGTGCAGCCGCGCCACCGTGGTGCGGAAGGAATCCAGTGCATTGTCCTGGGCGTAGCGCGGCTCGGGCGCGAAGAAGGACAGCGTATTGTAGCCCCAGTAATTGGCGAGCTTCTTTTCCACGAGGATGCGGTCGTCGACGAAGCTGTGGATCGGCAGCAGCTCGACCGTGGTGACGCCGAGCCTCTTCAGGTGCTCGATCATCGCCGGCGAGGACAGGCCGCCATAGGTGCCGCGCAGATTCGGCGGCACGTCGTCGCGCTTCTGCGTCAGGCCCTTGACGTGCGCCTCGTAGATGATGGTGTCCTCCCAGGGGATGTTGGGGCGGATCTCGCGGCGGCCCCAGTTGAAGGTCTCGTCGACCACGACGGCCTTCGGCATGCCCCGCGCATTGTCGCGCCGGTCGAAGGACAGGTCCTCGCGCGGGCTCCCGGTGCGGTAGGCAAAGTGCGCATCGCTCCAGACCAGCCGTCCGGCGAGCCGCTTGGCATAGGGGTCGAGCACCAGCTTGTTGGCGTTGAAGCGGTGACCGTGCTCGGGCTCGTACGGCCCGTGCACGCGGTAGCCGTAGAGCTGGCCGGGGGAGACGTCGTTGAGATAACCGTGCCAGACATCCTCGGTCTTCTCTGGCAATTCGACGCGCTCGAGCTCGCGGCGGCCTTGTGCGTCGAACAGGCAGAGCTCGACCTTCTGCGCGTTGGCGGAGAACAGCGCGAAATTGGTGCCGCGTCCGTCCCAGCTTGCGCCGAGGCGTGCGGGCGATCCAGCAGTCAGGCGCATCAGTCAGCTTTCCGGAACGAGGAAGATCGCAGCGAGCGGTGGAATGGTGAGGCGGAGCTCGCCGTCCTCGGCAAGAACTTCGCCGATATTCCCGACATTGCTGCCGCCATAATGGGCGGAATCCGAGTTGAGCACTTCCTTCCACTTGCCGCCAAGGGGCACGGGAACGCGATAGTTCTGGTAGACGTTCGGCGAGAAGTTGACGATCACCAGGCACCGCGCGTGCTCGTCGAATCCCTTGCGCAGCCAGGCGAACACGTTGCGGTTGGCGTCATCGGTGACCAGCCATTCGAAGCCGGCCTGGTCGCAATCCATCTGGTGCAGCGCCGGCACCGCGCGATAGAGCCGGTTGAGGTCGCGGATCAGCGCCTGGACGCCGGAATGGTACTTGTATTCGAGCAGGTGCCAGTCGAGCGACTGGTCGTGATTCCATTCGCGGCTCTGCGCGATCTCGGCACCCATGAACAGCAGCTTCTTGCCGGGATGGCCGAACATGAAGCTGTAATAGGCGCGCAAGTTCGCGAAGCGCTGCCACTCGTCGCCGGGCATGCGGCCGAGGATGGAGCGCTTGCCGTGCACGACCTCGTCATGCGACAGCGGCAGGATGAAGTTTTCGGAGAAGGCGTAGTGCAGGCCGAACAGGATCTCGCCGTGATGGTGCTTGCGGTAGATCGGATCCTTGCTGATGTAGCTCAGCGTGTCGTGCATCCACCCCATGTTCCACTTGTAGCCGAACCCGAGCCCGCCGAATTCGACCGGGCGCGAGACCTGCGGCCAGGCGGTGGACTCCTCGGCGGCGGTGGTCGCCTGCGGGAAGCGGGCGAACACTTCCGTGTTGAAGCGGCGCAGGAAGTCGATCGCCTCGATGTTCTCTCGGCCGCCATACTGGTTCGGAATCCACGCGCCGGGCGGGCGGCTGTAGTCGAGATAGAGCATGGACGCGACCGCATCGACGCGCAGGCCGTCGATCGCATAGCGCTCCAGCCAGAACAGCGCATTCGACACCAGGAAGTTCGTCACTTCGGTGCGGCCGTAATTGTAGATCAGCGTGCCCCAGTCGAGGTGGCGCCCCTGCAGCGGATTGGCGTGCTCGTAGAGCGAGGTGCCGTCGAAATGGCCGAGCCCGTGCGGATCGTCCGGGAAATGACCGGGCACCCAGTCGAGCAGCACGCCGATGCCTTCGCGGTGGCAGGCATCGACCAGTGTCGCAAACTCGTCGGGTGTGCCGAAGCGGCTGGTCGGCGCATAGAGTCCGGTCGGCTGGTAGCCCCACGAGCCGTCGAAGGGATGCTCGCTCACGGGAAGGAATTCGAGATGGGTGAAGCCCATGTCGCGGGCGTAGGCCGGCAGCTGCTCGGCCAGCTCGCGATAGGTCAGCCATTCATTGTCGTTCTTGCGCCGCCACGAGCCGAGATGGACCTCGTAGATCGACATCGGCGCCGACAGTGAATTGATGCCGTCGGGCGCCGGCCGCGGCCGCGGCAGGTGCGCTTCGTCGAACACGATGGACGCCGTCTTCGGCCGCACCTCGCTCGCGAACGCCAGCGGATCGGATTTCAGCGGAATCAGATGACCATGCGGGCCGATGATCTCGAACTTGTAGTGATCGCCGGCCTTCGCATGCGGGATGAACAGCTCCCAATAGCCGCTGCCGCGCACCCGCATCGGATGACGCCGACCGTCCCAGAAGTTGAAGTCGCCGACCACGGACACGCGGCGCGCATTCGGCGCCAGCACCACGAAGCCGATGCCGTCGACGCCATCGAGCTGCATCGGATGCGCGCCGAGCTTGTCGTAGAGGCGCTGATGGGTGCCCTCGCCGAGCAGGTAGAGATCAAAATCGGTCAGGATCGGCGGAAAACGGTAGGCATCCTCGAACTCGAAGACGTCGTTGCCGAACTTGGCGCGGAGCTGGTAGTGCTTCGAGCCATTGGGCAGGGCGCCGATGAACAGGCCGGAATCGTGGACGCGGTCGAGCGGGGCGACCTCGCCATGTTCGCCGACCGCCTCGACGTTGACGGCCTCGGGTAGAAACGCGCGCACCACGCTTCGACCACCCTCGGGATGCAGCCCGAGATAGTGGAAGGGATCGGAATGGCGGCCCTCGATGATCGCATAGGCCTCGGCAGGCAGTTTAGGCATGGGCTTCGCTCTCGGTACTGGACAGAATGCGAAGCAGTCCGGTCAGCGGCGCATGCAGCCCCTCAGGCCGGTGGGACAGCTCGTACCCTACTTCGTTGAATGCGTGATCAAGCAGGAAGAACCTCAACAGGCCTTCCGCGGCTTGCCGATCTTCCGGCCAGAGCCGCCGATCGGTCATGGTTTCGTGATAGGCCGACAAGAAGGTTGCGGTAGCGCGCTCGCGCCATTCGTCGAGCGCCGCCGAGAGCCGACCCTGCTCGTCGGAGGCGCCCTTGAGCGCGCGATTGAGGGCCGTGTCAATCGATACCTCGATCGAGTGGATCAGGCCCGCGACGTCGCGCGCAGCCGGCGCCTTGCGCCGCTTGTCGGCCAGCGGCACACGAGGATCGCCGTCGAAGTCGATGATGAAGATATCGTCCTTCACGATCAGAGTTTGCCCCAGGCGGAAGTCGCCATGATGACGGATGTTCAACCCGCCGATGCCGGAAGGCAATAGCGCATTCAGTCGGTCGGACAGGCTCGCACGGGCCTCCGCGAGCTGATCGATCAGCGGGCGGTCCGCCTCCCGCAGGCCGTCGCGGCTATCGGCCAGCCGGTCCAGAACCCGTTCGGCGCGTGCTTTGAGGTTGGATACCAGCTGCCTGATGTATGCGGAGCCGATCGGCTCCGGAGCGAGATCGTCCGGCTTTGCCGCCGCGAGAGCGACATGCAGCTCGCCGAGCCGCCGGCCGATCTGCGCGACGAAGTGCAGGTAAGGCGCCTGCCCCTGGGTCTCGCGGAGCTTCTCGCCCGCCGGCAACACGCGCTGCTCGTCGATATAGCGATCGAGATAGCCCGTGGTCACGGTCCAGCCGTCGCCCTGGTTCTCGACATAGGCGTGCAGCACGCCGAGCGCACTGTGCTGGTCACGGTCCACCAGCTCGACGCTGCCGAGCAGCGCCGGCGTGTTGGCGAAGCGCGCGACCTCGGTGAGATAGTGGCCGATCTCGATCTCGGGACTGATGCCGCTTTCGAGCCGGCGGTAGATCTTGGCGACGTACTGATTGTCGACCAGCGCGGTGCTGTTCGACTGCTCGATGGCGCGGATGCGTTCGGGCTCCTTGATGGTGTAGTCGCCGAACCGGCTGGTCGCCTTGAACTCCAGCCGCAGATTGTTCTCCTCAACCACCAGGTTCTGCGACAGACCCCGCAGGAACAGGCCAATGAAGATCTGCTCGGTTGCGACGTCGAGCAGCGTGCCCTCGCGCGCGCCCTGGCGCACGGCGGCCAGCGCCCTCGGGTTGAAGCGCTCTCGGTCGAAGCGCGCCCACTCGATCTGCATCGGCATCACGTAGCGCGTGATGACTTCGTTCCGCGTGGTCTCGAAGAACGCGATCCAGGGTCTGTTGTCGCCGATGTCGCTGAACGGCACCGCCGAGGTCAGCGTGGCCTTGATCTGCTTGGGATTGTGCTCGGGATACCAGCGCGTCCGTGACAGGAAGCCCGGCAGCACGTCGCGCTCGAACACGCCGCGCTCGCGGGCGAGCGAGACCCAGTTCGAGTTCACCGGCACGACCAGCGTCTCGAACTCCGGCACCGCGCGCGGCACCACCGGCTCGGACTTGTCGCGTTCCAGCAGCTGGAACCAGTAGAAGCCGTAGGGCCCGAGCGTGATCATGTAGGGCAGCTCGCCGATCGCGGGGAAGCGGGTGCGGCCGAGCATCTCCTGCGGGATGCGGTCCTTCCAGGGTGACAGGTCGAGCTCGGTCGCCTGTGCGGCGCGCGAGAGATTGGCGACGCAGAGGATCACCTCGTCGCGGTATTGCCGGACATAGGCCAGCACGGCGCGGTTGGCCGGGCGGATGAAGGTCATGCTGCCGCGGCCGAAGGCGAGCGTCGACTTGCGCACCGAGATCAGCCGCTTGGTGGCGCTGAGCAGCGAGGACAGGCTGCGCGACTGCGCCTCCACATTCACGGACTCATAGCCGTAGACGGGATCCATGATCAGCGGCGCATAGAGGCGGGCCGGGTCGCAGCGCGAGAAGCCGCCGTTGCGGTCCGGGCTCCACTGCATCGGCGTTCGCACGCCGTTGCGGTCGCCGAGATAGATGTTGTCGCCCATCCCGATCTCGTCGCCGTAATAGATGATCGGCGTGCCCGGGAACGACAGCAGCAGCGAGTTCATCAGCTCGATCTTGCGGCGGTCGTTGTCCATCAGCGGCGCAAGGCGCCGGCGGATGCCGACATTGATGCGCGCGCGCGGATCGTTGGCGTAGGTGGTCCAGAGATAGTCGCGCTCGACGTCCGTGACCATCTCCAGCGTCAGCTCGTCATGGTTGCGCAGAAACAGCGCCCATTGGCAGGTCGCGGGAATATCCGGCGTCTGGCGCAGGATGTCGGTGATCGGGAAGCGGTCCTCCTGCGCGATCGCCATGTAGATGCGCGGCATCAGCGGGAAATGGTAGGCCATGTGGCATTCGTCGCCGCGGCCGAAATATTCCTGCACGTCCTCCGGCCATTGATTGGCCTCGGCCAGCAGCAGCTTGCCCTTGGCGTAGGCGTCGAGCTCCTGGCGCAGCCGCTTGATGATGGCATGGGTCTCGGGCAGGTTCTCGTTCGAGGTGCCCTCGCGCTCGCAGAGATAGGGAATGGCGTCGAGCCGGAAGCCGTCGACGCCGGCGTCCAGCCAGCGCTTCATGACCTGGATGAGGGCGCTGACCACGCGTGGATTGTCGAAATTGAGGTCCGGCTGGTGCGAGAAGAAGCGGTGCCAGTAGAACGCGCCGGCCTCGGGATCCCAGGTCCAGTTCGATTTCTCCGTGTCAGTGAAGATGATGCGCGTGCCCTGGTATTTCTGGTCGGTGTCGCTCCAGACATACCAGTTGCGGGCGCTGGAGCCGGGATGGCTGCGCCGCGCGCGCTTGAACCATTTGTGCTGGTCCGAGGTGTGGTTGACGACGAGCTCAGTGATGACGCGCAGGCCGCGCTTCTGCGCCTCCTGGATGAAGCGCTTGAAATCCTTCATCGTCCCGAAATCGGGATTGACCGAGCCGTAATCGGCGATGTCGTAGCCGTCGTCGCGGCCGGGCGAGGGATAGAACGGCAGCAGCCACAGCGCGGTGACGCCGAGCTCCTGGAGATAGGGCAGCTTCTCGGTCAGTCCGGCGAAGTCGCCGATGCCGTCATTGTTGCTGTCGGCGAAGGCTTTGACGTGGAGCTGGTAGATGATGGCGTCCTTGTACCAGAGCTCATCCACGATCTCGGCAGCCTCAGCCTTCTTGGTGTCGACGGAAGACAGAACATTCATGGCGTGAACCCTTACGCCAGGCAACGGAACAGGAGCGCCGGATCGCGGTCGGGATCGATACGCAACCTGATCCCGCCCCATTCGATGCGGGACCGTTCGCCGGTGAGAAGGTCTTCGAGTTCCGTCACATGGTGGCGCCGTCCACCGGCGTCAATGGTGACGTCGCCGAGCGGCAGCCAGAACTCGCGCACCCGGCGTGACAGCGCGATCACGATGACGATGGTGTTGGCGGGATCAGCCGCCTCCTTCGCGAAGGCGATCGTCTCGCCGTCCTCGATGGCGAGGAAGCGCAGATTGGCCGTCTGCCGCAGCGCCGCGTTCTCGTTGCGGACGCGGTTGAGCTCGGCAATGTAGGATTTGATGTTGCCGGGCTTGTCCCAGTCGCGCTGCCTGATCTGGTACTTCTCGGAATCGAGATATTCCTCGCGGCCGGGAACCGCTTCATGCTCCAGCAGCTCCAAGCCGCTGTAGATGCCGTAATTGCCCGAGAGCGTCGCCGCCAGCGCGACGCGCGACTTGAATGCCCAGGCCTCTCCGCTCTGGAGGTGGTAGGGCAACAGGTCAGGCGTGTTGATGAACAGGTTCGGACGATAGAAATCGCGCTCGGGATAGCGCGTCAGCTCGCCGAGATATTGCTCCAGCTCCCACTTTTCCGTGCGCCAGGGGAAATAGGTGAACGACTGCGCAAAGCCGAGCTTGGCGAGGCCCCTCATCAGCTTTGGCCGTGCATAGGTCTTGGAGAACAGGATCACCTCGGGGTGACGGTGGCGGATGTCGCGGATCAGCCACTCCCAGAACGCAAGCGGCGCCGTGTCGTGATTGTCGATGGCGAAGATGGTGACGCCATGGTCGATCCAGAACAGCATGGCATCGCGAAACGCGTTCCACAGGCCGGCCCGATCCACCGAGCCGAAATCGGGGATGACGATGTCGGAATAAGGGCCGTCCGCCGTCCGGACCGAGCGGTCCGGCCGCCATTTGAACCATTCCGGATGCTGCGTCAGCCAGGGATGGTCCGGCGAGCACTGCACGGCGAAGTCGAGCGCCAGCTCGAGGCCGTATTCCAGGCAGGTCGCGACCAGCGCGCGGAAATCCTCGATCGTGCCGAGCTCGGGATGCAGGGCATCGTGGCCGCCCTCGGCCGAGCCGATCGCATAGGGCGAGCCGGGATCGCCGTCACGCGCCACCGGCGCGTTGTTGCGGCCCTTGCGGCTTGTGTGGCCGATGGGATGGATCGGCGTGAAGTAGAGCACGTCAAAGCCCATGGCGGCGATATCAGGCACACGCGCGATGCAGTCGCGCAGCGTGCCATGCCGGCCCGGCAATGCGCTCTGGCTACGCGGCATCATCTGATACCAGGCGCCGAAGCGCGCCTTGTCGCGGTCTATGGTCAGCGGGAAGAGCTGCGAGCGCGTCAGGTCGGGCCGGGACTGGCTTTCGGCCATGGCTTCGCCGAGCTCGGTTGCGAGCAGCGAAGCGACGTCGCCGTTTCTGAGATAGTCCTCGCACTGCCTGATGATGACCGCCGCTGCGTCCTGTTGCGCGCCATGCGCCTTGGTCAGGAGTCCGGCGCCCTCGATCGCATCGAGGCTGACATCGGCCCCGGTGCGCCGCTTGCGCGCGACCGCGTGAGACCAGGTGGCGAACTCATCGGTCCAGGCTTCGATCGCGTAGACATATTGGCCGGGCTCAACGGGCGTGAACGCACCGGCCCAGCGGTCATTGCCGTGATGGGTCATCGGTTCGCTCCGCCATTCGCGCTCCTGCTCGCGGCGCCAGATCAGAGCGGCGGCGATCACGGCGTCGCCGCCGCGATAAATGTCGGCCCAGACCTCGACTGGTTCGCCGGCGATCCGCTTCACGGCAAAGCGGCCGCCGTCGATCGAGGGATAGACGTCCTCGATCAGGAAAGCGCTGCCGGCTGCGGCACTTTCGACAGTTTGAATTGTCTTGTTCACGGTGATGCCATTGACAAGAAAGCAGGAGCCCGTTTCCCTTGCCGGGAACCGACGCTTGGTATCATTATAGAAAGCCGCTTGTGTGTCATTGGTTCCTTGGGGAACGGCAAGCGCAGTTTGCGAGTTACCCCTGACTAACCTCTTCCGCGACCTCGTTAAAATCGATGCCCTTGGCCAAACAATGGCCTGCAAGCTGCGTGCCGAATGGATCTTTTAGCTCAAGCCCGGATCAAGGGCGTTCAGTCCGAATTCGTTGACGCCCTCGGCAAGCTGCGGGTCACCGCGCCCGAGGCGCTCAAATCCATCCTCGACGCCCTGCCGGAAAGGCGGGTCTACCGCTTCGTCAGCGGGCCGGTCGTGGTCCGCGCATTGGGGCATCCGCGCACGGAATTGGCGGCCATCGGTGCGCCGCCGCTGCAATGGAAAATCCACGGCAACGGCAATGTGATCGCCCAGGGCGAGGCACGCGAGCCCGTCATCGCCTGGCCTGCCGGCCTGCCGCTTGGATATCACAGATTGACACTGACCGATGCCGAAGGCGTGACGGAAGAGGTGCCGATGATCGTGGCGCCCGAGCGCGCCTTCGGCGGCGATTTCGACCGCGGCTGGCTGCTCGCCGTCCAGCTCTACAGCGTTCGTTCGGACCGCAACTGGGGCATCGGCGACTTCACCGACCTCGCAGGGCTGGTCCGGCTTGCCAAGCAGCTCGGGGCCGACGGCGTCGGGCTCAATCCGCTGCATGTCCTGTTCGACGACCACCCGGCCGATTGCAGCCCCTATTCGCCGAACAGCCGGCTTTTTCTCAACCCGCTCTATATCGATGTCGAGGCGATTCCCGAATTCTCGGCCGACCTCGTGCCCGACGCGGCCGCGACGGCCGCCCGCCTGCGCGAAGGTGATCGCGTCCCTTATGCCGACATGGCGGCGTTGAAATGGCGGGGTCTTCGCGCCGCCTTTGACAGCTTCGTGACAAGCGCGAGCGAGGCGCGCCGCAAGGCGTTTGACGGCTTCCGCGCCGCCCGCGCGCCGCTGTTGTCCCGCTTTGCCTGCTTCGAGGTGCTGCGCCATCGCTTCAACGCCCCCTGGTGGGAATGGCCGTCGGAATGGCAGCAGCCGGATCAGGCGAAATGCGCTGAGCTGCGCAATGGCCCGGCCAAGCGAGAGGTCGAGTTCGTCGAATTCGTGCAATGGACCGCCGATAGCCAGCTGCATGCCGCCAAGGAGCTCGCCAGCCAGCTCGGCATGCGGGTCGGCCTTTATCTCGACGTCGCCGTCGGCGTGCAGTCCAACGGCTTCGATGCCTGGAACGAGCAGACGGCGATTTCCCGCCATCTCGCCGTCGGCGCGCCGCCCGACGTGCTCAACACCATCGGACAGGACTGGGGTCTCGCCGGCTTCAACGCCGGGGGGCTCGAAGCGCAGTCGTTCGTGCCGTTCGCGGACATGCTCGCGGCGTCGATGCGCCATGCCGGCGCCATCCGGCTCGATCACGTGCTGGGCCTGAAACGGCTTTATCTGGTGCCGCGCGGCTTCAAGCCCGACAACGGCGCCTATGTGCAGATGCCGTTCGAGGCGCTGCTGGCGGCCGTGGCGCGCGAGAGCGCGGCCCACAAATGCATCGTGATCGGCGAGGACCTCGGCACCGTGCCTGAAGGTTTTCGCGAGATGATGCAGGATTTCGGCATCTGGTCCTATCTCGTCATGATGTTCGAGCGCGACGATGCCGGCCATTTCCGCAATGCCGACCACTACAGGCCCAATGCGCTGGTCACGCTGAACACGCATGACCTGTCGACTTATGCCGGCTGGCGCTCCTTCAGCGATCTCAGGATGAAGCGCTCGCTCGGGCTCGATCCCGGCGAGAACGACCAGGCGCGCTGGGATGCGCTCGGCAGGCTCGACGAGATCCTGCGGCAGAACGGCATCAGGGCGAACGACCTCTATTCGGTGCTCGCCTTCCTGTCGCGCACGCCGTCCCGGCTGCTCGCGGTGTCGATGGAAGATCTGCTGGGCGTGATCGACCAGCCCAACATTCCCGGCACGATCGACGAGCACCCGAACTGGCGCCAGCGCCTTCCTGTTGCACTCGACAAGATCGCGTCCAGGATCGATCTCGCGGCCTTGAAGGCCGCGACGCGGGAACGTTCATTGCCCGGCGGGAGTTGACCGGCCGGGGATTTTCAGGGTTTGCACATTGTCTCAGAGGATCGAGGACTATGCGCTGATCGGCGATTGCGAGACCGCGGCGCTGGTCGGGCGCAACGGCTCGATCGACTGGCTGTGCTGGCCTGCCTTCGATTCCGACGCCTGCTTTGCCGCTATCCTCGGCACGCACAAGAACGGGCGCTGGCTG
The DNA here is from genome assembly GCF_004346455.1 of Bradyrhizobium sp. R2.2-H. NCBI lineage: Bacteria > Pseudomonadati > Pseudomonadota > Alphaproteobacteria > Hyphomicrobiales > Nitrobacteraceae > Bradyrhizobium > Bradyrhizobium sp. R2.2-H. Next base: position 208,100 of record NZ_SMBR01000005.1, read on the forward strand.
ATCGCGCCGAGCGAGACCGCGACCCGCATCTCGCGGCGCTATCTCGGCAATACCCTCATTCTCGAAACGCGTTTTGAGACGAAGAGCGGCACCGTCGCGCTGATCGACTTCATGCCGCCGCGCGGCAAGGCGTCGGACATCGTGCGGCTGGTCCGCGGCATCCGTGGCACCGTGAAGATGCGGATGGAGCTCGTGATCCGCTTCGGCTTCGGCGTGGACATTCCCTGGGTGCGACGGATCGACCATTCCTTGATGGCCATCGCCGGCCAGGACATGACGGTGTTGCGCACGCCGGTCGAGACCCGCGGCGAGGACCTGACCACCGTCTCCGACTTCGAGGTGAAGGAAGGCGAGACCGTGCCTTTCGTGCTGACTTACGGTCCCTCGCATCTTGACCCGCCTGCGCCGATCGATCCGGAACTGGCGCTTCAGGAGACCGAGAAGTTCTGGCAGGACTGGTGCAGCCATTGCACCCGCGACGGCGACTATCAAGATCTCGTCCTGCGCTCGCTGATCACGCTGAAGGCGCTGACCTTCGCGCCGACCGGCGGCATCGTCGCGGCACCCACCACCTCCTTGCCGGAAAAGCTCGGGGGCAGCAGGAACTGGGATTACCGTTTCTGCTGGCTGCGCGACGCCACCTTCACGCTGCTGGCACTGATGAACTCGGGCTACACCGAGGAAGCCTTGGCCTGGCACAATTGGCTGCTGCGCGCGGCCGCCGGATCGCCTTCGAACATGCAGATCATGTACGGCATCTGGGGCCAGCGACGGCTCTTGGAATGGGAGGCGGGCTGGCTCGGCGGCTACGAGGGTGCCCAGCCGGTGCGGGTCGGCAACGCCGCGCATGCGCAGCTCCAGCTCGACGTCTACGGCGAGTTGATCGATGCCTTTCACCAGTCGCGCATGGCGAAGCTCCAACTCGACGACGAGACCTGGGCGCTGGAATGCGCCGTACTCAATCATCTGGCCGAGGTCTGGGACCGGCCCGATCACGGCATCTGGGAGCGGCGCGGACAGCCCAAGCACTATGTCTTCTCCAAGGTGATGACCTGGGTCGCATTCGATCGCGGCATCAAGAGCGCCGAAACCTTCGGCTTCAAGGCGCCGCTCCTGCACTGGCGCACCTTGCGCGATGCGATTCATCGCGACGTCTGCAACAGGGGCTTCGATGCGGAGGAGAACGCCTTCGTCGAATGCTACGGCTCGAAGCTGCTCGATGCCAGCGTGCTGCTGCTGCCCGCCGTCGGCTTCCTGCCGCCCTCCGATCCGCGCATCCGCGGCACCATCGCCTCCGTCGAGAAATGCCTGATGCGCGACGGTTTCGTGCTGCGGCACGATCCGCGCGAGCTGCCGGCGGACCAGCCGCCGCTCGAAGGCGCGTTCCTGGCCTGCAGCCTGTGGCTCGCCGATGCCTATGTGCTGGCCGGCGATCTCGACAAGGCGCAAGTTCTGCTCGACCGCGTGGTCGGCATCGCCAACGATGTCGGGCTGCTGGCCGAAGAATACGATTCCGTGGCCCGCCGACAGACCGGCAACTTCCCGCAGGCACTGACCCACATCGCGCTGATCAACACGGCACAGAACCTGTCGACGGCAAGGCAGGAGAGCGAGAAGGCGGCGGTGCAGCGATCGAAGTAAGCTGGGCGCTCCGAGGGAGGTGCGCTCCCTCTCCCGCCTGCAAAAGCGGGAGAGGGTTGGGGTGAGGGCTCTCTCCGCTGGCGAGAGCCCCCGAGAGGCGAGAACCCTCACCCGCCGCTGCGCGGCGACCTCTCCCGCAAGCGGGAGAGGTTGAACGAGCGCGCAGCAAGCTCAGCCAACCCCATTCCACTTCAGGATCATCTCCATCGCCTCGGCAAAACCGTCCTGCTCGTTGCTCGCGGTGACGTGGGTGGCCTGGTCCTTGACGTTGTCGGCGGCGTTGCCCATCGCGATCGAGGTGCCGCTGACGCGGAACATTGCGAGGTCGTTCTGCATGTCGCCGATGGTGGCGACCGCGTCGGTCGCGATGCCGAGGCGCTTTGCCATGGCCTCGACGAAGGTGCCCTTGTCGAAGCCGGGCGGGGTGACGTCGAGATAGTAGGTCTGCGAGCGCACCGCGGTGGCTTCGCTGCCGAGCGCCTCCTGCATCGCTTTCTCGCAAGCCGCGAGCCCCGCGGCATCGGCACTGGCGCCGACGATCTTGCAGGCGCTCGAGAGATAGGGCGAGAAATCGGACACGATGGTGGGGTCGGCGCGGATCGTGTGCTGCTCGTGGGCGACGTAGCTGCCGCTGGGATTGTCGATCAGCCATTTATCGGTGGTGAAGAGCCAGATGTCGGCGCCGAACTCGCGGAGGATCTGCAAGGACCGCTCGGCCGCGCGCGCGGGGATCAGGTGCTGCTCGACCGGCCTCATCTCGGGATCGACGATCGAGGAGCCGTTGAACGGGCCGACCGGTAGCCATAGCGCCAGCGGCTCGATCAGGAAGCGCATGCCGATCGCGGGGCGGCTGGAGGTGATGGTGAAGCCGATGCCGGCCTGGTGCAGCCGCTGCACCGCGCCTCTCGCGCGTTCGGTCAGCGTCTTGTCCTTGGTCAGCAGCGTGCCGTCGACGTCGGAGACCACGAGCGAGATGGGTGTCATGGCAGAACCTTGGGTGTTGCGCGGCCCGGTTTCAGCTGCCGCACGATGCCGTCCACGATCGCTTCGACGGTCTCGTCGATCGAGACGGTGACGACGTGCTCGCCGGCCTCGGGCGGCTCCAGCGTATTGAATTGGCTCGCGAGCAGATCCGGCGGCATGAAGTGCCCCTTGCGATGCGCCAGCCGTTCGGCGATCAGCTCCTTCGTGCCCTTCAGGAAGACGAAGCGGACGTCGTCGCGACCGCGCAGCAGCACGTCGCGATAGGTATGCTTCAGCGCCGAGCAGGCGATGATGACGTGCTCGCCGCGTCCGCAGACGCGCGCGATCTCGTCGGCGATGGCGTTCAGCCAGGGCCAGCGGTCTTCGTCGGTGAGCGGATGGCCGGCCCGCATCTTCTCGACGTTGCTGGCGGGATGGAAGCTGTCGCCGTCCTCGAAACGCCAGCCGAGCCGCTCGCCGAGTGCCTTCGCAACCGTGCTCTTGCCCGAACCCGACACGCCCATCACGATCAATGCACAAGGTGCTTCAGCGCGGCCCACGAATTTCCTCCGGAAGCGCGGCCCCATCGACCAGCCAGACGGTCTCGCCATTCGAGCGCGCGCGCAAGGCCGGCAGATTCTCGCCATTGAGCAGGCGCGTCAAGATCGGTTGCTTGTCGTGACCGGCAATCTCGAACAGCATCTCGCGGCAGGAGGCCAGAACGGGCAGGGTGAGCGACACCCGCGGCACGAAGGGCGCGACATTGGCCCTGGCGACGCCGACGACCCAGCGTCGGGTCTCCTCGATCTCGGGATAGCCCGGAAATAGCGAGGCAGTGTGGCCGTCGGGCCCGGCGCCCATCAGAACGAGATCGAACAGCGGGCGCTGCAGATCGAGCCGGTCTGCGCCATAGAAGGCCTGCAGCTCGCGCGCATAGGCTTCCGCGCCGGCATCAGGATTCTCGGCTGCGGTCGGAATCGGGTGGATATGGCCGGCGGGCGCATTGCGATCGAGAAACGCCGCGCGCGCGATCGCCATGTTGTTGAGCGGATCGCTCTCGGGTACGAAGCGCTCGTCGCCGATGAACCAGTGCACGCGGTCCCATGGAATCCGGCCGCGCCAGGCTTCGCTGCCGAGCAGCTGATAGAGCTTCTTCGGGCTGGAGCCGCCGGTGAGGCAGATCGCGATCCGTCCGGAATTGGCCGCGAGCCGCGCCATCACCCGTTCGGCCGCGGCGCGGGCAAGAGCTTCGGCATCAGCTTCGACGATCAGCTTCGGCTGGTCGGCCGCGGCCATCACGAGTACTTCCGCCAGCTTCGCCCGTCGCGCCGCAGCAGCTCATCGGCGCAGGCGGGGCCGTCGCTGCCGGCTTCATAGGTTTCGATCCCGTTGGTGCCGGCGCTTGTCCAGGCGTCCAGGAACGGCTGCACCGCCTGCCAGCCGGCCTCGACGCCATCGGCGCGCTGGAACAGGATATTGTCGCCGATCATGCAGTCGTAGATCAGCGTCTCGTAGCCGGTCGAGGGATCGGCGCGGAAATAGTCGCCGTAGCGAAATTTCATCTCGACGCCGTCGATGGTGACGCTCGGTCCGGGGATCTTGGCGTTGAACTGAAGCTCGATGGTCTCGGTCGGCGCGATGCCGATGGTGAGGAAGTTCTGCGACAGGCGGTCGACCGCCGTGCCTGAGAACATCGACAGCGGCGCCTGCTTGAACTTGATCGCGACTTCCGTGCGCTTGTGCGCCAGCGCCTTGCCCGTGCGCAGATAGAACGGCACGCCGGCCCAGCGCCAATTGTCGATCATCAGCTTGAGCGCGACATAGGTCTCGGTGGTGCTGCCGGGCTTGACGTCCGCGGTCTTGCGATAGTCCGGAATCTCCTCGTCGCCGATGCGGCCTGAGAGATATTGCGCGCGCACCGAGCTCTTCAGCGCTTCGTCCCGGCTCGGCCGCTGGATCGCGGTGAGCACCTCGGCCTTCTCGGAGCGGACCGAATGGGCATCGAAGCGCGTCGGCGGTTCCATCGCGACGAGGGACATCAGCTGGAACAGATGGTTCGGCACCATGTCGCGCAATGCACCGGTGGCATCATAGAAGCCGCCGCGATGGCCGACGCCGAGCTTCTCCTCCACCGTGATCTGGATGTGGTCGATGTGGTTGCGATTCCAGATCGGCTCGAACATGCCGTTGGCAAAGCGCAGCACCAGGATGTTCTGCACCGTCTCCTTGCCGAGATAGTGATCGATCCGGTAGATCTGGTGTTCGTCCATGATCTTCAGGAGTTCGGCGTTGAGCGCGCGGGCCGAGGCGAGATCGGTGCCGAACGGCTTCTCGATCACCAGCCGCCGCCAGGCGCCGTTCTCCTTCATCAGTCCGGTGCGGCCGAGCTCCCGCGCGGTCGGCGCGAATGCGGCCGGCGGGGTCGCGAGGTAGAACAGGCGGTTGCCGCCGGTGCCTTGCGAGCACTCCAGAGAATCCAGATGCGCGCGCAAGCGGTCGAACGACGGCGGGTCCTTCGGATCGGCCTCGACGAAGGTGACGCATTGCAGCAGCTGCCTGGCGATGTCATCGTCGACAGGCCGCGTCGCAAATTCGCGCAGGCCCTTCATCAGGCTGTCGCGCAGCTCGTCATCCGACTGGCTCTTGCGGGCGACGCCGACGACGCAGAATTTTTCCGGCAACAGATTCTCGGCCGCCAGATTGTACAGCGATGGCATCACCAGCCGATGGGTGAGGTCGCCGGTCACGCCAAAGATGACGAAGGCGCAATTTTCCGGCTTGCGCTTTGGCTGCGGGTCTTTTGTCACGAATGTTCGGCCTTCGCTTGTTACGTCCTGCTCGATCTCATTTGGGCTTCGCCGCGCCCGGCTGCTTCGGCTCCTTGTGGCCACCGAACCCTGCACGCATCGCAGAGAGAATTTTTTCGGCGAAGGTGTGTTCCTTGCGGGAACGGAAACGTGTGTAGAGCGCCGCCGTCAAGACTTCGGCCGGCACCGCCTCGTCGATCGCCGCATTCACGGTCCAGCGGCCTTCACCGGAATCTTCGACGAAGCCGGAGTACTCCGACAGCTGGGGGCTGTCGGCGAGTGCCGTCGAGGTGAGGTCGAGCAGCCAGGACGGAATCACGCTGCCGCGCCGCCACACTTCGGCGATGTCGGCGAGATCGAAATCGTAGCGGTGATCCGCCGGCAAGGCCTCGATACTGGCATTCTTGAGAATGTCGAAACCTTCGGCATAGGCCTGCATCAGGCCGTATTCGATGCCGTTGTGGATCATCTTGACGAAGTGGCCGGCGCCCACGGGGCCGGCATGGATGTAGCCCTGCTCGATGCGGGGATCGCGGCCCTCGCGTCCCTCCGTGCGCGGAATGTCGCCGGCGCCGGGCGCGAGCGCGGCGAAGATCGGATCGAGCCGGTCGACCACCTGCTTCTCGCCACCGATCATCATGCAATAACCGCGGTCGAGGCCCCAGACGCCGCCGGAGGTCCCGACGTCGACATAGTGGATGCCGCGCGCCTTCAATGCCTTGCCGCGCCGGACGTCGTCCTGCCAGAAGGTGTTGCCGCCGTCGATGATGACGTCGCCTTCCTGCATCACCCCCGCGATCGTCTCGATCGTCGTCTCGGTGATGCGTCCCGCAGGCAGCATCACCCAGGCCGCGCGCGGCCGCTCGAGTTTCGCGACGAACTCTTCCAGCGTCGCCGAACCTGTCGCACCGTCGGCCGCTAGGCCCGCGACGGCCTTGGCGTCCTTGTCGTAGACCACGGTCGAATGTCCCTGTCGCATCAGGCGGCGAACGATGTTGCCGCCCATCCGGCCGAGGCCGATCATGCCGAGTTGCATGTGAGAGATTCCCTTAGTTCAGCGCGTCGTTGAGCGCCGCATTGAGCGCCGCGAGGCCTTTTTTGACTCCGCCCTTCAGGTGCACACGCAGCGCACGCCGGCCGCGTTCGGTGAGCACGTCGAAATCGCCGCGTGCCTGCGCCGTCTTGATGACGCCGAAGCTGGCTTTCTGACCCGGCACCGGCAGATCCCCGGCATCGTCCGCCGTGATCTGGAGGAACACGCCGCTGTCGGGGCCACCCTTGTAGGCCTGTCCGGTGGAGTGCAGGAAGCGCGGTCCGAACTCGGCGCAGGTCGCGACGTGCCGCTTCTCGCGTACCTCTAACCGCATGGCCTGGAGCGCGTCGATCGTCGCCTTGTCTCGCGCGATATAGCCGAGCAGGGCGACATAGTCGCCATGGTTCGAGCGGGAGAGATGCGCCTTCAGCCAGGAGGTGAGATCGCCATTGGCGCCGGCGGCGCGCAGTGCGGTGGCGTTGGCTTCGTCGGTGTAGAGATCGGCCTCGTCGGTGCTGACCACCGGCTGCTCTTCCGGCAGCGCGCCGGTCTTCTCGAACGCGGCGGTGAGCTCGCGGGTCTTGATCTTGGCCGCTTCCACGTCCGGCTGGTCGAACGGATTGATGCCGAGGATGCTGCCGGCCACCGCCGTCGCCATCTCGAAGCGGAAGAACTCCTGGCCGAGATGCTCGATCGACTTCATGACGATGCGCACGACGGGATGACCCGCCGCCTCGATCGCCGCGAGCTTCGAGTCATGGGCGGCATCCGCTTCGCCGTCGACACGGATGTCGATGAAGAACCGGTCGTTGCCATAGACGCCGGGATCGCCGAGCGGCTCACCCTCGATCGGGATCAGGCCCTTGCCTTCCTTGCCGGTGGACTCCGCGATCAGCTGCTCGGCCCAGGCGCCGAAATCGGCGATCTTCTTCGACGCCAGGATCGTCACCTTGTCGCGGCCCTCGAGGCCTGCCAGGCCCATGGCGAGGCCAAGCTGCACGCCCGGGTTCTCGGCTGGCGGCACGTCCGGCCCGCAGGAGCGGGCCATCGCCAGCGCATGCTTGATGAAGGTCTTGACGTCGACGCCCGCGGTCGCCGCCGGCACGAGGCCGAAGGGCGATAGCACCGAATAGCGGCCGCCGATCGAGGGCTCGCCATGGAAGACGCGGGCATAGCTCAGCTTCTTCGCCGCCTTTTCCAGCGACGAGCCGGGATCGGTGACTGCGATGAAGCGATGGCCGGTCTTCACCTTGGTCCCGACCGCCTCGGCGACCCGCTCATGGAAATAGTCCTTCATCGCGTTCGGCTCTGTGGTGCCGCCGGACTTGCTGGAGACGATGAACACGGTGTTGGCGATATCGATCTTCGCCTCCATCGCCCGCACCTGCGCCGGATCGGTGGAATCCAGCACGTGCAGCTTCGGGAAGCCGGGCTTCTTGCCGAAAGTCTCGGCCAGCACCTCGGGCCCCAGGCTCGATCCGCCCATGCCGAGCACGACGGCATCGGAGAATTTCTGGCCCTTCACGCGGCCCGCATAGTCCTCGTAATCGGCAATGTCGGCCTTGGCTGCGCTGTCGAGCCAGCCCAGCCATTTGTCCTCGTCCGCACCGGTCCAGACCGACTTGTCACGCTGCCACAGCCTGCGGATCTTGGCGGACGCCCGCCAGTCCTCGGTGCTCTCAGTCACGGCCTTGCCCAGCCCGTGGCCGAGCGAGAGAAGCTGGCGGTCGAGTGCGGGCCCGAGCACGACCGCGCGCTTGTGCGCGACGGCGCCGTAGAGCTTGTCGGCGGCATCCGCGAACAGCTTGACGCCGTCCTTGACCAGCTCCTCGGTGATCGCCTCGAGCGAGATGCCGGAGCGCTCCAGCTCCTCCAGCACGCGCCTTGCGTCCTCGACGTTCTCCTCCAGGCTGTCGCGCGGCTTGCCATGGTCGCGGAACGCATCCAGCGTCGCCGGCGGCACGGTGTTGATGGTGTTGGGACCGATCAGCTCCTCGACATAGAGGACGTCGCTGTAATCCTTGTTCTTGGTCCCGGTGGAGGCCCACAGCATGCGCTGCGGCCTGGCGCCCCTGGCGGCGAGCTTCTCCCAGCGGGGACCCGAGAACAGGCGCTTGTAGTCCTGATAGGCGAGCTTGGCATTGGCGATCGCGACCTTGCCCTTGAGCGCGGCGAGCCGTTCCTTCTCGGACGGATCGTTGGCGCGCGCGATCTTCTCGTCGAGCTGCTTGTCGACCACCGAGTCGATGCGGCTGACGAAGAAGCTCGCCACGCTCGCGACATGCGAGGGGTCACCGCCGCCTGCGACGTATTTTTCGAGCCCGGCGATGTATGCTTCGGCCACTTCGAGGTACACCGCCTTGGAGAACAGCAGCGTGATGTTGATGCTGATGCCGTCGCCGATCAGCTGCTCGATCGCCGGCAGGCCCTCCGGCGTTGCCGGCACCTTCACCATCAGGTTCTTGCGACCGACGTCCTTCCAGAGCCGCCGCGCCTCGGCGACTGTGCCTGATGTGTCCATCGCGAGATAGGGCGAGACTTCCAGGCTGACATAGCCGTCGCCGCCCTTGAGGCGGTCATAGACCGGGCGGAGCACATCGGCGGCGTTCTGGATGTCCTCGACCGCGACGGCCTCGAACAGGTCGGCCACGTTCCGGTCGCCGCGCTTCAGCGCCTTGCCGATCGGGGCATCGTATTCGTCCGAGCTGCCGATCGCCTTCTCGAAGATCGACGGATTCGAGGTGACGCCCTTGACGCCGTCGGTGTCGATGAGCCGCTTCAGGTCGCCCTTGGCGATGAAGCCACGGGCCAGGAAGTCGAGCCAGACCGCTTGTCCGTGCTTTTCCAGTTCTTTGACGGGATTCATGATGCTTATTTATCTCCAAGCCTGCGGACGAGGGGTTTCCGCGCCGGTCCTGACGCGCTATCCTGTAGCTTACATGCTCCCGGGAGGGAACCAATCAAGGGTATGGACGTCATACCCTCCAGTGTAACTCCGTCGCGATCATGGCGATCCAGCGGGTGTTGTGATGCGGTGTGGCCGCGAGTGGCGATGCTGCGGGAGACACGTGCAGGCCCTCATGAAGATTTGCGCTGGCCGTCGCCGACAGCCAGCAATGGGTTGCGTCCGCCGTAAGCGTCGACGCATCGTGCGATCTCGAAATCAGTCGATGCGCAACGCAACCGCGGCTGCTGGTCGCGGCACGCTTTGCCCCGACCTGCTCAGTGCAAGCTTCGCCTTCGACTGTGGGACGGGCTTGGCGACCACGAGAATGCCGCGGCTGCAAGACGATCGTGCAGACGCCGACGTTGCGGCGGCAGCTGTACGCCATCGGCGCCTTGGCCGGTTGCGCGATGATCGCATCGTCATCCGGTCGGAGGGCCTGGCGACCGATTTTGATACACTGCTGCGCGCTTGCCGCGACTGTCACGCAGCCAGCAGCCCGCGCACTGCATTGCAGCAGGAAGATGAACGCCGTCCCCAAGGCTTCGAGGTACAAGGCTTCGAGGTAAAAGGCTCGGCGTACAAGGCTTCGCCGTACAAGTGTCATAAGATCGCCGCGCCCGGATCGCTATGCTGCATTGCCGGATGGACGTATCCCCGGGAATGCCCGGATGTTGCGACCGAGTGACATTTTCTGGAAATGAGCCAATATAGACAAAGATTCGCACAAATTACAGGCATGTGCCTGTTCGTAACTCATAGAGTGCCTACGTTGTGCGTTGCGTCGAGTTGGCACCCGGGTGTCCAATGATCGTCATGTGCTCACGCTGATTCGAAACGGCCTGAGGAACGGTCCGGTAACTGCTTTCGTTTCAGCTTGTAGCGGAACTCACGCGGAGAGGGATCATGTACAACGATTCTTTGTTCAACGCTTTCGCTCGGTCGTTCGAGGCGAGAAGCCAGCACGACATGTCGATGGCGGAATATCTGGAATCGTGTCGAAGCGATCCCATGAAATACGCGAACGCGGCCGAACGACTGCTAGCGGCGATCGGTGAGCCTCAGACGATTGACACGGCCAAGGACCCACGCCTTGGCCGTATTTTTTTGAACCGCACTATCCGCACCTATCCGGCCTTCGCCGGCTTCTACGGCATGGAAGAAACCATCGAGCGCATCGTCGGTTTCTTCCGTCACGCCGCGCAAGGTCTCGAGGAGCGCAAGCAGATCCTTTACCTGCTCGGCCCGGTCGGCGGCGGCAAGTCCTCGCTCGCCGAGCGGCTCAAGTCGCTGATGGAAGTGCATCCGATCTACGTGCTCAAGGCCGGCGACGAACTCTCGCCCGTGTTCGAAAGCCCGCTCAGCCTGTTCGATCCCGATCAGCTCGGCCCGATGCTGGAAGAGAAGTACGGCATTCCGCGCCGTCGTCTCACCGGCCTGATGAGCCCGTGGTGCTACAAGCGGCTCGAGGCCTTCGGCGGCGACATTTCCCAGTTCCGGGTCGCAAAAATCCAGCCGTCGCGGCTGCGCCAGATCGCGATCGCCAAGACCGAGCCCGGTGACGAGAACAACCAGGACATCTCCTCGCTGGTCGGCAAGGTCGACATCCGCAAGCTCGAGACCTACGCCCAGAACGATCCCGACGCCTACAGCTATTCCGGCGGCCTCAACCGCGCCAACCAGGGCGTGCTCGAGTTCGTCGAGATGTTCAAGGCTCCGATCAAGATGCTGCACCCGCTGCTGACCGCAACGCAGGAAGGCAACTACATCGGCACCGAGAACATCGGCGCGATCCCGTACACGGGCGTCATCCTCGCACACTCCAACGAAGCGGAGTGGGCGAGCTTCAAGGCCAACAAGAACAACGAAGCCTTCATCGACCGCATCTGCGTGATCAAGGTGCCCTACTGCCTCAGGGTCACTGAGGAGCAGAAGATCTACGAGAAGCTGATCCAGGGCTCCGAGCTCGCGTCGGCTCCTTGTGCGCCTTCGACGCTGGAGACGCTGGCGCGGTTCTCGGTGATGTCGCGCCTGCGCAAGCACGAGAATTCCACCCTGTTCGCCAAGATGCGGGTCTACGACGGCGAGAGCCTGAAGGAATCCGACCCGAAGGCGCGCAGCGTTCAGGAATACCGCGACGCCGCCGGCGTCGACGAGGGCATGGACGGCGTCTCGACCCGCTTCGCCTTCAAGATCCTGGCTGCGACCTTCAACCACGATCCACAGGAGGTCGCCGCCGACGCCGTGCATCTGATGTACGCGCTGGAGCAGGCGATCCGCCGCGAACAGCTGCCGGAGGAGACCGAGAAGCGCTATCTCGAATTCATCAAGGCGGAGCTGGCGCCGCGCTATGCCGAGTTCATCGGTAACGAGATCCAGAAGGCCTATCTCGAGTCCTACTCGGATTATGGCCAGAACCTGTTCGATCGCTACGTCGACTATGCCGACGCCTGGATCGAGGACCAGGACTTCAAGGATCCCGACACCGGCCAGCTGCTCGATCGCGAGCTTTTGAACCAGGAGCTGACGAAAATCGAGAAGCCGGCGGGGATCGCCAACCCCAAGGACTTCCGCAACGAGGTCGTCAAATTCTCGTTACGGTCGCGGGCCCAGAACGGCGGCAAGAATCCGACCTGGACCTCCTACGAGAAGATTCGCGATGTGATCGAAAAGCGGATATTCTCCCAGGTCGAGGACCTGCTTCCGGTCATCTCCTTCGGGTCGAAGAAGGACGGCGAGACGGAGAAGAAGCACGGCGAATTCGTGGCGCGCATGGTGGAGCGTGGCTACACCGAGCGTCAGGTTCGCCGGCTCGTCGAATGGTACATGCGCGTGAAGCAGGCCGGTTGATGCGCCTGGGAGGCGAATGGAAAAGTGCCCATCCACATTATTGACAGGCGCCTGAATCCAGGCGGCAAGAGTCTTGAGAACCGTCAGCGGTTCTTGCGTCGGGCCAAGTCCCTGGTGCAGGGCGCCGTCAAGAAGACCTCGCAGGAACGCGACATCAAGGACGTCCTGGAGGGTGGTGAAGTCACGATTCCCCTCGACGGCATGCACGAGCCGCGCTTCCGCCGTGAAGGCGGAACGCGGGACATGGTCCTGCCCGGCAACAAGAAGTTCGTCGAAGGCGACTATCTGCAGCGCTCCGGCCAGGGCAGCGCCAAGGATTCCGGCCCCGGCGAAGGCGACAGCGAGGACGCCTTCCGCTTCGTGCTTTCCCGCGACGAGTTCGTCGATCTCTTCCTCGACGACCTCGAGCTTCCGGATCTCGCCAAGCGCAAGATCGCGCAGACCGAGAGCGAGGGCATCCAGCGCGCCGGCTACACCATGTCGGGCTCGCCCGCCAACATCTCGGTGAGCCGGACGGTGAAGCTCGCGCTTGCGCGCCGCATCGCGCTCAAGCGTCCCCGCAAGGACGAGATCGAGGAGCTGGAAGCCGCCATCGCCGCATGCACGGACGAGGACGAGCGCACGGAGCTGGTCGCTGAACTCGAGAGGCTGAAGGCGAAGTCCAAGCGCATCCCCTTCATCGATCCGCTCGACATCCGCTACCGGCGCTTCGAGACGGTGCCGAAGCCCGTCGCGCAGGCCGTGATGTTCTGCCTGATGGACGTCTCCGGCTCGATGTCCGAGCACATGAAGGATCTCGCAAAGCGCTTCTACATGCTGCTCTACGTGTTCCTGAAGCGCCGCTACAAGCATGTCGAGATCGTCTTCATCCGCCACACCGACCGCGCCGAGGAGGTGGACGAGCAGACCTTCTTCTACGGCCCGGCCTCGGGCGGCACGCTGGTCTCCAGCGCGCTCCAGGCGATGCATGAAATCGTGCGCGAGCGCTTCAACCCGTCGGACTGGAACATCTACGCCGCGCAAGCCTCCGACGGCGACAATTCCTATTCCGACGGCGAGCTCACGGGGCTCCTGCTGACCGAGAAAATCCTGCCGGTCTGCCAGTTCTTCGCCTATCTCGAGGTCGGGGAAGCAGGCGGCAGCGCCTTCGATCTCTCCGACTCCTCGCTTTGGACCCTCTACGAGCGCCTGCGCAACAGCGGCGCACCGCTCTCGATGCGCAAAGTCTCGGAGCGCAGCGAGATCTTTCCGGTGTTCCACGACTTGTTCCAGCGCCGCGAAACTGCCCAGGAGAAGACCGCTCCATGACGGAACGATTGTTCGAAGGCGCCGATTGGGATTTCCACACCTTGCAGCGCATCACCGATGCCTGCGAGGAGGTGGCGTTGAAGGATCTCGGGCTCGACGTCTATCCGAACCAGATCGAGGTCATCACGGCCGAGCAGATGCTGGACGCCTATTCCTCGGTCGGCATGCCCTTGTTCTACAAGCACTGGTCGTTCGGCAAGCACTTCGCTTTCCATGAGGCGTCCTATCGCAAGGGCCTGATGGGGCTCGCCTATGAGATCGTGATCAACTCCTCGCCCTGCATCTCCTATCTGATGGAGGAGAACACGGCGACGATGCAGACGCTGGTGATCGCGCACGCGGCTTTCGGCCACAACCATTTCTTCAAGAACAACTATCTGTTCAAGCAGTGGACCGACGCCGACGGCATTCTGGATTATCTCGACTTCGCCAAGAACTACGTCATGCAGTGCGAGGACCGCTACGGCCGCATCGAGGTCGAGCGCACGCTCGATGCCGCGCATGCGCTGATGTCGCACGGCATCGACCGCTATCCCGGCAAGAAGAAGCTCGATCTGCGCGCCGAGGAGAAGCGGGCAGGGCGCCGCCGCCAGCATGAGGAGGAGGTCTTCAACGATCTCTGGCGCACGGTGCCCAAGGGCGTCGCAAAGAGCCGGTCCGCGCTCAGCATCGAGCGCCGCCGCAAGCTGCTCGGCCTGCCGCAGGAGAATCTGCTCTATTTCCTGGAGAAGAGCGCGCCGCGGCTGGCGCCCTGGCAGCGCGAGCTCTTGCGCATCGTCCGCCACATCGCCCAATATTTCTATCCGCAGAGCCAGACCAAGGTGATGAACGAGGGGACGGCGACCTACGTCCACTACCGCATCATGACCAAGCTGCACGAGCAGGGCCGCATCACCGACGGCAACTTCCTCGAATTCCTCGGATCGCACACCAACGTGGTGTTCCAGCCCGAGTTCGACGACCCGCGCTTCTCGGGATTCAACCCTTACGCGCTCGGTTTTGCCGTGATGCAGGACATCGAGCGCATCGTCACCAGGCCGGAAGACGAGGACCGCGAGTGGTTCCCCGACATCGCCGGCAAGAACGACGTCATGGGCGTGCTGCGCGACGTCTGGGCCAACTACCGCGACGAGAGCTTCATCGGCCAGTTCCTGAGCCCCAAATTGATGCGGCACTTCCGCATGTTCCACCTGCACGACGATCCCGAGGAGCGCGCCGGCATCCGCGTCGATGCCATCCACGACGAGCGCGGTTTCCGCCGCGTCCGCCGCGAGTTGGCGCGGCAGCACGATGTCGGCTTCATCGACGCCAATATCGAGGTGGTCGACGTCGACCTCGCCGGCGACCGCCGGCTGATCCTGCATCACCACGTCATCAAGGGCTCCCAGCTCAACGAGACCGACGCCAAGCGCGTGCTCCAGCACCTCGCCGATCTCTGGACCTACGACGTCGCGCTGATCGAGGTCGATGCCAACGACAAGGTCCTGCGCGAATACGTCGTCAGCCCGCGTCCGATTCCCGCGGCGGTGGCCTGAGGCGGCCGATTGGGCGAAGCAATACCGCGAGATGTGCGTTGATGTGCCCTCGCCCCCTGTGGGAGAGGGCAGCGCCGCTGGCAGACGCAAACTCACTGGGGTGAGGGGTGTCTCTCCACACTTTCCCGTGTCGAGAGAGACCGCTCATCCGGCGCGCTCAGGAGCGCAATTGCGCTCCAAAGCGCGCCACCTTCTCCCACAAGGGGAGAAGGAAGGCGTTCGTGGCTACACGAAGTTCTAAGCCGATCGTTTCGCCGGCTTCTTCTTCGCCTTTGACGCATTCAGCGCCACCGCCGCGCGGATCAGCGCCTTGAACGCCTTCTCGTTGATCTCTACGCCTTCGCGAATATCGATCGCGCGCCGCACGTTGCCATCAAGGCTGGAATTGAACAGCCCGGCCGGATCCTTCAGCGCAGCGCCCTTGGCAAAGGTCAGCTTCACCACTTCCTTGTAGGTCTCGCCGGTGCAGATGATGCCGTCGTGCTCCCACACGGGAACGCCGCGCCATTTCCACTCTTCAACCACATCAGGGTCGGTCTCCCTGATCAGGCCGCGGATTCGCCCCAGCATCGCGCCGCGCCAGTCGCCGAGCTCCTTGATCCGGCCGTCGATCATCTTGGAAGGCGAAGCCGCATTCGCGTCCTTTGCGCCGGTCTTCTTCGCCGTCTTCATCATCACGCCTCGTTCACGCGGGTGCCGCGGCGGACATAGGGCAGCGCGAACAGATAGAGCCCGGTCGCGAGCAGCGGGATCAGCGGCACCAGCGCGAGGAAGCCGATCCACACGGCCTGGACCTGCATGATCATCGCCACGATGTTGGCGATGACCGCGAGCGTGAAGGCCATCGACAGCCAGCGATGAATCTGCCGAATCCACATATGCGTGCTCATTGGGGCCTCCCTTGCAACTGATTGGAACTGGCGCAAGCGGAGCTAGCCTGCCCGCGCCAGCACGTCGTCCAGCCTGGCCAAGAACTGCTTCCAGCCCGCATGCGCGCCGC
Source organism: Bradyrhizobium sp. R2.2-H (assembly GCF_004346455.1). Classification (NCBI taxonomy): domain Bacteria; kingdom Pseudomonadati; phylum Pseudomonadota; class Alphaproteobacteria; order Hyphomicrobiales; family Nitrobacteraceae; genus Bradyrhizobium; species Bradyrhizobium sp. R2.2-H. The sequence continues at coordinate 224,181 of NZ_SMBR01000005.1, forward strand.
CGAAAGCCTGCTTCTGCGTGGGGCTGAAGCCCGCCTGCTCGACGCGCAAATGCGTGCCGGAGTTCGTCGGCGTCAGCGTGAAGGTCACGACGCTCTTGAGGTCGAACGCGGCGTCCTCGTGGGAGAAATTCCAGGTGTAGGCGAGCGTCTTCTGCGGCTCGATGGTGAGCACCTCGCAGTCCAGCACGCCGCCCCATTCGCCGCGCAGGTTGAAGCGATGACCGACGGTCGGCTTGAAGTCGTTCTTCATCAGCCATTCCTCGATCAGATGCGGCTGCGTCAGCGCGCGCCAGATCCGTTCAGCCGGATAGGCAAATTCACGCTCGATGACGACTGAACGCTTCTCGGTCGCGGTTTCGATCATTGGTCCATCCTCTTGAGGAGATCGTCGAGCGCGTCGAGCCGGTTCTGCCAGAAGGAAGCCATCTGGCCGGTCCAGTCGATCAGCGGATTGAGCGCGCCGGGCCGCGCGCTGTAATGGGTCTGGCGTCCCTCGTGGCGGTCGCGCACCAGGCCGGCCTGCTTCAGGGCGCCGAGATGTTTCGACACGGCCGGCTGCGACACGCCGGATTGCGCCGTCAGTGCCCCGACCGTCTGCTCCCCCTCGCGGCACAGCCGCTCGAAGATCGCCCGCCGGGTCGGGTCGGCGAGCGTCCGGAACAGGAGGTCGTGGGCGGCAGGCATAGGCAATCCATAACTATGGAGTTATGGATAAACTCATAACTACAGAGTTATGGATAAGTCAAGCGCGAACCTCCGCGAAAGATTTTGGATTGCTCCGCGGCGATGACCACGTGGTGGGCGGTCCGCAGCTTCAAGGCCGCAGATACAGATATCCCTGCGACTGCAATTCGGCGAGGCGGACGACGCCGCCGTTCTCCGCGCTGACGAAGCCAGGCAGCAGATCCTTGAGCGTCACGTTCTGCGCCTTCATGGTGTTGCCGCAGGCGGCGAGCTCGATGCCGTCCCTGGAGAACGCGCCTACGCGCTTGCTGACATCGGGATTGGCCTGCGCCGCGTGAAACGCTTTCAGCGCCGGCCCGTGGATCACCAGCGCGAGGGTCACGTGCTCGGGACCGCCGACGCCATCGATGTGGTTCTGGATGTTGCCGAGCACGAAATTGACCTTCTCGGCCTCGTTGAGATGATAGACGACCTTCAGCTTGTTGCCCGTGCCGGCTTCCGTCGCAGCTTTCGCGCTGGAGGTGCCGAGCGCCGCGCCCAGGGCCGAGACGGCGCTCCACAAGATGTTCCGTCGGTTCATGGCGATCTCCTTCGGCTCGACCGAGTTCGCGCGACAGATATCACTTGTGGCGCAGTGCGGCGAGTTCCTTGCGGTCGGTCACGAGCGAGGCGCACTCGCTGTTGTCGGTGCGGTCGAGACGGAAAATCTTGTCGTCGGCGCCGGCGACCAGCGATTGCTCGGCGTCGTCGTCCGGCTTGTTGTTCTGCCAGACCCTGATCCGCTCGAGGCGGACGATCGCGGACTTGTTGTCCTTGGACAGCGCCACTTCGATCCCGCCGCCTTCGCAGTCGACGCCGCAGCCCAGGCGGACCTCGTCCCCCTGGCTGAGAAGCACCGCGTGGCTGCCGCATGAGCCGCTGGAGTCGAAATCGCCGGAGCGATGGCGATAGCGAAAACCCAGGCGGAAGGAATTGTGCAGCTGCTTGTCCTCCTTGTCGGTCTCCGCCGAGATCAGCAGCTTCATGGAAGCCACCTTCTGCTTGGAGTGCCGCGCCAGATGCTCGGCATCGTAGCGGCGGACGAAGCAGGCATAGGATTTGGTGCCGGGCGTCCCCGCATGGAGCCGCGCATTGAAGGCGTCGGCTTCGGCCTTTGTGGTCTCCCGGATCTTGTCGGCCTCATCGGCATGGGCGACGTCGGTCAGGGTAGCGAAAGCCAGGGCAGCAATGAGAAAGAGCTTCATGTGACGACCTTACCGCAGCACAACAGAACTGCTGTCCGTTAGACGCCCGGCAGCTGCACCGCGTTCAACGTTCGCACGTCGCGCGTGTGAGCCGCGGGTAGGGGACACGGGCCAGCAGGCTCTGGGCCGGGCTTTAGTCATTGCTGCGATCAAGAAGGTTCAATGCGCGCAGCGCTTTGGTTCGACGGAACCCGACGCCGGCGATCGCTGCGACATTGTCTCGGTTCGTCAATGTGATAGCCTTCACAGACGGCCGCCTTTGGCAGTCGTAAGCTGGGGCAGCCTCGCAAGTTTCTGGAGTCCTCCCCGCATGGGCGAAATTCGCAACTTCAGATCCGGAAATCAGGATGAGCCGCCGCCACACAGCGGAGTGCCTCGTCGACTCGCCGCGATCATCGTTGGTGACATCGCTTCCTACAGTCGGTTGATGCAGGCCGACGAGGAAGGCACGCATGTTCGCGTCAAGCGGATCGAGCGGGATCTCATCCAGCCCAGCATCATCGAACACCATGGAAGCCTGGTGAAGACGACCGGCGACGGCTTCATCGCCATCTTCGACAGTCCCGTGGAGGCCGTCCGATGCAGCATCGTCATCCAGCAGAATCTCATCGGCCGCAACGCCTCGCTTCCCAAGCATTCCCGGCTCGAATATCGGATTGGCGTCAATCTCGGCGATGTCATCGTGGAGCCGGACGACATCTATGGTGACGGCGTCAACATCGCCACGCGTATCGAGGGCATCGCCGAGCCGGGGCAGGTCTACATCTCCGGCGCGATCTACGAACAGATCAAGCACAAGGTCGTGTGCGGCTATGAGTCGCTCGGCGACCGCAAGGTCAAGAACATCACCGATCCCGTGCGCGTCTATCGGGTGCTGCCGGATGCCGATGCCGTCGGCAAGACGAGAAGCCGGCGCGAGAACACGCTGATCTTTCTCCTGGGCATCACGCTGCTCGTCATTGCCGCCGGCGCACTCTGGTATTTGCTGGCACAGCCTCAGGGCAGGGTGGGCGAGCAGGTCGCAACGCCCGCCGCTTCTCCGGCGCCGTCCCCCGCTCCGCAAGCTCCGCCGCGCGAAGCGGCGCCGCAGGCGCCGCAACCGTCTCCCTCATTGGCTTCGGCGCCTTCATCGCCCGCGCCGGCGCCAAGCGCGTCCGCGACGCCTGTGCGCGAGCCCGAAATGATCGCCATTCGCGGCGGCAGTTTCGCGATGGGAAGCAATGATGATCCGACCGAGCGTCCCGTCCACCAGGTCACGGTCAAGCCGTTCTCGATCGGAAAATATCCGGTGACGGTGCGGGAGTGGAACGAATGCGCGGCTGCGGGCGCGTGTGGTTTCACCGCGACCGGCAAGGACGATGCGCCGGTCAGCAACGTGAGCTGGACTGACGCGCAGCAATATGCCGCCTTTCTGTCGCAGGCGACGAAGAAGCCGTATCGGCTCCCGAGCGAGGCCGAATGGGAATACGCGGCTCGCGGCGGAACGCAAACCAAGTATTGGTGGGGCGACAAGCTCCAGCCGGGCATGGCCGGATGCAAGGACTGCGGCGACCTCGCCGCCGAGCAGCCGGCGAAGGTCGGCAGCTTCAAACCCAATCCATTCGGGCTCCATGACATGGGCGGCGGCATCGACCAGTGGGTCGAGGACTGCTGGCACAAGAACTATCAGGGTGCGCCGGTCGACGGTTCGGCATGGACGAGCGGCGATTGCTCGTCGCACGTCCTGCGCTCGGGCTCCTGGAAGAACGATTCGAGATACGTGCGGCCGTCCAATCGCGATGGCTACGATACCAATGTCCGTTACCCCACGCATGGATTCCGGGTCGCGCTCAGTCCCTGACGCATGATCCGGAAAAGCGTGCGGCGCTCTTCCGAAAGGATCATGCTCAAACAATAACCCAAACGCGATGACGATTCCTCCTGATCGCATCGCGCTTTTTGAGCTGGAGTAGGTTTGATGAAGATCATTTGCTGCGCGGCGCTGGCGGCGGCGCTCGCATTGCTGCCGGGCACGGCTTACTCGCAGGGCAAGACCGCCCCCAAGGACGCGAAGCTTTATTTCATCACGCCGCAGGACGGGCAGAAAGTCCGTGGCGGGTTCTGGGTCCGGTTCGGCCTGCGCAACATGGGCGTGACGCATGCCGGCGACGACTACCAGAACGCCGGTCATCATCATTTGCTGGTCGACGTCAACACTCCCATCGATCCCAAGGAGCCGATCCCGCAGGACAAGTCCCATCTGCATTTCGGAGCAGGGCAGACCGAGACGTTTCTCGAGCTTCCGCCCGGCACGCACACGCTGCAGCTGGTGCTCGGCGATGCGAAGCACTATCCGTTCGAACCGCCCGTCGTGTCCGAGAAGATCACCGTGCGAGTCAGGCAGCCCGTTTCGGTCCGGCGCCGATGATCACCGCAGGCTGGCGTTGAACTTGTCCAGCACCGCCGAGCCCGGGCACAGCGAGTCCGCCTCCAGGCTGTTGAGCGGCGTCTCGACCGTATTGAGATGCTCGTGCATGTCCTCCGCGTCGGGATCGACATAGAGCAGGCCGGTGACGATCTGGCCCTTGGCGGCGTGCTTCTGCAGGAAGGTCATCGCGCCCAGGCGGTCATGCGGATCGTAGTCGGCATCGATCTTGCGCAGCGCAATCCTGCTGCCGTCGTGCTGCTCGACTACCTGCACCGTGCCCGGCGCGTAATCGACGGCGATCGGATCGCGGCCGACCAGCACGTCGAGCCGGTTCACCGCGTCGTTGTGCTCCCGGACATAGTCGAAGCTCTTGGTCGAGCCGGCGTGGTTGTTGAAGGCGATGCAGGGGCTGATGACGTCGATGAAGGAGGCGCCCTTGTGGCCGATCGCGGCGGCGATCAGCGGCACCAGCTGGGTCTTGTCGCCCGAGAACGAGCGCGCGACGAAGGTGGCCCCTAACTGCAGGGCGATCGCGACGAGGTCGATCGGGTTGTCGGTATTGGTGACGCCCTTCTTGCTCTTCGAGCCGCGGTCGGCGGTCGCCGAGAACTGGCCCTTGGTCAGGCCGTAGACGCCGTTGTTCTCGACGATATAGGTCATGTTGACGCCGCGGCGGATCGAATGCGCGAACTGGCCGAAACCGATCGAGGCGGAATCGCCGTCGCCGGAGACGCCGAGATAGATCAGGTCGCGGTTGGCGAGGTTGGCGCCGGTCAGCACGCTGGGCATGCGGCCGTGCACGGAGTTGAAGCCGTGCGAATTGCCGAGGAAATAGTCCGGCGTCTTCGACGAGCAGCCGATGCCGGAGATCTTTGCCACCAGGTGTGGCTCGATCGAGAGTTCGTAGCAGGCCTCGATGATCGAGGCCGTGATCGAATCGTGGCCGCAGCCCGCGCAAAGCGTCGAGATCTTGCCCTCGTAGTCGCGATGGGTGTAGCCGAGCTCGTTCTTCTTGAGGCCCGGATGATGGAATTTCGGCTTTGCGATGTAGGTCATACGAGCACCCGTAGTCCCAGCCTCGTCATGGCCGGGCTTGTCCCGGCCATCCACGTCCTGGCCGGAGAGAAGAAAGGCGTGGATGCCCGCGACAAGCGCGGGCAAGACGGCGGAGAGAATGAATCGCGTGTCATGACACGGCCTTGCGGAGCGGGGTCACCTTGAGGTGATCCTGGTGGTCGCCAATGGCCTTGGCGATGAACCGGGCGGTGATCGGCGTGCCGTCGTAATGCACGATCGGCACGAGGCGGACGGGATCGATGCCGTTCTCGTTGACGATGAGCTGGCGGAGCTGGCTGTCGCGGTTCTGCTCGACCACATAGACGAAATCGTGCTCGGCGAGGAAGCTCGCGACGCTCGAATGGAACGGGAAGGCGCGGATGCGCAGGCGGTCGAGCTGATGCCCGCGCGCCTCGAGCAACCCGATCGCCTCGTCCATCGCCGGCGAGGTCGAGCCGAAATAGATCACGCCATACTTGGTCGGACGCTCCGCATTGGCCTGCAGCGGCCGCGGCACCAGATCCTGCGCAGTCTCGAACTTGCGGACGAGGCGCTGCATGTTGTCGGCATAGACCGTGCCTTCCTCGGAGTAGCGCGCATAGCGATCACGCGAGGTGCCGCGGGTGAAGTAGGAGCCCTTGGTCGGATGGGTGCCGGGATAGGTGCGGTAGGGAATGCCGTCGCCGTCGACGTCGAGATAGCGGCCGAAGTCGCGGCCCTCCTCCAGCATCTCTGCGGTCATGATCTTGCCGCGGTCGTATTGCCGGGCGTCGTCCCATTTCAGTGGGCGGCAGAGCCGGTGGTTCATGCCGATGTCGAGATCGAGCATCAGGAAGATCGTGGTCTGAAGCCGTTCGGCGAGGTCGAAGGCGGCCGCCGCGAACTCGAACGCCTCGGCGGGATCTTCCGGGAACAGCAGCACATGCTTGGTGTCGCCATGCGAAGCATAGGCGCAGGCGATGATGTCGCATTGCTGGGTGCGGGTCGGCATGCCCGTGGAGGGGCCGGCGCGCTGGATGTTCATGATCACGGCCGGGATCTCGGCGAAATAGGAGAGGCCGATGAATTCCGTCATCAGCGAGATGCCGGGACCGGAGGTCGCGGTGAAGGCGCGGGCGCCGTTCCAAGATGCGCCGATGACGATGCCGATCGAGGCCAGCTCGTCCTCGCCCTGCACGATCGCGTACTTCGCCTTGCCCGTCTCCGGATCGTGCCGGTACTTCTTGCAGTGGGCGGTGAAAGCCTCCGCCACCGATGAGGACGGCGTGATCGGGTACCACGCACACACCGTGGCGCCGCCATAGACCGCGCCGAGCGCGGCGGCGCTGTTGCCTTCGATGAAGATACGGTCGCCGACCTTGTCGGATTTCTTCACCCTGAGCCCGATCGGGCATTTCAGGTTCTGCAGCGCCCAGTCGCGTCCGAGATGCAGCGCGTGGACGTTGGAGGAGAGCAGCTTCTCCTTGCCCTTGTACTGCTCGCCGATCAGCTGCTCGATCAGCTTTGGGTCCATGTCGAGCAGCGCACTGAGGCTGCCGAGATAGATGATGTTCTTGAACAGCTGGCGCTGGCGCGGATCGGTGTAGGTCGAGTTGGTGATCGCGGTGAGCGGAACGCCGATCACGGTGATGTCGTCGCGGAATTTGGTCGACGGCATCGGCTTGGTGGAATCGTAGAACAGATAGCCGCCGGGCTCGATGCCGGCGACATCCTTGTCCCAGGTCTGCGGGTTCATCGCCACCATCATGTCGACGCCGCCGCGGGCGCCGAGATGGCCGGCTTCCGTCACCCGCACCTCGTACCAGGTCGGCAGGCCCTGGATGTTGGAGGGGAAGATGTTGCGCGGCGACACCGGCACGCCGTGGCGCAGGATCGCGCGGGCGAACATCTCGTTGGCGCTGGCCGAGCCCGAGCCGTTGACGTTGGCGAAGCGGACGACGAAGTCGTTTACGCTGCTGATCGGCTTTTTGTCGGACATGTCGAACCTGCGTGGGTCATATCGATCAAATATTTCTGCATGTCCCAGGCGCCGGTGGGACAACGCTCGGCGCACAGCCCGCAATGCAGGCAGACGTCCTCGTCCTTGACCATCACCCGTCCGGTCTTGAGGTCGCCGGAGACGTAGAGATCCTGGTCCGGATGGAGTGAAGGCGCCCTCAGGCGCTGGCGCAGGTCGCTTTCCTCGCCGTTATCAGTGAAGGTGATGCAATCCATCGGGCAGATGTCGACGCAGGCATCGCATTCGATGCAGAGCGAGGTCGAGAACACGGTCTGTACGTCGCAGTTCAGACAGCGATGCGCCTCGCCGAGCGCAAGCTTGACGTCGTAGCCGAGCTCGACCTCGGCGCGGATGTCCTTGAGCGCGACGACCTTGTCGCGATGCGGCACCTTGTAGCGCTTGTCGACGGAGATGTCGTTGTCATAGCTCCATTCGTGGATGCCCATCTTCTGCGAGGAGACATGCACCTCCGGCAGCGGCCGCTCGCTGATATCCTCACCCGACAGCATCTTGTGGATCGACAGCGCGGCGTCATGGCCGTGCGCGACCGCCCAGATGATGTTCTTCGGCCCGAACGCGGCGTCGCCGCCGAAGAACACTTTAGGGTTGGTCGAGACGAATGTCTTCGCATCGACCTTCGGCATGTGCCATTTGTCGAACTCGATGCCGCAATCCTGCTCGATCCAGGGGAAGGCGTTCTCCTGGCCGACCGCGACCAGCACGTCGTCGCAGGGAATGGTCTGATCGGGGTCGCCCGAAGGCACGAGGTTACGGCGGCCTTTGGCGTCATATTCGGCTTTGACGTGCTGGAAGGTGACGCCGATGAGCTTGCCGGCGACCTGCTTGAATGCCACCGGCACCATGTAGTTGAGGATCGGAATATCCTCGTGGATCGCGTCCTCCTTCTCCCACGGCGAGGCCTTCATCTCCTCGAAGCCGGAGCGCACGATCACCGTGACTTTCTCGCCGCCGAGGCGGCGCGCGGTTCGGCAGCAATCCATCGCGGTGTTGCCGCCGCCGAGCACGATCACGCGCTTGCCGACCTTGTCGACATGGCCGAACGACACGTTGGCCAGCCATTCGATGCCGATATGGATGTTGCCGGCGGCTTCCTTCCGGCCGGGAATGTCGAGCTCGCGGCCGCGCGGCGCGCCGGAGCCGACGAAGATCGCGTCGTATTTCTCCGCCAGCAGCGATTTCATGCTGTCGATGCGGTGACCGCCCTTGAACTCGACACCGAGACCCAGGATGTAGCCGGTCTCCTCGTCGATCACGGAGTTGGGCAGGCGGAATTTCGGAATCTGCGTGCGCATCATGCCGCCGGCCTCGGGATCGCCGTCGAACACGGTGCAGTGATAGCCGAGCGGCGCGAGATCGCGCGCCACCGTCAGCGAGGCGGGGCCGCCGCCGACCAGCGCGATACGCTTGCCGTTCTTCGGCGCGGGCCGCGGCAGGCGCTGCCTGATGTCGTCCTTGAAGTCGGCGGCGACGCGCTTGAGGCGGCAGATCGCGACAGGGGTTTCCTCGACGCGTCCGCGGCGACACGCGGGCTCGCATGGACGATCGCAGGTGCGTCCCAGGATGCCGGGAAACACGTTCGACTTCCAATTGATCATATAGGCGTCGCTGTAGCGGCCCTGTGCGATCAATCGGATGTATTCGGGAACCGGGGTGTGTGCAGGACAGGCCCATTGGCAATCGACCACTTTGTGAAAGTAGTCGGGGGCCGCGATATCGGTCGGTTTCATTCCTACCCTGTCCGCGCAGGCTCAAAGACCCCGCGGCCTTTTTTGTTTGAGCGTGGCGGACGCTTAACGCGTCTCGATCCGGTTTCTGAATGACGTCATTGGGTTAGCTTATTAGAACCGTTCCGAAGTACAACGGCAAATTTGCGCGCGGCACGGCTTTCATGGGAGCTACGCGTGCACAGCATTAACGGCGGCATGCGCTGCGCGTGCGCTGCAGCATCACTCTCCGTCATTCGGGGGTGCGCCGATCGGCGCGAGCCCGGAATCCATCGGACCGCGAGTCAGCGGACAAATGGATTCCGGGCTCGTCGCTGCGCACCGCCCCGGAATGACAGAAGAGAGGCGCACGCCTGCCTCCACATCGTCATCGTGAGATCAGTTCTGCGCGATGTCGCTCTTCGCAATATCCCACATCAGGCAATAGGTGCCGACGGAGACGGGAGGCGGCAAGGGCGATGCGGCAGGTCCCGTGAAGCGCTCGGCGATCACGGCCGAGACTGCGCCGATATGCGTGCCGTCGATCAGCACGAACCAGTCGCGCGCGCCTTCGTTGGCTGTCGCCGGAATTCCTGCCGTTGCACCCGACAGTTCCGGCTCGCTCTCGAGCAGATGCATGGAGATGATGCCGTCGCGTGTCTCCGGCATCAGTCTGTCTTGCAGTGCATCACGCCAGGATGCGGCATTGTCGGGCGTCGGCCGCAGACGCACCAGGCCGAGCGCGGCCCCGCGCCCGGTGCCGTTGCTGATCGTGATGCGTGCGACGACGCGGAGCATGTCCTTGAAGCGTGCCATGGTCTGCCGCGACCAGTCGGTCGGATTCGCGAGCCGCGCCCGGTAGGCGGGGCTGTCGAGCACGTCGAGCGTCGCGGTCGAATACAGGCTGAGATATTTGGGATTGGCGGCATGCGCGACATAGCGCCGCGCTTCGAGGAACCCCTCGATCGCGACGCGCTCTTCCAGATGCTCGCGATCGTACCAGCGGTTGAAATCGGCCTCGTCGGCTGCGTCGATGTTCATCGACGTCAGCAGTATGCCTTTCGCGGCGAGCGGCATTTTCGTGTTGTCCTGTGATGGGCGCTAGCGCGCGGCCTTCGACGCGAGGTCCGCAATCGACTTCATGACGGCATCCCTCACGCCGCCATCATAGAGCGAATGTCCGGCCTCTTCCACGACGCGAATCTCGGAACCCGGCCAAACTTTCGCGAGCGCCTGGGATGTCCCGGGCGGACATAACAGGTCGTAGCGGCCCTGTACGATGATGCCGGGAATGCCGGCGAGCCGATGCGCGTTTCGCAACAGCTGGTCTTCGCTCATGAAGCTGTCGTTGACGAAATAATGCGCCTCCATGAAAGGCGTCGCCGGCAGTGTGCGCCAGACGTTCAGCGCGGCGAGGTCCAGCCGGGTCCGTGCCGGCTTGTGCTCGGACAGGGTGCGTTCAACGTCGTGCCAGGCCCGCGCCGCGGGACCGTGCACGGCAGGATCGGCATCGAGGATACGGCGCCAATAGGCGCCCACCGGTTGCTCGCGCTCTTCCGGCGTCAGCACGCTCAGGAAATCCTCGTAGAGCGCGGGATAGAACTGGGACAGGCGCGAGGTGAAGGCCGTCTCGACCTCGGCCCGCGTGCCGAGGAACGTGGCGCGCAGCGCAATGCCGGAGACGCGCTCCGGATGCGCCTCGGCGTAGGCCAGCGCCAGCGTCGCGCCCCAGGAGCCGCCGACCACCATCCAGCGTGTGATGCCGAATTTCTCGCGGATCTTCTCCATGTCCGCGACCAGATGCGCCGTGGTGTTGTGCGCGCGCGATCCCTTGGGCCTGCTGCGGCCGCAGCCGCGCTGGTCGAACAATACGGCGCAGAAACGATCAGGGTCGAACAGCCGGCGATGGTCGGGCTGGCAGCCGCTGCCCGGCCCGCCATGCAGATAGACCGCAGGGATTCCGTCAGCGCGGCCGACGCTCTCGACATGGAGCTCGTGGCCGTCGCCGACATCGAGCATCTCGGAGGTCAGCGGCGCAAAGGGATCGGCGCGTTTGACCGCGCTGGCCGCGTCGGCGTCAGGCATCATTCTCGGATTCCAGAGTGCCGCCGGCGAAATTGCGATAGAGGAAGCGGTTGGTCTCGCCCTCGGCCTCGCGCTCGGCCTGCTTGAAGATGGTCTCGTGCAGCGGCGACAGCGCGCAGGCCGGATCGGTATTGGCCGCATCGCCCGTCAGCGCGAAGGCCTGGCAGCGGCAGCCGCCGAAATCGATCTCGCGGAACTCGCAGGACTTGCACGGCTCTTTCATCCAGCCGGTGCCGCGATAGCGGTTGAAGGCCTCGGAGTTCTGCCAGATCCAGGCGATCGAATGGTTGGAGCGCACGGATTCGAAGCCGAGCCCGGTGATGCTCTCGGCGGCGTGGCAGGGCAGCACCTTGCCGGCGGGCGAGATGTTGAAGAACTGCCGGCCCCAGCCGCCCATGCATTTCTTCGGCCGCAGCGCGTAATAATCAGGGACGACGTAATCGATCGTCAGCCGGCCCCTCAGCCGCTCGCGCGCCTCCTCGACAAGGCGGGTGCATTCGTCGAGCTGAGCCACGGTCGGCATCAGCGCGGCGCGGTTCTTCAGCGCCCAGCCGTAATATTGGACATTGGCGACCTCGAGTCGGTCGGCATCGAGATCGAGCGCCATCTGGATGATGTCGGGGAGCTGATGCAGGTTCTGCCGATGCATCACCGCGTTCACGGTGAGCGGCAGATCGAGCTCGCGCGTCCATTTCGCGACTTCGAGCTTCTTGCGATGTCCGCCTTTGTAGCCGGCGACGCGATCGGCGAGGCCTTCCTCGATGCCCTGGAAAGAGATCTGCACATGGCAGAGCCCGGCATCGGCGAGATCGCCGAGCTTCTCGCGCGTCAGCAGCACGGCCGAGGTGATCAGGTTGGTGTAGAGCCCGGCGTCGCTGGCGTGCTTCACCAGCTCGACGAGGTCCTTGCGCGCGGTCGGCTCGCCGCCGGAGAAATGCACCTGGAGCACGCCGATCTCGGCGAGCTCGCTCAGCACCTTCTTCCACTCGTCCGTGGTCAGCTCCTTGGCCGAGCGGTCGAGCTCGACCGGGTTGGAGCAATAGGGGCATTGCAGCGGGCAGCGATGGGTGATCTCGAGCAGCACCGCGAGCGGAATGCCGAAGGTCTCCGCCGTCGAGCGCTGCTTCTCCAGCACCGCGAGGCTGTCGCTGGGTGGGATGGTCACGTCGCTCATGACGTCTTCTCCCTGATCTCGGTGAGAAAGCCCTTGTCCGCGAGGTCCTGCAGCATGGCGATGACATCGGCCAGGATCGCCTCGCGGGGCGCGGCGTATTTCGTGGCCAATTGATCGGCGACGTCGCCGACATTGCGCTGGCCGTCGCAGAGCTGCAGCACCTCGACCGCGATCTCGTCGGGCGCCAGCACCCGTTCCGGCGCCAGGATCACCCAGACTTTTCGCGTCTCGTCATATTTCAGCTTGGCGTGCCGTGGCAGCACGGGGCGGCTTGCCTCGCTGACGCTGATGTTCCGCGGCCCGGCCATCGCTCGTCCTTCAGCTCGCTTTGGGCACGAATGCGCCCGGCGGAATGTGGCCCTCGACATAGGCGTGCTGGAGCGCATCCAGCTGCACCCACAGCACGTTGGTCTTGAAGATCAGCGCATTGCAGACGGAGGCGCGCTCCTCCGGCGTCCTCGCATGCGTCTTGACATAGTCCAGCGCGAAATTGGCATCGCGCGGCGCCTGGGTCAGGCGGCGCTTGAAGTAGCTCATGATATCAGGATTGACGAAATCGTAATGCTCCAGCATGCCGGCGATGCGCTCTTCATGCAGGTTCGGCGCGAACAGCTCGGTGAGCGAGGAGGCGATCGCCTCCAGCGGGCTCTTCTCGCGGCAGTAGTGGACATAGGCTTCCACCGCAAAGCGCGTCGCCGGCAGGATGCCCTCGGTGGATTCCACGTAGGCCGTATCGAGCCCGAGCCCTTCGGTCAGCTTCAGCCAGCGCTCGATGCCGCCCTCGCTGCCGACATCGCCGTCATGGTCCTCGATGCGGTGGCGCCATTCCAGGCGCGTGGCGCGGTCGCGGAAGCGCGAGATCACCACCGCGTCCTTGATCGGAATCGTGCTCTGGTAATAGTAGCGGTTGAGCGCCCAGGCCTGCACCTGGCCCTTGTTCAGCTTGCCGCCATGCAGCAGCTTATGGAACGGATGCAGGCTGTGATAGCGCGTCGCGCCGATATGGCGCAGCGTCGCCTCGAGCTCATCGGCGCTAGTGAGCCTGATGTCCTTGCCGATCGAGAGCGCGGTCATTCCAGTCAGTGATGCGGCGTTCACAGCACGATCTCCGTTCCATCCGCGGGTATCTGCCAGCCCGCCTGCTCGGCGGCCTTGCGCTCGGGCGAGCCGGGCAGCAGCGCCGGATTCGAGTTATTGATATGCAGAAACAGCTTCCTGTCGATATTGAGGTCGGCCAGCCGCGCGATCGCGCCGTCGTCGCCGGACATGGCGACATGTCCCATGCTCTTGCCGGTCTTGTGGCCGAGTCCGGCCCGGATCATCTCGTCGTCGCGCCAGACCGTGCCGTCGAAGAACACCAGTGCGGCGCCGTCGATCTCGGCCTTGAGCGCGTCGGTCACCTCGGCACAGGCCGCGATGAAGTAGAAGCACTTGCCCGTGGCCTTGTCGGTGATTTTGAGACCCAGCGTGTCGCCGTCGCCGTTCTCGCCGCCCGGATGCGCCTTGCCTTCCAGATACCAGGCCGACTTGCCCGGCACCGCGAAGGGCAGCACCGCCAGGCCGGAGCGCGCACCATCCGGCAGGCGGAGCTCGAACGGCTCATCGATGCCGATCGGCTGGCGCCGCACGTGCTTCTCGTTCAGCACGTTGAAGATGCTGTTGCTGTCCAGAATCGCCAGCACTTTCTCATGCGCATAGATTGTGAACGGCGAGCTCTCGCGCATCGACAGCAGGCCCGCCACCGCATCGACTTCGCTGTTGGTCAGGATCACGCCCGCAATCGGCGAGTGACGCAGTGCGCCCGCCTTGGGGTGCAGCTGTGGCGTGGCATTCAATTGCTGCCGCAGGTCGGGGGAGGCGTTGATCAGGAACCAGTGCTCGCCATCGCCGCTGAAGGCCACCGAGGCCTGCGTCCTTTGCAGCTCGTGGCCGCCGCTACGGGCCGCTCGGCAGCCCTCGCAGCCGCAATTCCATTGCGGAACTCCGCCGCCGGCCCCGGCGCCCAGGACGACGACGCGAAGCATGATCCGTCTCCTGGAAGGTAAAGTCGCGAGGTGGATCTCAGGCCCACACAAAACCTGTCTTCCGGAAACGTATCGTGACCGAAAGAGCTCGGGGCGAAAGATCCACCTGCGCGGAACGCAATCTCACCAACCGCTTACTTGCGGGTGGCGCTCACATACATGTTGATTTCCATGCCGCAGGGCACTTCGACGATCTTCGGGGCTTTCCAGGCCATTTCGGCTCTCCATATTCGCGAATTCGGGACGTATCCGCCCACCTGTTAGACTAATGCTGGCGGAGAACTTCGCCAGTGAAATTTTCCCGAGAAGGTCATGCTGCGCCGCGAAAAATGCTAGGGGAACATCACTTCTGAAGCGCTGCCTTGCGTCAGACGCATTCGGTCGCGAACCCTGCCCTGATAAAGCTGTTGTGGAGTGCAGTGCAGCTTCAATCCGATACAGGCGAACCAACTGGATCTCGATATGCCCAGATACTTCTTCAACACCCGTATCGGCGACGAGCTGATCGTGGACCCCGACGGCGAGGACCTGCGCAACCCCGACCGCGCCTGGGAGGTCGCCCGCCAGATGATCCTGGAGGTGGTGAAGTCCGAGGGCGCACAGCCGGCGCTGCTCGAGGCGGTCATCGAGGTGACCGACGATGATGGGGAGATCGTGCTGGAGTTTCCCTTCACCGAGGCGCTGCTCGACATCCCCGACCAGTCCGCGACAAGGCATTAGCCGCGGGTCAGCCATGGCTGAGGCGGCGGTGTCCACCTCTCCCCGCCGGGGAGAGGTGAGCGACCGCCTCACCCCCGCGAAATCCGCATGGCTTTGCCGCGTTCCCGGCGCTAAAAGACGCCGATTACACGGAGCAAGCCATGCAAGATCTCTGGCGCCTGTCGGCTGCCGACCTCGCCACCCTCGTCAAATCCAGGAAGGTCTCCGCCAGGGAGGCTGCGCAGGCCGGCCTCGCGCGCCTGGATGCCGTCAATCCCGCGCTGAACGCGGTGATCGACCACCGGCCGGACGACGTCCTCAGGCAGGCTGATGCCGTCGATGCCGCCATCGCCCGGGGGGAGGACCCCGGTGTGCTCGCCGGCGTGCCCGTCACCATCAAGGCCAATGTCGACCAGGAAGGCTTTGCCACCACCAACGGCCTGAAGCTCCAGCGCGACCTCATCGCGCGCGAGGACAATCCGGTGGTCGCCAATTTCCGCAAAGCCGGTGCCGTCCTGCTCGGCCGCACCAATTGCCCGGCCTTCTCCTACCGCTGGTTCACCACCAATCTCATTCATGGCGACACCAAGAACCCGCGCGACGCCGCGCTGACGCCGGGCGGCTCCTCCGGCGGCGCCGGCTCGGCGGTCGCGGCCGGCATCGGCCACATCGCCCACGGCACCGACATCGCCGGCTCGATCCGCTATCCCGCCTATGCCTGCGGCGTCCACGGCCTGCGCCCGACGCTCGGCCGCATCCCTGCCTTCAATCCGGCGCTGCCGGAGCGCCCGATCGGGCCGCAGATCATGGCGGTGTCGGGACCCCTGGCGCGCACCGTCAACGACATCAGGATTTCGCTCGAGGCGATGTCGGCCCGCGACATCCGCGATCCCTGGTTCGTGCCGGTGCCGCTGCTAGGCCCCGCGCGGGACAAGCGCGCCGCGCTCTGCCTCAACCCGGGCGGCCTTGCCACCACGCCGGAGGTGAAGGCCGCGGTGAGCGACGCCGGCAAGCGGCTCGAACGCGCCGGCTGGACCGTCGACATCATCGACGACACGCCGCCGATGCGCGAGGCGGTCGAGTGGCAGATCAAGCTCTGGCTCGGCGACGGATTTGATGCGCAGCTCGAGATGGCCGAGCGCGAGGGCGATCCCGGTGCGCTGGCCTGCCTGCGCGGCAACCGCGCCAGGGTTACGCCGATGGACCAGGCGAACTACGCCAAGGCGCTGACCCGAAGAGCCGCGCTGACCCGCGAATGGATGTTGTTCTTCGAGAAGTACGCCGTGCTGCTGACGCCGGTCTCCGGCGAGCTGCCGTTCCCGGATCATCTCGACCGCAAGGACGACGAATCCTTCAAGCGGGTTTGGGAGGCGCAGCTGCCGCAGATCGCCATTCCGTTCATGGGCCTGCCGGGCCTCGTGGTTTCCACCGGGCTCGTCGGCAAGGCCCCGGTCGGCGTGCATATCGTCTCCGGCCGCTACCGCGAAGACCTTTGCCTGCTCGCGGGCGAAGCGATCGAGGCCGGCGGCGTGCCGCCGTCGCCGATCGATCCCGTGGGCTAGCGATGACCGCCATCTACGACTTCAAGGCCAACTCGCTTGCCGGCGAGGAGGTACCGATGAGGCGTTTCGAGGGACAGGTGCTGCTGATCGTCAACACCGCGAGCAAATGCGGCTTCACGCCGCAATATCGCGGCCTCGAGGATCTCTACCGCGATCTCTCGCCGCGCGGCTTCTCCGTGCTCGGCTTTCCCTGCAACCAGTTCGGGGCGCAGGAGCCGGGGCGCGCGAGCGAGATCCAGGAATTCTGCTCGACCAATTACGACGTCACCTTCCCGCTGTTTGCGAAGATCGACGTCAACGGGCCGAAGGCGCATCCTCTCTATGACTACCTGAAACGTCAGCAATCCGGCCTTCTCGGCGCCTCCATCAAATGGAATTTCACCAAATTCCTGGTGGACCGTGCCGGCAAGGTGGTCGCGCGCTACGCGCCGACCGCACGGCCCGAAGGATTGCGGCAGCAAATCGAGACCCTGTTGTGAGCGAGACAATCATGAGCGACGAATTTCCCGACCGCCTTTCGGTCGACCCGAACAGCCCCTATTACAACGCGGATATCCTGGCGCGCGACGTCGGCATCCGCTTCAAGGGCATCGAGAAGACCAATGTCGAGGAGTACTGCATCAGCGAAGGCTGGGTCCGCGTCACCGCCGGCAACGCCAAGGATCGCCACGGCAACCCGCTGACCATCAAGGTGCACGGGCCGGTCGAGCCGTATTTCAGGGATAAGAAATAGCTATCGCGCGTCGGGCGCACCACACCCTCCGTCGTCATGCGCGGGCTTGACCCGGGCATCCACGTCTTCGAACTTGCTCCGTGGAAAAGGCGTGGATGGCCGGGTCAAGCCCGGCCATGACGAGTGGAGGGAGCTAGCCAGGAAGAGAGAACCCATGTCCGTCCGCATCGTCGACGTCCGCGAGATCACCAAACCGATCTCGTCCCCGATCCGCAACGCCTATATCGACTTCACGAAGATGACGACCAGCCTCGTCGCCGTCGTCACCGACGTGGTCCGCGACGGCAAGCGCGTCGTCGGCTACGGCTTCAATTCCAACGGCCGCTACGGACAGGGCGGCCTGATCCGCGAGCGCTTCGCCGCGCGCATCCTCGAAGCCGATCCGAGGTCGTTGCTCGATGAAGCCGGCGATAATCTCGACCCCGACAAGGTCTGGGCCGCAATGATGGCCAACGAGAAGCCGGGCGGACATGGCGAGCGCTCCGTCGCAGTCGGCACCATCGACATGGCGGTGTGGGACGCGGTGGCGAAGATCGCCGGCAAGCCGCTGTTTCGCCTGCTCGCCGAACGTCACGGCCTGACTGCCAATCCGCGCGTCTTCGTGTATGCCGCCGGCGGCTACTACTATCCCGGCAAGGGCCTGTCGATGCTGCGCGGCGAGATGCGCGGCTATCTCGATCGCGGCTACAACGTCGTGAAGATGAAGATCGGCGGCGCCGATATCGACGAGGACCGTAAGCGCATCGAGGCCGTGCTGGAAGAGATCGGCAAGGACGCGCAGCTCGCCGTCGACGCCAACGGCCGCTTCGACCTGGAGACGGCGATTGCCTACGCCAAGATGCTGCGGGACTATCCGCTGTTCTGGTACGAGGAGGCCGGCGATCCCCTCGACTACGCGCTGCAGGCTGCGCTCGCCGAATTCTATCCAGGCCCGATGGCGACAGGCGAAAACCTGTTCAGCCACCAGGACGCCCGCAATCTCATTCGCTACGGCGGCATGCGACCCGACCGCGACTGGCTGCAATTCGACTGCGCGCTGTCCTATGGCCTGTGCGAATACCAGCGCACGCTTCAGGTGCTGAAGACCCACGGCTGGTCGCCCAGCCGCTGCATCCCGCATGGCGGCCACCAGATGTCGCTCAACATCGCAGCCGGCCTCGGTCTCGGCGGCAACGAAAGCTATCCCGACCTGTTCCAGCCCTATGGCGGCTTCCCGGACGGCGTCCGCGTCGAGAACGGCCACATCACCATGCCGGAGCTGCCAGGCATCGGCTTCGAAGGCAAGTCCGATCTCTACGCCCAGATGAAGGCGCTGGCGGAGTGACAGTGAGGCGCGAAGCCCGCGCCATACACTCGCTGTCGTCCCGGACAAGCGCGCCCAAGCGCGCGCCGATCCGGGACCCATAACCCCAGGCAGACCTCGTTTTGCGAAGCTGACAACTCCGAGTCCTCGTAACCACGCTCTCCTGTGGCTATGGGTCCCGGATCTGCGCACAGCTCTCGACAACGCTACGCGTTGTCGAGAGCTACGCTTGTCCGGGACGACGACCGAGTGTCGAGCTACGGCCGCGCCATACACTCGCTGTCGTCCCGGACAAGCGCGCCCAAGCGCGCGCCGATCCGGGACCCATAACCCCAGGCAGACCTCGTTTTGCGAAGCTGACAACTCCGAGTCCTCGTAACCACGCTCTCCTGTGGTTATGGGTCCCGGATCTGCGCTTAGCTCTCGACAACGCTACGCGTTGTCGAGAGCTGTGCTTGTCCGGGACGACGACTGTTTGTTGAGCGACGGCCGCGCCACATACTCAGTGTCGTCCCGGACAAGCGCGCTTCAAGCGCGCGCCGATCCGGGATCCATACTCCCAGGCAGGCGTCGTTTCGCGAAGCTGATAACTCCGAGTCCCCGTAACCACGACCTCCTGTGGGTATGGGTCCCGGATCAGCGCTTCGCTCCTGACAACGCTACGCGTTGTCGGGAGCTACGCTTGTCCGGGACGACGACCGAGTGTGTCGTTACGACAACCGCATATCCAGCAGCCGTCGCCCTTCACCCTTCAGCAGCTTCTTCACGGCGCTCGACGCGACCACCTCGCCGTCATTGGCGTAGGCCTCGTGGTTCTTCTCGATGTCATCGAGGCGGTAGAGGTAGTTGACCATGATGCCTGCCGACTCGCGCAGGCCCTTCAGCGAGAGGTCTCCGAGCCAGTTGATGCGCTCGAGCCTCGCGCCGTTGCCGAGATGGAAGCGGGCGACGGAATCGATCAGCCGGCCCTTCGGCGTGCGTGCCTTGAGGAAATAGTGCGCGGCGAGCGGTTCCAGCACGCTGCGCAGCAGCGCCGCCGTCTCGGGGCTCTCGAACCATTTGGGCTCGTCGAGACGCTTCAGCAACTCGCGGTCATCGTCCGACAGCGGCAGGTCCTTGTCTTGCCTCACCCAAGCCATGAAGCCGGGCACCGGCGACAGCGTCACGAAGGTGTCGAGCTTCGGCAATTCGCGGCGCAGCTCTTCCACCACCTGCTTGATCAGGAAGCTGCCGAAGGAGATGCCGCCGAGGCCGCGCTGGGTATTGGAGATCGAATAGAACACGGCGGTGCGCGCGCGCTCGATCGGCAGATGCTGGCGGTCGACCGCGAGCAGCGGCGCGATCGCGCCCGGGATGGTCTCGGTCAGCGCCACCTCGACGAAGATCAGGGGCTCGTCGACCATCGCGGGATGGAAGAAGGCGTAGCAGCGGCGGTCGACCGGATCGATGCGGCGGCGCAGATCGTCCCAGTCGGAGATCTCGTGCACGGCTTCGTAGCGGATGATCTTTTCGAGGATGTTGGCCGGGGTCGACCAGTCGATCCTGCGCAGCACGAGAAACCCCCTGTTGAACCACGAAGAGAGAAGGTGCGAGACGTCGCGGTCGAGCGCGGCGAGATCGGTGTGCCCGTTCATCATGCCGAGCAAATCGGCGCGCATGTTGACGAGATCGCCGGTGCCGCCCGGCGCGCGGTTGAGGCGGCGGATCAGCTCCTGCCGCCGCGGCTCGGAGGCGAAGTGCAACGAGCTCGCATCCTCGTCGCTCGGCTTGGCGCGCCATTGCTCGATCGCCTTGGACAGACGCTCCCGATCGGGACCGAAATCGCGCACCAGTCCCTCGAAGAAGGCGCGGCGTCCTGCCGCATCCAACTCCCGGTAGATGTCGAGCACCTCACGCGCTATCGCGGTCCCGGAGGCTTCGCCCCGGCCCGACAGCAACGCATCGCAAAGCTCGATCAGCCCATCGGCATCCCGTTTGGCATCGGCGGAGTCCCCGCGGCGAAGCAGCGTGCGGCCGCGCTCGGAGATGGTGGCGAGCAGGTCGGAGAAGAAGGCATTGGCCATCTGGACTTTTCAATTCCGGTTTGTGCGTTGCGGAAGTTTACACAAGATTTGGGCGGAAGCCGATCACAATCAAGCGGGGGAATTTGGCAACTTCAGTTGGGCGGTGCGTTTCGAGAATGCCGACATGTCCCGCGAAGGCGGTGCGCGCTGGACGTCCAAGCCTCCACGTCGTCATGGCCGGGCTTGTCCCGGCCATCCACGCCTTGCCACGCAGCACAAAGAACGTGGATGCCCGGGACGAGCCCGGGCATGACGGCCCTTGCGTTCATTGTGCCAGCGCCATCCAGAGTGTTCCTCACCCCTTCGCGAACTCCGTCGGCGTGCGCCCCGTCACCTGGCGGAACGCGGCCGAGAACGCAGGCACGCTGGCATAGCCGAGCTGGGTGGCGAGCTGCTTCACCGAGACGCTCGCATCCGTCGACAGGCGCTGGATCGCGGAGGCGATGCGGGCGCGCTGGCACCAGCTCTTGAAGCTCAGCTGCGTCTCGCTCGAGAACAACCGCGACAGCGTGCGGGCGGAGGTTCCGACCTCGCGCGCCAGCGTGTCGATGTCGTGCAGGCCGGTGGGGTCGTCGAGCACGATCATGGCGGCGCGGCGGCAGCGCGGCTCGCGCGGCAGTGGCAGGAAGGTGGCGGAATCCTCGGCCTGGTGCAATTCCAGCATCACCAGGCGCACCAGCAGCTCGGTCCGCGCCTCCGTATTGCGGGCATCGAACAGCGCCAGGATCGCCTGGTGCAGCAGTGGCGACACCCGCACCACGAATTCCCTGGTCAGGCCCTCGTAGCGCTGCTCGCGCTTCAGCCAGGGCAGGTCGAAATACAGCGTGCGCATCTCGATGTCGGCGAGGACGTCGATGGCGTGCTCGAGCTGGGCCGGAACCCAGACCGCGCGGTCCGGCGGCACCAGCCAACGTCCCGCGGGCGTCGTGACCTGCATCGTGCCCTTCGCGGCATAGACCAGCTGCGCCTCGCGGTGCATGTGCGGATCGAGCCGCAGGCCTTTGGGATAGTCGCGTGCGACCAGGTGCACGCCCGCGGGCGAGCGGTGGTTGCCCCGGACCTCCCGCAGGATTGGCGTTTCCAAGCTTGGCGTTTCCAAGATTGGCCTTTTCAAGACAGTCATTGGCAGCATCCCGTCATGGCTCCGACATATAACCGATTTGGAGCAGGAGAGGATTCGGAATGAACAGCCCCAGCCGGGTGATCGGCTTCGTCAACGCAGGCCATTTCATCGACCATTATTCGATGCTGATCTTCGCCGCCGCCGTCATCATCATGGGGCCGGCGCTCGGTATGACCTATTCGGAACTCTTGCCCTACGCGACACCAGGCTTTGTGGCGTTCGGCGCCGGCTCGCTGCTGACCGGCTGGCTCGGGGACCGCTGGAGCCGCCGCCACATGATGCTGATCTTCTTCGTCGGCATCGGCGCCTCCATGATCGCGGTCGGCTTCGTGCAGACCCCCGTGCAGCTCGGCGCTGCGCTGCTCGCGATCGGCATTTTCGCCTCGATCTATCACCCCGTCGGCACCGCCATGATCGTGTCCTATGCCGACCGGCTCGGCCGCGAGATGGGCATCAATGGTGTCTGGGGCAATCTCGGGGTGGCGTCCTCGGCTCTTGTCACCGGCGTGGTCGGCCAGTATCTCGGCTGGCGTTTTGCGTTCATCGTTCCCGGTGTCGTCACGATCCTGATCGGCATTGCGTTTGCAATGACGGTCGTGCACGAGGACCGCAAGGGCAGCAAGCAGGCGGCGGCGCAGGCCCGCGTCGCCAGGCAGGACATGTGGCGCGTGATCCTGGCGCTGCTGATCGTGGTGATCGCGATCTCCACGACCTTCAACGCAGTCACCGTCGCGCTGCCGAAACTGTTCGCCGAGCGGCTCGCGGACCTGACCAGCAGCCCGGCGCTGCTCGGAATCATCGCCGCCTGCGTCTACGTGTTCGGCGCGATGACCCAGTACACGATCGGCCGGCTGCTCGACCGCTACTCGCTGAAGACGGTGGCGTTGCCGCTGTCCTTCATGCTGGCGCCGTTCCTCTATCTGGCCGCCAGCCTGAGCAATCTGCCGCTGATCATCGTCTCGATCGGCATCGTCATGGGCGCGTTCGGGCAGGTCACGGTGAATGACGCCATGGTCGGCAAGTACACCACCGAGGAGTGGCGCTCGCGCGCCTATGCGGTGCGCTATTTCGTCGGCTTCACCGCGGCCGGCGCCTCCGTCGGTCTGGTCGCCTGGCTCTACGAGCAGGGCGGCTTCGTCACCATGCTGCACGCCTTCGCCGCCCTCTGCCTGCTCGCGATCGCGGCCGCGATCATCCTGCCGCGCGAGATCAGGACGCCGCAGGCGGCGTAGGATTGTTGAAAGGCGGGCAACTGTCTCCACATCGTCATTCCGGGGCGCGCGCAAGCGCGAACCCGGAATCCATCGGGCGGCAGAGATTGTGGAGAAATGGATTCCGGGTTCGTCGCTGCGCGACGCCCCGGAATGACGATAGAGAGATGCGCTCCCACGGCGGGGATGACGGGGCTCATCATGCCATTCTGCCGGTGTTTTGCCCGACGGAGCAAGCCGTTTCGGCAAGCCCGAAATTTTTTCGAGCAATTTCAAGCCCATCTCTACTGTGCATGGGGTTGTTTTCGCACTTTCGTTTTTGACCCCGCCGCGCGCGGCGGAACCCGCGCCGCCTTCCGCGGGTTCTGTCCCTGTGGCGCCCCGACACCGGGGCGGATGAAGGGGGAAGAACACCTGCATGCCATGGCGCCTGCTCCGACCGGTTGTCCTCGTCCCCGCGGCGCTTGTCCTCACCACCATTGCGGCCAGTGCCGAAGCGGGCAAATCGGCCGGCCCGTCGGAATTCCTCCTGATCGTGCAGATCGTGCTGCTGATCGCGGTCGGCCGCGGGCTCGGCGAGGTCATGCAGCGG
Source organism: Bradyrhizobium sp. R2.2-H (assembly GCF_004346455.1). Taxonomy (NCBI): domain Bacteria; kingdom Pseudomonadati; phylum Pseudomonadota; class Alphaproteobacteria; order Hyphomicrobiales; family Nitrobacteraceae; genus Bradyrhizobium; species Bradyrhizobium sp. R2.2-H. The sequence continues at coordinate 247,864 of NZ_SMBR01000005.1, forward strand.
ATCGGCCAGCCCTCGGTGATCGGCGAACTGCTCGCCGGCATCATCCTTGGGCCCTCGCTGTTCGGCTGGATCTGGCCGGAGGCGCAAGCCGCGATCTTCCCGAAGACGCCCGAGCAGAAGGCGATGATCGACGGCATCGCGCAAGTCGGCATCCTGCTGCTGCTTTTGCTCACCGGCATGGAGACCGACCTCAAGCTGGTCCGGAAGGTCGGCAGGGCCGCGATCGCGATCTCGATCGCCGGCATCGTCGTGCCCTTCGCCTGCGGCTTTGCGCTGGGTGAATTCCTGCCGGACGCGCTGTTGCCCAATCCGCAGGAGCGCCTCGTGGCCTCGCTGTTCATGGGCACCGCACTGTCGATCTCCTCGGTGAAGATCGTCGCCGTGGTGGTGCGCGAGATGAACTTCATGCGCCGCAATGTCGGGCAGATCATCGTCGCGACCGCCGTCATCGACGACACCATCGGCTGGATCATCATCGCGGTCATCTTCAGCGTGGCCTCGCACGGCACGCTCGATATCGCCTCGGTGGCGAAAGCCGTGCTGGGAACGCTGGCCTTCCTGGCCGTCAGCTTCACCATCGGGCGCCGCCTGGTGTTCCTGCTGATCCGCTGGGCCAACGACAATCTCGTCAGCGCGGCGGCCGTCATCACGGTGATCCTGCTGTTGATGAGCGTCATGGCGATGATCACGCATCTGATCGGCGTCCACACCGTGTTAGGCGCCTTCGTCGCCGGCATCCTGGTCGGCGAGTCCCCGATCCTGACGCGGCAGATCGACGAGCGCCTGCGCGGACTGATCTCGAGCTTCTTCATGCCGGTGTTTTTCGGCCTCGCCGGCCTCAGCGCCGATCTCTCGGTGCTGCGCGATCCCAACCTCCTGATGCTCACCGGCCTGCTGGTGGTGATCGCCAGCGTCGGCAAGTTCGGGGGCGCCTTTGTCGGCGGCACCGCGGGCGGCTTGAGCTATCGGGAGTCGCTGGCGCTCGCCAGCGGCATGAACGCGCGCGGGTCGACCGAGGTCATCATCGCCACCATCGGCCTCTCCATCGGCGTGCTCAGCCAGAACCTGTTCACGATGATCGTGACCATGGCGATCGTGACCACGATGGCGATGCCGCCGATGCTGCGCGCGGCGCTGGCGAGGCTCCCGATGAACGAGGAGGAGAGGGAGCGGCTGGAGCGCGAGGAATTCGAGAAGCGCGGCTTCGTCGCCAATCTCGAGCGCCCCTTGCTGGCGGTGGACGAAAGCGTCAACGCCGGCTTCGCCGCCTACATCGCGGGCCTGATCGCCGGCATGCGCGGACTGCCGATCACCGTGCTGCATATCGGCGAGCGCGCCAAGGAACAGGGGAAGGGACGCGGCGAGGAGGAAAGCCACGAAGCCGTGGTGAAGAAGGCCGCCGAGACGGTGTCCGTCAAGGGTGATGGAGACACCGGCAACGTCGATGTCGTCACCCGTGCGAGGCAGGCAGAGCTCGGCGCAACCATCGCCGACGAAGCGCGCAAGGGCTTCGATCTTCTGGTCGTCGGCATCGACAGGGTGACCGCGACCAAGGACCGCTTCGACCGGAGGATCGACGACATCGCCGCGGCGTTCGAAGGACCGCTCGCGATCGTCGCGGCCAAGGGCAAGCACCTGAAGCAGCCGATGCCCGACGCGCTCAACATCCTCGTTCCCGTTTCAGGCAGCGCCGTCTCCAAACGCGGGGCCGAGGTGGCGGTGGCGCTGGCGCAGGCCGGATCGGGCTCGCTGCGGGTGATCTATGTGGCGACGACGCGGGACAAGGGCGCGCAGCGCGTGGTCTCCCGCGGACTGAGCCAGGAGACAGGCATCCTCAAGGACACCAGCGATCTCGCCGCCCGTTACGACGTCGACATCACCACCACGCTGCGGGTGAACCGGGCGCCGGAGGCGGCGATCCTCCGTGAGATCGACACCACCGACGTCGACCTCGTTGTCATGGGCGTCGACCGCATCCAGGCCGACCACCTTTCCTTCGGCGGCGTCGCCGACGCCGTGCTCCGGCAGTCGAAGGTCTCGGTGCTCCTGGTGTCGAGCGGCGAGGCCCGGCAGGCGCCGGCGGAGAGGGCTTGAAATCTCTCTCCACCGTCATTGCGAGGAGCGAAGCGACGAAGCAATCCAGACTCTCACCGCGGAAAGATTCTGGATTGCTTCGCTGCGCTCGCAATGACGATCGTGATCGATAGCGGTCGCCTACTTCACCTCCGCCACCGGCTGCGCCTTCGGTGCCTTCTTCGACGCCCGCCAGTTCTCGAAGCGCTGCACCACCACGAAGAAGGCCGGCACGAACAGCACCGCGAGGCAGGTCGAGGCCAGCATGCCCGAGAACACGGTGATGCCGATCGACTTGCGCGCGCTGGCGCCGGCGCCGGTGGCGAGCACCAGCGGCACCACGCCGAGGATGAAGGCGAACGAGGTCATCAGGATCGGGCGGAAGCGGGCGCGCGCGGCTTCGATCGCGGATTCAATGATCGGCTTGCCCTCGCGGCCGTGCAGCTCGAGTCCGACCTCGACGATCAGGATGGCGTTCTTGGCCGACAGCGCGATCAGCAGGATCAGGCCGATCTGGCAATAGAGGTTGTTGTCGATCTTGAGCGCGGAGAGGACCAGCATCGGCCCGAGCAGTGACAGCGGCACCGCGAGAATCACCGAGATCGGCGCGTACCAGCTCTCGTATTGGCCGGCCAGCACGAGATAGACCAAAAGCATGGCGAGGCCGAACACCCAGTAGATCTGGTTCGAGACCGCCTTCTCCTGATACGACATCGCGGTCCATTCAAAGCCGGTGCCCGGCGGCAGCGTCTTGTCGGCGACCTCCTCCATCAGCTTCAGCGATTGGCCCGAGGAGTAGCCCTGCGCCGGCAGGCCGATCACCGTCGCGGACGGGTAGAGGTTGTAGAGGCTGATCAGCGACGGACCCGTCGCCGGCGTGATCTTGGCGACGGTGCCGATCGGGATCATGTCGCCGTTCGAGTTGCGCACCTGCATGTTGGCGATGTCGCGCTCGGTGACGCGGAAGGCGGGATCGGCCTGGGTGTAGACCTGGAACACGCGGCCGAACTTGTTGAACTGGTTGACGTAGGACGAGCCGAGATAGGTCGACAGCGCCGAGAACACCTGGTCCGTGGTGACATGCAGCGTCTGGGTCTTGACGCGGTCGATCTCGATGTTGAACTGCGGCACCGAGGAACGGAACGAAGACTGCACGCGCTGCAGCGCGCTCTGGCTCTGCGCGTTGGAGACCACGGCCGCGGTGATCGCCTGCAGCTTGGCGAAATCGCTGTTGCCGTCGCGCAGCTCGACCTGCATCGAGAATCCCGCGGCGTTGCCGATGCCCTGGATCGGGGGCGGCGGCAGCACGATCGCGCGCGCTTCCATGATGGTCGCGAGCTTGTCGTTGAGGCCAAAGACCAGCGAGCGCAGATCCTCGCCGGGCCCTTTGCGGGCGTCCCAGTCCTTCAGGATGATGTAGGCGACGCCGGCATTGGCGAGGCTGGCGCTGTTGTCGAGCGCCGAGATGCCTGCGATGGTGATAACCTGCTGGACTCCAGGGGTGTCCTTGATCAGCTCGCTTGCTCTGTCGAGCACCTTCTGGGTCCGCTCCAGCGCGGCGCCGTCGGGCAGCTGCACCGCGGCGATCAGGTAGCCCTGGTCCTCGATCGGCAGGAAGCCGGTCGGCACCCGCGACAGGCCGTAGACGCTGCCTCCGATGATCAGCAGCGCGAACGCGACCGAGATAGTGGCATGCCTGACGAGAAACGTGATCAGCCGCGTGTAGCCGCGCTCGACACGGTTGTAGACCGCATTGAAGCCCCGATAGAAGAAATTGCGCTGCTCCGGCGGCACTGGCGGCCGCAGCCAGAGCGCGCATTGCGTCGGCTTCAAGGTCGCCGCGTTGATGGCGGAGAGCAGCGCGGTCGCGGCGATCACCAGCGCGAATTGCGAATAGATGCGCCCGGTGAGTCCTGCGAGGAACGAGGCGGGCAGGAACACCGAGATCAGCACCAGGGTGATGCCGACGATCGGCGCGAACAGCTGGTCCATCGCCTTGATCGCGGCGTCGTGGCCGTTCATGCCCTGCTCGATGTTGTGCGCGGCGCCTTCGACCACGACAATGGCGTCGTCGACCACGATGCCGATCGCGAGCACGATCGCGAACAGCGTCGACATGTTGACGGTGAAGCCGAGCGCCGCCATGGCCGCGAAGGCGCCGATGATGGTGACCGGCACGGTGGTCGCCGGCACCAGCATCGCGCGCCAGTCCTGCAGGAACACGAGGATCACGACCAGCACGAGCAGGCCGGCCTCGATGAGCGTCATGTAGACCTCATGCACCGAGGCCTCGACGAACTTGGTGGTGTCGAACGGCGTGTCGTACTTGATGCCCTCAGGGAATTGCTTGGCCAGCTCGGCCATCTTCTTCTCGACGGCCTGTTCGACCTGGAGCGCGTTGGCGCCGGGCGACTGGAAGACGCCGATGCCGACCGCCGGCTGCTTGTTGAGCGAGAAGATCTGGCTGTAGGTCTGCGCGCCGAGCTCGACCCAGCCGACGTCGCGCACCCGCGTGACATCGCCGTTAGCGCCCGACTTGACGATGATGTTCTCGAACTGGCCGACGTCCTCGAGCCGTCCGTTGACGTTGAGCGTGTACTGGAACGCCTGTCCCGGCGGTGTCGGCGGCGCGCCGACCTGGCCGGCGGAGACTTGCTGGCTCTGCTGCTGGATCGCCTGGATCACGTCCTGCGGCACCAGGTTCCTGGCCTGCAGCTTGTTCGGATCGAGCCAGACCCGCATCGAATACTGGCCGGCGCCGAACACGGTGACGTTGCCGACGCCGGGGAGGCGCGAGAGCTCGTCGCGGATGTTGATGGTGGCGTAATTGCTCAAGAAGAGACTGTCGTACCGCGCATCCGGCGATGTCAGCGTCACGAACAAGAGGATCGAGGTCGATCGCTTCTGCACCGTGACGCCCTGGTTCTGCACCGCCTGCGGCAACTGCGACAATGCGCTGGAGACGCGGTTCTGCACCAGCACCTGCGCGAAGTTGAGGTCGGTGCCGATCTTGAACGTCACGGTCAGCGTGTAGGTGCCGTCGGCGCCGCTGTAGGACTGCATGTAGAGCATGTCCTCGACGCCGTTGACCTGCTGCTCGATCGGCAGGGCAACGGTATCGATCACCGTCTTGGCGCTGGCGCCGGGATAGCGCGTGGTGACCTGCACCGTCGGCGGCACCACGTCGGGATATTGCGCGATGGCGAGGTTGAACAGCGCGACGCCGCCGATCAGGATCATCAGGAGCGCGATGACGTTCGAGAGGACCGGCCGCTCGATGAAGAATTTCGAGATCATGGCTGGCAGCCCCTCACTTGGCCGAGGCCTGAGACTGGTCGATCTTCGTCGCTTGCGGGTCGATCTTCTGGCCCGGGATGACGCGCAGCAGCCCTGCGATCACCACGCGGTCGTCCGGCTTCAGGCCGCTCTCGATCACGCGCAGGCCGTTGTCGACGGAGCCGATCTGCACCATGCGCTGCTCGACGATGTTGTCGCCGTTGACCACCAGCAGATAGCGGCCGCCCTGGTCGCTGCCGAGCGCGGTGTCGGGAACGAGCAGCGCGTTCTTCTCCTGGTCGAAGGGCACGCGGACCCGGACGAAATAGCCGGGCAACAGCACCCGCTTGTCGTTGGGAACGAGGCCGCGGACCGCCAGCGTACCCGTCGACTGGTTCAAGGTCGGCGCAACGTAGTCGAGATGACCTTCGTGCGGATAGCCGGTTTCGGTCTGGAGGCCGATCTGGATCGGAAACTGCTTGAGGTTGGCGGCGGTCATCCCGCGGCGTGCCGCTTCGGCGCGAATGCGCAGTACGTCCTGTTCATTGACGGTGAAGTTCACATAGATCGGGTCCATCGCCACGATGGTGGCGAGCTGGGTCGGCGAGGAGACGCCGACGAGCTCGCCGATCGAGACCATATGGGCGCTGACGATACCGTCGAATGGCGCTGTCACCTTGGTATAGCCGTAATTGACTTCGGCGAGCTTGGTGTTGGCCTGGGCCTGCTGGAGATTGGCCTGGGCGTTGTCGCGGTTCGCGGTCGAGGTGTCGAGCGTGGCCTGGGAGACCGCCTGGCGCTGCACCAGCTCGGCCTGCCGCTTGTAATCGGCTTCCGCCTGCCGCAGCGAGGCCTGCGCGCCGGCCTCGGCCGCCTGCGCCTGCTCGAGCTTGAGCTTGTAGGTCTCAGGCTCGATCGTGAACAGCTGGGTGCCTTGCTTCACGAAAGTGCCGTCCTGATAATCGATCGTTTGCAGAAAGCCCTGCACGCGTGCGACCAGGTCGACGCTCTTGATCGGTGCGGTGTTGCCGGTGGCCTCGATGTAGCGCGTCACCGCACGCTGCACCGGCGTCGCGACGTCCACCTTGGGCGGGGGCGGCGCCACGAACGTGTTCTTGTCCTCGCAGCCGGCGAGCGCGGCCATGGATGCCGCGATGGCCAATCCCCGCCCGATATGTCGCCACACTCCATTGCGCCGTGCGGGAGATGCGGGATTCGCTGAGGTCATTCGATGGTCCCCGAAGTGTCTGTCGGTGCGGCAGGCTAGCAACAAATGACTGGCCGTGGAACACCATAGCCATGGCAGTCCCCGGCCTCGAGTGACCTCATCCATCGGGACGGAATGCTACGTCAGCGCGATGGGGCTAGATCCGGGTCGCAGCCGCCCCTTGCGTATGCCAGGCCGCGAGCACGTCCCGCTCCTCATCGGCGGTAAGCCCGATGACCGGACCGTTGCTGGCGTTGAGCCATTGAAGCGTGTCGCGTGCGGTGACCGTGACCGGTCGCGAGATCAGTCCGGCCGCGCGTGCCGGCGAGGTGTCGCGTGTCAGGAATCCGGCGAAGTCGGGCAGGGGCAGCCACATCGGCAACGATCGCGGGCCTGCCCAGCGCCGCACGTCATGCGTCTCGAGGAAGGCGCGATCGACCCAGGTGAAGGTGCATGATGCGTTCAGCGCCGATGCGCACTCGGCCAGGAATTCGCCGCGCGTGCGAATTGGCCCGATCCCATCATAGATTCCGGTGAGGCGAATCTCTGCCGCATGCACGATCCATTGCGCGAGGTCGCGCACGTCGATGAACTGGACGGCATCCTCCGGCGATCCCGGCGCCAGCACCTCGCCGCCGCGCGCCAGCCGCGCCGGCCAGTAGGCGAACCGCCCGGTCGGGTCTTCCGGCCCGGCGATGAGGCCGGCCCGGCAGATGAAGGCGTCGTTGCCGACCGCTTGTTCGCAGGCGACCTTGGCGGCGCCGTAGATCGCGTCGGTGCTGTGCTCGATCTCCTCTGAACTGGGCTCGCGCAGCGGCGCGGTGTCGGCGCGTTGCCCCGGAATGCGGTTATCCGCATACACACTGATCGTCGATACGAAGGTCCAATGCACGCCCGGCCGCTTCAGCGCGGCGACCGCGCGGCTGACCTGGCCGGGATGACGCGAGACATCGACCACGGCGTCGAATGTCTCGCCCGCAAGCGGCGCAAGACCGTCGGCGACGTCGCGGTCGATTCGCACGAAGCGCGCGCCCGCGGCAATCGGCCCCGCAAGGCCGCGGGCAGCGCAGGTCACGTCATGGCCGGTCGCGCAAGCATGGCTTGCGATCGCACGCCCCAGAAACTGGCTGCCGCCGAGAATGAGAACGCGCATGAACCGGGGTCCCGTGTGGCCGATGAGGTCGCGAGACTACAATCTCCACCGGCGGTTGCAACCGATCCATCAGCGCGGCCTGATCTCCGCATATTTCGCCATCGCGCGCTCGAACTTCCGGTTGAACAGCCACATCGCAGCGAGGATATCGCGGTAGCTTGCCGAGCTGCGCGCCCGGTCGGCCTGTCCGAAGGCAAAGATGCTGTTGTTGCGCAGGTGCTTCATGATCGTGGGGCTGGAGACCCGGTAGTTCAGGAGATCGCCCGATTTGAGCGCCGACCTGGTCGGGGTCGGCACGATCTGGATCAGCTCGAACAGCTTCATCTGGTCGATCGGGTCAGGCAGCGTCTTCACGATTCCAGGGATCTCACGGAACAGGTCAGCGTGCGCGTTCATCAGGCCGTTGCGAACGTTGGTCCAGTGGTTGAAGCGGTGATCGGTGCCGCGGGCCCGGGCCTCTTCCCTGTCGTCGCGCGCACTCAGCCCCGGGTCGATCGCGGCGATGTCGCCCTTGACAGCCTCCCATTTCCGGCGGCCGTTGCGGTCTTCGGACGGGCCGGTCTGGAAGCTGCCCATATAGGTGTTCGAGCGCGCGTTGCGGACGTTCTGCTTGCCATTGGTTTCCGCAAAGAACAGCCCGAGGCTGATGCGGCCCGCAGTCTCGGCATGTCCAGGCGCCAGCCCCTTGGCGCGCGCGATCGCAACGGCGAGATCGACCACGTCCTTGAACGGCGTTGGCGAGTCCTGCGCGCTGGCAGGCGGTGCCTCCATGATGTCGAACAGCTTTCCATATTCGTCGACCAGCGGCTCGATGTCGGCATCGAAATAGGCCGGTGGAATCTCGAACTTGTTGGGACGGCCGATCCGCGACGGCATCGCGTCGGTGAGGTCCTTGTAGCTGCTGATGACGGCGACGCGCGCGAGGTAGAGCGCCTGTCCCGGCAGGTTCGGCAGCGGCTGCTTCGCTTCGATCTGGCGCCGTCGCTCGGCGAGGATGGATTTGAAATCGCCGAGCGCGCGATCATAGGCGGCAAGCGCTTCCGCTTGCCTGGCCGTGAGCGCGCTCTGTCCCATGGCAGGCGCCGCGAGAAGCAGGGCAAGCACGGCGACCATCGCGGCGGCGTGACGTCTTGGTTCCATCGCGTGCTCCCGGGCTGGCCGATTCGGCAGTCGGAATCGTAGGCAATGCGGGCTGGTCTGGCGAGCCGCGAGTTCGGGTCGATGCCAACCCGCCAGCCGTCACGCCGTCACCGGGTACTCCGGCGCGGAAGCCAGGAACTTGGCATATTCATCGGCGTCCGGCGGCGAGAAGCGCCCGGCGAGCCCGCCGCGTTTCTGGTTCTTCGCGCCGATGTCGGCCATCAGCTCGTCGAAATGACGGTAGTGATAGGGCGCGACGCACAGGCCGCCATAGACGCCCGCCGCCGGCCGCTCGACGCGCTTGAAGTGCAGCATCATCTCGATGTTGTCGCGCATCGCCTGCGCCGTCGGCTGGTTGGCGAGCTGGCCGTCGGCATAGCGCACCAGCCAGTTGGCGGCGAGGTCGGCGCAGAGCACGGTGCAGAACGACGAGTTGAAGCCGACGAAACCGAGCTCCGGCAGATCGGGATTGGCGATCAGGCGATAGAGCCGGTATTGCCCGTCGGCATCGACCAGCTTCTGCCTGTAAGCTTCGGGAAGGAACGGCACGCCGAGCTTGTAGCCGATCGCGAGCACCGCGACGTCGGCACCGACGCGCTCGCCGCCGCTCATCACGATGCTGTCGCCTTCATAATGGTCGAAGGTGCCAAACACCGCCTTGATGCGGCCGTCGGCGACCATCGGGTAGAAGCCGGGCGTCGCGATCGGCACCGAGCAGTTGACGCCGTCCTCGATCCGCTCCTTCGGCACCATCTTGCATTGCTTCAGCTTGAGCTGAGCCTTCAACAGGCTCTCCAGCCCGCGCCAATTCGCCCAGACCAGCGGCGCGGCGATGCGATGCGCGAGCCGCGCCATCGGGCCGATGCCCCAGCCCGGAAACATCTCCTCCTGCGCGCGGATGTAGAGGATGCGCTTGAAGTTCACGAGGCCGCCGATGAAATAGGGAATGCGCCAGACCGGCTCGCGCATCACGATCGTCACCTCGCGCGCGCCCGATTTCACCGCGTTCACCGCGATGTCGGTCGCCGACTTCGAGCCGCCGAGCACGACGACGCGGCGTTCCTTCGCCAGCGTCGGATCGCCGTATTTCGACGAGTGCAGGACCTGGCCGCCCTGCGCCAGAAAGCCGTCCTCGCCGGGGCAATGCAGCTCGCGCGGCTCGTTGAACTGCCCGGTGCAGATCGCGACGAAATCGAAATCTTCGCTGGTCGTCGCGCCGTCGCCGTTCTTCAGCGCGAGTGTCCAGCCCGGTCTGCCGTCGGCGCGCCGTTCCATGCCGGCAACCTCGGTGTCGAGCCGCAGCATGCGGTCGAGACCGAAGCTCTTCGCGTAGTCGGCGAGATAGGCGTGGACCTGCGGCCCGGTCGGCCACTCCGGATAGGCCTCCGGCATGGCGCGGTCGGTGTAGCGGTAGAGCTCCTTCGGGCTCTGCGTCTGCACGTCAGGATAGGAGCGCGCCGGCTCCCAGACGCCGCCGAGATCCGAGCTGCGCTCGACGATGGTGACGCGGTGGCCTCGGGTGGAGAATGCTTTCGCGGCGGCAAGGCCGGAGACGCCGGCGCCGATCACGCAGACATGTTTTGGGCTGACCATGGGATTGCTCGATGTGTATGGTGCGCAAGCGGCCACGTTCGGCCGCAAGGCGCGGCCGGCCGAGCTGCAAGCAGATGAAAGTGGACGAGAAGGCGGGTCGCCTCGAGCATGATCCGGAAAAGTGTGTAGCGGTTTTCCGGAAAGATCATGCTCAAACAACAACCTAAAGCGCGATGATCGCGCTTTAGTCGTTGGCCTCGGGCGGCAGGAAGTCGACCTCGTGCAGCGCGGAGATGCGCACGACCTCGGCCGGGTCGGTCAGATTGTGCAGCTGGTTGAACAGCGCCTCCAGCTTCTGCATCGGCGAAACCCAGAACAGCGCGCGGCACGGCTTGTCGGATTTGTTGAAATAGCCGTGGGGGATGCCGCGCGGCATGCGGACCAGGTCGCCGGCATGTGCCTTGACCCATTGGCCGTCGAGCTTGAGGTCGAGCGTGCCTTCCTGCACCAGGATGAACTCATCCTGGGTCGGGTGGATGTGCACCGGCACGAACTGGCCGGGATCGCTGTTGGTCTCGAAAGCGAAGGTGGAGTCGGTGACGGCCTTGGGGAAATAGACCTGGCCCAGGATATTCCAGCTCTTCCCGCCATAGCCCGTGCCGTTTGCAGTAATGCCCTTTTCGAGTGCAGTCATGCTCACCTCCTCATGGATACCGGCGGGGACGGAGCGTCGACCAGCCAGGGGCCGCTTGTCTATCCGCTAAACGAATCCGGATACGGCTGTTGCCATGCAGCACGGGCGATTTCATGGCGCACCCCTTTTCGCGTCTGGTGAACTATTATAGGCTTAAAGCAATTCCGTGACGCGAAGCGTGGTCGACGATGTCCGCAGCCGTGCTGGAAACGAATGCGATGGCGCCCGCAGCCGAGCGGCTTGCGGCCTTCGCCCGCGTCACCACGGATGACGTCGACGAAGCGGCCGAGCAGATCGGGCGAATCTTTTGTCCGCACGATCTCAAGCCGGCGCAGGCGCGGGCGGACGGCTTCTCCGCCCGGCACAATTGCGCTGATTTCGACGGCTTCTCCATCAACTACGTCGCCTATGGCGGATCGGTCGGCATCGATCCCGGCTGCCTCGAGCGCTTCTTCCTGGTGCAGGTCCCGCTTGCGGGCCGCGCCCGCATTCGTGCCGGCGTCAGCGAGCTCGATGTCGCGCCGGACCGGACGGCGTCGCTATTGTCGCCGACCGTCCCGACCCGGATGATCTGGGCTGACTGCGCGCAGGCGATCCTGCTGCTCGACCGCCGCCTGGTCGAGCAGCGCGCAGCGGCGCTGTCGGGCAGGGCGACCGGAGTGGTCGAATTCGATCCCGCGATCGACCTGGACGCGCCGTCCGGGCGGGCCTTGCAGAGCAGCCTCGCCGGGTTGATGACGCTTGCCGAACGTCTCGGGCCGTCAGGCAGCCTTTCGCCGGTCGCGATGGCCGATTGGCGCGAGCTGCTGCTCGATCATCTCCTCAACGGGCAGCGGCATGGCTTGTCGGATGCGATCCGGACGTTCTCAGGACAGGCCGAGCGCCTGCCGCGTGCGCTCCGCGCCGCGCGCGATCATCTGGCGGACAATGCCGGCGAGCCGCTCGATCTCGAGGAGCTCGCCTGCGTGTCCGGCATCGGCATCCGCGCGCTCCAGCTCGGCTTCCGCCGTCACTTCGGCGTGTCCATTTCACAGATGCTGCTCGACATTCGGCTCGCCGGCCTCCACGCGCGCCTCGCGCAGGCCTCCGCCGGCGTCTCCATCACCGACCTCGCCTTCGATCTCGGCTTCACTCATCTCGGCCGAATGGCCGGCGCTTACCGCGAAAAATTCGGCGAGACGCCGTCGGCAACGCTGCGGCGAAGGATGAGCTGAGGCGGGATGAAGTTAGGCTCGCGCGGCGGTCCGTGTCACCAGGAGTGGACGGGGCGCCTCAACCCGCCGGCGGATCGGTCTCGCGCAGCGTCGTCACCCAGATCACGCGCGCCACCTGCTGGGTCGGGTTGTCGAACATGTGCGGCACGATGCTCGGAAAACGAAAGCTGTCGCCGGCTTCCAGTAGGTGGGCCTGGTTGTCGAGCCAGAGCCGCAGGCTGCCCGAGAGAATGTAGCCGGCCTTCTCGCCGGTGTGCTGCAGGAAGTCGGTGCCGGACGAGGCGCCGGGATTGAGCGTGAGCTCGTAGAGCTCGATCTGGCCTTTGCCTTCCGGGGTCAGTGCTTCCTTGACCACGCCGCTGGCGGTGAGCCGCAGCAGCCGCCGGTTCGTCTTGCGCACGATGTAGCGCGGCACGTCGGCGGGATCGCTGCTCTCGAAGAAATAGGAGATGGGAACGTCGAGCGCGATGCTGAGCAGGCGCAGCGTGCGGATCGACGGCATGGCGCGCGCGCGTTCGAGCTGGCTGATCATGCCGGTGGAGAGGCCGGTCTTGTTGGCGACGTCCTGGATCGAGAGGCCGGCGCGCTGCCGCAGCAGCCGCACGGTTTCACCGAGGCGCTGGTCGACCGCATCGTCAGCTTCGATCGCCGGAGCGTCTTTCGTGCCGTTCGTATCGCCGCGACCATCCATGTCGCTCTCCCATGCATCATCTCACCTCGGACCGCATCGGTCTCATGGCTTTAGTACGACTGAAAAGGTTGCGCATACTAGCAATGCGATTGACAGCCGTATTTAGTCATGATGAAATTTTGGCTGAAAAATTAAGAAGCACTAAAGCCCACTCCTGTCCCTTTTGCCGGGGTCTCGGGGGCGCGGGAGACGGTGCCGCGTGCGACAACGGAGAGTGGTCATGGCAGGCGACACCGGCAAGCTCGGCGTTGGGGCACTGCATCTCGGCATTCCGAATCGCCGTCAATTCTTCCAGCTCGGTGCGGGGGCAGCGGCGGGATGGACGCTTTCAGGCAGCGCCTTCGCGCAGACCGAACGACCCGCCAATCCGCCGGACAAACCGCGCGGCCAGGTGATCGCGGCGCTGTCGCAGGAGCCGACCGTCTTCCATCCCTTGATGCCCGGCATTGAGGTCGACCAGGGCATCTGGTGGCAGGTGTTCTCGCCGCTCTGGTACATCGAGCCGAACGGCAAGTTCGTCCCCGACCTCGCCCGCGAAGTCCCGACCATCGAGAATGGCGGCCTCTCGGCCGACGGCCTGACCTGGAAGATCAAGCTCCGCAGCGACGTGAAGTGGCACGACGGCACGCCGTTCACCGCGGAGGATGTCAAATTCTCCATCGAGCTGATCAACAATCCCGCTTTCCGGGCGCGCAGCCGGGTCGGCCATAGCCTCGTCAAGGACATCACCGTCGTGGCGCCCGACGAGATCCATTGGCGAATGGAAGCGCCCTATTCGCCGTATATGTCGATCCTGGCGTCGTTCACCTTCATCGTGCCCAAGCACATTCTGGAGAAGGTGTCCGATCCGAATGCCTCACCGTTCCACAATGCGCCTGTCGGAACCGGCCCGTTTCGCTGGGGCGAGCGTGTGCCCGGCGACCATATCCAGTTGAACGCCCACACCGGCTATCATGGCAAGGGGCCGTACCTCGAACGCGTGGTCTTCAAATACATTCCTGATCTCACCGTGCTCTACACTCAGTTCCGCACCGGTCAGGTCGACTACACGGGCCTGCAAGGCATCCTGCCGAACTTCGTGCAGGAGGCAAAGACGCTGAAGGGCCGCAAGATCTTCGTCTCTTCGACCTCCTCGGTAGAGCATATCGCGCCGAACCTGGATTTTGGCCCCTTCACTGATCGCGCCGTGCGCGAGGCGCTCTATCTCGCAATCAACAAGCAGGCGATCATCGACGCGCTGAATTACGGCCTGCCGACGCTGACCGAGAGCTTCGTGCCGCAGCAGGCCTGGCCGTTCCAGCAAGGTCTGCCGCAGCACAAATACGATCCCGCCAAGGCCAACGCGCTGCTCGATGCGGCCGGATGGGTTCGCGGCTCCGGCGGCGTGCGCGAAAAGGGCGGCGTCAAGCTCGAATTCACCAATTCGACGACATCGGGCAATGCGGTGCGCGAGCAGACCCAGCAGCTTCTGATCCAGGACTGGCGCGCGATCGGCGCTGCGATGCGCGTCAACAACATGCCGGCGGCGGTGATCTGGGGCGAGTTCTGGCAGCAGTCGAAGTTCAACTCGGTGCTGGTGTCGGTGAACTTCATGCTCGGCAGCGACCCCGACGTGACGCCGCGCTTCGGCTCCGGCGCCATTCCCGCCAAGGGCGGCCGCGGCTACAACACTTATCAGTACCAGAGCGCGGAGGCCGACCGGCTGTTGTCTCAAGGTGCCAAGCAATTCGACCTGGCGCAACGCAAGGCGACCTATGGCGAGCTGCAAAAGCTGATCCGCAACGACCTCGCCATCCTGCCGCTGTTCCAGGGCTTCATCGCCGAGGGCATCAAGGAGGGGCTGCAAGGCTTCCGTCCCAACATCAACATGTCGATCAACAGCTGGAACATGCGCGAATGGTATTGGGCGTGATGCGTCCAATCCGCTGGATTGCCTGAGATGGCCCGCTACGTCGTCAATCGCCTGGCACAGGCGATCATGTTGCTCGTGATCGTCTCGGGAATCGGCTTTGCCATCCTGCATCTGGCGCCGGGCGGTCCGCTGTCGCAGTTTGCCGTCTCCGGGCAGATGACGCAGGAGGATCTCGACCGCGTCACCAGGCAGCTCGGTCTCGATCGGCCGCTGCCGGTCCAATATCTCGACTGGTTCGGGCGCATGGTACGAGGCGATTGGGGTCGCTCCTATCGCGACGGCGAGGCGGTGCTGTCGGTGATTTCCTCGCATCTCGGCGCTACGCTGGAGCTGATGGCGACGGCGACCATCATCGCGGTGCTGCTCGGCTGCTGGATCGGCATCCTGGGCGCGCTGCGCCGCTACTCGCTGTTCGATACGCTCGCCACCGTCGGCGCCATGATCGCGCTGTCGATCCCGACCTTCTGGTTCGGCCTCGTCACCATCTATGTCTTCTCCGTGAAGCTCGGCTGGCTGCCGGCCGGCAACAGACAGACCATCGGCGACGGCTCCTTCCTCGACCTGCTGCATCATCTGATCGCGCCGGCCATGGTGCTGGCGCTGGTCGAAACAGCGATGTGGGGCCGTTTTATGCGCTCCTCGATGCTCGAGGTCATCAACCAGGACTACATCCGCACCGCGCGCGCCAAGGGCATGCCGGAATGGCGCATTCTCACGGTGCACGCGCTTCGCAACGCGCTGCTGCCGATGATCACGGTGGCGGGCTTGCAGTTTCCGACGCTGCTCGGCGGCGCGCTGGTCGCCGAGACCGTGTTCACCTGGCCCGGCATGGGTCGGCTGTTCCTCGATTCCATCGGCTATCGCGACTATCCCGTGGTGATGGGCATCCTGATGTTCTCGGCGACCATGGTGCTGATCGGCTCCCTGCTCGCCGACATCCTCTATGCCGTCGTCGATCCGCGCATCCGGGTGGGCTAGCGATGACGGCTGCGACCATCTCCACCGTTCAGCTCGCGCCCGGCCAGGCCGCGTGGCGTCGCTTTCGTCGCCACCGGCTCGCCCTCGCGGGCGCGGTGATCATTCTCGTTCTCGTCCTCGGGTCGGCGTTCGGCCCCTATCTGCTGCCGTTCGACGACACCTATATCGACATCATGAAGCGGTTCGCGCCGCCGCTCTCGGGCGCACACATCCTCGGCACCGACGAGCTCGGCCGCGACGTGTTGGCGCGTCTGATGATGGGCGGTCGCGTCTCGCTCTCGATCGGCATCGTCGCGATGGTGATCGCGATGGCGGTCGGAATTGCCGTCGGCGCCTTCGCCGGCTTCTATGGCGGCGTGGTCGGTGCGGTCCTGATGCGGCTCGTCGATGCCGTGCTGTGCTTTCCGACCATCTTCCTCCTGCTGGCGCTGGCCGCGCTCACCGAGCCCGGCCTCGTCACCACCACCGTGCTGATCGCGGCGACGGCCTGGATGGCCGTCGCTCGCGTCGTCGAGGCCCAGGTGCGGTCGTTGCGGGAACGCGAGTTCGCGGTCGCCGCGCTCGCCTTCGGCTCGTCGAACCTGCGGATCATGTTCCGCGAGCTCGTGCCCAACGCGATCGCACCGATCGTGGTGGCGGCGACGCTGAACGTCGCGAAAGCGATCCTGCTCGAATCCTATGTCAGCTATCTCGGCTACGGCATCCAGCCGCCGGCCGCGAGCTGGGGCAACATGCTCAACAACGCGCAGATCTATCTCACCAGCGCGCCCTGGCTCGCGATCGCGCCGGGCCTCGCCATCACGCTCGCGGTGACCAGTTTCAACTTTCTCGGTGACGGCCTGCGCGACGCGCTCGACCCGCGAATGAACATCCCATGACGAGCAAGACCTCGATCGAACTGAACTCCAGGAGTGCCCCATGTCCCCGCCGCTCAACCGTATCAACAGCGACGAACGCTTGCCGCAGCAGGTGGATATCGTCGTCATCGGCGGCGGCGTCATCGGCGTCTCCGCGGCTTATCATCTCGCGAAGAAGGGCCATTCGGTCGCACTGGTCGAGAAGGGCCATGTCGGCGGCGAGCAGTCCAGCCGCAATTGGGGCTGGTGCCGGCAGCAGGGCCGCGCCCGCGAGGAGATTCCGCTGGCGCGCGAGGCGCTGCTTCTGTGGGAAGACATGCAGAACGATGCGGGCGTCGATGCCGGCTTCCGCCGCACCGGCGTCCTGTTCCTGACCAAGAGCAAGGACGAGCTCGCAAGCTGGGAGCGCTGGGCCGCGGTCGCGCGCGAGATGCAGGTCCACTCTACCGTCCTGACGCCGGCCGAGGTCGCCGAGCGCATGCCTGACAATGCCGACACATGGGTCGGCGGCCTGCACACGCCGAGCGACGGCCGCGCCGAACCGTCGATGGCCGTCCCCGCGCTCGCCACCGCCGCGCGAAAACACGGCGTCACCATCCATCAGGGCTGCGCCGCGCGCGGGCTGGAGACGACCGGCGGGCGAGTCAGCGCGGTCGTCACCGAGAAGGGCACGATCCGCACCCAATCCGTGCTGCTGTCGGGAGGCGCTTGGTCGTCGCTGTTCTGCCGTCGTCACGGCATCGAGCTGCCGATCGGTCTCGTCAACGCCACCGCGTGCCGGACCACGCCGGGGCCGGAGATCACGTCGGGCGCGCTCGGCACCGATTTCTACTGCATCCGTCGCCGCCTCGACGGCGGCTTCACGCTGGCGCTGCGCAACCGCGGCACGGTCGAGCTGTCGCCGGACCTGTTCCGTTACGCACGCACGTTCTGGCCGACCTATCAGCACCGCAAGAACGGATTGAAACTCTCATTCGGCAAGTCGTTCTTCGATCAGATTATGCGCGGCACCAGCTGGAGTTTCGACAAGCCATCGCCGTTCGAGGCCGAACGCGTGCGCGATCCCGCGCCCGACATGTCGCTCGTCAACTCGGCGCTGGCGGCGCTGATCAAGTCCAATCCCGAGCTGAAGGACATCGAGATCGCGGAAGCCTGGGGCGGCACGATCGACTGCACGCCGGACACCATTCCCGTGATCTCGCCGGTCGATGCGCTGCCGGGCTTCTTCCTCGCCACCGGCTTCTCCGGCCATGGCTTCGGCATCGGCCCTGCGGCCGGCAAGCTTGCGGCCGACCTCGTGACGGGCGCGACGCCGCTGGTCGATCCCGCCGCCTACAGCCACAAGCGCATGATCGACGGCCGTCGGCTCGCGCCGGTCAGCCCGTTCTGAGCGCGGCATGACGGTTCTCTACAAGGCCAACATGGTGCGCGGTGCCGAATGGGCGCGCTTCTTCGCGGAGCGCGCCCCCGACGTGCCGTTCCGGCTCTGGCCCGGCATCGGCAATCCCGCCGACGTCCGCTATCTGGTGGCGTGGGTGCCGCCGGATGACATCGCGACGACCTTTCCCAATCTCGAACTGGTCTTCTCGGTCGGCGCGGGCGTCGATCAGTTCGATACGACGAAAGTGCCGGCGCACATTCCGCTGGTCCGCATGCTGGAGCCCGGCATCGCCGAGACCATGGTCGAATACGTCACCATGGCCGTGCTCGCGCTGCATCGCGATCTCCTGGATTTCATCGACCAGCAGAAGCAGCAGGTCTGGCGCGAGATCCGGATCACGCCGGCGAAGCGGCGGCGTGTCGGCGTGATGGGACTGGGCCAGCTCGGCCAGGCCGTGCTCGAACGTCTCAAGGCGTTCGGCTTTCCGCTATCGGGCTGGAATCGTTCGCCGCGCGAGATCGAAGGCGTCACCTGTTACGCGGGCACTGATTCTTTGCCGGAGTTTCTCGCGCAGACCGACATTCTCGTCTGCCTGCTGCCGCTGACGGACGAGACGCGCGGCATTCTCAATGCCGACCTGTTCGCGCGGCTGCCGCGCGGGGCAGGGCTCGTCAATGTCGGCCGTGGCCCACATCTCGTCGAGGCCGATTTCCTTGCTGCCCTCGACAGCGGCGCGCTGTCCGGCGCGGTGCTCGACGTCGCCGATCCCGAACCGCTGCCTGTAGGCCACCCGTTCTGGAGCCATCCGCGCATCCTGCTGACGCCGCACAATGCCAGCATGACGACGCCCGATACGGCGGTCGATTTCGTGCTCGACGTCATCGCCCGTCATCGTCGCGGCGAGGAGCTGCCGGGGCTTGTTGATCGCACGCGCGGCTATTAGGGCAATCGCATGAGCATCGGCACAAAAAGATCTGATCAGGCCGTTGCCAACACGCAGGCCCCCGTGCTCTCGGTCGCCGGCCTCACCACCTCCTTCATGCTCGAGCGGCGATGGATCCCGGTCGTCCGCAACGTCTCGTTCGACATCGCAGCCCGAGAGACCGTCGCCATCGTCGGCGAGTCCGGCTCGGGCAAGAGCGTCACTGCGCTCTCGATCATGCGGCTGATTCCGCAGGAGATCGGTCGCGTCGAGGGCCGCGTCATGTTGGCCGGACGGGATCTGCTCGCGCTGCCCGAGGCGAGCATGACCAGCATTCGCGGCAATGACGTCGCCATGATCTTCCAGGAGCCGATGACGAGCCTCAATCCGGTGCTCACCATCGGCTTCCAGATCGCCGAGGCGCTGATCCAGCATCGCGGCCTGTCGCGCGCGGCGGCCGAGGCGGAAACCATCCGCCTGCTCGATCGCGTCCGCATCCCCGCGGCGACATCCCGCTTCCACGAACATCCGCATCGCTTCTCCGGCGGCATGCGCCAACGCGTGATGATCGCGATGGCGCTGGCCTGCAGACCGAAGCTCCTGATCGCGGACGAGCCGACCACCGCACTCGACGTCACCATCCAGGCCCAGATCCTCGAGCTCTTGAAGGAGCTGCAGCAGGAGGAGGGGATGTCGATCCTCTTCATCACCCATGACATGGGTGTGGTCGCCGAGATCGCGGACCGCACCGTGGTGATGTATGGCGGGCAGGCGGTGGAGACGGACGCCACCGCCCGCATCTTCGCCGCGCCTCTCCATCCCTATACACGCGCGCTGCTCGCGGCCGTGCCGCGGCTCGGTTCGATGGACGGGCGGACGCGGCCGATGCGCTTTCCGATCGTCGACAAGGTGACCGGCACATCGGACGAGCCGGCCGAGACGCCCGATACGGTCTCACCCACCGAGCGGCCTTTGCTCGAGGTCTCAAACCTCACCACGCGTTTCCCCATCCGCTCGGGCCTGTTCGGCAAGGTCTCGGGCCGGGTCCACGCGGTCGAGAACATCTCCTTCACCTTGCGCGCCGGCGAGACGCTGGCGCTGGTCGGCGAATCCGGCTGCGGCAAGTCGACGACGGGGCGCTCCATCCTGAGGCTGCTCGAGCCGGACAGCGGGACGGTCCTGGTCGACGGCGAGAACGTGCTGGCCATGAACGGCCGGGCCTTACGCGATTTTCGCAAGCAGATGCAGATCGTGTTCCAGGACCCGTTCGCGAGCCTCAATCCGCGCATGTCGGTGGGAACGGCGATCGCTGCGCCCTTGCTCGCCAACGGCCTTGCCACGGCAGCTCAGGCCCGCGACAAGGTCGCCGACCTGCTCGTCCGCGTCGGCCTGACCGCCGACATGGCGGCGCGCTTCCCGCACGAGTTCTCCGGCGGACAGCGCCAGCGCATCTGCATCGCGCGTGCGCTCGCGCTCGGGCCGAAGCTGATCGTCGCGGATGAAGCCGTCTCCGCGCTCGACGTCTCGGTCAAGGCGCAGGTCGTCAACCTGATGCTCGACCTCCAGGCCAGCATGGGCCTCGCCTATCTCTTCATCTCCCACGACATCGCGGTGGTCGAGCGCATGAGCCATCGCGTCGCGGTGATGTATCTCGGCGAGATCGTCGAGATCGGCCCGCGCGCTGCGGTGTTCGGCAATCCGCAGCATCCCTACACGAAGAAGTTGATGGCCGCCGTGCCGGTGCCCGATCCGTCGCGTCGCGGCGTCCGGCGCGAGGCCTCGAACGACGAGATCAGAAGCCCGGTGCGCCCGCCGGAGCACCAGCCGCCTCGCCGGCAATATCGCGAGGTCTCGCCCGGCCACGTCGTGCAGGTCTGGGGCGAGGAATGGTCGGCCTGAGGCGCCTCACGAATTGACGTGCACGAAATCACGCAGCAGCGGGTAGATCTCGTTGTTCCAGCGCTTGCCGGAGAACACGCCGTAATGGCCGACGCCGGCCTGCATGTGGTGGACGCGCCGATAGGCGCGTACGCCGGTGCAGAGGTCTTGCGCGGCGAGCGTCTGGCCGATCGAGCAGATGTCGTCCTTCTCGCCCTCGACCGTCATCAGGCCCATGCGGCTGACGGCCTTGGTGTTCACCGGGCGGCCGCGGTGCATCAGTTTGCCCTGCGGCAGCAGGTGCTCCTGGAACACATCGCGCACGGTCTCGATGTAGAACTCCGCCGGCAGGTCCATCACGGCGAAATATTCGTCGTAGAAGGTCTTGATGGTCGCCGCCTTCTCCTTCTCGCCCTTGGCGATGTGGTTGGCGAGATCCATGTGCTGCTTGATGTGGCGCTCGAGATTCATCGAGACGAAAGCGGTGAGCTGCACGAAGCCGGGATAGACCTTGCGCAGCGCGCCGCGGCACTGCACCGGCACGTAGTTGATCAGGTTCTGCTCGAACCAGTCGATCGGCCGGCTCTTGGCGAACTCGTTGACCCGGGTCGGCTGAATGCGTGTGTCGATCGGCCCCGCCATCAGCGTCAGCGTCGCCGGGCGTGACGGATGGTTGCCCTCGCACATCACGGCGGCGGCCGCGAGCGCCGAGACCGACGGCTGGCAGATCGCCACCATGTGCGGGCGCGGACCGAGCTGGCCCAGGAAGTCGATGAGATGATCGGTGTAGTCGTCGAGCCCGAAGCGGCCCTCGCTGCGCGGGATGTCGCGCGGATTGTGCCAGTCGGTGATGTAGACGTCGTGGTCCTGCAGCAGCGTCTTCACGGTGCCGCGCAAGAGCGTCGCGAAATGGCCGGACATCGGCGCCACCAGCAGCATGCGCGGCTGCTCCGCCACGCCGTGTTTCTTGAAGTGCAGCAGCGAGCCGAACGGCGTCGCGTAGGCGATCTCCTCGGTCACGGCGATCTCGCGGTTGCCGACCATGACACTGTCGATGCCGTAGGCCGGCCGGTCATAGGTCAGAGTGGAGCGCGAGATCAGCTCCAGCGCGGCCGACAGCCGGCCGACGACCTGATCCGACCTGCCCTGCGGCACCAGATTGAGGAATTTGAGTGCCGATGAAGCCCCTGCGCGCCATGGCGCCGTCAGGTCCATGTGGTTTTGAAAGGCCTGATAAAACATTGACATCATGCTGAAACGCCCATCCCGTCCCGTGCTGCCATGCAATAAGGACGCCAGACGGCAGTCCGGGTCGCCGCTGAATTGGCACGTCGCTTGCTGCGCATGACACGGGAAGCACAGAGCGGGCCGGGCTGAAGTCGGACCAAGGAAGAGGCCACATGGCGAAGGCGACACTGACCATCAGCAGCAAGAACTACTCGTCCTGGTCGCTGCGTGGCTGGCTGCTGACGAAATTCTCCGGGCTCGATTTCGAGGAGATCGTCACCGCCCCGGACGATGCGTCGGCACGCGCCGAGATTTTGCTGCTGTCGTCGTCGATCCTGGTGCCGTGCCTGCGGCACGAGGGCGCCGTGGTCTGGGATACGCTGGCGATCGCCGAATATCTCGCCGAGGTGATGCCGGACGCCGGCCTGCTGCCGGCCGACCGCATCCAGCGCGCCCATTGCCGCTCGATCTCAGGCGAAATCCATTCCGGCTTCACCACGCTGCGCGCCTCGCTGCCGGTCAACCTGAAGGGACACTTTCCCGGCTTCAAGATCTGGTCGCGGGCGCAGGCCGACATCGACCGCGTCTCCTTCATCTGGCGCGACTGCCTGGAGAAATCGGGCGGCCCCTTCCTGTTCGGCGCGCGGCGCACCATGGCGGATGCGATGTACGCCCCGGTGGTGACGCGCTTTGTGACCTATGACGTCAAGCTCGAGCCGCGCCTGAAGGCCTATGCCGATACCATCATGGCCATGCCGGAGATGCAGGAATGGATCGCTGCGGCGCGGGAGGAGCCAGCCGAGATCGAGGAGCTCGAGGTCGAATATTAGGCAGGTGTTGCGCCGTCCTGCCTGTTTCGGGGGCGGCGCCCTCGCGCGGCGGCCCCACAGCGATGCCTTTGCCGCGATTAACCTTTGGCGCCGGTGACAGGCCGGGCCCATCCCGCGTGCTGCGCAGATATTGTGCGCGCCCGCACAGCCATGTCGACATCTAGCCGTGAACAGCTGCGTACACGGCCTTCCGGCTGATTCGGACGTGATTCGTTCGGGCCGCGTTCCGAAGGTTAAGGCGGAGCGCGGCGCCGTCGCATTTTGAAACAGAAACCGCTCTCAGGCGGCCCCGCGCTGCTTCACGCGCGGCAGGCGCCAGCCGATGACGGTTGCTTCGACCGCGATGCCGGCCTCGTGGTTCTGCCAGCGTCCCTCGACGTAGCGGCAGGCGAACGGCAGTTGATATGTTCCGCTGTGATCCTCGCAGAGCACTTCGAGTGGCAGGCCCGGCGGTGGTTCTCCGGCTCCGTCGAACTCCGCCAAACGTCTGTCGCGCGTTGCCATTCCAAAAATCTCCCCTAAACAAAGCCGCGGAAAGAGTGCCCACTTCTTCCGCGTGCGGATCATCGTTCCCCATCCCTGGGAACAGACGCAAGCTCAACGCGAGAATGCGGTACGAGTGTGGTAGCGTCACGCTGCGGCGCGCAAACGGCGCACATTGCCGTGATCGATCGGACGAGGAACCTGCATGCTGCTTCGAAACACCGGCATTTGTTTCGCGATGTTGCTGCTCGCAGCGCTGGCGCCGCTGCCGCTCCGCGCGCAGGACGTGCCCGGGATCGAGATCTGCACCGTCGAGAAGACCATGGAGCGGCGCACCAGCTGCCTGCAGAGCAATGTCGATTTCCTGCAGAAGACGATCGCCAAGCTCGCCCGTGATCATCAGCAGAAGCTGGATGCCGCCAATCGCCAGATCGAAGCGCTGAAGTCGAGCCTCGCCGGCTTGCAGAAGACGCTCGGCGAGGTTCAGGCCGCGCAGGCGAAGACCGCCGAGGATCTGAAGAAGAAGCAGGATGCGCCGCCGCCCAAGGACGCCGCGAAATAAGCGCGCCGTTCACGCGATGCGATAGCGCTCCATCACGGCACGATCGGGGTCGTAGCCGAGCCCGGGGCCTGAGGGCACCGCGACATGGCCGGTGGCATCGACATCGGCGCGTCCGCCCCAGAGGCAGGCCTCGCGCTTGAGATAGAACATCTCGACCAGCCCGTCGTCGCGCGTTGCGAGCAGATGCAGCGTCGCCAGCAGGCCGGGGCCGAAGTAAGGGGAGTGTGGGACGATCTTGACGCCGAGCCGATCGGCCAGCGTCGCGACCTTCAGGAATTCCGTGATGCCGCCGACCTTGATGACCGAGGGCTGGGCGTGGCTGACCGCGCCCGCTTTGATCATCTGGCGGAATTGATATTCGGTGCAGGCATTCTCGCCGGCGGCAACGCCGAGCCCGCCCTTGCTGCGGACGTCGGCGAGCGTGGCGAAGTCTTCCGGCGGCCAGACCGGCTCCTCCAGGAACATCGGCTGCGCCTCCCGGCATGTTTTCGCAAACGCGATCGCCTGTTCGCCAGTCAACGGACAGTTCATGTCGACCATCAGCGGAATGGCTGGCCCGATCGCCTCGCGCGCGGCGAACACTGCAGGGGCCGTGGTCTCGTGCAGCTTGATCGCGGCATAGCCGAGCGCGAGCGCCTTCCTGCATTCGGCGGCGATGTTGTCGGGCGAGCCGATCCGCAGGAGGCTCGCGTAAGCCGGAATGGCCGTGCGCCTGATCTCGCCCAGCAGGCGATGCACCGGCACGCCTTTGATCTTCGCAGCCAGGTCCCACAATGCGATATCGAGCCCGGAGATCGCGAACATGGTGATGCCGTAGCGGCCGAACAGATGCAGATTGCGCTGGATCTGTTCCATCACCGCGGGAATGCCGGCAGCATCGGGCACCTTCAGCCCGCGGGCCTGCGGCGCGATCATCTCCTCGACGGCGCTGCGCGTGGTGCGCGGGCAGACATAGGCGAAGGCATCGCCCCAGCCGGTCAGCCCGGAATCGGTCGTGACCTCGACGAGGACCATGTCGAGCGCGGAAATCGCGGAAGCACCCTGGCGGAAGCTTGCGACACCGGCGTCATAGGGGATGCGGATATGGTGCGCCCGCACATCGGTGATTTCCATGACCCGGTTCCTCTTTCTCGTGAGCGGTTTCGACGAGTGTAGCCATGAACAGCAGGGCGTTGCCAGCGACGATTGCCGGGCTATCCTGATGCGAAGGACAGCAATGCCGATCAAGCAGGGCGGCAGAGACCGGAGCATCATCGCCGCGCTTCGAACGTGAGCCTGAACCGTCATGAATCCAGCCCAGCGCGCGCTCTGGTATATCGAGAGCCATCTGGCCGAGCCGATGACACTCGACGAGATCGCGGCGATCTCAGGCGTGTCGCGGTTCCACATCGTGCGTGCGTTTGCCGCAGCCACCGGTCTGCCGGTGATGCGGTACGTGCGTGCGCGCCGGCTGACGGAGGCGGCGCGCAGTCTGGCAAAGGGCGCACCCGACATCCTGTCGCTGGCGCTGGAGGCGGACTACGGCTCCCACGAAGCCTTCACCCGCGCGTTCCGCGACCATTTCGGCACCACGCCCGAAGCGGTGAGGGCGGCAACGTGCGTCGGCCAGCTCAAGCTTCAGGAGGCGATCCTCATGGATTCCACGATGCTCGATACACTCGCCCCGCCGCGTTTCGAGACCGCAAAGACCTTCCTCGTCGCCGGCTCCGCCGAGCGCATCTCCTGCGACAACGGCGCCATGATCCCCGGTCTTTGGCAACGCTTCCATCAGGAGATCGCCGACATTCCCGCGCGGGTCGGCCAAGGAAAAATCCAAGTCGCCTACGGCGTCTGCTGCAACGGCGATGACGCCGGAAATTTCGACTATATCGCCGGGATCGAGGTCGCCGATTTCTCCGACCTGCCGCGCCGCTTCGGCCGCGTCCGCATTCCCGAGCAGCGCTATGCCGTGTTCACGCATACCGAGCACGTCGCTTCGATCCGGCGCACCGTGAACACGATCTGGAATCAGTGGCTGCCGGCATCCGGTCTCAAAGCCGCGGACGCGCCGAACTTCGAGCGCTACGACGAGACGTTCGATCCTGCAACCGGCAATGGCGGTTTCGAGATCTGGTTGCCGGTGAGGGAATAGCATGATCCGGAGCCGAAGGGCCGCGTCAGCGCAAAGTGCGCAGCGGTTTTCCGGAAGGATCATGCTCGGACGAGGACGCAAGGCGCGATGACCTTCATCGCGCTTTGCAGTGCAACGCTGGCATACCGTCCGGCTTGCTTGGCAAGGCTTGGCGACTTTGTCATAACCGCAGGCAAATCTTGCCTGCGGAGCCCGTGCCGGACATCCCGTGCAAGCCATAACAAGCAGCCGGGAGGGTTCTCACATGTCCAACATCCGCGTTCTCGCCACCGACCTCGAATTTCCCGAAGGCCCCGTGGTGATGCCCGACGGCTCGGTGGTGCTGGTGGAGATCCGCGGCCAGCGCCTGACGCGCGTCTATCCTGACGGCCGCAAGGAGATCGTCGCCAAGATTCCGGGCGGTCCGAACGGCGCCGCGCTCGGCCCCGACGGCAAGATGTACATCTGCAACAATGGCGGCTTCTCCTGGATCCCGACCCGCAACATGATCATGCCGGGTCCGCAGCCCGACGATTATCTCGGCGGCGCGATCCAGCGCGTCGATCTGCGGTCCGGCAAGGTCGAGACCGTCGTGACCAAGTGCGGCGCGCACGATCTGCGCGGGCCGAACGATCTCGTCTTCGACAGGCAGGGCGGCCTCTGGTTCTCCGATCTCGGCAAGCGCCGCGCGCGCGAGATGGACGTCGGCGGCATGTATTACCTCAAGCCCGGCATGAGCGAGATCGTGGAGGTCGTGCACGGAATCCTGCCGGCCAACGGCATCGGGCTGTCGCCGGACGAGAACACCGTCTACATCGCGGAGACGCCGACCGGCCGGCTCTGGGCCTATGAACTCTCGGCGCCCGGCACGCTCAAGCCGCGCGACGTGATCTACCGCGGCGAGCGGGGAAAGCCGATCTGCGGCCTCGGCGGCTACCAGATGTTCGATTCGCTCGCGGTGGAGGGAGGCGGCAATGTCTGCGTCGCCACCCTCGTCTCCGGCTGCATCTCGGTGATCGCGCCCGACGGCACCCTGGTCGAGCAGGTCCCGACCGGCGACCGCGTCACCACCAACATCGCCTTCGGCGGCCCCGAGCTGAAGACCGCCTATATCACGCTGTCCGGCAAGGGCGAACTGATCGCCATGGACTGGCCGCGCGGCGGTTTGCCGTTGAACTTTTTGAACAAGTGAATGTATCTGGACAAAGCCGTGCCAATACATCCGTCGTCATTCCGGGATGCGTGCGCCAGCACGCAGGCCCGGAATCCATAACCCCAGACGGTGGTTATGGATTCCGGGCTCGCGACTTCGTCGCGCCCCGGAATGACGACAGTCATTATGGAGTAAGAAAATGCCCTGGCCCGATCCCGTCACCCTGCGTGGACAGCACGCCCATCTCGAGCCGCTGTCGCACGATCACCGCGAAGGGTTGGTCGCGGCCGTCAAGGATGGCGAACTCTTCAAGCTCTGGTACACGGCGGTCCCCACGGCCGAGGGCATGGCGAAGGAGATCGACCGCCGCCTGGGGCTGCAGGCCAGCGGCTCAATGCTGCCGTTCACCGTGTTCGATGCCGGCGGCAGGATCGTCGGCATGACCACCTACATGAACATCGACGCCGGCAACCGCCGCGTCGAGATCGGCTCGACCTGGTACGCAAAGGGCGCGCAGCGCGGCCCGCTCAACACGCAGTGCAAGCTGCTCTTGCTGCGCCACGCCTTCGAGACGCTGGACTGCATCGCGGTCGAGTTCCGCACCCATTTCTTCAACCACCAGAGCCGCCGCGCCATCGAGCGCCTGGGCGCCAAGCAGGACGGCATCCTGCGCAGCCACCAGATCGCGCCGAACGGCACCTTGCGCGACACCGTGGTCTACAGCATCACCGCCGCCG
Source organism: Bradyrhizobium sp. R2.2-H (assembly GCF_004346455.1). Taxonomy (NCBI): domain Bacteria; kingdom Pseudomonadati; phylum Pseudomonadota; class Alphaproteobacteria; order Hyphomicrobiales; family Nitrobacteraceae; genus Bradyrhizobium; species Bradyrhizobium sp. R2.2-H. The sequence continues at coordinate 275,875 of NZ_SMBR01000005.1, forward strand.
AATGGCCGACGGTGCAGGCGCATCTCGAATTCCAGCTCAACGACAAGCCGCGTTAGGGATCATGTGTGCTTTTCGTAACGATGTCGCCGCGGGCTCGATCACCTCTCCCATAGGGAGAGGTCGGCGCGTAGCGCCGGGTGAGGGGACCGGTCTCTCGTGGGACTTGAGCCCCTCACCCGATTTGCTGCGCAAATCGACCTCTCCCTATGGGAGAGGTGTCGGAATCCGCGGCTGCAATTCACTCAATATCGAGACATGCTAGGGGCGGCCGAGGGACCATGGATAGATTTGATTATGTGATCGTCGGCGCGGGCTCCGCCGGTTGCGTGCTCGCCAGCCGGCTCAGCGAAGATCCGAATGTCAGCGTCTGCGTGCTCGAGGCGGGCCCGAGGGACTGGCATCCCTACATCCATCTGCCGGCGGGCTTCATCAAGACCTTCCACATGAAGAGCATCAACTGGGCCTATCAGCAGGAGCCGGGGCCCTGGACCGGTGGGCGCAGCATCTACGCGCCGCGCGGCAAGACGCTCGGCGGCTCGTCCTCCATCAACGGCCACATCTACAATCGCGGCCAGCGCATGGATTTCGACACCTGGGCCCAGATGGGCAATCGCGGCTGGGGCTATGCCGACGTGCTGCCTTACTTCCGGCGGCTGGAGAAGCGGGTCGGCGAGGGCGAGGCGCTCTATCGCGGCCGGGAGGGCAGTCTCACGGTCACCACCATGGACTGGCGCGATCCGCTCTGCGAGGCCTTCATGGAGGGCGCGGTCTCGCTCGGCATTCCCCGCAACCCCGACTACAACGGCAAGACCCAGGAAGGCGTCTCCTACTGCCAGCGCACCATCAACAACGGCCTGCGCGTCTCCGCCGCGACCGCGTTCCTCAAGCCGGCGATGAAGCGGCCGAACGTGCATGTCCATACCCATGCGCACGCCACCGAGATCATCTTTGAAGGCAAGCGCGCCGTCGGCGTGCGCTACATGAAGGGCGGCCGCGGCGGGCATCCCGTCGAGGTGCGCGCCAACAAGGAGGTGATCCTCTCCGGCGGCAGCTATAATTCGCCGCAGCTGTTGCAGCTCTCCGGCATCGGCTCGCCGGATCTGCTGCAGCAGCACGGCATCGCCGTGCGTCACGCGCTTCCGGTCGGCGAGGGCCTGCAGGACCATTACGCCCCGCGCACGGTGGCGCGGGTCAAGGACATCAAGACCATCAACGAGCTCCGCCGCGGCCTCTCGCTCTGGATCGAGGCGCTGAAATGGGCGACCGCGCGCCGCGGCCTGCTGTCGCTGTCGCCGACCATGGTCTACTGCTTCTGGCACTCCGGCGAGAGCGCGGAGAGCTCGGATCTCCAGCTCACCTTCACGCCGGCGAGCTACAAGGAAGGCGTGCAGGGCCAGCTCGAGGACGAGCCCGGCATGACGGTCGCATCCTGGCAGCAGCGCCCGGAGAGCCGCGGCTACGTCCGCATCCGCTCGGCTGATCCATTCGCGCCGCCGATCATCCAGACCAACTATCTCGATGCCGAGCTCGACCGCCGCGTCGTCGTCGGCGGCATGAAGCTCGCGCGCAAGCTCCTGAAGTCCGCGCCGCTGTCGCCCTACTACGCCTACGAGGATTTCCCCGGCCCCAACGTCAACACCGACGACGAGTTCCTGCACGCCGCCACCGAGCGCGGCACCACCACCTTCCACCCCGGCTGCACCTGTCGCATGGGCCCGGCGGATTCGACCTGGGCGGTCGTCGACGACCAGCTCCGCGTCCACGGCCTCGAAGGCCTCCGCGTGATCGACGCCTCGGTGATGCCGCGCATGATCTCGGCGAACCTCAACGCCTCCACCATGATGATCGCCGACCGCGCCTCGGACCTCATCCGCGGCAAACAGCCGATGGAAGCCGCGCGCATCCCGGACGCTGCGGTGGCGTGAGGCACGAACTTGTAGGGTGGGCGGCCGCGCAAAAGCGCGGCCGTTTGCGTAACCCACCAAGTCTACCAGTGCTGAAACAAAAGAGGTGGGTTACGCTGTCGCTAATCCATCCTACGAGCTGTTGCTGAACATGAGCACGTATGACGACGAGATCCGGCAGGCTCTAAGAACCGATTTTGACGGCGGCAGCTTGATTGAGGCCGGAGACGCGAGCGATGTCTTCCGTTTGCTTGAGAGCACATATCCCACGTGCGGTTCGAAGATCGATTGGACACGCGTATCCGATGCCATCGAATGCGCTGACAATGAGGGATTTGATCGATCGAAGAAGTTTGTCGAGTTCTTCGATGAGATCTGCAATCGCCTCGGATTGAAGGGGACGGTTCTCTATGTTGGCGACAGCGGCACTGATTTCGCCCTCGCTGCATCCGTGGAGACGATGAGGCGCGTACTTCCCGTCCTCCTTGAGGTTCCCCAGCATCACTATCTCGTCGGTCCGAATGCGCGGTGGTGCTTTTGTTTGACCATGGAAGGGTATATCGATTTTGGCCGTAGCGCACGGCCTGCGCTGAGTTAGCCCGTCGGGCAAAACACCCCGCCACCCCGTCAACCCCTCCGTGCGAAAATATTCCACTTTACCGAAATTCGGAATTGCGGCATAGATCGAAACAGCCCGGCCCGACGGAGAGGGGCGGTTCGCGAGTCGTTCGAAACGCGGGCCGGGTTGCGGTGGACGCGGCAGCGTCGGCACGAGATGGCGCGGGCAGGGCGGGTAGTCCCTGTGAGCCCGAGGCTTCGTGCGGACGAGCGGCGCTGAAGTCCGGCGAAGCCTCTTTGGCGAAGCCGGATGAGCTGCGTACGGCAAAACCGTGTGGTTCTGGCCGTCGTTGCTACGGTCAAGCTGTCCGCGAAGATGCGCGCGAGCCCAACCGGGCAGACGGCATCGCCAATTCGCGGGGCGAGGGAGGCCAGAAGGAACTCGGCTCCCGGGAGAGCACGGCATAAGCCGTCCGACCATCGCGCAGGGAAGGCCGAGTGTTCGGCGACACCTGTATGCTGCTGTGCGGTTTTCTGCGTGTGCTTTTTGCGCAGCAGACCGCGGGTGCCCGTCGGCACCCGGTCTTCCCTGCGCCCTTTTCTTTGAGGGCAGGCAATGAAGCAAAGCTCGGGCGAGATGCGCCGCGAGGCTGCGAAGCTGTGACTGTATCTACACAATCGCCGTCATCGCCCGCCTAGTGCGCAATTGCGCACAGGGGCGGGCGATCCAGTATTCCAGAGGCTGTTGTGATTGAGCCGACAGGCTGCGGCGTACTGGATTCCCCGCCTTCGCGGGGAATGACACCGGTGATGGGAGCGATAGCGGACGCTATCGCAAGCAAGTTCGCGCCTACACTTCCCTCCGGCTCAGGAACGCCAGCCGCTCGAACAGGTGCACGTCCTGCTCGTTCTTGAGCAGCGCGCCGTGCAGCGGCGGGATCAGTTTTCGCGGGTCCCTTTCCCGCAACTGCTCGACGCTCATGTCCTCGTTGAGCAGCAGCTTGAGCCAGTCCAGAAGCTCCGAGGTAGAGGGCTTCTTCTTCAGGCCGGGCACCTCGCGTACCTCGAAGAAGATGCGCAGCGCTTCCTCGACGAGGCGCTTCTTGATGCCGGGGAAGTGGACGTCGACGATGCGGCCCATCGTGTCGGCATCGGGGAACTTGATGTAGTGGAAGAAGCAGCGGCGCAGGAACGCGTCCGGCAGCTCCTTCTCGTTGTTGGAGGTGATCATCATGATCGGGCGCTGCTTGGCCTTGATCGTCTCGCCGGTCTCGTAGACATGGAATTCCATGCGGTCGAGCTCGAGCAGCAGGTCGTTGGGAAATTCGATGTCCGCCTTGTCGATCTCGTCGATCAGGAGCACCGGGCGCTGCTCGGCCGTGAAGGCTTCCCACAGCTTGCCGCGCTTGATGTAGTTCTTGATGTCGGAGACCCTGCTGTCGCCGAGCTGGCTGTCGCGCAGGCGCGAGACCGCATCGTATTCGTAGAGGCCCTGCTGCGCCTTGGTGGTGGACTTGATGTGCCAGGTCAAAAGCGGTGCGTTCAGCGCCTTCGCCACTTCTTCCGCCAGCACCGTCTTGCCGGTGCCAGGCTCGCCCTTCACCAGGAGCGGGCGCTCGAGCACGATCGAGGCATTGACGGCGACCTTGAGATCGTCGGTCGCAACATAGTCCTTGGTGCCGGTAAATTTCATCGCGCGTCCTTGTTGGTCGTCGTCGTGAGGCAATGCCAATTTCGTTGCCTTGGTCACGACAAGCGAACGGCCGCGCATGGCGGCCGTTCCTGGTTCGGTCAGGCTTTCAGACCCGTTTTATCAGCGAAAGGATGACCAGCACAATCACCGCGCCGATCGTGGCGTCCACGATGGCACCTAACGTGCCGGTGGCGAGCTGGATGTGCAGCTGGGGCAGCACCCAGCCCGCAACCAGTGCGCCGATGATGCCGACGACGATGTTGCCGACCAGCCCAAATCCCGCCCCGTGGACAATCTTGCCCGCGAGCCAGCCTGCGATCGCGCCAATGATGAGCGCTGCGAGAATTCCCATTGCAAACGTCCCCAAAACAACCCCGTGAGAAGGGCAATTCTAGAGCAAAAAGGCCTCGGGTCCACGTTGAATTGGTCCGCCGACGCGCGTGGTTCACCTCTCCCCAGCGGGGAGAGGTCGGTTCGCGTCAGCGATCCGGGTGAGGGGCCGCCGGTCCCACGAGGACGCGAAACCCCTCACCCGGCACTGCGTGCCGACCTCTCCCTCTGGGAGAGGTGGAGCTCCGCCCCTTGACGTTCGTCCCCCGACGGGCAATCTGTCAGCCATGTTCCTGCAATTCTTCACCTCTCTGCGCGACGCGCAGGTCCCCGTGACGCTGCGCGAATACCTCACGCTGATGGAGGCGCTCGACGCTGACCTCGCGGACTACACGGTCGAGAATTTCTATTATCTGTCCCGTGCCTCCCTGGTGAAGGACGAGCGCAACCTCGACAAGTTCGACCGCGTCTTCGGCACGGTGTTCAAGGGGCTGGAAAGCCTGCTCGAGGCCATGGACAAGGCGGAGATCCCCGAGGAGTGGCTGAAGAAGCTCGCCGAGAAGTACCTGACGGAGGAAGAGAAGAAGCAGATCGAGGCCATGGGCTGGGACAAGCTCATGGAGACCCTGAAGAAGCGCCTCGAGGAGCAGAAGGGACGGCACCAGGGCGGCTCGAAGTGGATCGGCACCGCCGGCATCTCGCCGTTCGGCGCCCATGGCTACAATCCCGAGGGCGTGCGCATCGGCCAGGAGAAGAACCGCAACAACCGCGCCGTGAAGGTGTGGGACAAGCGCGAATTCAAGGATCTCGACGGCAATGTCGAGCTCGGCATCCGCAACATCAAGGTGGCGCTGCGACGCCTGCGCAAGTTCGCGCGCACCGGCGCGCCCGACGAGCTCGATCTCGACACCACCATCCGCGAGACCGCCAATCACGGCTATCTCGACGTGCACATGCGCCCCGAACGGCGCAATGCGGTGAAGCTGCTGGTGTTCTTCGACATCGGCGGCTCGATGGACGCGCATATCGAGCAGGTCGAGGAGCTGTTCTCGGCGGCGAAGAGCGAGTTCAAGCACATGGAGTATTTCTACTTCCACAACTGCCTCTATGAAGGCGTGTGGAAGCAGAACAAGCGCCGCTTCACCGACCGCACGCCGACCTGGGACGTGCTGCACAAATACCCGCACGACTACAAGGTCGTGTTCGTCGGCGACGCCTCGATGTCGCCTTACGAGATCATGGTGCCCGGCGGCTCCGTCGAGCACGTCAACGAGGAGCCGGGCTCGGTCTGGCTCGACCGTATCATCCGCACCTATCCGCACACCGTGTGGCTGAACCCGGTGCAGCAGAAGCACTGGGACTATTCGGAATCCACCACCATCATCAAGCGCATCTTCGCCAACCGGATGTATCCGATCACGATCGAGGGGCTGGAGAACGCGATGAAGGAATTGACGCACTGATGGTTGCTGTCATTCCGGGGCGCGACGAAGTCGCGAACCCGGAATCCATCGGGCCGCAGCGCATGTAGAGGAATGGATTCCGGGCTCGCGCTGCGCGCGCCCCGGAATGACAACAAGAGGGAGACATATATGCCCCAGACCATCACCCGCGGCATCAAGGCGCTGATCGACGAGGCCAATGCCGAGATCGAGACTCTCACCGCCAAGGACGCCATCGAGATCTCCAAGAACGGCGATGTCGTCATCGTCGATATCCGCGACCCCCGCGAGATCGAGCGCGACGGCCGCATTCCCGGCGCGTTCGCCTGCACGCGCGGCATGCTGGAATTCTGGATCGACCCGCAGAGCCCGTACGCCAAGCCGATCTTCCAGGAGGACAAGAAATTCGTGTTCCACTGCGCCGGCGGCCTGCGCTCCGCGCTTGCCGCCAAGACCGCGCAGGACATGGGCCTCAAGCCCGTCGCCCACATCGCCGGCGGCTACGCCGCCTGGCGCGACGCCGGCGGTCCCACGGAGAAGTGGGAGCCGAAGAAGAAGGGGTGAGGGGGCACACCTCCCTCGCCTCACATACTCCGTCGTGCCCGGGCTTGACCCGGGCATCCACGTCTTCGCCACAGGACAGAACGTGGATGGCCGGGACAGGCCCGGCCATGACGACCGAGACAATTGCCGGAGCATGCCAATGACCGCCACCGACCCCCTCGTCTCCACCGAATGGCTCGCCGCGCACATCGGCGATTCCAACGTCAAGATCCTCGACGCCAGCTTCAAGCTGCCGGGCGTCTTGCCGCTGCCGAAGGACGACTATCTCGCCGCGCATCTGCCGGGCGCCGCGTTCTTCGACGTCGATGCGGTGTCGGATCATTCCAACCCGCTGCCGCACATGTTTCCGAGCGCCGAGCAGTTCGGCCGCGACGTCGGCGATCTCGGCATCGCAAACAGCGACACTGTCGTGCTCTACGATGCCGGCGGCTGGGTCGCCGCGCCGCGCGCGTGGTGGATGTTCCTGTCCTACGGCCACGGCAATGTGCGCATCCTCAATGGCGGCCTGAAGAAGTGGCGTGCCGAGGGCCGCCCCGTGGAGAGTGGCGAGGTCAAGCCGAAGCCTGCGACGTTCAAGGCCAGCTATGATTCAAACCGCGTGCGCAGCATGCAGCAGCTGATCGCCAATGTCGAAAGCCGCAAGGAGCAGGTGATCGATGCGCGCGCCGCCGACCGTTTCGAAGGCCGCGCGCCCGAGCCGCGGCCGGGCATCCGCTCCGGGCACATCCCCGGCGCGCGCAACGTGCCCTACAATCTGCTGTTCGACGCCGCGACCGGCGAGATGAAGCCGCTGGAGGAGCTGCGCGCTGCCTTCACCGGCGCCGGCGTCGAGCTGGACGCGCCGATCGTCACGAGCTGCGGCTCCGGCGTCTCCGCCGGCGTGCTGACGCTCGCGCTCTATCGCCTGGGGATCACCGACACCGCGCTCTATGACGGCTCCTGGTCGGAATGGGGCCAGGCCGGCGGCCCGGCCATCGCAACCGGTCCGGCGTAGCCTCGCTATTTCCACATCGTCATGGCCGGGCTTGACCCGGCCATCCACGTCTTGAGGCGCGGCACAAAGAACGTGGATGCCCGGGACAAAGCCCGGGCATGACGATCGTCGAAACGATTGCAGGGCCGCAAGGAAGGCGCCTCACCGCGTACGCGTGGTCGTCGTGGCAAACGTCTGCTGTCCAAACGGATCCAGCTGCTGCTGCAACTGCTGAGGCGGCGGGCGCCGCACCACGCGGTGCGGCTTCTTCGCCTTCGCCTTGCGCTTGGTCGCCTTGTCGTCGGCCTTGCTCTCGACCTTGGCCTTCGCCGGCGCATCCTTCACGGCCGTCGTCGCCGGATCGTTCAGCGCGGCCAGCTTGCTCGAAGCGACGTCGGGCGCCGAGGAGGCGAGGGCGGCACTGGGATCGACCGGTGCCGGCTCGCTGGCGGTCGCGACAGCGGCAGGTTGCGAGTCAGGCTTGGCGTCGGGAATCGAGGCCGTCGTGTCGGCTTGAGTGAGCGTGTCGGTGGGCGCTGGCGCTTCAGCTTCCGTCATCGGCTCGGGCTTGGCCGGCTCGGGGGCCGGAGGCGCGGCTTCAGTGACCTGAGGCTGAGGGTCAGCCTCGCTCGTCAGCGCGGCCACCTGCTCGGACCCGCTCGCCGGCAGCCCGATCGTCGGCACCCGGTCGCGCAGTGACGGTGCGGGGGCGGGCGCGATCTCCGGCTCCGCCCGCAGCACCGCGAGCACCGGCTGAGCCGGTTCGGGCACTTGCGCAAACACCTGCTCCTGCGGGCCATTCCGCCAGGAGGGGTTGCTGACATACTGCTGATGGGTCGCCCGCAGCAGCGCGGCGGCTCCCAGGCCGAACACCAGGATGGAGGTTGACAACAGGATCGCGGCAAACAGGAAGCGAAAGCCGGGAAGCATCGAGCGATTGCGAATTTCCGCCCCGGCGGCGAGGAGGCCTGGGCCAAAGAGCCATCTGAACGCGGTGACGGTACTGATTGCCGCGTTCGCCACGCGGGATCGGAGCTCGGAAAGGTGGCGAATCAGGCTGATTCGACCATATCGCAACGATCTCGCGCCGTTCCGCTAAAATCGCGGCCGAACAACGCGGCAATTGATGGCGCAATACGATTTCAGCCCCGTGATGCAACGGGGCAACGGTCGTCTTGCGGATCACAAATCGGCAAATCCGGCGCAAATAGGCCTGATATGTCTTGAATGTGCCGCTATCTTCCGTCATCTGGCCGTTAACGGTCCGATCGGGCTTCGGGACTATACAAGAGCGATGATGATCAAACACTTTCTGACGATATGCGCTGCCGCAACAGTCGCTGCGGCGGGAACCTCGTTCGCTCAGGCTCAGAGCTATCCGGTCCAGCAGGCGCCGAGCTATGGCGCCCCGGCCGAATATCGGCCCGGTGACCGCACGCCGAATTTCGACGCGCTGGACGAAGACGACGACGCCATGCCGCAGGCCTCGCTGCCGCCGCCCGGCCCAGTCGACGATCCGCGCTACGGTCGCCCGGCCGGCGCGCCTCCGGTCTATTCGGCCGCCCCGCAGGGGCCGGTGATGTCTCCGGATGATCCCCGTTATGGTCGTCCGGCTGGCGCTCCGCCGGTCTATTCGGCGGCGCCCCAGGGGCCCGTGATGTCGCCCGACGATCCGCGCTACGGCCGGCCCGCCGGTCCGCCGCCGGTGATTTATGCCAATCGTCCGGGGCAACAGGCGCCCGCCAGTGATGGCCTGCGTCCGCCCGAGGCGGTCGGCGGTCCCGCCGCGACCGGGACGGTCGATGCCGCCCAGCCGCCCGTCGGCGCCGATGGCCGGCCGATGACTTTGGCCGCGCTGCCGCCCGAGGAGCAGCCCGATGCTGCGCCGGTGCAGCTGCCGCCGAACCTGCGCCGCCAGGAGGTCGCGTTCCAGACCAAGGAGCCGGCCGGCACGCTCGTGGTCGATACGCCCAATACCTATCTCTATTACGTGCTCGGCAATGGCCGTGCGATCCGCTACGGCGTCCGCGTCGGCCGCGACGGTTTCACCTGGACCGGCGTGCAGAAGATCACCCGCAAGGCCGAGTGGCCGGATTGGCATCCGCCGACCGAGATGATCGAGCGTCAGCCCTACCTGCCGCGCTTCATGGCCGGCGGCCCGGGCAATCCGCTTGGCGCCCGCGCGATGTATCTTGGCTCGACCGTCTACCGCATCCACGGCACCAACCAGCCCTCGACGATCGGCAAGTTCGTCTCCTCCGGTTGCATCGGTATGCTCAACGAGGACGTCTCTGACCTGTTCGATCGCGTCAAGGTCGGCACCCGCGTGGTGGTGCTGCCGGGCGGCCCGCCGCCGGGAACGGCGACTGCCTCCGCTGCGCCGACGCAGGGGGCTGCATCCGTCGCGGCTCAGGCCGGCCCAGTCCCCGGCACCCAGCCGACGGTCGTGCCGCCGCTGCCCGCGCCGGTCACCGTGCGCTGAGCGCTTCGTCCCTATCAGATTGCAGAAAGGGCGTGCCGTCGGCGCGCCCTTTTCATTTCAGGCCAGCCTTCGCGGCAGCTCGCCGCCCCTGGTAAAGGCGTCGATCGCCTCGACCATCTGGCCGTAATGGATGCGCAATCCGTCGGAGGTGGCGTAGCCGAGATGCGGCGTCAGCACGAGGTTGTCGAGCTTGCGGAAGGGATGGTCGACCGGCAGCGGCTCGACCGAGAACACGTCCAAGCCGGCGCCTGCGATCCTCCGCTGCTGCAACGCCTCGAGCAGCGCCTGCTCGTCCACGATCGGCCCGCGCGCGGTGTTGACGAGAAAGGCAGTCGGCTTCATCCGCGCGAGATCGGCAGCTCCAACCAGCCCGCGCGAACGCTCGCTGAGCACCACATGGATGGTGACGATGTCGGCCTTGGCGAACAGCTCCTCCTTGCTGGCATAGCCGACGCCGGCCTCCTTGCACTTCTCCGGCGTGAGGTTCGGGCTCCAGGCGATCACGTTCATGCCGAACGCTTTCGCGATCCCAGCCAGCTTGCTGCCGAGCTTGCCGAGCCCGACGATGCCGAGCGTCAAGCCCTCGATCTCGACGCCGGCAAAGGTCTGCCAGGGCTCGCCCGCATGCATGCGCGCATTCTCGCGGCCGATGCCGCGGGTCAGCTCCAGGATCAGGCCCATGGCGAGCGGCGCCGTGGGATCGCGCGAATATTGCGTGCCGCCGATTGCGATGCCCCGCGCCTTCGCGGCCTCCATGTCGATCGAAGCGTTGCGCATGCCTGATGTCAGCAGCAGCTTCAGCTTCGGCAGGCTCTCGAACAGGCTCTTGGGAAAAGCGGTGCGCTCGCGCATCGCGCAGATGACGTCGAAGTCCGCCAGTGCGCTCGCCGCGGCCTGCTCCGAAGCGAAGGGATGGCTGAACACGGTGACGTCGACCCGGTCGGACAGTTTCTGCCAGTCGGCGACGTCGAGCGCGAGGTTGAAATAATCGTCGAGAATTGCACAGCGCAGCCGGCTCATCAGCGTTCATCCACGGCAAGAGATGACGGCGCAGGCGGGCACCGTCGTCGGAGCCCGGCCATGGTTGCGCGCAATCACACCTGTGCGCAAGCAGCTGACGACTTCAAAAGTCCGATAGGGAGGAGGCGCTCAGAGATCGCGGGGCGTCAGGCGGAACGGCGCATCCATGCCGTGTTTGGCGCGCCAGGCGGGACCGGGTCCACGCATGTAGTGCAGTTCGGGCCGGTAGCGATTGAAGGCGGTGGTGAAGAAGCGCTTCCAGAAGCCCTTGACCTCCGAAACGACCCCGAGGACGTGGCCGGCTCCTGCCGGAACAGGATGAGAATGCGTCTCGATCAGAGCCATGATGCGGCCTCGCTGTGCTCCCGTTCATTCTGGCGGGTGGCGCTGTTTCCGCGCGAAACCGAGCTTTCGGCCTGATTTATTAAAAGATAGTTTCAATTGTCCGGATTGGCGTCCGGATGGTGTCCATTCCGTATTCATCCGTGGTGAACGGACGGAAAACATTGCCCTTTTGGGGCGGGATCGTTACATCGGCGGCAAGCAAATTTCCTCAAATCGAAGGTGTCACGGGACCGATGGCGCGCCAGTTCATCTATTTCATGCAGGGCCTGACCAAGAGCTACCCGACCCGGAAGGTGCTCGATAACATCCACCTGAGCTTCTACCCCGACGCCAAGATCGGCGTGCTCGGCGTCAACGGCTCGGGCAAGTCGACGCTGCTCAAGATCATGGCGGGCCTCGACAAGGAGTACACCGGCGAGGCCTGGGTCGCGGAGGGCGCCCGCGTCGGCTATCTCGAACAGGAGCCACAGCTCGATCCCAAGCTGTCCGTGCGCGAGAACGTCATGCAGGGCGTCGCCAAGCAGAAGGCGATCCTCGACCGTTACAACGAGCTCGCGGTCAACTATTCCGACGAGACCGCCGACGAGATGACCAAGCTCCAGGACGAGATCGAGGCCCAGGGCCTGTGGGATCTCGACAGCAAGGTCGACCAGGCCATGGATGCCTTGCGCTGCCCGCCCGATGACTCCGACGTGACCAAGCTCTCCGGCGGCGAGCGCCGCCGCGTCGCGCTGTGCAAGCTGCTGCTCGACCAGCCCGAACTCCTGCTGCTGGACGAACCGACCAACCATCTCGACGCCGAGTCCGTGTCGTGGCTGGAAGGCCATTTGCGCAACTATCCCGGCGCGATCCTGATCGTCACCCACGACCGCTACTTCCTCGACAATGTTACGGGCTGGATCCTCGAGCTCGATCGCGGCCGAGGCATTCCCTACGAGGGCAACTACTCGTCCTGGCTGGTGCAGAAGCAGAAGCGCCTGGAGCAGGAGGGCCGCGAGGACGCGGCACACCAGAAGACGCTCGCCCGCGAGCAGGAATGGGTCGCGTCCTCGCCCAAGGCTCGCCAGGCCAAATCGAAAGCCCGCTACCAGCGCTACGAGGAACTGCTCAAGAAGGCCAGCGAGAAACAGACCCAGACCGCGCAGATCATCATTCCCGTGGCCGAGCGGCTCGGCGCCAACGTGGTCGATTTCGAGGGTCTCAGCAAAGGTTTTGGCGATCGCCTCCTGATCGACAATCTCACGTTCAAGCTGCCGCCCGGCGGCATCGTCGGCGTGATCGGCCCCAACGGCGCCGGCAAGACCACGCTGTTCAGGATGATCACCGGCCAGGAGAAGCCGGACGCAGGCACGATCACGGTCGGCGAGACCGTGCATCTCGGCTATGTCGACCAGTCGCGCGATGCGCTCGACGGCAAGAAGACCGTGTGGGAGGAGATCTCCGGCGGCAACGAATTGATCCTGCTCGGCAAGAAGGAAGTGAACTCGCGCGGCTATTGCTCGGCGTTCAACTTCAAGGGCGCAGACCAGCAGAAGAAGGTCGGTGCGCTCTCCGGCGGTGAACGCAACCGCGTTCATCTCGCCAAGATGCTGAAGTCCGGCGCCAACGTTCTGCTACTCGACGAACCGACCAACGACCTCGACGTCGATACGCTGCGCGCGCTCGAAGAGGCGCTGGAGGATTTCGCCGGCTGCGCCGTCATCATCAGCCACGATCGCTGGTTCCTCGACCGTATCGCGACCCATATCCTGGCCTTCGAAGGCGACAGCCATGTCGAATGGTTCGAGGGCAACTTCCAGGATTACGAGAAGGACAAGATGCGCCGCCTCGGCCAGGACAGCATCATCCCGCACCGCGTGAAGTACAAGAAGCTGACGCGGTGATGGCGGCATGATGCGGCGGGCGCTCATCGCTGCGGTGATCGTGCTCACCTGCGGCTGGTCGTCCGCCCGCGCAGCAGACGCGGCCTTCACGCAGTTCATCGCTTCGCTCTGGCCGGAAGCGCAGGCCGCGGGCGTCTCGCGCGCGACCTTCGAGCGAGAGACGCGCGGGCTCGAGCCTGATTACAAGCTGCCCGACCTGCTTCTGCCGGGCCGGCCTGCGCTAGGTGCGCCGTCGCAGGCCGAGTTCGTGCAGGTGCCGGCCGATTACGTCAGGGAAGCGTCGATCGCGCGGCTCGCCGGCGAAGGGCAGCGGCTGCTGCAAAAATATCGCACCGCGCTGACCGAGATCGAGAAAAGCTCCGGTGTGCCCGCCACCGTGATGCTGGCGATCTGGGGCCGTGAGACCGATTACGGCCGCTACACGCTGCCCTACGATCTCGTGCGCGTGCTGGCGACGCAAGCCTATGTCGGACGTCGCAAGGACCAGTATCGCAACGAGTTCATCCTCTCGCTCAAGATTCTCGGCGAGGGCGTGGTGACGCGCAAGGACATGCGCTCGTCCTGGGCCGGCGCCACCGGGCTGACGCAGTTCCTGCCGTCGGAATATTACAAGCACGGCGTCGACTTCGACGGCGACGGCCGTATCGACATCTGGCGTTCGGTGCCGGATGCGCTGGCCTCCGCCGCGCAGCAGCTCGTCAACAAGGGCTGGCAGAGCGGTGTGCGCTGGGCCTATGAGGTGCAGGCGCCCGCGAAGGTCGATTGCACCACGGGCGTACCGGAGGTGACGAAGCCGATCGGCCAGTGGCTGCGCGAAGGCTTTGTGCCGGTGCGTGGCGCGAGGCTCAGTGCCGCCGAGCAGGCGCAGCAGGCCTCGCTGCTCCAGCCGGAAGGCATCTACGGCCCGTCGTTCCTGACCACGAAGAATTACTTCGTGATCAAGGAATACAATTTCTCCGATCTCTACGTGCTGTTCGTCGGCCATCTCAGCGATCGCATGACCGGCCCGCTGCCATTCGCAACGCGGTGGTCGGCTTCGAAGCAGCTGCGCACGAAAGACGTCGAGACCATGCAGCGCGAGCTGGCGCGCGTCGGGCTCTACAAGGACAAGATCGACGGCAAGGCCGGCATGCAAACGCGCGCCGCGCTCGGCGCCTATCAGAAGTCGGCCGGCCTCAAGGTCGATTGCTGGCCGAGCGAAGAAGTGCTGCGCTCGATCCAGGCGGGGCGATAGCGCAGGACCAAAAGAAAAAACCCGGCCGATGGTCTCGGCCGGGCTTTGATCGCGGCGCTTGTGAGCGCCGTGCGGATCAGATCAGTAGCAGACGCGAACCGGGCGAACGACCCAGCCATAACCGTCCCAATAACGCTGGCGCTGCCAGTAGCAGGGCGGGGGCGGCGGGCCGGGCTCGGCCACGTAAACGGGACCGCCATAGGCCGGACGGCTCGAGGCGATCGCGCCGCCGACGATCGCGCCACCGATCAGGCCGGCCGCGATACCGGCACCGATGTTGTCACCGGCTTTCGCCGGCGGCGTTGCGGTCACCAGCGAACCGGCGACCGTTGCAACCGTGAGGGCGGCAACCAAAGTCTTCTTCATGCTCTTGGCTCTCCTGGGAGATGGACTTCCCCTGTAAGGGATGGCCCGGGTTTCAAAGGTTCACGCACACTCTGATGGAATTTGGCCTTGCGGTTAGGAAGCGCGCAAATGGTCAATCCACGGTAAACGCACACGGAGCTGTGACGAGAAAAAGCGGTCTTTTTCGGGCTCGGAGATGAACGGCGCATCCGTAGTGAACCGGTTAAGCGCGCCTCAGCCACAAACTCTGACGCGGCGGACGCGCCAGGCATAGCCGTCCCAGAAGCGCTGCTTCTGCCAGACGCAGTTGCCGTAGTAGTCGTCGGCGACATAGCCCGGACCGGGAGCGTAGTAGCGGGGCGGGTAGTAGCCCGGTTCGTAATAACGGGGGCCTGGTCCGTAATAATACGGAGAGGCCAGTGCGCCACCGACGATGGCGCCGCCGATGATCCCGGCCGCCACGCCCGCTGCGACACCGCGCTGGGCATGGGCGGGTGTGCCGGCCGTCAGGGCCAGAGTGAGGACGGCAGCGACTGCCAGGAGCGACTTCTTCATGCGCTTGACCTTATCACACGTGGGAACTCTTGGGGGCACAAGGTTCCATACTTCGCTTGAATGATCAATGAACGGCCCCTTTGCCGGAGACGACCAAACCGGCATGGCCCCCAGTTTCATCAGGAGACGATGATGGGCAACGCGATGGTCAATGCATTGATTGCTGCTGGGGTCGTCTTCGCGATCGGCTACGGCTGGATCGCTCACCTCCAGAACCGGGGCCGGCGGCGCACGCGCGTCGGGGCCGGCGGTGATAGCGGTGGTAGTGGCGCCGACACCTACATGGGGACAAGCGACGGCTTGTCGTTGGGAAGCTGGTTCTCCAGCGACCGTTCGGGGAATTCAACCGACGGGAGCTGTTCCAGCAGCGATGGCGGCAGCAATGGCGGGGACTGCG
Organism: Bradyrhizobium sp. R2.2-H; assembly: GCF_004346455.1. NCBI lineage: Bacteria > Pseudomonadati > Pseudomonadota > Alphaproteobacteria > Hyphomicrobiales > Nitrobacteraceae > Bradyrhizobium > Bradyrhizobium sp. R2.2-H. The sequence goes on from NZ_SMBR01000005.1 coordinate 291,600, forward strand.
GAGGTGGCGGCGATGGTGGTGGAGGCGGTGGCGGCGATTAGCTCCGCCACGAGCTTGATCAACCGCAACACCTGATTTTAGAGCCGTTCTAGGCTGATTGCCGGGCCAGTTTGGAATAGCTTCAAATACCGCTTTTTCCTTTTGCATCCGGCCGGCCCGTTAAATATCGATGATGGCGCATCACCGAAGGGCCTGCCGCTTCCATGATCGTTTGTTCCTGTAACGTGCTGAGCGATGAGGACATCCGCGCCGCCGTCGCCGACTCCGACGACGCCGTGCGCCATGCCAAGCAGGTCTATGGATGTCTCGGCTGCAGCGCCGAATGCGGCCGCTGTGCCCGGACCATCAAGACCATCATCGACGAAGCGCTTGGCCCCTGCGCCCAGTCTTGCTGCGCCGGCTGTCCCCATGGCCATACCGTCGCCGCCAATGACGAGACGGCCGAACCCGCCCAATTCGCCCTCGCGGCCTGCTGAAAACTTCCGCATCCTCAGCTGACCTTTTCCCCGGCTGCGTCCGCATAGCCGGTTGCCGGCATGCGCAAACTCATTTAGAAGCATTCTAAACTCGGTTAGGGCCGATTTGGACTGCAAAGCTGGAGTGAACCATGCAGGGCGACGCGAAGGTCATCGACTATCTCAACAAGGCACTGCGTCACGAGCTGACTGCGATCAATCAGTACTGGCTGCACTACCGCTTCCTCGACAATTGGGGCCTCTTGGACATGGCCAAGGTCTGGCGCAAGGAGTCCATCGAGGAGATGGAGCATGCCGACAAGCTCACCGCGCGCATCCTGTTCCTCGACGGCTTTCCGAACATGCAGGTGCTGGATCCCCTGCGCATCGGCCAGAACGTCAAGGAGATCATCGAATGCGATCTCGCCGCCGAGATGAGCGCGCGTGCGCTTTACCAGGAAGCGGCGACCTACTGTCACGGCGCCAAGGACTACGTCACGCGTGACCTGTTTGAGAAGCTGATGAGCGACGAGGAGCACCACATCGACTTCCTCGAAACCCAGCTCGACCTGATTGGTCGCATCGGTCTCGAGCTCTACACCCAGAAGCACGTCGGCGGGCTCGAGGGCGAGGGGCATTAAGCTCCGGCGCCAGCCGCGCACCCGGCGTCGTCCCTGCGCAAGCAGGGACCCATACCGCGGAATCTATCGATCGTCGCCAGTAGCAGTACCGAACGACGAGTCTTCGCCAAACGATGTCCTGTGGCTATGGATCCCGGATCTGCGCTTCGCTTGTCCGGGACGACACCGCGATTGTCGCTCGCCTACAGCTGCGTCTTGTACCGAGCCTCCACGATCTCCTGGCTCTCCGGTTCTCCCAAGCCCGTCTGGTCGTGAATGACCTCGATGATGCTCGGCATCACCGATCGATGTACCTTCTCGGATGACCACAGCTTCGAGCGCATCAGCGCCTTGCCGCAGTGGAAATAGACCTCGCTGACCGCGACGTTCAGCACCGCGCGGGGCGGCTTGCCGAACTCCACCATGGCGGCGAGCAGATCCGGATCGGCCGACAGCGTGCCGCGTCCGCCGACGCGCAGCGTCTCGTCGATTCCCGGTACGAAGAACAGCAGCTGCACGAAGCCCGAGCCCTCGACGACGTTCCGAAAACTGTCGATGCGGTTGTTGCCGGAGCGGTCGGGCATCAATAGCTGGTTGGGACCGGCGACCTGGACGAAGCCGATGCCGCCGCCGCGCGGCGAGGCGTCGACGCTGCCGTCCGCGCCCGAGGTCGCGAGCACGCAGAACGGCGATATCTCGATGAACTTCCTCGCATGCGCATCGATCGCCGGCCGCGCTTTCGCGATCACGCGCGGGGTCGGCTTGGCGTAGATGGCGGCGAGGTCTTCGGCGCTAAGATCGGTCAACGGCGTGCCTCCGTATCAGCTTGTCCTCAAGCTAGCCGATCAGGCCCCCCCAGCCAACGAAATCCGGCGCGCTAGACTGCATCCGCCGGCACGAAGCAACTGATGATGATGGCACCGCGATGGTGGACGTACCACACCACGGCCTGGCCGACCGGATTGCCGCGGTCGCGGATGATGGCGCGCGCGGGCACCTCCATCCATTGTCCGTCGATCGGCACCCAATAGGCGCCGCCGCGCACGTCATACTCGGTGCGATGGCCATCGGAGATGTCGCAACAGGGCACGCCGTTCGGCGCGATCACGCTCTTGAACCAGGCGCGGATATCGGGCGGGACGTGGTCGTATTGGCCGTTGTCGAACGCGAACGCCGCGCTCGAGAGCGCTGTCGTTGCAGCCAGCCAGACGCACAGTGCCAGCCTGTGCATGCGATCCTCCTCATCGCGTATCGTGCCACTGGCGCGCGATTGTCCCGCGCGCCGATTCGTATCGTCGGCGCAATTAAGCCCGAGCTGTCGGCGCAATGCATGCTCAAATAATACGCTGCGCCGGGGCGTCGCACATGATGCGTTGCGAGATGAGACAGCTTGTGGCGGTGCGCAGCCACGGAGTTGATCGGCATGGCGCGATGGAACTTCGCAGAAGCGCGAAGGCGGATGTAGGATTTCGGCCCAGACCTTCGTCTTCGAGAAAACGTCGGGAGAGAGTGCATGTGCCGCAACATCAAGACGCTGTTCAATTTCGAGCCGCCGGCGACGGAGGACGAGATCCATGCCAGTGCGCTGCAGTTCGTGCGAAAACTGTCCGGTTTCAACAGGCCGTCGCAGGCGAACGAGGCGGCGTTCGAGCGTGCGGTGGCGGAGGTCGCGGAGGCCGCACGAAAACTCCTGACGTCGCTGCATACCCACGCGCCGGCGCGCGACCGTGAGGTCGAGGCGGAAAAGGCGAGAGAGCGCTCGCGGCTGCGCTTCGGTTCGTGAGCTCGAACGGCGCACTCCGTGATCTGGCTCACGGTATCTGCTGCGTCAACTTGCGATGGTGTCGGCCGGGGTTTTGACCGCCCGGAGCACGACCATGAGCCGCCCCCTTCTTCCCTTGAAAGCAGGTGCCATCGCCTTCACGCTGCTGTGGACTGCGTGGATGATGTGGTGGAGCGGCTCGTTCTCGAGCGCGAACATGGTCATCCTCGCCCTGTGCGGCGCGGCGGTCGGCTATCTCTGGTATCGCGCGATGCGCTGGCAGTTCGAGCGCATGGGCATGTTGCCGCGAGACGAGGATCGGCCGAAATAGACCCGTCTCCTAGGCCTTGTCGCCGTGCTTCTTCTTTTTCTTTTTCTTCTTGTGGTCGTCGCCGTCATCGCTCTCGTCATCGACGAATGTCTCGTCTGGCTCCTGGACGGCGACCGCGAGCGCTTCGCGCTCAGCGGCTTCGCGCTCGCGCTGGCGGCGGCGTTCGTCCCAGGCGTCGAAGAGCTGGTCGAGCCAGGGCAGGACTTGCTCGATCGACGGCAATTGGCCGGGCGGACCCGGCTCGCCGCGCGGGCCTTGCGGCCCCGCCGGTCCCTGAGGTCCGGCAGGTCCCGGCGCGCCGGCTGCGCCGCGCGGGCCGGCTTCGCCGCGCGGGCCGGCTTCGCCCTGCTTGCCTTGCGGACCGGGTTTGCCGGGCGGGCCAGCCTTTCCGACCGGCCCCGGCTTGCCCTGCGGTCCGGGCTTGCCGCGCGCCCCGTCCGGGCCGCGCCGGCCCGGATGGCCCTGCGGCCCCGGCCGCCCCGGCTCGCCTTGCCGCCCGCGCGGACCCTGAGGTCCCTGCCGTCGTCCCTGATCGTCTGCCACGTCACTGCTCCCTTGACCGGAAGCAAGCTACTTAGCGGCCTTTGACGACAGCAGCAATTCTGCCCGCGCACCGTGTCGGGCTTGATCAACATCTCGGTCGCGATGATCGCGCTTGCGGTCATCGCGGGCATGTATCTGCGGCGCGAGCTACATCGCTTGTCGCGGGCGGACTGATGTCACCCGTCAGTCCTGATAGGCAGGCACCTCGATGCCGGAGGCGGCGTAGAGCCTGATCTTGTTGCGCAGCGTGCGCACCGACAGGCCGAGCACGCGCGCTGCACGCGTGCGGTTGCCGTCGCAGCGTGCGAGCGTCTGAAGCACGAGCTCACGCTCGACCTCGTCGACCGTGGCGCCGATCAGCATCGGAACGATCTGATTAGGGGCTAGGAATTGCGCGCCCGGTTCGGACGCAGCGACATGAACAGTGGTCATCAACACACTCCCCGATCAACGCCCGCTTCCATCATTGGAAGCGGATCGAGAACAACGACCCCAAGCCGTAATTTCACGGTGGTCCTGTTTGGTTAATGAAAGGTTAATCGGGAGCGAACCCACCAATTGACCCCGGGAATGCCGCGAAGCCGCCGCGATTGGCGCAAGATGCATCGCGATGCGGACCTATCTCGCGCGACAAACTCACCGTCATCCCCCACTTCGCCGGCGATGACACTTCGTGTGCCGAGAGGCCGCGCGGTTTCACACCGTGCGGTACCCGCCGTCCACCATCACGATCGTTCCGGTGACATAGGCTGACAGGTCCGACGCCAGGAAGATCGCGGGGCCGACGATGTCCTCGGGCTTGCCGGTGCGCGCCAGCGGGGTGTGATCGAGGAAAGCCTGCACCAGCGCCGGATTGGTTGCGCGCACGTTGGCGTTGATGTTGGTCTCGATGAAGCCGGGACCGATCGCGTTGACGCGCACGCCTTCCTTGCCGAGCTCGGCGGCGAGCGCCTTGGTGAAGCCGAGCACGCCGTGCTTCGAGGTCGTGTAGGCCGCCGAACTCGGCGTGCGCAGATGGACGAAGGACTGGATCGAGCCGATGTTGACGATGCGGCCCTTGCTCGCGCGCAAGGGTGCGAGGAACGCCTGCGTCATGTTGAAGACGCCGTTGAGGTTGAGCGAGATGATGTCGTTCCAGTCCTTCGCCACCGTCTCGGTCTCGGCGGTGAAGGCGTTGCGGCGGGTGATGCCGGCATTGTTGACGAGGATCGAGACCTGTCCGATCTTGGCCTCGACCTGCTTGGCCAGGGCAAAGCAGTCCTCGCGCCTGACAACGTCGAGCGGAAAGCTCTCGGCCTTGCCGCCCGCTGTTCGGATCTCCTGCGCGGCCTCCGCCACCGTCTCGGCGTTGACGTCGAGCAGCACCACCTGTGCGCCCTCGCGCGCGTAGCCGGCCGCGATCGCCCGGCCGATGCCGGAGCCGGCACCCGTGACGACGGCGATGTGGTTTGCGAGCAATGCCATGACATATTCCTCCCGGTTTCTTTTCGAAGTTTCATGAAAAGCTAACTCGAAATTAAGAGGGCGGAAACGGCGGCCTTGGCATACTGATCCTGATTGCTAAACGTTGCGCGCATGATGGAACGGCTGGACTCCTGGAAACTCGGTCTCGAACGGCTGCGGTCGGCGGACGCGCCCGATTGGGCCGAGGCGGGCCGGCTCGTCGCCGAGATCGCGCGGATGAGCAGCGACGTCACGCTGCGCCAGGCCGCCGAGCAGGCCCTGCCGGTGCTGCGCCAGGCCGTCGACAATGACGATCACAGTGTGACGCTGGCGGCCCAGCGCCGTCTCGGCGTTGTGCTCGAGGTCGTCCACGATCTCTCCGCCCCGCGCTTCGGCCGCCGCAACGCCATGCCGAAGCAGATGTCCAGGGAGGACCGCGCCCGCGAGGTGCTCGGCCTCCCGCTCGCGGTGCAGCTCACCTGCGAGGACATCAACCAGGCCTATCGCCGCGCCGCCAAAGGCATGCATCCCGACCGGGGCGGTAGCGCGCAAGGCTTCATCGACCTCGCCGCCGCGCGCGATCTCCTGATCCATCCCGGCGCGCACAAGGACGCGTGAGGGCGCCTCGGCTCTCGTTCACGCCGCACAAAAAAACCGGACAGGGACGCTGGCGTCCTGCCCGGTTCTTCGTTCGCCGATCGAATTGTTACCAGGTGCACTGGCCGTTCTTGAGGGCGGCGTCCTTCATGACGAGGGCGTCGATGAAGGTCGGCACGCTCGCGCTGGCGCGGTGGTAGCCCGCCGGCCACGGCGTGGTCGGGATGCTCTCGTCCCAGATCTGGCAGAAGCCGCTGTCCTGCCAGCGGATCAGATGATAGCTGGCCTCCGCTGGGCTCGCGGCGGCGAAGGCGGTGACGGCAACACCGACGGCAGCGCACAGCAGGGAAATACGACGCATGATCAGCTCCTCAAAATGAAAGACGTGATGCGCCTCCCGACAATGACGGGAGGGGTGCGCGGGACGCGGTTGAGCCAGCGCCCCGGACAAGATGTGAGTAGTTCCGCCTGGCGCCGAGGTTCAAAGCAAAGGGCGGATCGCTCGCGCGACCCGCCCTTCGAATCCGGTCCGTCGTGAGCGCGTTCAGAGCGTGCACTTCCGCTCGGAGCGCAATTTGATCTGGAGGTCGGAAGCCTGCTGGAAGGTCGGGAACGGCTTGCTGACGACCTTGTAGGTCGATGCGCCGATCTGGAACGGCTTGTACTTCAAGTCCTCGTTCCAGACCTGGCAGATGCCGGTGTTGTCCCAGCGGATCACGTAATAGCCGACCGCCGCCGAGGCCGGCACGGCGAACACGGAACTAGTGATGCCGGCGACGGCACAGAGGGCGAGAACGCGACGCATGAACTATCTCCTGTGGGAAAGTGGATCTTAGAGTTCGTGCGGTAAAAGCAGGATCTTTGCAAGCCGGGGCGCAGCCGCTCACGGACATGTCAGTCGTTCCGCTCGCATTTGGTTCGGCCGCGTGCCCGGCAGGCCACACGCTCACCGCGCCAGTGACGCCACCGCCTCGATCTCGATCAGCATCTCCGGCCTGGGCAGCGCCTGCACCACGCACGTCGTCCGCGCCGGATAGGGCGGCGGGCCGAAGGCGCCGGCATAGAGCGCGTTCATGGCGGCGACGTCGCCGGCGCGGGTCAAGAGCACGTTGACCTTGACGAGGTCGCGGAAGGTGGCGCCGGCCTCGTCCAGCACGCGGCGGATGTTGACGACGACGTTGGCGAACTGCGCCTCGAAGCCGTCGGGCAGCGCGCCTGATGCGTCGAAGCCGGGAATGCCCGAGACGAACATGAGATCGCCGACGCGCGTCGCAAAGGACAGCGGCGGCGCCTTGACGTGCGGCGGGGGCGCGAAATGCTGGATCGGCATGGGATCACCTCAAGGACGGTCGCGGGACGCTTGGACGGTGGCGAGGGAGGAGCCTCGCAAAACGAAAGTGCGAAAACAACCCCATGCACAGTAGGCGCCGCACGGGAATCATTGATGTTTTCCAGAATTCGTGAAAGGCGAAGCATTCGCTTGCTCCGTCGGGCAATACAGGGGCATTATGGCATGCTGGCGAAGGTCGGTGCGCGGCCCCAATGTCTGCTGTCATGCTCCGGCTTGGCCGGGGCATCCAGTACGCCGCGGCGGACGTGGCGAGAGTGAGCTTCCCAACGCAGGCCTCTGGAATACTGGATCGCCCGCCCCTGTGCACAATTGCGCACCAGGCGGGCGATGGCGGTTGAGGGTGTTGCTGCACCTCGCAACCCACATCCTCCGCCCCATCATGTTGCCGCCGCGATCGATCGGATACATTCGCCGCGTCTGATTCGAATCCACTCTTGAAAAATAGCCCCCGGAGACACCCATGAAGATCGCATCCACCCTTCGCGCCGCGCTGGTCGCCATCGCCGCCCTGGCCGGCCTCTCGACCGCGGCGCGGGCCGACAGCGGCTTCGTGACGCTGACGATCTACAAGGCGGGCTGGATCATCGGCGGCTCCGGCGGCTCGGGCGTGCTCAACTTCCGCGGCCGCTCCTATGCGCTCTCCACCGGCGGCCTCGACTACGGCCTCGTGTTCGGCGGCTCGAAAACCGTGCTGCGCGGGCGCGTCTCCAACATCAACCGCCCCTCCGACGTCGCCGGCGTCTACGGCGCCGCCGGTGCCGGCCTTGCCGTCGGCCGCGGCGCCCGCGCCATCGTGCTGACCAACCAGAAGGGTGCGGTGCTGGAGCTGACGGGTCATCAGGTCGGGTTGATGGCGAACGCGGATCTCTCGGGGCTCGCGATCACGATGCGGTAAGGCGAGGTGCCGTAGGGTGGGTTAGCCCTGCGGATGCGCGAAGCGAATCCGCGGGGCGTAACCCACCTCTTTGGCGTCTCCGGAGACGAACAGCGGCGGGTTACGCTTCGGACAGCGCTTCGCGCCGCCCGAAGCTAACCCACCCTACGATTTTTCGACCATCCCGTGAATCCGCTCGCAATGCGCGACGAGATTTTCGTGCGCATCGACGAAGACCTTCAGCGGCGTCGGGATCGGAAAATAGTGGATGTTGGCGACGAAGCCGTAGATGCCGGCATCGACGCTGGTCGGCGACGCGCCGTGGACGAAGCCCGCGGCCGGGACGATCTCGGCCAGCACCTGCAGATCGGCAAGCCCCCGCGCATAGGCCTGCTCGGGTGTGTAGCGGCCGATGCCCTGGTAGTGATAGCGCTGCGCGTTGTAGGCCTTCGCCTTCTCGAAGCCATCGCTACTGACCTGCGGATGCTGCGCGATGAAGCCGTCGCGGAACGCTGGGTAGAAGCGCTCGTCCTTCCAGCGCGAATAGGACATCACCCAGTAGAGATCGTCCAGCATGCGCGTCATGAGGTGATTGGCGCGGCGCTGCTCCGCGGACAATGCTGCATCGATGGTCAGGCGATATTTCGCGACCGCATGCGCGATGATGGCCTCGCTGTCGCCGATGGTCTCACCGTCGTCGACGATGTAAGGCAGCTGCCCGCGCGGCGCAGCGGAAGCATCGAAGACGTGCTCCTGGACGAACGGCACGCCCGCGAGCTTCAGGAAGGCATAGACCTTGAGGCCATAGCCGTTGTTGTCGGCGACGCCGAAGAGGTTGGGGTAGGAGTAGAGGGTCAGCATCGGCGGGCTCCTCTATCTTGGCGAGCCCAGAATGCAGGGGCGCCGCGATGGACGCAATGGGCAGCGGTCCGGCGCAGCTCTCTGGGTTAGACGCACGGCTGCGCGAAGCGCAGGCCATGCGCCGTAACCCACCACTTCTGTCGCCGTGGATGAAGAAGAGGTGGGTTACGGCACGGAACTGCCCTTCGCGCAGCCCGAGGCTAACCACGCCCTACGAGCTACGGAGGACGCTGACCCGCCTACGAGCTGCGAGTTGTTCGCTACTGCGCCTTGGTGTAGGTGAGTTTTCTGAATTCCGCCGGCGGGGCGTCATTCACTGCGGCGACTTGAACTGAGAAGGTGCTGTGGTTGATTCCGTTCTTCTCGGGAACGACGGACGCGCCAACCATCGTGTATCTGTAGCCGGCGTCCTCGCCCCAGGACTTCGGGAGCAGGTAATAAGATTTGCCGGCCTCCACCGTGAATTCAGCCGGATGTGGCACGCCCGAAATCACCCGCGTCCAGTATTCGTTGGGGGAGCCGACGCTGTGCGGCCCGGGTGGCAGATCGACCGTCGTGTATTGTCCGGGCGGAAGCGACATCAGCCGCTTGCCATCGACCTCGATTGGAAGGGCAAAGACGCTGGTATTGAAGCCGAAGGGCCGCCCGATGTTGACGGACGCATGGCCTGCCTTTGGCGGAGCCGGTGTCGCGGACGTTGCCGTCGTCTGCTCCGGGGCAGACAAGCAGGCCGAGAGCAGCGCGGACGCGAGCCCGACCATGCAAAGGCGCGGGATTTGATTCCACGCGATGTTCGCCATTTTCAAGACGCCCCATCCCTCGAATTGTACCAGACGTGCACATGCATCCGGTGCTCGTCTTGCGGGAGCGAGCCTCGCAAGTCAAGACGCCGCGACCGTACGAGGGCGAGCCGCGTCATGCAGGCCGTGCCGCAGATGCGGAAGACCGTGATTGCGGATCGGGACAAGGCGGATCGGGGAGAGGGGAGCGATGGTGTCGTAGGGTTGGGGTAGCCCCGGTCTGCGCTTCGCGCAGCCGCACGTCTAACCCACCCTACGAATTACGAACGCGACGCGGCGGTGAACACCGCCAGTTGTGCCTCGAACGCCCGCTTGAACGCCGGCCGCGCCTCGCCGCGGGCGACATAGGCGGCGATGTCAGGGTACTCGTCGAGCAGGCGAGATGCGTTCAACCGGCGCAGCACCGTCACCATCAGGAGATCGCCGGCGCTGAACGCGCCGTCGAGCCAGTCGGCACCGCCGAGGCGGCGGGACAGTTCGCCGAGCCTGACACGGACGCGGTCCTGCAGCAGGGGCAATCGCTCCGCGTACCAGCTCTCGTTGCGCTCGACCAGCATGGCCATGCCGAGCTCGACGATCGGCGGCTCCAGCGTGTTCAGGGCCGCGAACATCCACGCGATCGCACGGCTCCGCGCGTTCGCATCAAGCGGCAGCAGCCCGGCATGACGTTCGGCGATGTTGAGCACGATCGCGCCGGACTCGAACAGCACGAGATCGCCATCCTCATAGGTCGGGATCTGCCCGAACGGATGCAGCGCAAGATGCGCCGGCTGCTTCATCTCTTCGAACGAGACGAGGCGAGCGTAGTAGGGCTGGCCGACTTCTTCCAGCGCCCAGCGAACCCGCATGTCGCGCGCCTGCCCGCGGCCGCGATCGGGCGAGTTCGCGAAGGCAGTGATGGTGGGAGGCATCTGGGGGGCTCCATGTGGTCGCGCCTGGTCCAGAGGACGAATGGGCTGCGCGGATTCCGACAACGTTCCTTTTTATACGCGTGCCGCCAAACCAACGGTGTCGTCCCGGCGAACGCCGGGACCCATACCGCGAGATCTATCTGTTGCGGTTGGTGGCAGTACCGAAATGCCGAGTCTCCGCCAAACTACTCCCTGGGGTTATGGGTCCCCGCGTTCGCGGGGACGACAGCGGAATGTGACGCGCTATTGTTCGCTGAACCTACGCGGCGATCCAAGCCGCAAGCTCCCGCCACGGCTCCAGCGTCCAATGCCCGGACGCCGCGCCTGACGGCGAAGGCAGCACGAACGTCTCCGGCCAGCTTCCATCGCGCGTTTGCCGTCCCAGCGCAATCGCAACTGACGGCTTGCCGTAAAACAAGCTCGCCGCCTTCTTGCTCGTGAACGCAATCGTCCGCGGCCGGTACTTCTCCATCTTCGCCCGAAAGCCCCGCACGTCGATCGTCTCCGCCGCGATCTGGTAATCCATCCCGGCGCCCGTCTTGCAGAGATCGGTGAAGCCGATCCCGAGCGCGATCAACTCCGCGAACTCGCCCGGCTGATAGCGCCGCGGCGTGATCCCGGCCTCATGGATCGCGCGCCAGAAGCGGTTGCCGGGATGGGCATAGTAGTGCCCGAGCTCGGCCGAACGCGTCGAGGCGGCGGTGCCGACGAAGACGAGGCGGAGGTTGGGGCGGAGCTGGTCGGGGAGGGTATCGAGTGTCGTCTTGGTCAATTTGCCGGTCCGAGTGTTGGCATTAAAGTCGCAAAGTGAATCTCCGATGATGCATAGTCTGATGGAGAGTTTGCAGTCTGGCGACGGAAAAGAGCTCGAGTGGCACTCAACTCAAACTAAGCAGATGTGATTGCGCTTCCGGAAATAGGTAGTATGATTCGTCATTTCATCTAAAAGTTGACGATCTCGGAGGATAAGTTGTTTCAATATCTCGAAGATCGCTCGGATATCGACCGTGCGCACAAGAAGCTTTCCCGAACTATGCGGAGCGCGTTTGCGAAGACGGCGACAAGGGACATCGGATATCCAGGCGGACGGGTGAAGGGAGCTAAGGTAGCCACAAACGGGCAGCATTGGTTCTGGACTGATGATTGCGATGCGGATGCGTTCACTCAGAGGCGCCTAAATTGGTTCGGCGTACTAAGTGAGCACCCCGGCGTATCGATAACGGTCGAAGTCAATACGACCTATGAAGGTCGAAACGATCTGGCCGCTGGCTTCTTCGCGCGGGCTACCGAAACCGGACTTATATACCTTTTGCATTCAGGGCGTGTAGGCGGAGGCACGGAAGGAGTAGGCAAGAGCAGCTTTCTTACGTGGGCAGTCCGTAAGCATTACGATGTAGTTGATGTTGTTGATTCATCGGGGGAGGTCCGATCTGGCCTGATAGTAATGCCCATTGAGGGGCAAGTCGCGGCGAAGTCCGCAGCCCGCTACATCGACTTGGTAAGGGGGTTCAAGAAGGCGGCGCGTACAGGTGAAATCCAGTCACCGCAGTTCCTCAAGGAGCGGCGAGAGTTCGAACATTATTTCTCGGAAGGGCGCGGTCGGCGAAAGGGACGGCGAAGCAGCGAAATCGACTATATCTCCAGACATGGAGAGATAGTCGATGCACTGCAATTGTGGCGATCAGCTAAACGGCTTCCAAGGCGATGTCGTATTGTGAAGAATGTGTATATCGATCTCGGCGTCGCGAACGGTAACGACCTAGTAGAAATCTTTGAGGTCAAACCAAGCGCAGATCGTTCATCGATCTATTCGGCGGTAGGTCAGCTCTTGGTGCATGGTCGGAAGAAGCCGTGCCGAATGACCATCGTCTTGCCCGCGGATGAATCTTTAGCGCCTGACCTTGCCGATGCACTAAGCCGGCTCCAAATAGATGAAGTTCGATTCGAGCTGACAAAAGACTCCGTCTCAATTCTGGATCAGTGACTAAGTTCTGGCGAGCCTGACAACGAATCTTGCAATCAATGAAGGCCGGGGTGTCGCCCGGCCTTCCTTCTTCGGCTTGAAGTAGAGAGCCCTCACAACACCCGATTACTCTCCTTCACCTTCTCCGCATCCAAGTACACGCTGCTGCCCATCTCCTTGAACTTCGCGCTCATCCTGGCCATGCCGTCCTCGGCCGTGCCGCTCATCGACATGCCCACCGAGTTCGGATCGTTCAGCGTCGCTGCATAGTCGCGCACGTCCTGCGTGATCTTCATCGAGCAGAATTTTGGGCCGCACATCGAGCAGAAATGGGCGACCTTGTGGGCTTCCTTCGGCAGGGTCTCGTCGTGGAAGCTCTTGGCGGTATCCGGATCGAGGCCGAGGTTGAACTGGTCGGTCCAGCGGAATTCGAAACGGGCGCGGGAGAGGGCGTCGTCGCGCAGTTGCGCGGCGGGGTGGCCCTTGGCGAGGTCGGCGGCGTGGGCGGCGATCTTGTAGGTGATGACGCCGGTCTTGACGTCGTTGCGATCGGGTAGGCCGAGATGCTCCTTCGGCGTGACGTAGCAGAGCATGGCGCAGCCGAACCAGCCGATCATGGCCGCGCCGATGCCTGACGTGATGTGGTCGTAGCCCGGCGCGATGTCGGTGGTCAGCGGTCCAAGCGTGTAGAAGGGCGCCTCGCCGCATTCCTTGAGCTGCTTGTCCATGTTGATCTTGATCTTGTGCATCGGCACGTGGCCGGGGCCTTCGATCATGACCTGGCAGCCCTTGTCCCACGCGATCTTGGTGAGCTCGCCGAGCGTCTCCAGCTCCGCGAACTGCGCGCGGTCGTTGGCGTCGGCGATCGAGCCTGGACGGAGGCCGTCGCCGAGCGAGAACGAGACGTCGTACTTGCGCATGAGGTCGCAGATCTCGTCGAAATGGGTGTAGAGGAAGCTCTCCTTGTGATGCGCCAGGCACCACTTGGCCATGATCGAGCCGCCGCGGGAGACGATGCCGGTGACGCGGCTCGCGGTGAGGTGGATGTATTGCAGGCGCACGCCGGCATGGATGGTGAAATAATCGACACCCTGCTCGCACTGCTCGATCAGGGTGTCCTTGTAGAGCTCCCAGGTCAGCTTGACCGGATCGCCGTTGCACTTCTCCAGCGCCTGGTAGATCGGCACGGTGCCGATCGGCACCGGCGCGTTGCGCAAGATCCATTCGCGGGTGGTGTGGATGTTGCGCCCCGTCGAAAGGTCCATCACGGTGTCGGCGCCCCAGCGGATCGCCCACACCATCTTCTCGACCTCTTCCTCGACCGACGAGGTCACGGCGGAGTTGCCGATATTGGCGTTGATCTTGGTGAGGAAGTTGCGGCCGATGATCATCGGCTCGAGCTCGGAGTGGTTGATGTTGGAGGGGATGATGGCGCGGCCGCGCGCGATCTCGCTGCGCACGAACTCCGGCGTGATGAAGGCGGGGACCGAGGCGCCGAAGCTTTCGCCGTCGGCGAGGGCTGCTTCGGCGCGCTCCAGCTGTTGCTTGCGGCCGAGATTCTCGCGCGCGGCGACGTAGATCATCTCCTTGGTGATGATGCCGGCGCGGGCGAATTCGAGCTGCGTGATCTTGTGGCCGTCGAGGCCGCGCAGCGGCTTGTGATAGGCCGAGAAGGCGCGCGCGGCCTTGTCGGTGGAGACGCTGCCATTGTCCTCCGGCTTGATCTGGCGGCCCTCATATTCCTCGACGCCGCCGCGCTCCAGCACCCATTGCTTGCGGTCGCGCGGCAGGCCGGCGTTGACGTCGATGGTCACGCTCGGGTCGGTGTAGGGGCCGGAGGTGTCGTAGACCGGCAGGTTCGGCTCGCCCGCGCCTTCGGAGAGGATGATCTCGCGCAGGGGCACGCGCAGGTCGGGCGCGGCGTCAGGCGTCGCGAAGATCTTGCGCGAGGAGGGAAGGGGGCCGGTGGTGACGGCGGGGACGGTCTGTTGCGGGTTGGAGCGGATGTTCATGGGGATCCTCCGGTTTAATTCGTTAGTTTCGCTGCGCGAGAGGCAATTACCGCTGTCATCCCCGCGAAGGCGGGGATCCAGTACTCCGCGGCGGTGCGGCTCAAGCCGAGACGGCGCGGCGTACTGGATCGCCCGGTCAAGCCGGGCGATGACGGCGAAGTGCGGGGTGAGGGCGGAGCGACCATCACGCCGCCTCCTTTGACAGGCCGAGCCATTGCCGCACGCGGGCATCGGGGTCGGGGTTCTGGGTGACGTCGCTGACCACCGCGATCGAATCCGCGCCGGCGGCAAAGATCTCCGCGGCGTGCTCGAACTTGATGCCGCCGATGGCAACCAGCGGGATGTTGCCGATGCGCTGCTTCCATTCGGTGATCTTCGGGATGCCCTGCGGCTCGAAGCGCATCGATTTGAGCGTGGTGAAGAAGATCGGGCCGAGCGCGACGTAGTCGGGCTGGGCTTCGAGCGCGGCCGCAAGCTCGTCGTCGTCGTGGGTGGAGATGCCGAGCTTGAGGCCGGCCTCGCGGATCGCCTTGAGGTCGGCCTCGGCGAGATCCTCCTGGCCGAGATGCAGATATTCTGCGCCGGCGACGACCGCCGCGCGCCAATAGTCGTTCACCACCAGCTTGGCCTGCGTGCCTTTGGTGATCGCCAGCGCGTCGGTGACGATCTGCAGCGCCTGGGAATCGTCGAGTTCCTTCGCGCGCAGCTGGATGGTGCCGACGCCGAGTTTTGTCAGCCGCTCGACCCATTGCAGGCTGTCGACGACGGGATAGAATCGATCAGGATACGGCATGCCAGAACGGGGTCCCAACGACAGGGGTTGAAGGAGAGGCGAAGTCGCGGGCGTTCATCAGCCCGGCTTCGTAGGCGGTGCGGCCGGCATCACAGCCGAGGCGGAAGGCGTTGGCCATCGCGACGGGATCGGCGGCCTTGGCGATGGCGGTGTTGAGCAGCACGGCGTCGTAGCCGAGTTCGAGCGCCTGCGCCGCGTGGCTGGGCGCGCCCAGGCCGGCATCGACCACCAGCGTGATGTCGGGCAGCCGGTCGCGCAGCAGCTTCAGCGCGTCGCGGTTGGTGATGCCCTTCGCGCTGCCGATCGGCGCGGCCCACGGCATCACCACCTTGCACCCCGTTTCGACCAGGCGGCTCGCGACCGAGAGATCCTCGGTGCAATAGGGGAACACCTCGAAGCCGTCCTTGACCAGGATGCTGGCAGCTTCGACCAGGCCGACGACATCGGGCTGCAGCGTGTCGTTGTCGGCGATGACTTCGAGCTTGATCCAGCTGGTGCCGAACAGTTCGCGCGCCAGCTTGGCGGTGGTCACGGCCTCGCGCACGGTGCGGCATCCCGCTGTGTTCGGCAGCACGGTGACGTCGAGCTCGCGGATCAGCTTCCAGAACGCGTCGCCGCTCTTGCCGCCGGCGGATTCGCGCCGCAGCGACACCGTGACGATGCCCGCGCCGGAGGCGCGGATCGCGTCCTGCATGATCGCGGGCGAGGGGTAGAGCGCGCTGCCGATCAGGAGGCGCGAGGCGAAGGTCTTGCCGTAGAAGGTCACCATGTTGAAGGTGTCTCCTCGAATTCACTGCGCTCCCTCGCCCCGCTTGCGGGGAGAGGCATCGGCGGCCTGCGGCCGCCGCTCTTCTTAGTAGAACGCCGATGCGCAGCATCGGCTATGGGTGAGGGGGAGCCTCCGCGGGGACGGTGACAGTCGGACTCGCGGAGAGTCCCCCTCACCCGGAATTTGCTTTGCAAATTCCGGCCTCTCCCCGCAGGCGGGGAGAGGCGAAGGACGGCGATAGCTTCACTCATCCCGCTCACCCTCCCTGCCGCGGCGTGATGATCTCGATTTCGTCGCCGGCCTTCAGCGCGGTCTCGGCCCAGCGGCTTTTCGGCACGACGTCGTAGTTCAGCGCGATGGCGAAATGGGTGCCCTCGTAGTCGAGCTCGTTGAGCAGCGCATCGACGCTGGCGGAAGTCACCTCGCGCTGCTCGCCGTTGACGATCACAAGCATTGGACGATCACCAGCATTGCACGATCACCCGCATTGCATCACCTCATTGTCGATCTGGCCGCGCTGGACATAGGCCAGCGTCAGCTCGGCGAGCGCAGGCGCGATCAGGAAGCCGTGGCGGTAGAGCCCGTTGACGCTGATCTTGCCATCGCGAATGCCGATGCGCGGCAAATTGTCGGGATAGGCAGGCCGAAGCCCTGAGCCGAATTCGAGGATGCGGGCTTCGCCGAACGCCGGATGCACCGTATAGGCCGCGCCCAAAAGCTCCAGCGCCGAGCGCACGCTGACGCCGGTGTCTTCTGTTTCGATCGAGGTCGCGCCCAGCATGAACAGGCCCGCCTCGCGCGGGATCACGTAGAGCGGCCAGCGCGGATGGATCAGCCGCACCGGACGCGCCAGCTGCACCTCGTTCGTCTCGATCAGGATCATCTCGCCCTTGACGCCGCGAAGCTCGGGCTGCTCGCCGCGGGCACTGATGCCGCGGCAGTCGATCACGATGCCCTCGGGATCCTTTGCGAGATCGTTTGCAGTGACGTCGCTGCAAAACCGGATGGTGCCGCCGGCGGCGCGGATGCGCTCGTGCAGCTTCGGCAGCACGCGGCGCGGCTCGACATGGCCCTCGGCCGGGAAGAACAGCGCGTCGCGGAAGCGCCCCTCCAGCGAAGGCTCCAGCGCGGCGAGGCCGGCGGCGTCCAGCCGCTCGTGGCCCTCGGTCATGCGGGCGAAGCGCTCGAAATCGTTGCGCTCGCGCGGATGGGAGACGACGAGCGAGCCGTTGAAAGGCGTGTCGGGCAGCTCGCGCCGCCAGATGTCGAGCGAGCGCAGCCCGAGGCGGCTGATGATGGGCTCGGCGACCTCGGCCTCGCAATAGGGCGCGAGCATGCCGCCGGCCCAATGGCTGGTGGCGTCCGTCATCGCCTCGTCACCGCGCTCGTGCAAGGTGACGGCGTGACCGGCCTGTGCGAACAGCAAGGCCTGCCACGCTCCCGCAATGCCTGCGCCGATGATGGATACCGGGGAATCCGGTCGCTTGGTGGTCTGCAACATCCCTGTCCCTTCGCCGGCATGACCCGGATCAGGTTCAAAGGGTCACCGCGGTCCTGGGCGTTATTGCCCATTTAGCGGTATCTCAGCTCCTCCTCGGAGCACCCCTCGGAACGGTGCTAATGTATGCCAGGGGGGCGGGGCGGTCAACGCGTGTTGCCGGGAACCCGACCGTGCCCCGGACGCGATGCAGCGCGCTGCCTCTTGGCGGCGTGATGCCTCGCAGAGCCGGGGCCCATTTTTGCGTGGAGCGTTGGGTCCCGGCTCTGCGACGCAACGCTCGAGCGTTGCGTCTTGTTCCGGGACACGAAAACTACTTCAGGGCCTGCGCCCGCGCATTGCGGACGCGCTGCGCCAGCTTGCGCTGCGGCGCCGCGCCGAACATCGGCTGCGGATTGCCGTTCGGCTCCAGCCACGTCTCGTTGCTGGCCTGTTGCACCATCCCCTGCTGCTGCTCCAGCCGCTGGCGCTTTGCAGCGTAGTAATAGCCGCCCGCGAAATAACGCACAGCTCGGGCATGATCGCCGTTGGCGGCGCGATAGGCGCCGGCGAGGTATTTGACCGCATAGGTGAGATTGGTGTTGGGATCGCGCAGGCCGGCGGCGTCGCCGGTGTAGCCGACGCCGCGGGCGGTCGCGAGCTTGATCTGCATCAGCCCGATCGTGCCGCCGCGGCCGACGAGGTGCGGCTGGTAACGGCTCTCGCGCATGATGACGCGATGCACCAGCGCTTCCGGCACGCCGTTGGCGCGGGCATGGGCTGCGACCATCTCGGCATATTCGGCTTCGCCGGCAATAGCGGCCTGCGGCAAAATCGATCCGGCCGCGAGCAGCGAGACGACGCGTAAAATTTTCATCATTTATTCCCGACTTGCCTGGGTCCGGCTGCCTTATCGTTTGAGCATGATCTGCTCGGAAAACCGCGATGCACTTTTCCGGATCATGCTTTAGGCCCGCGAACACGGCGATGATGTGACCAAACGACGCCGCTGACGTTTTTGCGGTGCCGTGCCGCCGTTACGACTCAAAGCTGGCGTAGTTGGGCTTCCGGGGCGGATGACCCCCGCGCGCGACAGCACGCCTGTCTATTCGTGCCGGCTCGCGAAAGCGAGCACGCAAGCGCTGCAAATCGGGAGAGGTGCCATGACAAAAGCCAGCCTCGTCAGTGCACACACCGGCGATATCCCCAGACACAACCCTTGCGCCCAGTGCGGCACGCCGATCGCCCAGCCCGATTGGATCGAGCCGGGCGAGGGGCGCGTCTCCTACCTCTGGACCTGCCGCGCCTGCAATTATCGCTTCGAGGCGGTGGCAATCTTCCCGCATGAGGCTGTCGAGCACCCGCCGCTCGCGGCGTGAGGTGCGTCAAGCCGCGAGCCGCGGCTCCTGCCAGATCGGCAATCGCATCCGCACGATCAGGCCATGCGGCTCGCGGTCGTGCAGCGACAGCTCGCCGCCATGGGTGATCGCGATCGCGCGCGCGATCGAGAGGCCGAGCCCGAAGCCGGTGGACTCGTCCATGGTGCGCGCGTCGTCGCCGCGCACGAACGGCTCCAGCATCTCCTGCTTGCGCGCATCCGAAATGCCGGGGCCGTCGTCCTCGACGTCGATGACGAGCGTCGTGCCCGAGACGACGAGGCGGATCGTCACCTCGGCGCCGAAGCGCACCGCGTTCTCGACGAGGTTGGTGACGCCGCGATGCAGATCGTCGGGCCGCGCGGCGGCGGTCGCGGAGGCCGGCCCGTCGTATCGCACGACATGACCCATGTCGCCGAACTGGTCGGCGATGAGCTGGAGCGTGCTGGCGATGTCGACCAGCGTCAAGGCCTCGATCTTGCGATCGTTGCGCAGCAGCGACAGCACCGATTCCAGCATCGAGCGCATCTGGTCGAGATCGATCAGCATGCGCCTGCGGTTGCCCTCGTCCTCGATGAACTCGGCACGCAGGCGCAGCCGCGTGATCGGCGTGCGCAGATCGTGGCTGATCGCGGCCAGCATCCGCGTGCGATCCGCCATCAGCCGCGCGATCCGCTCCTGCATGCGGTTGAGCGCGCGCGCGACCTGGCGGATCTCTTCCGGGCCGCGCTCGGGCAGCGGCTCGGAGGTGCGGTCGAGACTGAAATTCTCGGCGGCCTTGGCGAAGGACGACAGCGGCCTCGTCAGCGTACGCGCCGCCCACAGGCCAAGCACGGTGACACAGATGAAGGCGGTCATCAGCGCCATCAGCCAGGGCGCGCCCCAGAACATCGGCCGCGGGCCGCCATCGCCACGGGCTGCGATCACCGTGCCGTCGGGAAATTCGATGCCGACGCGGCGCGCATTCCCGTCCGGGGCGAGCTGCACCGCCTTGAAGCCCGGGGGGAGGTGGCGGCGCATCTCGCGCAGGTGCGGACCGTCGCTCGTCTCGACGGCCGCGGTGCCGGGTGCCAGCATTTCGATGCCGAGCCTGGGAAAGGCGCGCGCCAGATCGGCGACGAGGCGCGGCCGCTCGCTCGCCTCGGCCGCGGCGAGCAGCTGTGCGGCATCGGTCAGTTGATGGGCGCCGTCCGGCGGCGTCTCCTGGCGGTCGGGCCGGCCGATCAGGAAAGCGGTGGTGACGACGAGATGGAGTGCGACAGTCGACGCCAGCACCAGCGCGGCGATCTGCCCGCCGATGCCGTTGAGGTGGAAGAACCCGGGCGGCTTCATCTCAGGCAGGCTCAGCCGCTCAGAGGCGTCGCGACTGCTTCCGTCCTCGGCGTGAACAGATAGCCGCCGGAGCGCACCGTCTTGATGAGGGTGGGATCGGCCGGATTGGGCTCGATCTTGCGGCGGATGCGGCTGACCAGCACGTCGATGGAGCGCTCGAACGAGCCGGCGTTGCGCCCCTGCGTGAGGTCGAGCAGGCTGTCGCGCGATAGCACGCGGCCGGGCCGCTCGCAGAACGTCCTGAGCAGATCGAACTCGGCGCTGGTCACCGCAACGCGCGCGCCCTCGGGATTGCGCAATTCGCGCAGGCGCAGATCGATGCGCCAGCCTTCGAAGGCGAGCGTGCTCGCGCCTTCGACCGCGCTCGCCGCCTGCGCCGCGGCCTGGCGGCGCAGCACCGCGTTGATGCGTGCGAGCAGCTCGCGCGGGTTGAACGGCTTCGGCAGATAGTCGTCCGCGCCCATCTCGAGGCCGACGATGCGATCGACGTCCTCGCCGCGCGCGGTCAGCATGATGATCGGCGTCTGCGATTCGGCGCGCACCTTGCGGCACAGGCTGAGGCCGTCTTCGCCGGGCAGCATGACGTCGAGAATGATGAGGTCGACGCGATGGTCGGCCATCGCGCGCGACATCTCGCGGCCATCGCTCACGGCGGTGACGTTGCAGGCGTTGCTGCGCAGATATTTCGCGATCAACGCCCGGGTTTCGCGGTCGTCCTCGACGACGAGGATGTTGGGATTGGGGATGGCCATGCGATTTATTTGACCAGGATTCGGGCCAAATGGCGGATATTTTTGTTTCGGTTTGTTTCTGTTCGGCTGCCTGCAACGAGCGGCAATCGACGGATGGCGGAGCGGCAAGACTGCGTTAAGGCCGTTAACCATACCGTGGCGTGGTCCGCGACGAAACCCCGCAACAGCACGGAGCCATCATGACCTCGATTTCGGCGGCCTCCGCCGGCAGCTATCAATCGCCGCTCCAGCGGCTTCAGCAGGAATTGCAATCGCAAGTCTCCACCGGCACGATCTCGTCGTCGGACCAGACCGCGCTCTCGACGGCGCTGACCGATATCGACACGGCGCTCCAGCAGAGCCGATCGAGCGAGCAGTCGAGCGGCGCGCCTCCCTCCAAGGAGGAGATGCAGTCGAAGATTGACGACCTCATCTCGACCGAAGTGTCGAATGGGACGCTGACCTCCGACCAGGCCGAGGAGCTGAAAAACGTGTTTCAATCCGCCTTCGCGGGCGGCGCGGGTGGAGCCGGTGGCGCCGGTGGCGCCGGTGGCGCAGGCGGCCCGCCGCCCGGTCCGCCGCCGGGCGACGACTCTTCGGATTCGACGACGACGGACTCGACGAGCAGCAGCTCGACGGACCAGACCACGGCCGAGATCCTCCAGCAGTTCCTGCAGGCGCTGCAACAGTCGCAATCGTCGGCATCGTCCTACGGAGCCAACGGCAGCTCATCGAGCAGCTCGGATTTCTCCGCGCTCCTGATCGACTTCAAGAGCTGACCTGAGCGAGTTGAGGTCGGCGCGGTCCTCGCCGCGGTCAAGCGTCGCCCCCGGCGCATGATTGTCGGCGGGGAACCGTGCATCGCAAAAATGTTCCTGAGTGACGCAGGAACACAAGCCGTGATTTCCGCCGCTCGCGCATTGCGCGACGAAATTGCAGCGCGCAAGGAACTGCAAGTGATCAGCGCTGTTTTCCCAGCACGAGTTTTCTGTGAAGGAGAGGACAACATGCTGACGAAATCGATCGCCGCCGGCCTTGCCGGCACCGCACTTCTTGCAACCGCCGCGTTCGCGCAAGCGCCGACCGCCACCACCGACAAGGCGCCGACCGCGGCCGCCACGACGATTTCCACGACCGCAACGGGCCAGTGGCGTACGTCCAAGATGGACGGCCTGAAGGTCTACAACGAAGCCAACGAGAACATCGGCACGATCAATGATCTGCTGATGGACAAGAACGGCGACATCAAGATCGCCGTGATCGGCGTCGGTGGCTTCCTCGGCGTGGGCGAGCATCTGGTCGCCGTGCCCTATGAGAAGCTGAAGTTCGTCAACGAGGCCGTCGCCTATACCGGCACGAGCGCCAAGCCGGGCGCGACCACCACCACCACCACCGGCGCTGCGACCGACAGGCCCGCTGCGACCGCGACGTCGTCCACGTCGAAATGGTATCCGGACCACGCCGTGTTCAACGCCAGCAAGGACGAGCTGAAGAACATGCCCGAGTTCAAGTACTCGGAGTAATGCGGCTCGCGTAACTGCCTGAACGAAGCGCGCCCGGTTCTCACTGGGCGCGCTGTCGTGTCTTTTCGCCATCGCGAGCAGCTCGCCACGAAATTGCGACGCCGCCGGTCAGGCCCCGGTGCCCTTGAGCCGTTCGTTGCGCCGGCGCAGGCCCTCCAGGGTGGCGAGGAGGATGACCGAGACCGTCGTCAGAATCACCGCGGCTGCCGTGATGGTCGGGCTGATGTTCTCGCGGATGCCGCTGAACATCTCGCGCGGCAGGGTGCGCTGCTCGGGGCCTGCCATGAACAGCACGATCACGACCTCGTCGAAGCTGGTCGCGAAGGCGAACAGCGCACCCGACGCCAGGCCCGGCAGGATCAGCGGCAGGATCACGCGGCGGAACGCCTGAAGCGGCGAGGCGCCGAGCGAGGCGGCGGCGCGTGCCAGATTGGTGTCGAAGCTTTGCAGCGTCGCACCGACCGTGATCACCACGAAGGGCGTCGCTAGCGCGGTGTGGGCCAGGATCAGGCCGAGATAACTGCCGGTCAGCCCGATCGGTGCGAAGAAGAAATACAGGCCGACCGCGGTGATGACCCCCGGCACGACCACCGGCGAGAGCACGAAAGCCAGCACGAGCGGCTTGAACCGGCTCTTCCACTGCGCCAGCCCCAGCGCGGCCGTCGTGCCAAGGACCATGGACAGCGCCGTTGAGGCGACGCCGATGATCATGCTGTTCTTCAGCGAGTTCATCCAGCGCGGCGAACTGATGAAATCGTCGTACCAGCGCAAGGAAAGGCCCGGCAGCGGATAGGTGAGGTACGAGCCCGAGCTGAAGGACAGCGGCATGAACGCCAGGATCGGCGCGATCAGGAAGACGAACACCAGCGTGGAGACGATGATCGTCGCGGTCCACGCGATGCGCTGGCTGGGCGTGCGGAGGGAGGGGCTATCGCTCAATTCTTCATGCCTCCCGTGACCTGTTGTCCCTGCACCAGCTTGCCGTAGACGAGGGCGAGCAGAACGGTGGCCAGCAGCAGCACCGCACCCAAAGCCGAAGCGAGGCCCCAATTGGCCGTCTCGGTCGTGTAGAGCGCAATGAAGTAGCTGATCATCTGGTCGGCGGCACCGCCGACGAGCGCCGGCGTGATGTAGTAGCCGAGCGCCAGGATGAAGACGAGCAGGCTTCCCGCGCCGATGCCGGGCAGGGTCTGAGGCAGGTAGATGCGCAGGAAGGCGGTGAGGGGTGGCGCACCGAGCGAGGCCGCGGCACGCATGTAGGCAGGCGAGATCGCCTTCATGCTGCTGTACAGCGGCAGGATCATGAACGGCAACAGAACGTGGGTCATGGCCACGCAGACGCCGAAGCGGTTGTAGATCAGGCGCAACGGCTCGTCGACGATGCCGAGCCACAGCAGGCTGTCGTTCACGACTCCCTTGCTCTGCAACAGGACGATCCAGGCGCAGGTGCGGACCAGAAGGGACGTCCAGAACGGCAGCAGGACGAAGATCATCAGCAGATTCGACCGGGCCGGCGGCAGCGTCGCCAGGAGGTAAGCGACCGGGAAGCCGAGGATCAGGCAGAGTACGGTGACGCTGAGGCTGATGATGAAGGTGCGGGCAAACAGGCTGCGATAGATCGCCTGGTCCGGCGGGGCTGCGACGATCGCGCCGTCCACGTTCCGCGTCAGGTCGAGCGCCGCCAGCAGGTAGAAGCTGGTCAGTGGACCGCCGGCGCCCTTGATCGTCGTCCAGGTGGTGCGGTCGCGCCAGGCGGGGTTGATCCTGCCCAGCGTCTCCTTGGCCGTCCCTCGCTCCGGCTCCGCCTTCAGATTGCGGGCCGTGCTGGTCAGGATCGTGCGGAAGCCGTTCAGCGCGTAGTTCAGCCGCTTGGCTGCGATGGCGATGGTGCCGGAGGCGCGCGCCGCCAGGATGTCGCTTGCCAGCGCAGCGTAGGCGTTTTCGTCCGGCAGGTCCTTGCCGTCCCACGCGGCGAGCGCAGCCAAGGTGTTCGGCAGAACCTGACGGACCTCGCGGTCGTCGACCGCACGCCACAGCATGCCGGCGATGGGCCCGGCGAAGGTGAAGAGCAGGAAGACGAGAAGCGGTGCTACCAGCGCCAACGCCTTGACCTGGCGCGTCCGCTCGGCGCGCTTCAATCGGCGCTTGAGCGGCACCTCGGTCGCGGTCAGGGACGCCGCTATCATCGCGCGAACCTCTTTGACCAATGGTCTCTTGTTTCAGGGCGGCCTGAGCAAGCGCCTCGTCCTTCGAGACGACCGCTTCGCGGTCTCCTCAGGATGAGGCTCCTCGACAGCGGTGCCCGTAGAGTCGTTGCCCCAAACTCCATCCTCATCCTGAGGAGCCCGCCTAAAGCGGGCGTCTCGAAGGATGGCCGCAACGAAACTGCTTCCAATGCTCTTGGCACGGCAGTGCTGCCGCGCGCTATTTCGCCGCCCATTTGTTGAAGCGCTCGGTCAGGCGGTCGATGTTCTCGAGCCAGAAGGCAACGTTGATCTCAACCGCGTTCTTGATGTTGTCAGGCGCAGTCGGCAGATCCTTCAGAACGGCGGGCGCCAGCAGAGCGGCGGCATCCTTGTTCGACGTGCCATAAGCAATGTTCTCCGACAGCTTTGACTGGTTCTCCGCCTTGCCGACGAAGTCCAGGAACTTGTAGGCCGCGTCCTTGTTCGGGCTCCCCTTCAGGATGACCCAGCTGTCGAGGGTGAACAGCGCTCCGTCCCACACCATGCCGAAATTCTTCTTCTCGTTCTTGTTCGCGGTGTCGATGCGGCCATTGTAGACCGAGGTCATCGCCACCTCGCCGGAGGCGAGCAATTGCGGCGGCTGGGCGCCGGCCTTCCACCACACGATGTCGCCCTTGATGGTGTCCAGCTTCTTGAACGCGCGATCGATGCCTTCGTCGGTCGCCAGCACCTTGTAGACGTCCTTCGGCGCAACGCCGTCGGCCATGAGGGCGATTTCCAGCGTGGTCTTCGGGCCCTGACGCAAGGCGCGCTTGCCCGGAATCTTCTTGGTATCGAAGAAGTCGGCCCATCCGCCGGGGGCCTGCTTCAGCTTGTCCTTGTCGTAGCCGAGGACGAAATCGTAGAGGATGGCGCCGACGCCGCAAGGGTTGACCGATGGCGGGATATAGGCGGCCTCGCCGCCGATCTTGGAATAATCCAGCTTCTCGAACAGGCCTTCCTCGCAGCCGACCGCCAGTTCGTCGCTCTCGACCTGGACGACGTCCCAGGTGGCAGCGCCGCCCTGCACCTTGGCGCGCAACACGCCGACGCCGCCGTCCCAGGACTCGTCGTTCATGGGAATCCCGGAAGCTTTCTTGAACGGCTCGAAATAGACCTTCTTCTGCGCATCCTGATACGCGCCGCCCCACGACACGACGGTGAGGTCGCGCGCTTCTGCAACCGTGGCCAGCGCAGCACTGGCACTCAGTGCCGCGACCAAACCCAGAGCGATCTTGCCAATCTTGCGCTTCAACATGATTCTTTTTCCTTCTACATGTGAGTTGCGTTGAGGTTGATCGATGCGGGTCCTGATCAGACGGGATCGAGGGCCAGGCAGTCCTCCGGGCGGAAGGTGATGAAGACGCATTCGCCCTGTGGGAGGCCGTGATGCGCTCCCGGTTGAAGCTTGACCATGAACTCGCCGTTGCCGGCGACCTCGAGCACGGCCAGCGCGTGGTCGCCGAGATAGATGGTGTTCCGCACTCTTGCCGGCAGCCGGTTCGGTCCCTCGCTGGCGCTGCCATCCCGAACAATCGCGACACGCTCCGGCCGCACCGACAGGGAGGTCGATGCGCCCGCGCCTGACACGTTGACCGCCCGTGCGGCGACAGTGCCGCCACCGGCCAGCGCGACGCGGCAATAGTCCCTTTCGACGGTTTCCACGGTGCCGGGGAGCACGTTGTTCTCGCCGATGAAGTGGGCGACGAAACTGTTCACCGGCTGCTCATACAGCGCATCGGGCCTGTCGATCTGCTGCACGATGCCGTCGTTGAACACGGCGATGCGGTCCGACATGGTGAGCGCTTCACTCTGATCGTGGGTGACGTAGACGATCGTGATGCCCGTGGTCTCGTGCAGCTGCTTGATCTCCAGCTGCATCTGCTCCCGCAGGCGCTTGTCGAGGGCGCCAAGGGGCTCGTCCATCAGCACGAGTTGCGGATTGAAAACCAGCGCGCGGGCCAGCGCCACACGCTGCTGCTGACCGCCGGACAGCTGCCCGGGCCGCCGGTGCGCAAAAGTTTCCATCTTGATCATGCGCAGCGCCGCCCTCACGCGGTCCTGAACGTCCGCCTTGCTCGACTTGCGAACGGAGAGCGGGAAGGCGATGTTTTCCGCGATCGTCAGGTGTGGAAACAGCGCGTAGTTCTGGAACACCATGCCGATGTCGCGCTTGTGCGGCGGCACGTTCTTGATCGGGCGGTCCGCGAGGTAGATCTCGCCATGGGTCGGCACCTCGAAGCCGGCCAGCATCATCAGCGTCGTCGTCTTGCCCGAGCCCGAGGGGCCGAGCAGGGTGATGAACTCGCCCTTCCTGATGTCGAGATCGAGGTTCTTCACCACGAGATGCTCGCCATCATAGGTCTTCTGAATGCCGGAAAAGCGT
This sequence comes from Bradyrhizobium sp. R2.2-H, assembly GCF_004346455.1. Taxonomy (NCBI): domain Bacteria; kingdom Pseudomonadati; phylum Pseudomonadota; class Alphaproteobacteria; order Hyphomicrobiales; family Nitrobacteraceae; genus Bradyrhizobium; species Bradyrhizobium sp. R2.2-H. The sequence goes on from NZ_SMBR01000005.1 coordinate 318,735, forward strand.
ACCAGTGCCGGCGCAGGTGTGACCATGCCGGCTTCCATGTCGTCCTCGCGTTGTCCCGTCCAATGCCATGCGAGATTAGCATCGTGCAGCGAGAATGCCAGCGGCGCAAGCGACGAGGACGTGTGCGGGTCCGGTGAGTGGCAGGGCTATTGCATTTCAGAGCTCTTTCCTGCGGTCATCCTTCGAGACGCCCGCCTTGGGCGGGCTCCTCAGGATGAGGACGGAGTGCGTGGCTGCAGTTCAAAGGGCACTGAGGCCGAATAGCCTCATCCTGAGGAGGCGCGTAAGCGTCGTCTCGAAGGACGAGGCGTGCGCGCAGGTCGCGCAACAAAGTCAAATGCGATAGCTCTGTGGAGGCGTGCTACATTCCCGACAGCTTCGTCACGAACACATTCAGCGTTCCGCCGGCTTCCGCGACCACGCGCAGGGTCTTGGAATCGAAGGCGATGTCGGCGAGAGTCAGGCTGTCGATCTTGGCCTCGACCTTGAGGCCGTCCTCGCTCTTCTGGTAGTCGGCGATTGCGGCCGCGATCTTCTCGCGGGCGTTCGCGGCGATCGGCTTCAGATCGAGCGTTGCCCTCTGCAGCAGTGCCTGCTGCAGCTGCGGCACCACCGCGCGCGCGGCGGCGCCCAGCAGGCCGAAGGCGGCCTCGGATTCCACCGCGAGCTCGATGTCGGCGAGCCGTAGCGTCTGCCGCGCCTGGTCGAGCATCGGCCGGCCCCAGATGTGCACCGTCGCCTCGGCGCCGAGCCCGAACCAGCTCTTCTTCTCTTTGGCGCGCACCAGAAGCGAGATCAGCAGCCGGTCGCCCGAAGGGGTCACGTTGGCACTCTTGACGGTGACGTCGACCGGGCCGGAGCCGTCCTCGGGATAAGTGCGGCCGACCATCTGCGCTGCGATCAGCTTGTTGATCTCGGTGAACGGTACGTCGATCGGCACGCCGATGCTCACACCGGTGCCGGTCGGCGGCACGATCGAGATCTTGTCGGGAAACGGACACTCCGGCTTGGTCGCCGCCGAGGTCACGCGTGTCTCGGCCTCGAGGCCGAGCAGCAGCGTCACGGCCTGCGCATCGACGCGCGGCTGCGCCGCGATCGCGCGCACCGGCTTCATCTCGAGCCAGAGCGGCGGTAGCGCGGCCGAGGAGCCCGAGCCTTGCAGCGGAATCGAGCGGCACGCCTTGGCCCATTGCACCCTGGCGTTCTCTCGCAGCGAAGGATCGTTGCGGATGCGTTCGGCGACCGCGTTGATCTGCTCGCCGACCGTCTTGTCGATCAGCGGCTTCACCTGCGCCGGCACGTTGACCTTGGCGCCGGCGACCGCGAGATTGGTGTCGCCGAGATTGACCTGGGCGCCGAGATTGGGCTCCAGATGCCAGGCGGCCGCGAGTTTCGGGCGCGAGGTGACGACCACGTTGCCCTTGATCTCGGCGCTGGCGTTCAAGTTCTTGATGTTGACGGCGCCGATCCGTTTGGCCGCGTCACCGCCGAGCACGCTGCCGAGCGCGTCGCCGAGCGCGCCCGTGGCCTTCGACGACAGCGACCCCGTCACGTTCAGCCTGCCGCTGAGCGGCGTCGAGATCGTCAGCACGTCCTTGTCGCCGCTAGCTGCCATCGGGCCGCGTGCCGCGGACCAGCCGATATCGGCGTTCTCCAGGATTTGCGAGATCGGGTTGTCGGCCTTGCCGGCGAAATTGCGCGGCGCGGCCTTCTCGGCCTGCTCGCGGATCGCAGATAGCGCGATGGCCACCGGCGCGATGACGATGGAGCTCTTCGACGCCGGCGGCAGCGGCGGCAGTTGTGCGACCGGCGGCGCCGCGTTCGGCGCGTGCGGCGACAGGAAGTCCATCGCCTTCAGGCTGATGAAGAACGACGCCGCGAGCACTGCCAGGCCGATCAGGATGGTCTTCAGATTCAACGTCGGTCGCATCAATCCCCCAAGCAGCCCCGGTGGGATTCTACAGGGCGGGCGAAGAGGGCGCTAGAGCGCACCGGTGGGGTGGAATTGGGGCGAACAGGTTAACGGAAGCGAACGCGCCGTTACCAAGCGTTCAAGCATTGCGGGCTAAAGCGCGATGCGATCGGGATGAATCGGCATCGCGCTCCAGGTTGTCGTTTAAGCATGATCTTCTCGGAAAACCGCCGCGCACTTTTCCGGATCATGCTTTAGCCGCGCCGAGGACGGCGGATCGCCCTCACATTGCCGCGATCTCCGCCGCCGCAGAAGAAGCGGTCGCCGCCGTCGGATTCCAACCCCGACACCACCGTTCCGGCGGGCAGGTCGAGCTGCTCCAGCACCTTGCCCGTATCAGGGTCAATTCGCCGCACATCGCTCTCCTCGCCTTCCCAGGTGCCATGCCAGAGTTCGCCGTCGACCCAGGTCACCCCGGTCACGAAGCGCTTGCTCTCGATGGTGCGGAGGACCTTTCCCGTTTCGGGATCGACCTGATGGATCTTGCGCTCGCGATATTGTCCGACCCAGAGCGAGCCCTCGGCCCAGGCAAGGCCGGAATCGCCGCCGCCGCCGGGTGCCGGAATGGTGCTGAGCACCTCGCCCGAGGCGGCATCAATTTTCTGGATGCGATCCTCGGCGATCTGGAACAGGTGCCGGCCGTCGAACGCCGTTCCCGCATGCGCGGCGACGTCGATGGAGCGCGCGATCTTGCCGCTGGCCGGATCGACAGCGTTCAACTTGTCGCCGGATGCGAACCAGACATGCTTGCCGTCGTAGCTGACGCCATGCACGGCTTCCACGCCTGGAAAGGGCCCATATTCGGTGACGATCTCGGCGGTTGAACGTTTCATGTGCTCGCTCCCTGATGCTTGCACGCATCCTACGTCTTCAGGAGCGGAGTGGGGAGTAACAAGCCTGTCGGGAAACCCGGAACAGGCGGCGTCATCCAGCGGCGTGCCCGTCCGTGTCCGAAGCACTGCACCTTGTGCGACCGCGCCAGCTCGTCGAGCGCCCGCTGCACGGTGCGCGGACTGATCCCAAGCGCAAGGGCGAGCGCCGAGCTCGACCATGGCTCGCCGTCGGCGAGAAAGGCCAGCACGGCCGCGTGCTTCTCCTCGAGGGGCCGCGCCAGCACGAGGACGTCGCGCGTCTTCCGCGGCGTCAGCACAAAGCCCGGCTTCGTCGCGCTGATTTCGGCCAGTGGCTTCAGCTTGGTGCGGAGCCGTCCGATCTCGACGCGCAATCGCGCGCGGTGCGATTCATCGGCATGCCTTGCGTGAAAGGCGCCTGATATCAACGCCTCTCGCGAGACATCGGCGGGCCATGCCTGCGCCAGCAGGCGCGCGAGCGCGAACAGCACGGGGCGCGTTCCGAGCGACACCGCGATGCCTTGCCTGCGCACGACATGATGGAAGGTGTCCACGACGAGCGCCGTCGAGGTCGCCAGTCGTTCGATCTCTCCGAGCAGCAACGGATGTTCGCTGCCGCGCGCGATCAGGCGCGCCGCCGGCGTGTCGAGCATGAGGCTCACGCTGTCGACCTCTGCCAGGAGCGCCGGGATTTTGGCCAGCCGCGCTGCGTGAGCCGCGCGGCTGAGGGCCGTGCGCGCGTCTTTCGTTCTGAGCCGCCTGATGGCGATGCCGGCGACCACGAGCTCGCGGACGACTTGGGAGGCGGGCGGGAGCGGCGCGGGACGGACTTCAGCCAGCGTGCGCTCGGCCTCGTCGAGGCGCCCGACCAGTAGGAAACGGCGCGCCTCGATATGGCCCGCATGGGCGGCATTGGCGAGATCGCCATGGTTCTCGAGCGTCGCGCGTGCCGCCGCGAGGGTCTTCACCGGCCAGCTCAGATCGCGCGAGACCAGCGCGATCTCGGCTTCGGCCACCACGCATCTTGCGCGTGCCACCGCCTCGCGCGGACCGAAGGTGCGCGCGGCGCTTCGCAGCAGCGTCTTGGCCTTGGCGAGATCGCCGAGCTGCGCCATCGCGATGCCGCGTAGCGCGAGCGACGGCGCATCGTTGCGCAACGCAACGCGGTTCAGCGCGCCGAGCGGATCGCCGGCTTCGAGCGCGCGCGCCGCGGCGGTGATCAGCGACTCCATGTCAATCCCGCCACACTTGTTACTCCCACCGCGCAGCTGTCCGGTGCCAGAAATCGCTGACGGCCGACGATGTGCGGCGAGGGACGATCGGTTCCGCGACCGTCAAGGTGCGGCGGAGCTTCGCCCAGGCAAGGGAATTGGAGGACCATGATGAGTTCAGCAGACAACGCAGCGACGCACGGAAAGACCGCCATGCAGACACCGCCGGTGGTGTCGCCGCAGGACTGGGAGGCAGCCCGTCAGCAACTGCTCGTGAAGGAAAAGGCGCATACCCGTGCCCGCGATGCCCTGGCCGCCGAGCGGCGCCGGATGCCGTGGATGGCTGTCGACAAAACCTATGCGTTCGAGGGGCCCGGCGGCAAGCTCAGTCTGCTCGACCTGTTCCAGGGCCGGCGGCAGCTGATCGTCTATCGCGCGTTCTTCGAGCCCGGCGTGTTCGGCTGGCCCGAACATGCCTGCCGCGGCTGCTCCATGGTGGCCGACCAGGTCGCCCATGTCGCGCACCTCAACGCCCGCGACACCACGCTGGTGTTCGCCTCGCGCGCGCCGCAGGCCGACATCGCTCGGCTGAAGAAGCGGATGGGTTGGACCATGCCCTGGGTTACCATCACCGACAGCTTCGATGCCGATTTCGGCGTCGGCGAGTGGCACGGAACGAACGTGTTCTATCGCGACGGCAGCCGCATCTTTCGCACCTATTTCGTCAAGAGCCGGGGTGACGAGCAGATGGGCGGCACCTGGAACTATCTCGACATCACCCCGCTCGGCCGCCAGGAGGTGTGGGAGGACTCGCCGGAGGGCTATCCGCAGACGCCGACCTACAAATGGTGGAACTGGCACGACAGCTACACCGAATGCGCCGAGCCCGACAAGAAATGGGTCGAGATCTCGGACGCCGGCGAGAAGGCCTTTCGCGAGGAGGCCGCGGGGGAACGGAAATGACCGCTCCGCTCAGCGCGGCTCCCGGCGCCGGCCACGACGGCGCCGGGACCGCGGGTCACCTCGCCCGATGGCTCGCTCTGGCGGCCACGCCGACCTTCGCGATCATGGCCGTGCTGACGGTCATGCTCGACAATGGCTCGGCAGATATCCTGTGCGCAGCCGGGCACGATTCCGTGCTCGGCGGGATGATACCGATGTATCTCTTGATGAGCGCGTTTCATGCATCGGCGTGGCTGAGATTGATCGCAGAATGGCGGCGTGCAGTCAGCCGGTAAGTGCGCCGCCGACGTGAACGCCTCGTCCTTCGAGACGACCGCTTCGCGATCTCCTCGGGATGAGGCTAATCGACATCGCCGCCGCGGCTACAGAGCTGCCCCGCACTCAGTCCTCATCCTGAGGGACCGCCGAAGGCGGGTGTCTCGAAGGATGGCCACGGGCACCAGCGCCAAACGAGAACGGCCCGGCATTGTCGGGCCTGTTACTGCGAAGCTCCCTGCAGATACGCAAACACCTTGCTCGCTTCCTCTGCCGAGACGCCGCCATAGGGCTGCATCTTGTGGCCGGAGACGACCTCGTCCGGCTTGACCATGAAGCGGGTGAGCTTGTCCTGGTCCCAGGCGAAGCCCGCTTCCTTCATCGACGAGGAGTAGTTGTAGTTCGGCAGCGAGCCGGCCTTGCGTCCGACGATCTTGTTGAGGTTGGGACCGAGCCGATTGTCGCCCTCCTTCATGGAGTGGCAGGTGCGGCAGGAGTTGTTGAAGGCCTGCTGGCCTTTATCGTCACTCGCGGGTTGCTGCGCGAGTGAGAAGGGCGCGGACAACAGCAGCGTCAGTGCCCCGGCGCCGATCGCGTGCACCCACGCTTTTGACGAAGGTTGCAGGCGTGGTTGCATTTGCGCCTCCATCGGGGATCGCGCCGCAACAGGCGCGTCGGGATGTCGAGGGCAAACAAAGACGGCCCCGGCGGGTTCCGGGGCCGCTTGCGTCACAATGTCCGGTCGTTCAGCGCGTTGCCGTGCCGAGCTCGGCCCTGCGCTCGGTCATCGGCAGCACGATCACCTTGGTGCCGACGTTCACGCGGGAATAGAGGTGGGTGACGTCCTCGTTGGTCATGCGGATGCAGCCCGAGGAGACACGCTTGCCGATGGTTTCGGGCGCGTTGGTGCCGTGGATCCGGTAAATGGTGCCGCCGAGATACATCGCACGGGCGCCGAGCGGATTGCCGGGGCCGCCGGCCATGTGGCGCGGCAGATAGGGCTGGCGGGCGATCATTTCCGGCGGCGGAGTCCAAGCCGGCCACTCCGCCTTGCGGCTCACCGACTGGATGCCGGACCAGGTGAAGCCATCGCGGCCGACGCCGATGCCGTAGCGCAACGCCTGGCCGTTGCCGAGCACGTAATAGAGATAGGTGTTGGGCGTATCGATGATGATCGTGCCCGGCGCTTCTCGCGTCGCGTAAGCAACGGTCTGGCGGCGGAAGCGGGCCGGCAGCTCGACCGCGTCCTGTTCCTCGGAGGGCTCGGTCTGGTAGGTCGGCGCCTGATAGGGCTGATACGGCTGATAGGGCTGCAGCGGCTGCGGCGCGGTCATCGGCGGCAGCGGCTGGAAGAACGGGAAGATCTGCACCGGCGCGGCCTCGGCTGCGCTAGCGAACGCGATTGCGGAGACCGCGACGGCACTGAGTGCAGCCGCGCGCGAAAACGTCTTGAACATATCCAGATTGAACATTGGTCGCCCCTGTTTGCTCGGTGTTTCTGATCACCGCGGCACCATTTCGGTGCTCCGTTGCCTCAAGTCCTAACGGCGAAACGTTTCGGGACATTTGCGCGGAAAACCGAAAACGGTTTCGTCGCGGAAAGGATTGTTTCATGACGGTTTCGTGGCTCCGTGCGCCCGTTAACGAACAAAACAGCACGCCGACACTTCTGTGACGTCACACGCCTGAAATATCCTTCGTTGATGGTCGATGCCTGAGAATCATCAAACTCTCGGGATTTCCCCATGCGGGTATTAATCGCGACTGACGCCTGGCATCCGCAGGTCAACGGCGTGGTCCGGACGCTGACTTCGCTGGCGAATGCGGCCAGGGCCCTCGACGTCGAGATCGACTTCCTCACCCCGGACGGCTTTCCGTCCTGGCCGCTGCCGACCTATCCGGGCCTGCGCTTTGCGCTGCCTTCGGCGAAGGAGATCGCACGGCGGATCGAGCGGGCGGCGCCGGACGCGCTGCACATCGCGACCGAGGGCCCGATCGGCTGGGCGGCGCGCGCCTATTGCCGCCGCAACCGGCTTGCCTTCACCACCTCCTACACGACGCGCTTTCCGGAATATGTCGCGGTGCGGACCGGTATCCCGGCCGCAATCGGCTATGCCGTGCTGCGCCACTTCCACGATGCCGCCGCCATGACGATGGTGGCGACGCCCTCGCTGCGGCAGGAGCTGTCCGAGCGCGGCTTCAAGCGGCTCGGCTTCTGGACGCGCGGCGTCGACACCGAACTGTTCCATCCCGATAGTCCGGCCGAGCTCGACCTGCCGCGCCCGATCTTCATGACGATGGGCCGCGTGGCGGTGGAGAAGAATCTCGAAGCGTTCCTCTCGCTCGACCTGCCCGGCACCAAGGTCGTCGTCGGCGACGGCCCGCAGAAGGCGGCGCTCGAAAAGAAGTACCCGGACGCGGTCTTTCTCGGCGAGAAGAAGGGCGCGGATCTGACCGCGCATCTCGCCGCTGCCGACGTCTTCGTGTTTCCGAGCCTGACCGACACGTTCGGCGTGGTGCAGCTGGAGGCGCTCGCCTGCGGCACGCCGGTCGCGGCGTTTCCGGTCACGGGACCGAAGGACGTCATTGCCGATCACCCGATCGGCGCGATCGACCACGACCTGCGCACCGCGTGCCTGCGCGCGCTCACGATGTCGCGCGAGACCTGCCGCAATTTCGCGCTGGAGCGCTCCTGGGAGAACAGCGCGCGCCAGTTCGTCGGCAATCTCACCTCTCTTCAGCCCAGCCGCGCCTTGCGTGCCTCGCCGATCATGGCGCGGCGGCCGGTGCGCAGCTGATCGTCAATTCGAACAACAGCGAGAACCACATCGATGGCTAAGATCATGAACCTTGACGGCACGCAGCAGCTCGACCTCACCCGTGGCACGGTCGAGCAGGCCTATGACCGCTGGGCGCCGGTCTACGACCTCGTGTTCGGCGGCGTGTTCGCCAAGGGGCGGCAGGCCGCGATCGCGGCCACCAACAAGATCGGCGGCCGCGTGCTGGAGGTCGGGGTCGGTACCGGCATCTCGCTGCCGCTCTATGCCCCCAATGTTCGCATCTTCGGCACCGACATTTCGGAAGCGATGCTGGACAAGGCCCGCCGCCGGGTGAAGGAGCAGAAGCTGAAGAACGTCGAGGGCCTCGCGGTGATGGACGCCGAGAAGCTCGAATTCCCCGACAATTCGTTCGACGTGGTGATGGCTCAATATGTCGTCACCGCCGTGCCGAACCCGGAGAAGGCGCTCGACGAATTCGCCCGCGTGCTGCGCCCCGGCGGCGAGCTGATCATCCTCACCCGCGTCAGCGCCGACACCGGCATGCGCCGCTTCATCGAGCAGAAGCTGCAGCCGGTGGTGCGCCCGCTCGGCTTCCGCACGGCCGAATTCGCCTGGTCGCGCTATGCCAAGTGGCTCTCCGGTGCGAACGGTATCGAGCTCGCCGAGCGCCGCCTGATCCCGCCGCTCGGTCATTTCTCGCTGGTGCGCTTCCGCAAGGTCGACGTCGCCAAGGCGGCTTGAGTTCCTCGGCCTTCATCCTTCGAGACGCGCGCAAGAGCGCGCTCCTCAGGATGAGGGGAGAGAGTAACCCGTGCGTCACCGCGCCGCTGCGCATCGTCACATGACAAAATGATGATGTCACACGGCCTACATCGAATCCCTGTAATCCCGTACCCGAAAGCATTTTGGGGGAGAGCATGATCAAGAACTATCTCGAGCAGCTGCGGATCCAGCGCTGGGACGACCATCGCTACTATCACCACAGCCGCATCAACCAGAGCCTGCACTTCGTCAGCGCGCTGAGCTTCCTGTTCGCCTATGTCTGGCTGTTCATCGATCCCGTCGTGTCCGCGCTGGTCGGATGGCTGGTGTCGATGACCTCGCGCCAGGCCGGTCACTTCTTCTTCGAGCCGCATACTTACGATCACGTCAACCAGGCGACGCACGAATACAAGGAAGAGATCAAGGTCGGTTACAACCTGCAGCGCAAGGTGGTGCTGATGGCGATCTGGGCGCTTTCGCCGCTGGTGCTGGTCGTCGATCCCACCCTGTTCGGCATCTTCACGCCCTGGCAGAGCGCGACTGACTTCATGCGGCAGGTGGCGAAGATCTGGCTCGTGGTCGGCGGCGGCGGCCTGTTGTTCCGCACCGTGCACCTGTTCTTCATCCGCGACGTCGAGACCGGCCTCGTCTGGATGACCAAGATCCTGACCGATCCGTTCCACGACCTGATGCTCTATCACAAAGCGCCGCTGGCGCTGATGCGCGGCGAGCTGATGGATCCCGGCCTGCACCTCAATCCCGAGCACACGCTGGGCTTCATCGATGAGCCCGTGCTCGAAGAGCAGCACGCCTGAAGCGCGCTGCGCACGCGACACGCTCCGATGTCTGATGGCTACGTCATGCCCGGCCTCGTGCCGGGCATCCACGTCTTGGGGGTTGCGAACGCGATGCTTCCTTCACCTCTCTCCGCGTGCGGGGAGAGGTCGAATTTGCGCGGAGCGCAAATTCGGGTGAGGGGGGCTCTCCGCGGGGGTGCTGCTGGCGGGGTGTCCACTAACTCTAACCGCATGCGCGGAGAGTCCCCCTCACCCCGACCCTCTCCCCGCAAGCGGGGCGAGGGGGAATTGGCAGCGGCGTTCGGGGATGTGTGTGACGAAGCCTCAGCGCCCGAAGCGCTTGGCCAGCATCTCTTTCAGTATCTGCCGCTTGATCTGCTTGTTGGTGAGCGCGCCGTCGTGCCACCAGAAGCCGTCCGCCTTCATCTTCTGCGCGGCGCGGACGAAGCGTTCGGCGACCTCGGTGAAGTCGGCGTCGGTGTAGTTGAGGCTGAAGATCAGCCGGCCGGTGCCGACCCAGCTCAGCGCCAGGCCCTCGGCACGCAGGTAGTATTGCAGCATCCAGTTGTAGCGGGACGGCGTGGTGTATTTCACCGTCCAGATCGAGGAGAAGTTGGCGAACCGCACCGGCAGGTCGGCGCTCTCCATCATCCGGTTGAGCTTTTGAACGCGGCCGTTCCAGATTTCCTCGAGGCCGTCATAGACCGCGCGGAAGTTCGGGCTGGCGAGCCGGCTCAGGAACTCGTCCATCGCCGTCATGACGTAGGGGTGGGAGTTGAAAGTGCCGCGGGCGAAGCAGATGTCGGCGGGACGATCGTCGCGGAAGCGGCGCATCAATTCCTTCTTGCCGCAGACCACGCCGACCGGCAGGCCGCCGGCGAGGCTCTTGCCGTAGGTCACCATGTCGGCGCGCACACCGAAATATTCCTGGGCGCCGCCGGCGGCGAGACGGAAGCCGACGAAGACCTCGTCGAAGATCAGGACGATGCTGCGTTCGGTGCAGACCTCGCGCAGCTTCTTCAGCCACTCCGTGTAGGCGGCCCGATCGAAATTGCCGCCGCGGGAGGAATCGACCAGCGAGGAATCGCCGGGCGCGTTGGCGTTCGGATGCAGGCCCTGCAGCGGATTGACCAGCACGCAGGCGATGTCCTTGCGCGTCTTCAGCACGTGCAGCGTCTTCTCGGACATCTCGGCGAGGGTGTAGGTCTCGTGCGCGGGGATGGGATTGCCGACGCCGGGCTGCACGTCGCCCCACCAGCCGTGATAGGCGCCGGCGAAACGGACGAGATGGGTACGCCTGGTGTGGTAGCGCGCCAGCCGCACCGCCTGCATCACGGCTTCGGTGCCGGACATGTGGAACGAGACTTCGTCGAGGCCCGAGATCCGGCAGAGCCGGGTCACGTTGTCGAGGATCACGGGGTGGTAGGGGCCGAGCACCGGTCCGAGCGCATGCGCCCGCTTCTCGGCGCCCTCGATGCATTCCTTGTAGAAGTCGTTGCCGAAGATGTTGACGCCGTACGAGCCGGTGAGATCGTAAGAGGTGTTGCCGTCGACGTCGGTGACCGTGGCGCCGCGCGAGGACTCCATGAAGGTCGAGGTGCCCAGGTGCTCGCGGACGAGACGCGAGAACTGGAACGGCACGCGGTAGCTCTCGGTGAAGTTCAGGTCGGAGATCTTCTCCGCCGCCTCCTTCGTCATCGCGCGGCCCTTCGGGTAGCGCTCGGCGTAGAGGCGGGCGAGGCGGAAGAAGCCGTCCTTGCGTTGCGCGGCGATGTTCGCGGGCGCACCGTCGCAGGAGAAATAGTCGTTCTCTCCGTACTCGTAGAACGGCAGCAGCCGCGCTACCCGGCGCGACATCTTGGAGTGCCCGGCGAGCGACCGGTGCTTGGCGCGGGAGAGTTCGATGCGCGCCTTGAGCTTCGGGAAGGCGGCGGCAGCGGACGCTGCGGCGGCCACGGACATCGAGAGAATCGGGAGTGTCGTTTCCATGACAACAAGCGCTAACCCTGCGAGCTGACAGATTCATGACAGTCAAAGCCCTCATCGCCTCTTTCACCCAGCAGGAAGACCTCAACTTCCTGTTGACCAACCGCATCCCCCGCGCGGCCCTGACCCGCTTCATGGGCTGGTTCTCCAAGGTCGAGAATCCGCTCGTCCGCGACTTCTCGATCGCGCTGTGGAAGCTGTTCTCGGACCTCGATCTGTCGGAGGCGCGCAAGACCCATTTCAAGAGCCTGCACGACTGCTTCACCCGGGAGCTGAAGCCGGGCTTGCGGCCGTTTGATCCGGATCCGGCGGTGGTGGCGAGCCCCTCTGATGGAATCGTCGGCGCCCACGGCAAGATCGCCGACACCGAGCTGTTCCAGGTCAAGGGTGCGCCCTATTCGCTGCTCGACCTGCTCGGCGATTCCGCGCTGGTCGACCAGCACCGCAACGGCTCCTTCGTCACGCTGCGGCTGACGTCGAGCATGTATCACCGCTTCCACGCGCCCTATGACGCCCATATCGAACGTGTCACGCTGATCCACGGCGACGTCTGGAACGTCAACCCGATCGCGCTCAAGCGCGTCGAGCGTCTGTTCTGCAAGAACGAGCGCGCGGTGATCCGCACCCACCTCTCCACCGGCGAAGCGGTGACACTGGTGCCAGTTGCGGCGATCCTGGTCGCGAGCATCCGGTTGCACTTCCTCGACATGGTGCTGAACGCGCAGACGAAGGGGCCGGTCAATTTCCCCTGTGACGTCAACGTGGCCAAGGGCGAGGAGCTCGGCTGGTTCGAGCACGGCTCGACCATCATCATCCTGGCGCCTGGCGATTTCAACTTCTGCGACGGCATCGGCGAGGGCTCGCGCATTCGCGCGGGTCAAGCGCTCTTGAGGAAAAAGTAGCCTTCAATCTGCCGTCGCCGCTGGCTATATCGTCTATCGGGAACGACGATTTCGGATGTGTGAGCGATGGCGCGGGCGCCGGTCATGGCCGCGGGTGGTATTGTGCTGCGGCGTGGCTCGGCGCCGCTGATCGCGGTCGTGCGCCAGCGCAAGCGCAACGAATGGGTCCTCCCCAAGGGCAAGCTCGACGACGGCGAGACGCCGAAGGAGGCCGCGCACCGCGAGGTGCTGGAGGAGACCGGTCACGACGTCGCCGTGCACGAATTTCTGGGCACCCTCGTTTATCAGTCCGGTGGGCGCTCCAAGGTCGTGCATTTCTGGCGGATGGAAGCTGACGGCGGACCGGTCCGCAAGCTGATGAACGACATCAAGGCGGTCGACTGGCTGACGCTGGACGATGCGATTGCCCGCCTGTCGCGCGAATATGAACGCGCGTTTCTCAACCAGGTCGGTCCGATCGCGCTCGAGGCGGCAGGGCTGGCAGCGTCGCTGCCGCCGCCCGAGCCGGCGGAAGCGGCCGATGACATCGATGCCGCCTTGCAGACGCTGACGCCGGCCGAGGCGGCCTCTGTCGATGAGCTGCGCCACGGTTTGCTGCAGAAGGTGAAGGCGTGGCTGCGCGGCGAGGCGTGAGCGCTCGCTACGCCGTCAAATCGGCCTGCAATTTGGTGCACTCGCAATGACGAGGAGAAGCAGCGGATTTCGCTCGACGCCGAGCCTCACGCTGAGGCGACGCTGTCACCGCCGCTCTCTCCTGTCCCTCGGGGCTGGCGCCAGCCTGCGCGGCGCTGCGGGGCGTTGTGCGCCGGGGAGGCGCCGCTGGAAGCCACCTTGTCGCTGCATGCCGCCTGGTTGTTGGGCCGCAGGCGGTTGAGTTGGCTGGCCAGGCTGCAATCCCGTGCGCGGTGCTTGCGGCTGTGTCTGCTGTTCGCCACCAGGCTGCATGCTTCGTCCGATGCCTGGAGCAACGGGCCGACCCGTGCCTTGTCGCTGGCCTTCACGTTGAGGCGCTCGTCCCCGCTCGCCTTGTCGCTGATGCCCCTGGCCGGCGCGCGGCGCGCCTGGCTGCATGGCGCCGCCTTGTCCTTGCTGCCGCGGCGGCTGGGCGCCTTGGCGGCCTGGTGTGCCCTTCTGCTGACCTGGGCGGGTATCCTGACCAGGCTGTCCGTTCCGGCGCTGTGGTTGTTGTCCGGGTGCCGTCGTCGGCCGCAATTGCCGCTGCTGCGGCTGGACCGGCCGCGGAATGCGGCTGAACGCGCCCGGATTGGCGCGGCGGAAGTCGCGCTGCTCGGTGACGATCTGCCGGCCCGTGGTTTGTGCCAGATGCACCTGGCTGACGAAGCCGCGGTCGCGCGCGATCTGCTGCGCGGGAATCGTGATCGGTACCGCGGCAAAGCGCATGACGCCGCCGGCGCCGCGTGCGTCGGGCCGGATCGCAAAGCCGCTGGACGCCTGTGTCAGCGCGCCGAGCCGCGTGCCGCTGCCGCGGTCGTCGACGTCGATGTGACCGACCCGGCCGTCGGCGTCGGGATAGAGCTTGATGTTGACGTTGCTGGCCCTGCTCGCCGCCGCGCCTTCCGGCACCTCGACGACGCCGGTGGTGCCGCGGATGCCGAGCGTTGCCGTCGGCGTGGTGATCTTCATGTCGCCGGTCTTCGCCACCGCTGCCGCCACGAAGGCAACCGTGCCCTTGCCGACGTCGAAGATCGCCGAATTCTGCCTGCCGCCGTCCTCGTAGACGTAGTTGTCAATCGTGATTTTGGCGCTGGCCGAGAGATTGAACGTGGTGGCGTCGTTGAAGGTGATGCCGAGCGAGGAGTTCGACGAGGTCTGCACCACGTCGTTGAGATAGATGTCGTCGCGCACGCGCAGCGGATAGGAGTTCTTGTCGCGGATCACGGTCGCGATCCCCGTCACCGTCGCGACGTTGCCGATCGGCTCGACGGCGGCGGGCTGCGCGTCTGCAGCGGGTGCCGGTGAGGCCGACGGCGTCGGGGAGGGGCCGGGTATCGGCTGTGCCTGTGCAAGCTCCACGGTATCGGACGCACAAGCTACGCTGCTGCCTGCCGGCGGCAAGGCCATCAGAGCAAGCGCGAATGCGAAGCGGCGCCATACCACCAATGAAGTCACAAGGAGGTCCCGGTGAAGAACGCGAGGCGAGAGCCGCGGATTTCAGCCGGGCGCAGCTGAATGGTGGATGAATAGGTGCCGCACGGGAGAGGCGAACAACAGAGGGCGCTCTATCCCCTCATGGTGAGGAGCGCGCCCTTGCGCGCGTCTCGAACCATGCAGGCCGGGATCTGGGCCTCGCCCTTCGAGACGCCTGCTGCGCAGGCTCCTCAGGGTGAGGGGACAGAGTGAAGCCGTCGCGCGAGATCCTCAGGTGCTCAATTGCGCACCATGGTGCGATGCTTCGCATCGCCCCGGGATGACGGCGGTAATATCAGCTCACGCGCTTCCAGGTCTGGCCGCCGCAGAACATGCCGCCGAAGGCGCAGCCCTGCACGCGCATCGCATTCGGACCCTTCATCGAGATCGTGGAATCGTAGTTGCGGCCGGAGTCGGGATCGTGGATGCGGCCGCTCCACTTCGAGCCGTCGGGCCTCATGTTGATCAGGATGCGCGCATTGGTCTTCTCGGCGTAACCGCAGAGATTGGCGCCGCACGGCTCGACGCGGACATTGCCCTTGTTCTCTTCGGTCGCCCACAGGCCGATCGGCGTGACCGGAGCAGGAGCAGGGGTAGCGGCAACCGGCGCAGGCGCCGGCGTTGTGACGGCCGGTGCGGGTGCCGTAACGGGAGCGGGTGCTGCGACCGGCGCCGGTGCCGGCGCAGCCCGCGCTGTGACCGTGGGCGCGGCGGGCGCGGTCGGCTGGACCTCTGTCGGCGGTGCCGGCTGCTGAGCGGTCGGCGCCGGCGCCCCCTGCGCCGTCGTCGTCGCGCCGGACGTCGCGTCATCATCATCGTCCTCGGAGCCGAAACCATTGAGATCGAGATTGTTCAGCGTGATCGGCTTCTTGGACAGGCCTGGCGCGACGATCGTGACGCAGTTCAGCGAGCTGCAATTCTTCGGCGCCTGGATCTGGATCTTCTGTCCTTCGATCTGGAAGGTGATCACGTTGCCGGCATGCGCCACGGCGGTGGATGCGAGCAACAGCGCGGTGGCGGCGAAATAGAGCTTCTTCATGAGACCTCCAAAGATGCAGCCTTGAGCGGGTATGGTCTATGTCGCCAGGCCAGCGAGCGTGGTTCGACCCTAGGCCGCAAGCCTCGCTCCCTCTGTGACTGAAGTCACGGCCACCGGCCCGCGCAGCGCGAAGTGTCGGGCGGCTCGCGGTCGGAACAGCGCCTCGCTGCATGCTTGGTCTTGCGGAGAAAGCCATCCAGACCGGCAAGCGCCGTGACCCGGAGCAACAACAACTCGTTATCGGGAGCAATGAATCCGTGCCACGCGTTCTTGGGAATGAACTTGGGAATGAATATCGTTGCGGCTTTCTCAATTGGGCAACTGACATCCATCATTCGCGTCAGAATGTGTCGACGCTGTCCGCTTCTCGCCCATTTGCAACCGCATCGACTTCTGGACTCCCTGTAGCCCTTCGATTAAGTTGATTGCTCCGGCTTGAATTGATCGCTCTGCCTTCCTGCGCAGCCAGCCGTCACTGACGCGCTCCTCCTCCGTCCACGACGAACAAGGGGTCACGCATGGTGAAAGACGTTCCCGAGCTGGAGCACCGCTCGCCGCGTGAAGTCGAGCGGGAGCCAAAGAGGCCGCTCGAGACGCAGAGCGTCCCCATGATTCGAGAACTCAAGGATCATCCGAGCGCCAAGGCGTTTCCGGCGAACGACAGGCTCCAGGTCGCCGCTCCGGATACGGTCGTGGCCGACAGGGTGTTGCGGTCGGGGACGACCGGGCACAACGGGTTCAGGAATTTCGTGTTTGCATACGCGAGAGGGTTGCCGGCGCGCGTATGCGCCGTGGTGCCGGACGGCACGACCGAGTTCACCCGCGCGCTCATCTTCTTCCATCCGCTGCCCACACCACGGGCCGGATACGACGACGGACAGTACGCGGACCAGACCGGCGGCTGGCACAACATCTACCGTTACTGCGAGCAGCAGGGCGCCCAGCTCGCCGCGTCGAACAAGAAGATCGTGCTCATCATGCCGATCTTCAGCCTCGCGTCGACGGAAACGTGCGGCGTGTTTCCCGACAAGTGGAAAGATTTGATCGAGTTGATCCTGAGGCATATCCGCGACCAGCGTTTTCCGGGACGGAAAGGCGAGGATATGGACCTCAAGGAGGTGATCACGGCGAGCTACAGCGCCGGCGTCCAGTACATGAGCACGTTCCTGAACCGAGCCAAGGACCTCAAGCCCGCTCTGAAAGAGGTGTGGGACTATGACGGCCGCTTCTCGACGAGCAGGGAGAAGAGTGAGGGACTGCGGTCTTTCGCCCCGAAAGTGTTGACCTACGACCAGCGGCCGGTGAAGCTGAACCAGGTCGTGCAGGAATTCCGCCTCAACAAGGGGATCCACATTCCGCTGCCGCGGTGGCAGGACCTCGGCAAGTCGTCGAGCTTCCTCGACGTTGCCGACCCCAACGTCGCAGCGGTTCCGGGTGCATCGCTGTTCGTCCACGGCGCCATGCCGCGATACCTGATGTTTCACTCGCTGATGCAGAGCTCGGTTGGATAGCACGCGGCTCAGGCCGGCATTCACACCGCTTTAGAGCCTCGGCGGCCTGATGGCAGGCTGTGATGCGGTCGGTGAACGCCTCTAGATCATGCCGAGGACGATAGCGCCGACGAAGGCCATGGCGAGGTAGGCGGTGATAACGCTCAGTCTGCCGGCCAACGTCATGAGGTCGCTCCCGATGGTCGCGCGCCCTGCCATGACCATCATGGTTAACAGAGAGTCAGCTCGCGAAAAAGGCAGTCTCGCTGTCGCTCATCGTCGGCAGCCGGCAGCGCGCGCCCGCCATGGTTAAGGAAGGCTGAAATCAACATGTTGAAGAGTCTTTAAGTAAATTCACCGAACGTGCGTGCATGACGCGCGGAGTTCGTTTGTATCTCGTCGGCTCCATCGTCCTTGTTTCGCTAGCGGGTTGCGGACGCGGCTTCTTCCAGGCCGAACGCGAACCGTGGCGGGCCGAGGCAGAAGCCGCATGCCTGAAATCGGGCGCGGTGAAGGAGAGCGCGGACATCGTCCGCATCGACCCGATTTCCGGTCCCGGCCAGTGCGGTGCCGAGTTTCCACTCAAGGTCGCAGCGATCGGAGAAGCCTCCAGCACCTATGGCTTTGCCGACGAGCCATTGCGTCCGCCGGGGAGCATCGGAAACCAGCCGCGCTGGCCGGTGACACAACCGCAATCGAACTATCCGCAGGGTCAGAACTACCCGGCCTCCTCCTATCCGCCGCGGTCGAACTATCCCGAGAGCACGACGCGCCAGCCGTCCGGTTACGGGGCCGCGACCGGGCCGATGTCGCTGAACGCGCCCGGCGTGGCGCCGCAGGAAGACGAGATCGATCTGCCGCCCGAAGGCACCGATGCCGCCGGGGCTGCGCGCTACATGAATGCGCCGAGCTATCCGGCACGGCCAGCGCCTTACTCGCAGGCGCCGGCGCAGCAGCCACTGCCGCGCCTTGGTCCGGCGCAGGGCAATCCCGTCACCGCGGTCGGGCCCGTCGCGATCAAGCCGACGGCGACGCTGGCCTGTCCGATCGTGTCCGAACTCGACCGCTGGCTCGCCGACACGGTGCAGCCCTCGGCGATGCGCTGGTTCGGCGTCCGCGTCGCCGAGATCAAGCAGATCTCCGCCTATTCATGCCGCGGCATGAACGGCAACTCGCGGGCTCATATCTCGGAGCACGCCTTCGGCAACGCGCTCGACATTTCCGCCTTCGTGCTCGCCGACGGCCGCCGCGTGACCGTGAAGGGCGGCTGGCGCGGCATGCCGGAGGAACAGGGTTTCCTGCGCGACGTGCAATCGGGAGCGTGTGCGCATTTCACCACCGTGCTCGCGCCTGGCTCGAACGTCTTTCACTACGATCACATTCACGTCGACCTGATGCGCCGCGCCAGCCGCCGCCTGATCTGCCAGCCAGCCGCCGTGTCCGGCGAGGAGGTCGCCGCGCGCGCGCAATCGCGCAGCCCCTATGCGAGTGCGCGCGAGCCATCGGTGACCGGTTCACTCGGTGCGCGCAAGAGCATGGCACGCAAGCACGAAGACGACGATTACATCGACGAATAGTGGCGCGATCGTTACCGTATCCTGCTTCGCTCCATACATGCTACGATCTACGAGCCCGGCTTGACGGTGCCGGGGCCAGCCCCATGCAGCGCTGCACCTCACTCGGGACGTTGTAGGTGCGCATGATGTGGCGGCTGTCGCGCAGGCCGGACGCCTCACGTTGGACGACGAACATCCAAAGCGCGTGGCCGGCTTCCATCACCAGCTTGCGCCTGGCCGGCTGCATCGCGGCCGGAACCTCCGAGGGGGCGTGGGCGGCGTCGAATTCGCGCAAGCGCGCAAGACTCTGTTCAAGCGCGCGGCCCATCCGTCCAAGCGCCGAGGCCTGTTCCTGAACGATCTCATAGTGGAGGATGTCGACCGGCGGGCGAAGATCACGAGACATGGCCGCAATATAGTGCCGCCCGGCCCGTCTGCGCAACGCGCTGCTACTTCGCCTTGTACGCCGCCAGGAACATCCGCGTTGCGCTGTCGACCACCTCGGTCATGCGCTGTTCCGAGGGCGCGGGCGCGGCCTGGAAGACGAAGGGCAGGAACAGCGAGGCCTTGCACAGCTCCATGAACTGCGAGGCGGCAAGATCGCAATCGTCGATCTCGAGATCGCCCGCGGCGACGCGGGCCTTGAGATAACCGGAGAGGCGGTTGATGGACTTGTCGAGCACGCGCCCATAGTAGCGGCGGCCGACATCCGGCATGCGTTCGGCGATCGCCATCACGGTGCGGATCGCCGATCCGCCACCGGGCCGGCAGACCAAGTGAAGGTAGGCGAGGCCAAACTCCCTCAGCGTGGTCTTGGCATCACGGGCGGGATCGAAATTGAACACGACCTGGCCGTGCTGGAGCGCTTCCTGCTCGAGGATGGCTTCGAACAGCGCGCATTTGTCGGCGAAGTAGACGTAGAGCGTGCCCTTCGAGACCTGAGCGGCGCGCGCGATCTCGCCCATGCTGGCGCCATCGAAACCGAGGTCCATGAACACTTTGCGGGCGCCGTCGAGGATCTGGCGGCGCTTGGAGCTGTCCTCTTCATGGACAACCTGCGGATGTTCGTTGGCAACTACAACCATTGGTTTAGTGTCTCGGAAGATTTTTGGACCGGATCAGTTCCATGAAACCCGAATAAAGCCTTCAAGGTCGTATGGTCTGTCCGTGAAGATTGTCTATATTGACCGAACGGTTCGGTCAATGATACTTGAGATCAGCGAGAGGGAACCGGCCGCGCAGCGGCCACCCTCGATCGCGAATATTTGGGGGAGGCCTTTATGGCCGTATCGAGAGACCAGACTGCTCGCGTCCTTCGCCAGGACACGGTGGAGCAGCAGTCGGGCGATGATGCTGCGTCCGAGACAGCCGCACCCCATGCCGAGCAGTCGCGCGCTCATGTGGCCGAGGAAGCGAAACGTCCGCCCCCGGAGGCGCCAAAGCCCGTGACCGACAAGCCGGCCGCA
Source organism: Bradyrhizobium sp. R2.2-H (assembly GCF_004346455.1). Taxonomy (NCBI): domain Bacteria; kingdom Pseudomonadati; phylum Pseudomonadota; class Alphaproteobacteria; order Hyphomicrobiales; family Nitrobacteraceae; genus Bradyrhizobium; species Bradyrhizobium sp. R2.2-H. The sequence goes on from NZ_SMBR01000005.1 coordinate 338,913, forward strand.
CCCGCGCCAGGCGCGCCCGCCGCCGGTGCGCCCAAATCCGGCAAGCGCAAATTCGTCCTGATGGGCGTCGGCCTCGTCCTCGCGCTCGCGGCCGCGAGCTACGCCGGCTATTACACGCTGGTCGGCCGCTTCTATGTTTCCACCGACGACGCCTATGTGCGCGCCAACAACACCATGCTCGGCGCGCGCGTTGCCGGCCATATTGCCGCGATCCTCGCCGGCGACAACACGCCGGTGCGGGCAGGTGACATCGTCTTCCGCATCGACGACGGCGACTACAAGATCGCGGTCGAAGCCGCCGCGACCAGGATCGCGACCCAGCAGGCCACCATCGACCGCATCGGCCGCCAGGTCGCCGCGCTCGACAGCCAGGTCGCGCAGGCCAAGGCGCAGCTCGTCTCCGCGGAGGCGGGCCTCAAGCGCGCCGACCTCGATTATGAGCGCCAGCAGGCGCTGAGCAGCAAGGGCTTTGCCTCGCGCGCCACCTTCGAGAGCTCGGAAGCCGGTCGCGATCAGGGCGCCGCCGCGGTCAAGGCCGCGCAGGCCGCCTACGACGTTGCCGTCAGCAATGTCGATGTCGCCAAGGCCCAGCAGGCCGAAGCCCAGGCCCAGCTCGCCGAGCTCAAGACCACGCTGGCCAAGGCCGAGCGCGACCTTAGCTTCACCGCGGTGCGCGCGCCGGTCAACGGCACGTTCTCCAACCGCCTGGTCAACACCGGCGACTTCGTTGCGGTCGGCCAGCGCCTCGGCAACATCGTGCCGCTCGACGACGTCTATGTCGACGCCAATTTCAAGGAGACGCAGCTGAAGCGCATCCGCCCCGGCCAGCCGGTGACGATCAAGGTCGACGCCTACGGCATGCGCAAGTTCTCCGGCGTCGTCGACAGCATCGCGGCGGGTGCGGGCTCGGTGTTCACGCTGCTGCCGCCGGACAACGCCACCGGCAATTTCACCAAGATCGTGCAGCGCGTGCCGGTCCGCATCCGCGTGCCGAAATCGGTGGCGAAGCAGAACCTGCTCCGTGCCGGCATGTCGGTCTACGCGACCGTCGACACCAACAAGGGCGCGGCCGACGCCGACAGCGAGGTCGATCTCGACGATCCCGCGGTCCATCCGCAGTAGGGGTGGTGACATGAGCCGCGCCGCTGCTCCAGATGCAGGTGCGCTCCCTCTCCCGCTTGCGGGAGAGGGTTGGGGAGAGGGTGTCTCCTCCAGGGAGACTCCCCCAGAGGACAAAGCCCTCACCCGGCGCGTGGGACGATGCTTCGCATCGCCCAGACGCGCCGACCTCTCCCGCAAGCGGGAGAGGTGTATCCAACTCGCAGCTTGCTCCAGTCCAAGCTGACACCATGGCCGACGCCACCACCGCTTCCCCTGCCATGATCGCGGATCCCGCTTCGGAGCGCATTGCGCCGAAGCGGCTGTTCGCGTTCATCATCATGGTGTTCGGGATGTTCATGTCGATCCTGGACATCCAGATCGTCTCGGCTTCCCTCAGCGAGATCCAGGCCGGACTGTCGGCGAGCTCCAGCGAGGTCTCCTGGGTTCAGACCGCCTATCTGATCGCCGAAGTCATCGCGATCCCGCTGTCCGGTTTTCTGTCGCGCGCCTTCGGCACGCGGCTGCTGTTCGCGATCTCGGCGGCCGGCTTCACCGCCTCGAGCCTGCTCTGCGGCTTCGCCACCACCATCGAGGAGATGATCGTCTGGCGCGCGCTTCAGGGCTTTCTCGGCGCAGGCATGATTCCGACGGTGTTCGCCTCGGCCTACACCGTCTTCCCGCGGACGAAATTCCACATCGTCGGGCCCATCATCGGCCTCGTTGCGACGCTGGCGCCGACCATCGGGCCGACAGTCGGCGGCTACATCACCGACCTGATGTCGTGGAACTGGCTGTTCTTCATCAACGTCGTGCCCGGCATCGGCATCACCATCGGCGTCCTGGCGCTGGTCGATTTCGACGAGCCGCAGTTCGAACTGCTCGACCGTTTCGACTGGTGGGGCCTGCTGTTCATGGCCAGCTTCCTCGGGACGCTGGAATATGTGCTGGAGGAAGGCCCGCAATATGAATGGATGCAGGATACGTCGGTCGCGATCTGCGCCTGGATCTGCGCGATTTCGGCGATCGCCTTCTTCTGGCGCGTGTTCACGGCGGACGAGCCGATCGTCAATCTGCGCACCTTCTCCGATCGCAATTTCGCCGTCGGCTGCACGCTGCAATTCTGCATCGGCATCGGCCTCTACGGCCTGACCTATATCTATCCGCTCTATCTCGCCCAGGTGCGGGGCTACAGCGCGCTGATGATCGGCGAGACCATGTTCGTCTCCGGCATCACCATGTTCCTGGTCGCGCCGCTGGTCGGCCGGCTGATGGCCACGCTCGACATGCGCTACATGATCGCGTTCGGCCTCATCGTGTTCGCGATCGGCTCCTACCAGATGACCTGGATCACCCGCGAATACGATTTCTACGAGCTGCTGGTGCCGCAGATCCTGCGCGGGGTCGGCATGATGTTCGCGATGGTGCCGACCAACAACGTCGCGCTCGGCACGCTGCCGCCTGACCGGGTGAAGAACGCGAGCGGCCTGTTCAACCTGATGCGCAACCTCGGCGGCGCAGTGGGTCTTGCCGTCATCAACACCGTGCTCAACGACCGCACCGACCTGCACATCGCCCGCCTGCAGGAGAGCGTGACCTGGGGCAACGCGACCGCGACCGAAACCCTGAGCATGTTCATGCAGAAATTCCAGGGGCTCGGCGATTCCACGCTGATGGCGATGAAGCAGCTCTCCCAGCTCGTGCATCGCCAGGCCGTGGTGATGAGCTTCGGCGACGCCTTCCTCATGCTGACGCTGTTCTATCTCGGCCTCAGCCTGCTGGTCGCGCTGCTGAACAAGCCGGCCTCGCCGTTCGGCGCCGGCGGCGACGCGCATTGATCGGGCCACATGCTCGGTGTCATCGTCCGGCCTTCGAGCGAAGGGCAATCGCATATGGCGCTTTGCGCGAGCTGAGCGCGCGCCTCGTCCTTCGAGACGCCCGCCTCCGGCGGGCCCTCAGGATGAGGCTAGGCAGCATCGGTGCTCGTTGACACTAGCGCAACACACTCGGTCCTCATCCTGAGTCGCCAGCGCCGAAAGCGGACGCTGCACACGGGACCATGAACCACCTGCCAGACGTCGGCTCACAGGTGGTTCATGGAGAGGGCCCGCCAATTGCGGGCGTCTCGAAGGATGGCCACAGGCGAGATTGCTTCCATATGCGATTGCCCGGCCTTCGACCGGGCGACCCACTCCTCCGAGACAGCGCGGCTAGAACCGAGAAGCCGCGGCGTACTGGATGCTCCGCCTTCGCGGAGCATGACGGCGGAGAGCGAAGCGATGGCGGCCGCGCACCAAATTGCAACACTCGTCCGTGATCTCGCGTGAGCCCCGTTGCAAATCGCAAACGACACATCTATAAAGCGCACCTCATTCATTCGAACCGGGAGGGATTTGCATGATTTCGTCGCATTCGCAGATCGTACGCCCGCGCTCGATGATGACCTCGATCACGTTCTGGCTCGGTATGTACGCGGCCTGTTAGAGGCCTCTTCCGCCAGCTTCGATTGGGCCAAGGTTTCGACCCGGTGTCCCGATCGCTCCGCTTCCCAAGTCAAAATCAGTTTTGAGTGACGCCGTTCCGGCCTTCGCGGCCGGCTTGCGTCCATCGATGGAGCCGGCCCGCGCGTGCGGCCGGATGATGCCATGACCGCTCTGTCAAAGAAGCCCGCCGCGATTCGCGTGGTGCTGCCCTTCGTGTTCCGGCACTGGCTGAAGCAGCCGGGGCGCGGCCTCATCGTGGCCGGCGGGCTGCTGGGTGCGACCGTTGCCGACCTGTTCATGCCGGTATTCTCGGGACATCTGGTCGATGCGCTGACCCGCGGTCCGTCCGATCCGGATGCGCGCCACGCGGCGCTGGTCGCGTTCGGCGCCATCGTGGCGCTCGGCGCGGCCTCGATGGTGCTGCGTCTCGTCGGTCTCCAGGCGATCGTGCCCTTCACTCTGAAAATCATGTCCGAAGTCGCGCAGGACGCGTTCACGCGCGTACAGCGTTTCTCGACCGACTGGCACGCGAATTCTTTCGCCGGCTCAACGGTCCGCAAGATCACCCGCGGCATGTGGGCGCTCGACCTGCTCAACGACACCATCCTGATGGCACTGGCGCCGTCGCTGCTGGTGCTGGTCGGCTCGATGATCCTGATCGGCGCGCACTGGACCTCGCTCGGCCTGGTGATCGCGGTCGGGGCGATCTTCTACGTCACGATCACGGTGGTGTTCTCGACGCGCTACATCGCACCGGCGGCGCGCATCTCCAACGCCTGGGACACCAAGGTCGGGGGCACGCTGGCGGACGCGCTGACCTGCAATGCGGTGGTGAAATCGTTCGGCGCGGAAGCGCGCGAGGACACGCGGCTCGCCCGGGTCATCAACCGCTGGCGCGTGCGCGTGCGGCGGACCTGGTATCGCTACAACTACACCGCCATGTCGCAGCTGGCCCTGCTGCTGTGCCTGCGCGCGTCCGTGATCGGCGGATCGGTGCTGCTGTGGATGTCAGGTCACGCCTCGCCCGGCGACGTCACCTATGTGCTGACGAGCTACTACGTCATTCACGCCTATCTGCGCGACGTCGGCATGCACATCAACAACCTCCAGCGCTCGGTCAACGACATGGACGAGCTGGTGGCGATCCATGACGAGCCGATCGGCATCGCGGATGCTTCCGACGCACGGCCGATCGCGATCGAGGGCGGCGAGATCGTGTTCGACGACGTCACGTTCCATTATGGCGGCCATCGCGCGCCGCTGTACGACGGCTTGTCTGTCAAGATCGGCGCCGGCGAACGCGTCGGCCTGGTCGGACGCTCCGGCTCCGGCAAGACCACCTTCGTCAAGCTGGTGCAGCGGCTCTACGACGTCACCGGTGGCCGCGTGCTGATCGACGGGCAGGACATCGCGCACGCCACGCAGCAATCGCTGCGTAGCCAGATCGCGATCGTGCAGCAGGAGCCGATCCTGTTCCACCGCACGCTTGCGGAGAACATCGCCTATGGCCGGCCCGGCGCCAGCTTTGAAGCGATCGAGCAGGCGGCGCGGCTTGCCAACGCACACGATTTCATCCTTCGCCTGCCGAAGGGCTACGGCACGCTGGTCGGCGAGCGCGGCGTGAAACTGTCGGGCGGCGAGCGGCAGCGCGTGGCGCTGGCGCGCGCCTTCCTGGCGGACGCGCCGGTGCTGATCCTGGACGAGGCGACGTCGAGCCTCGATTCGGAATCGGAGGCGCTGATCCAGCAGGCGATGGAGCGGCTGATGAAGGGTCGTACCTCGATCGTGATCGCGCATCGCCTGTCGACGGTGAGGAGCCTCGATCGCATCCTGGTGTTCGACCGCGGCGAGATCGTCGAGCAAGGCACGCATGCGATGCTCGCGGCCAAGCAAGACGGCGTCTATCGCGGCCTGTTCGAGCGCCAGGTGGTGGAGCTCGGACAGATCGCAGCGGAGTGAGGCGCACGGCGGCGGGGCGAATGTCCCGCCGTCACCCGCCGAGGATGGAATGAGATGAAAGACCTGACGCGCGGCTCCATCGTGAGCCACATCCTGGGCATGGCACCGCCGATTATGGCCGGCATGATCTCAATCATGATCTGCCAGCTGGTCGACCTCTACTTCGTCTCGGGCCTCGGCGACGCCGCCGTGGCAGGCGTGGCGGCGGCTGGGAATGCCGGCTTTCTCGTCAACGGCCTGATACAGGTGCTCGGCGTCGGGACGGTGGCGCTGATCGCGCATGCGGTGGGACGCAAGGACCGGCCGGACGCCAATCTGATCTTCAATCAGGCAGTCGCGCTGTCGGTGCTGTTCGGCCTGGTGACCCTGGCCGCGGGAGCGGTGCTGTCGCGCCTCTATATGCGTTCGATTGCCGCGGACCGGGCCACGATCGAGGCGGGGACCACTTATCTGCTGTGGTTCATGCCGGCGCTCGCGCTGGAATTCGTCATGCAAGTGATTGCCTCCGCGCTAAGCGCGACCGGCATCGTGCGTCCCGCCATGTTGGTGCGGGTCCTTGCGGTCATCATCAACATCGCGCTGGCGCCGGTGCTGATCTCGGGCTGGGGCACCGGCTATCCGCTCGGCGTTGCCGGCGCCGGGCTGGCGAGCACGATCGCAGTGGGTGCCGGCGTCCTGATGCTGCTGGCGTATTTTCGCAAGGTCGAGCGCTACGTCGCCTTCAATCCGGCGCAGTGGCGTCCGCGGCCGCGCCACTTGAAGCGCATCCTCACTGTCGGCCTGCCGGCCGGCGGCGAGTTCGCGATGATGTTCATCTTCATGGCGGTGGTCTACTACGTGCTGCGCGATTTCGGCGCGGCGGCGCAGGCCGGATTCGGCATCGGGCAGCGGGTGCTCGGCCTGATCCAGATGCCGGCGCTTGCGGTGGCGCTGGCGGCCGGGCCAATTGCTGGCCAGAATGTCGGCGCCGGCAACGGCGCGCGCGTCCGGGAAACCTTCGTCAAGTCGGCGCTGATCACCAGCGCCGTGATGGTCGGCTTCATGATGCTGGCGCAGTTGAAGCCGGAGCTGCTGCTCGCCGGATTCTCGAACGACCGGGAGACGATGGAGATCGCCTACCTGTTCCTGCGGATCATCTCGCTCAACATGGTGGCGCAGGGTCTCATCTTCACCTGCTCGAGCATGTTTCAGGGCCTCGGCAACACCAAGCCGGTGCTGCTGAGCTCGGCGACGCGCGTCTTCACCTATTCGCTGCCGGCGATCTGGCTGTCGACGCGGCCAGGCTTCCGGATGGAGCACGTCTGGTATTTGTCGGTCGCGGCGACGACGCTCCAGGCTGTGCTGAGCTTGTGGCTGTTGCGTCGCGAATTCAGGAAGCGCTTCGCGCCGTTGCCGCAGGACGAGGCTGCGGAGCGAGTGGAAGCTGAGCCTGTCGCGCCTCCTGCGCGTGCGCCCGCGTAGCGGTTGACCTGCTCCCCACGGCTCCCGCCAATTTGCGGCGCCGTCGGGCTAAAGCGGAATGGCCTTAGGTTGAATCGATTGCCATGGGCGCACCTCCATTGTAGCAGTCAAACTTGATCTCATCACGCTCTAATGCGTGCCAACACTGTTCCAGACGAGGCCAAGGCCCGACAGGAACAACAGGCCGAGCACGACGTCGCCGAAATGCTTGTCGCTCAGGGCGTGATAGACCCGGGCGCCGGCCCATGCGCCGATCAGCGTGCCCGGAAACGCGACCAGTGCGAGCCAGACCACTTTCAGCTCGACCAGGCCTGATACCGTCTGCAGCACAAGCGCGGTGGCGAGCACCGTGAAATTGAAGAGCTGGAAGATGCCGCGCCGCTCATGCTTGTTCCAGCCGCGGATGTTGGCCCAGAGGATCGGCAGCGGCCCCGAGAGTCCGGCAAGGCCGCCGAGAATGCCGCCGGCAAAGCCGATCGCTCCGTCGGCGATCCTGCCGCCGAACTTGAAGGCGAGGGGCCTCTTGTTGAGGTAGAGCGCGCTCGAAAAGATCAGGAGCAACACACCGACGCTCAGCTTGAATACCTTCGGATCGGCCGTGGCGACCATCATGGTTCCCAGCGGGACACCGATCAGGCCTCCGATCAGGAACGGCCAGACCAGCGAGAGGTCGAAGCTTTTCCACATCGAGGGCAGCGTCGAGGTCTGTGCGATCACCGAGCAGATCAGCACCAGCGGTACCGCGAGCGAGGGCGGCAGGACGTAGAGCCAGATGCCGAGCGCCATCAGCGCCGTGCCGAACCCGGCCAGTCCCGAGACGAAGCCGCCGGCCAGCGCGCCGAACAGCAGCAGGACGTAGGTGAGCGTTTCCAACAGATTAGCCTTGTCGCAAGGGGGCGATCCCGGATTGTCGACCGCCATCGCTCGCATAACATGCTTGCCGCCGTTCCGGTCAATCCATGCTGCACGCAAGCGTGATCTGCCGTGTCGGGCTTTCGCGGAAGACACGCCTACATGATGGCCGTACTTCAATCCCGGGGCCGCCCGACGCGATCATGCGCCCGGACCGGCCAGTCCTGAATGCGATGATGGGGAATGACCATGACCCGCACCAAGATTGCCGTTGCAGCCGCGCTGCTGACGGTCGCGTTGACGCCGACAATGGCCCAGGCACAGTTTTCCGAGCCAGCGGCCTATCAGGCCGCTCATCCTGATCGTGATGTGCTGAACGGCGGCCAGCTCACGCCCGCAGGGCGTGCGGCTCTCGGTCAGCGGGGAATGCCTGATGATGCGTATGCATCGCAGGCCTATCCGCGACCCGTGGTACCGGCCGTGCGCTCCGGCCATCGCCGTCATCGCCGATGATCCAAAGCATGATCCGGAAAAGTGCGAAGCGGTTTTCCGGAAAGATCATGCGTAGACAACAACCCAAAGCGCGATGACGATTGATCCAAATCTCATCGAGCTTTAAACGATCTGCCTGGTGTCGGCAGGCTTCTGCAGCGCGCCGACCAGGATGCGTAGCGCCTCTGCCAATTCCGATCTGTTCCGCGCCGCCCCCAGTGAGACACGTGCCGCATGCGGCGGCGCCCCGTCGACCGTGAAGGCATCGCCGGCGACGACCGCAAGTCCGTTCCGCAGAAGATGTGCCGCGATATCGGGCCGGCCTTCCGGCAGCCGCAACCACAGATGATGGGCGGCGGGCCTGGCCAGGAATTGAAAACCCTTGAGCGTGCGCTGCGCGAGCTGCTGGCGGCCGACCGCCTCGCTGCGGATGGCGGCGATGATGCGATCGGCAATGCCGCTTTCGATCCAATGCGTCACCAGCGCGACCATCAATGGCGCCGGCATCTGCACGGTCGCCTGCAAATACGTGCGCATGTCCCGTTGCGCGCTGCTGTCGGGCGTCACCAGGTAGGCGACGCGCAGCGCGGGCGCGATGCATTTTGACAGTGTGGTCGCGAGATAAGTCCGCTCCGGAATGAGGCTCGCGATCGGCGATGCCGAGCGGTCGAGCAGGCCGTAGGCGTCGTCCTCGATCAGTGTCGTGTCGGCATCGCGAATGATCTTTGCGACGGCATTGCGCCGCTCGGCGGACAGCGTCGCGGTGGTCGGATTGTGCAGCGTCGGAATGAGATAGACGGCCCGTGGCCGGTGCGCGCGGCACGCCTTCGCCAGCGCATCGGGCAGGATGCCGCCGTCATCCATGGCGACGCCGACGAGCTTGACGCCGAGCCGCGTGGCGGCGGCCTTGATGCCGGGGAAGGTGAGCGCTTCCGTCAGAACGATGTCGCCGGGCCGCGCGAGATGGGCGAGCAGGTTGAACAGGATGGTTTGCGCGCCGGGGAAGATCAGGAGCCTGTCGGCCTGCGCATGCGGAACGCGTGCGCGCATCCAACGCGCGGCGATCTCGCGCTCATGCGCGCTGCCGCCGGGCGGCTGATAGTTGAGATACGCCGTCAGTCCCGATTGCGCGCGGATGGCTTCCATGCCGGCGATGATGCGCTCGTCGAGCTGCGCCTCCAGCGGATGCGGCGGCACGTTCATCGAGAGATCGATCGCGACGGGATGCGGCAGGTCGACCGCGCGGCGTGCGCTGGTCTCCGACACGAACGAGCCCTGTCCGACGCGGGCTTCCATGATGCCGCGGCGCCTCGCCTCGGTATAGGCGCGCGTCACCGTGGTCAGGTCGATGCCGAGGGCTTTTGCGAGCGCGCGCTGCGTCGGCAATTGCTGGCCGCGCACCAGCCTGCCCGCAGCAATGTCGGCCTCCATCGCATCGACGATGCGCTGATAGCGCGGGCCGCTCAGCTCCGAGATTGTAGGGGTCCAATCCATGCAATTTAGCGCCATATCCTTTGAATGTATGGATACGAGATATTATTGTATGGATCGTCGAAAAGGAAGAGGTGTGGTCATGTCGGTCTCTCTGGCGCCGGTCTCTCTGGCTAAGGCGATGTGGCGCGGTTTCAGCGGCAAGTGTCCGAGTTGCGGGGAAGGGCACATGTTCGGCCGTTTCCTGAAAGTGGCAGTCGCTTGCGACCATTGCGGCGAGGAGCTGTTTCACCAGCGCGCAGACGACTTTCCCGCCTATCTCGTGATGGTCGTGGTCGGCCATCTCGTGGTTCCGGCGATCCTCGCGGTCGAGACCGCCTATGCGCCGCCGGAATGGTTGCAACTCGCGGTGTGGCTGCCGGTGACGCTGTTCGCCTCGCTCGCGCTGCTGCAACCGACCAAGGGCGCCATCGTCGGGCTGCAATGGCAGCTGGGCATGCACGGTTTCGAGGCGAGCAAGCTGCGGCGCGAGGCCGCCGAGCTTGCACCGGTCCTGGTAAAGGCGGATACGCGCGCGGCCTGAGCGGCGTTTACATCGCGCGGCCGGCCAGTACACTCCGTCGCACCAACAAGAACGATGGAAACGCCGATGCCCGCACGCGCGAAGACCTTCCTGCTTTGTCATGGCGCCTGGTCCGGCGGATGGGCCTGGAAGAAGATGCATCCGCTGATGGCGCAGGCCGGCCATCGCCTGGTGGCGCCGACCTACACCGGGCTCGGCGAGCGCGCGCATCTCGCAAGCCCCACGATCGATGTGGAGACGCACATCCAGGATATCCTCAACGTCATCGCCTTCGAGGATCTCGGCGACATCGTGCTGCTTGGCCATAGCTATGGCGGCATGGTCGCGACCGGCGTCGCCGATCGCGCGCGCGAGCGCGTGACGCAGCTGATCTATCTCGACGCCTTTGTGCCGCGCGATGGCCAATCGCTGTTCGATCTCAATGAGGGCGGCCGCGAGCCGATGCGAAGGGCGGCAAGCTCGGGCGACGGCTATCGCATCCCGCCGAATCCGCCGCCGCCGGACACGCCCCAAGCCGATCTCGACTGGCTCAATGCACGCCGCGTCCCAATGCCGATCAAGTGCTTCGAGACCAGGCTGAGGCTCGAGCACGGCGAGCCGGCGATGCCGCGCAGCTACATCTATTGCACGCGCATCCCGCCGGGCGACGTGTTCGGGCAGTTCGCCAAGCGGACGAAGAGCGAGGACGGCTGGCGCCATGTCGAGCTCGACGCCAGTCACGCGCCGAATGTGACGGCGCCGGAGGCGCTGATGGGCGTGCTGGAGAAGATCGTCGCCTGACTCCCGCTCGTCATTCCGGGGCGTGCGCAGCACGAGCCCGGAATCCATTTCTCCTCCGTCTCCGCCGCTCGATGGATTCCGGGTTCTCGCTTCGCGAGCCCCGGAATGACACCGGTTGAACGACAGGGCGCCCGGCCAAAATGGTGAGGGGTCCGATGCGCTAGCACCGAACCCCTCGTCACTTTAGCAAGACGCGTTTTCTTCACGCGAACCGGAAACCCACTTCGCTCGAAAACGCTTTAGAGTATCAGCCGGCCTGTAAGCCGGGTTCTGTAGGGCACCGTCCGCTTGCGCGAACGATACGTGACGACCATTCCTCTGGGACCGTGTTTGCACATGGCCTCGAGCAACCTACCCGGACGGCGGGCCTGACATCGCCCCGCGGCGTTATCGCTCAAAGCGAACAGCCCGCTTAAGCCGTCCCTATTCGGTTTTGCTCCCGGTGGGGTTTGCCATGCCGGCTCCGTTGCCGGAACCGCGGTGCGCTCTTACCGCACCTTTTCACCCTTACTTCCTCCGAGGAGGAAGCGGTTCGTTCTCTGTGGCACTTTCCCTGGGGTCACCCCCGCCGGACGTTATCCGGCACCGCATGTCAAGGGAGCCCGGACTTTCCTCCCCGGCGGCCTTTCGGCACGTGCCGGAGCGGCCGTCCGGCCGACTGACGGATTACGCATGGGGCATTTGTGACGGTTTCGTCAAGCCGATATCGCGACGCGCGCCTCGCCGGCGAATAATTTATCCTGAAGATGTCGTTTGGTGCGTGTCCCGTTCGACTGGATGTCGGCAACACAGCCGGGCAACAGGAGTGAAGCAATGCAATATCTGCTGATGATCTACCAGAACGAGGTCGAGTACGCGAAGAACGACGCGGCGACCAGCCAGAAGATGCTGGCCGAATACCAGGCCTTCACGCAATCCATCATCCAGGGCGGCAATTTCAAGGCCGGCGACCGCCTGCAGCCGACCACGACTGCAACGACCGTGCGTGTGCGCGAGGGCAAGACGCTGACGACCGATGGTCCGTTCGCGGAAACGCGCGAGCAGCTCGGCGGTTACTATCTCGTCGAGGCGAAGGATCTGAATGCGGCGATCGAGATCGCGGCGCGGATTCCCAGCGCGCGCATCGGCTCGATCGAGGTGCGGCCGATCTGGGTGTATGAGAAGTGACAACTCTCACCTTCGTCATTCCGGGATGCGCCGCAAGGCGCAGGCCCGGAATCCATATCCCCGAATCGTGGTTATGGATTCCGGGCTCGCGGCTTTGCCGCGCCCTGGAATGACGAGAGGGGAGTGATCGCGTTCAATGGCCCTTGGCGAGATCGACAAAATCTTCCGCGACGAGGCGGGGCGGGCGCTGGCCACGCTGATCCGTCTCGTCGGCGATTTCGATCTCGCCGAGGACGCGCTCCAGGATGCCTTTGCCGTCGCGCTGGAACGCTGGGCGGGGTCTGAGGTCCCCGGCAATCCGCGCGCCTGGCTGGTCAATGTCGCCAAGCACAAGGCGATCGACCGCATCCGCCGCCAGGCCGTCTTCCGCGGCAAGCAGCAGGCGCTGGTGCATGAGCTCGAGCTGAACGCGCTGGGCTCCGACGAGCCGCCGACAACGCTCGACGACGACATGCTGCGGTTGATCTTTACCTGCTGCCATCCCGCGTTCGCGCCCGAGGTCCAGGTCGCGCTGACGCTCCGCACCGTCTGCGGGCTCTCGACAGCGCAGGTCGCGCGCGCGTTCCTCGTGGGCGAGGAGGCAATGGCACAGCGGCTGGTCCGCGCCAAGCAGAAGATCAGGCTTGCCGGCATCCCCTATGAAGTGCCCGAGCGCGACGCGCTGGCGCCGCGGCTCGATGGTGTGCTCGCCGTGATCTATCTGGTCTTCACCGAAGGCTATGTCGCGACCGAGGGCGCGGACCTGATGCGGCCCGATCTTGCGGCCGAGGCCATCCGGCTCGGCCGCTTGCTCGATCGGCTGATGCCCGATCGCGCCGGCATCAAGGGGTTGCTGGCCCTGATGCTGCTGCACGACGCCCGCCGCGCTGGACGCGAGACGCCGGCCGGCGACATCGTGCTGCTCGAAGAGCAGGACCGCTCGCTGTGGGACCGCGCGCAGATCGATGAGGGCCTGCGTCTGGTCGACGATGCGCTGCGCGTGCCCGGCCGGCCGCAGCCCTATGCGGTGCAGGCCGCCATCGCCGCTCTGCATGCGCGTGCGGCGAGCTTTGAGGAAACCGATTGGCCGCAGATTGCGGGACTCTACGAGGTTTTGCTGCGCATCAACCCGTCGCCGGTGATCGAGCTGAACCACGCCGCGGCGGTCTCGATGGTCGATGGGCCGGCACGTGCGCTCGATCTCGTCGATGCGATCACCGCGCGCGGCGGGCTTCGCGGCTACGAGCTCTTGCCGGCAGTGCGCGCGGATCTGCTGCGGAGGCTCGGCAGGACGGAGCAGGCGCGCGAGGCCTATCATGCGGCGATGGAAGCGACGCAGCTCGAGCCGTTGCGGAGGCTCTATGCGCGAAGGATGAGGGAGATGGAGTGATGCTCTAGTGCCCCGGAACGCAGCGCAGCGCCTCTATGGCGATGCGCTGCAGAGCCGAGGCCCATCTCGTCGCAACGGGCTGCCCTCGCCGATTGGTCCCGGCTCGCGCTTCGCGCGTCCGGGGCACGAGAGTGAACCGCATGGCCTACGCCGTCACTTCGACGCCACCGTCGTCGCTTCCGCCGGCAGGCTCGCCAGCAGTGCCTGCAATGTCGACAGCGTCGAATGATCCGCAACGCCATCGAGCCGCGCCGGACGGAAATGGCGCTGGAAGGCGGTGACGACTTCCAGCGTCGCGGCGTCGTATTTGCCGGTCAGCGGCACGCCGTAGCCGTACCTTGCGAGCGCCTGCTGCATGCTCAGCACGGCGTCGCTGATGGTGCCGAGCATCAGAGTCTCGCCGCGCACGATCGGAGCGGGCGTGACCCAGTGACCGACGCCGGAATTGGCCAGCGAATGCCATGGAAATTTTTCGCCGGGATCCTTCTTGCGCGCGGGCGCGACGTCGGAATGGCCGAGCACCCGGTGGGCCGGCACCTTGCGCCGGAGCATGATGCCGCGGCACAGCGCGATCACGGCGGCGATCTGGCGCAGCGGAAACTCGGGATAGCCCCAGTCGTGGCCGCGATTGATGATCTCGATGCCGATCGAGCAGGAATTGATGTCGTCCTCGCCGGCCCAGGAAGAGACGCCCGCGTGCCAGGCGCGCTTGGCCTCGGGCACGCATTGCACGATGCGGCCGTCCTCCAGCACGACATAATGTGCCGACACTTCGCTGCCGGCCGTGCATAGCCGTGCCAGTGCGCCCTCGACATCGGGCATGCCGGTGTAGTGCAGCACGATCATGTCCGGCTGCCGTCCCTTGTTGCGCTCGCCATGATTGGGCGAGGGGATGATGTCCGAGACGATCGACGAGTCGGGCTCGAACGTCCGCAGGCTCGCCACGGTCTTGGGAACCGGGAGAACGCGTTGGCGCTTCGAATCAGATCCAGACGGTGTGGACGAACCGGAGGGCATGAGCAGCTCGAACGAACGGAGAGTAGGGCAAGCCCTTCTCTTTACTATTCCTTTACCGTCCACGGCGCGCAATCGCGCGGCGCGGTTAACGGATGCATTTCGGCGGTGTGTGTGGAAGAGGCATCACCCCGCTCGTCACCTTTACGACTTGTATCGAGTCGAGCAACGCTTTCTTAACGCTAAGGGCCGTTACTGAGGGATGAAGTGCCGACCCGCGTCCGGAGGCGGCCAAAGCGTATTTTGGCTCGAAATCCCATGGCTGCCCGACAAATTCCACTGGGAACACTGGGTTTGTGGCCTGGGACGACCGGGCCCGGTAACCATGCTGGACGAGGGCTTTGTCGTGGAACCGCCGCGACGCGTAATGATTCGAGGCGTTATGGGCTTGTTCGTCCCCGATCTTGCTTGGATGTCAGGCCGGTCGGTCGGCAGGCGTTTCGCATGAGTTCGGTTCCGCACATCCCCGTCCTTGGTCGGGAGGCCGTCGCGCATCTCGCTCCGCGCGAGGGCGGCGTCTATGTCGACGCCACTTTTGGTGCCGGCGGCTATAGCCGCGCGATCCTGGAGGTGTCGGGAACCCGACTCATCGCCATTGATCGCGACCGCACGGCGATTGCCGGCGGCGCCGGGCTGGTCGAACGTTCCGCAGGCCGGCTGATGCTGGTCGAGGGCCGCTTCTCCGATCTTGCCGAGGTCTGCGCGGCGCAAGGCGTCGAGGCGATCGACGGCGTCGTGATGGATGTCGGCGTGTCCTCGATGCAGCTCGACCAGGCCGGCCGCGGCTTCTCGTTCCGCCTCGACGGTCCGCTCGACATGCGGATGGGGCAGACGGGCCCGACCGCGGCCGACGTGGTCGCGCATGCGTCGGAAGGCGATCTCGCCGACATCATCTATCTCCTCGGCGAGGAGCGGCATTCGCGCCGCATCGCACGCGCCATTGTCGCGGACCGCCAGGAGACCCCGTTCACCACCACGCGCGCGCTTGCCGATCTCGTCGGAAGGGTGGTCCGCTCAAAGCCGGGGGACATTCATCCGGCAACACGGACGTTCCAGGCGCTGCGCATCTTCGTCAACGAGGAACTCGACGAGCTCCAGGCCGCGCTCGCTGCGGCCGAGCGCATGCTCAAGCCCGGCGGCCGCCTCGTCGTGGTCTCGTTCCATTCGCTGGAAGACCGCATCGTCAAGAATTTTCTCACTGAGCGCTCCAGGACCGGCGGCGGTTCGCGGCATCTGCCGGAAGTGGCGCAAGTGACGCCGAGCTTCCGGGTTCTGACGCGGCGGCCCGTCGTCGCCGGCGAAGACGAAGTTGCGCATAATCCGCGCGCACGCTCCGCAAAGCTGCGCGCCGCCGAGCGCACCGCGGCGCCGGCGCACGAGACCGACGAGGCATCGCCCTGGCCGAAACTCTCCGACGTGATGAGGGGCGGCTAGCGCATGCGCATCATCCACCTCCTCGTCATCGGCGCGCTGATCTTCGCGGCGGCCCATGTCTACCGGATCAAGATGGACTCCACGGCGCGCACCGAGAAGGTGCTGCGGCTGCGTGCAGAGATCCGCGAGGAGCGCGACGCGATCGCGGCGCTGCGGGCCGAGTGGGCCAAGCTCGATGCCCCGCTGCGGCTGCAAGGCCTGTCCGACCGGCATCTGCACCTCAAGCCGGTCAACGGCACGCAATATGACTCGCTGAAGAATCTGCCGGAGCGCCCGCCGCGGATGTTCAGGCCGGGCGATCCCGATCCGATCGGGGCCATGCTGAACGCCATCGAAGCCGCGAGCGATCCCGATACCGTGACGGGCTCCGTGCCTCAGCCCGAGGACAAGCAATGAGCGCGGCAATGCCTGCAAAACCGACCGAGAAGCCGGCTGAACCGTGGCGGCAGCGGCTGATCCGCAGCCTGCTCTACGGGCGCAATGTCGATCGCGCCGTGAAGGCACGAGCGCGCGTGGGGCTTGCGATACTCGCCTTCGCTTCGGTCTATGCCCTGATCGGCGGGCGGCTCGTGATGTTCGCGATCGGCGCGGACGCCCACGGGGCGCGCCGCGCCGCGGCGCAGGAGGTGGTTGCGACCGCGCGGCCCGACATCGTCGACCGCAACGGCGCGATCCTCGCGACCGACGTCAAGGCCGCGAGCCTGTTCAGCGAGCCGCGCCGCATCATCGACAAGGATGAGGCGATCGAGCTCCTGACGGCAACCATTCCAGACCTCGACGAGGCCGAGGTGCGCGAGCGCCTGAAGTCGCGCAAGGGCTTCGCCTGGCTCAAGCGCGAGGTCACGCCGTCGCAGCAGCAGGCCATCCACAAGCTCGGCCTTCCCGGCATCGGCTTCCTGCGCGAGAACAAGCGCGTCTATCCGACGGGCAACGAGGTCGCGCACATCATCGGTCTCGTCAACATCGACAATCAGGGCATCGCCGGCCTGGAGAAGTGGCTCGACAACCAGGGGCTCGCCGATCTCCACCGCGCCGGCTTCGCAACCGACCGGCTGCAGAAGCCGATCGAGCTCTCGGTCGATCTGCGCGTCGAGCATGCGCTGCGTGACGAACTCCTCAAGGCCAAGGACAAGTTCCACGCCAAGGCCGCTTCCGGCATCGTCTCCAACGTCAAGACCGGCGAGATCGTGGCGATGGTCTCGCTGCCGGATTTCGATCCCAACAATCCGAAGGAAGCGCACGACCCCGATCGCATCAACCGCCTGACCACCGGCGTCTACGAGATGGGCTCGACCTTCAAGGCGTTCACGCTGGCGATGGGGCTCGATTCCGGCAAGATCAACCTGAATTCGATGTGGGACGCACGCGGCAACCTGCACTACGGCAAGTTCACCATCCATGACAGTCATCCGCTCGGGCGTTTCATCAACACCAAGGAAGTGTTCACCTACTCGTCCAACATCGGCGCCGCGCGCATTGCGCTTAACCAGGGCGTCGAGGCGCACAAGGCGTTCCTCGCCAAGATGGGCCAGATGACGCGGCTGCGCACCGAGCTGCCGGAGAGCGCGGCGCCGCTGATCCCGCGGCGCTGGAGCGAGTTGAATACGGTCACCGCTGCGTTCGGCCAGGGCCTGTCGGTGGCACCGCTGCAAGCCGTGATGGGCATCAACGCGCTGGTGAATGGCGGCTATCTGATTCCGCCGACATTCATGAAGCGCAGCGAATCCGAAGCGATGGCGATGGCCAAGCGCGTCATCAAGACGGAGACCAGCGACAAGATGCGGTTCCTGATGCGGCTCAATGCCGAAGTCGGCTCGGCGAGAAAGGCGGACGTCAAGGGCTATTACGTCGGCGGCAAGACCGGCACGTCCGAGAAGGTCATCAACGGCCGCTACGCCAAGAAGCGAGTGCTCAACTCCTTCACCGCCATCCTGCCCTGCGACGATCCCAAATATCACGTCCTGATCATGCTGGACGAGCCGCAGGCGCTGCCCGAAACGCATGGTTTCATCACCTCCGGCTGGAACGCGGTGCCGACCGGCGGCAAGGTGATCGAGCGGATCGCGCCGCTCCTGGGCGTCGAGCCGCGGTTCGACCTGCCGCCGTCCGACCGCCTTATTCTTGCAGCATCCAGGACAACCCAGTAATCAATCGGGTGCGCCATCGCCGGTGCTGAGTCGGGTTTTCAAAGGGATTCGGCTTTCCGGCAGGCATGTCGACTGGAAGACCATGAAGCTGCGCGACCTCTTGGGTCAGGATGTTCTGGGCAATGATGCCGCGATCGAGCCTGCTGTTGCGGCGCTCGACGTGAGCGGCATTGCGCTCGACAGCCGCGTGGTCAAGCCGGGCGATCTCTTCGTCGCAATCGCGGGCAGCAAGACCGACGGCGCGCGCTTCATCGATGCGGCAATTGCCGCGGGCGCGATCGCAATCGTTGGCGACCATGCGCCTGCGGCGACCAGGGCGCCGTTTGTCTCTGTGGCCAATCCGCGCCGCACACTGGCGCTGGCCGCGGCAAAGTTCTTTCCCGCGCAGCCCGCCACGATCGCCGCCGTGACCGGAACCAGCGGCAAGACCTCGGTCGCGGCCTTCACACGTCAGATCTGGGAGCGGCTGGGGCATGCCTCCGCCAGCATCGGCACCATCGGTCTCGTCTCGCCCAAACGCACCGTCTATGGCTCGCTGACGACGCCCGATCCGATCGCGCTGCACCGGCAGATCGACGAGATCGCGCGCGAGGGCGTCACCCATCTCGCCTTCGAGGCCTCCTCGCACGGGCTCGACCAGTATCGACTCGACGGCGTGCGCGTCTCCGCCGGCGGCTTCACCAACCTCTCGCGCGACCACATGGACTATCATCCGAGCGTTGCGCATTATCTCGCGGCGAAGCTCCGCCTGTTCCGCGAGTTGGTGCCGCCGGGTGGCGCCGCGGTGATCTCGGCCGATCATGATTGCTCGGCCGAAGCGATCGACGCCGCCAAGGGGCGTGGCCTGCGCGTCATGGCGGTCGGCCGCAACGGCGACGGTGCGGGCGAGGGCATCCGCCTGACGGAGGCCGTGGTCGAAGGTTTCGCGCAAAAGCTCACGCTCGAACATCGCGGCAAGCGCTTCGCCATCCGGCTGCCGCTGGTCGGCGAATTCCAGATCGAGAACGCACTGGTGTCGGCCGGTCTTGCGATCGGCACCGGCAGCGATGCAGCCGACGTGTTCGCGAGCCTGGAGCATCTCGAAGGCGCCAAGGGCCGGCTCGAGCGTGTCGGCGAGCGCAACGGTGCGCCGATCTTCGTCGATTACGCGCACAAGCCCGATGCGCTCGCGAAGGCGCTGCAGGCGCTGCGGCCTTACGCCAAGCGCAGGCTCGTCGTCGTGTTCGGCGCCGGCGGCGACCGCGATGCCGGCAAGCGACCGATCATGGGCGAGATCGCGGCCGAGAACGCCGACGACGTCATCATCACCGACGACAATCCGCGCAGCGAGAAGCCGGAAGCGATCCGCGCCGCGATCCTCGCCACCGCGAAGGGCGCCCGGGAGATCGGCGACCGCGCCGCCGCGATCCGCGCCGCGATCGAGCAATTGGAAGAAGGCGATGCGCTGCTCATCGCCGGCAAGGGCCATGAGACCGGGCAGATCGTCGGCGGAGAAGTTCTGCCCTTCAGTGATCACGAGGCGGTTGCCGCTGCACTAGCGTCGAGGGTTGCATGAGCGCGCCAATATGGACAGTTGCCGAGGTCGCGCGTGCGCTGGGTGTCACCGGATCATTCCCGGACACGGGAATCGACTTCATCACGCAGGACAGCCGGCTGGTGAAACCGGGCAGCCTGTTCGTCGCGCTCAGCGGCACGCCGAGCGGCGGCTTCGTCTCGGCCTTCGCCAGCGCGCGCGACGGCTGGGAGTTCGCGGACAAGGCGGAAGCTTCGGGCGCGGTCGCGATGATCGTGCCGCACGAGATCGCCGGCATCCGCATTCCGCAGATCGTCGTCAGGGACACGCTGATCGACGGTCTCTGGGGCCTTGCACGTGCCGCACGCGCGCGCTTTGCCGGACCGGTGATCGGGCTCACCGGAAGCGCGGGCAAGACCAGCACCAAG
Source organism: Bradyrhizobium sp. R2.2-H (assembly GCF_004346455.1). NCBI lineage: Bacteria > Pseudomonadati > Pseudomonadota > Alphaproteobacteria > Hyphomicrobiales > Nitrobacteraceae > Bradyrhizobium > Bradyrhizobium sp. R2.2-H. The sequence goes on from NZ_SMBR01000005.1 coordinate 359,124, forward strand.
GAATTTCTCGCCGCCTATCCCAACGCCTATGCGAGCCCGTCGAGCTTCAACAATTTCTGGGGCGTGCCGCTGACGCTTTGCAATGCAAGGCGAGATGCCAGCCTCTGGGTCGTCGAGATGGGCATGAACCAGCAGGGCGAGATCGCGCGGCTCAGCGAATTGACCCAGCCGACGGTCGCGCTCGTTGTCAACGTGCAGCCCGTGCATCTGGAGAAGCTCGGCTCGCTGGAAGCCATCCGGCGCGAGAAGGTGTCGATCGCGCTCGGCCTGCCCGAGAATGGTGTGCTGGTGCTGCCGGCCGGGATCAAGGCGCCCGAGTGGAAGGGCAAGGTCGTGCGCTTCGGCGGCGAGCATGCCGAGGTGCACGAGGTCGCGCACGCGCCGCACGGCGAGAGCTGGCAGGTCGTGGCCGCGATCGGCAGGAAGGAGATCGCCTTCAGCCTCACCCCTGGCGCGCCGCACCGGGTGCACAATGCGCTGGCAGCGCTTGCCGCCATTCATGCTGCGCATCTCGACGTCGCGACGCTGGCGATCAAGCTCGACCGCGTCGGCATCATGACCGGCCGCGGCGTCGAGCAGGCGGTCGGCGATATCACCGTGATCGACGACAGCTTCAACGGCAATCCGGCCAGCGTGGCGGCTGCGCTGCAAAGCCTCCAGGCGCGCCACGTGAGCGAAGGCCGCCGCATCGCGGTTCTCGGCGACATGCTCGAACTGGGCGAGGACGCACCCAGCTATCATACCGGCCTCGCCAAATATCTCGAAGGCATCGACGGCGTCTACTGCGTCGGTCCTCTGATGCGCCACCTCTACGATGTGCTGCCATCAGGCAAGGGCCTCGGCTGGCACAATGATCCGGCCACGCTGAAACCGGGCGAGGTTGCGAGCCTGCTGAAGGCAGGGGATGTCGTGGTTGTCAAGGGCAGCAAAAAGATGTTCTGGGTCAACAAGTTCGTGCCGGGCCTGATGACCGCCTTGCAGGCGAAGGCGTAAACTGCTTGGAAGGCGCTGTTCCCGAATCCCACCCTTTGTGGCGCTAAGCCGTCCGTTTTCCCAGAGGTCGCGCGACCCATGACGAAAACCAGCGAATGCCCGTGAGGCACGTTGAGGCCAAGATAAAGGCTAGGAACAAGGCCAAGGCTGCGTGTGCAAAGGCGCCATAGGACCGTCTGAATGTTTTACTGGTTGATCGAGCTTTCCAACACATTTCCGGGCTTCGGTGCCGTTCGCACCTTCTTCAACGTCTTCCGCTACATCACCTTCCGCACCGGCGGCGCAGTCGTGACCGGCGCGCTATTCGTGTTCCTGTTCGGGCCCTGGATCATCGACCATCTGCGCATCCGTCAGGGCAAGGGCCAGCCGATCCGCCTCGACGGTCCGCAATCGCATCTCGCCAAGAAGGGCACGCCCACGATGGGCGGGCTGATGATCCTGTCCGGCCTCACCGTCGGCACGGTGCTGTGGGCCAATCCGCTCAACCCCTATGTCTGGATCGTGCTGGCGGTGACGCTCGGCTTCGGCTTCGTCGGCTTCTATGACGATTACCTCAAGGTGACCAAGCAGACCACGACCGGGTTCGGCAGCAAGCTTCGCCTGCTGATCGAGGCGGTGATCGCGCTGGTTGCCTGCTACGCGCTGGTGCGGCTGAACCGCGATCCGGCCTCGACCGCGCTGACGATCCCGTTCCTCAAGGACACCGTGCTGCATTTCGGCTGGTTCTTCGTTATCTTCGGCGCCTTCGTCATCGTCGGCTCCGGCAACGCGGTGAATCTTACCGACGGTCTCGACGGCCTCGCCATCGTGCCGGTGATGATCGCGACCGCGAGCTTTGCGATGATCGCCTATCTCGCCGGCAACGCGGTGTTCGCCGAATATCTCCAGATCAAATACGTCGCGGGTACCGGCGAGCTCGCGGTGCTCTGCGGCGCACTGCTGGGCGCCGGTCTCGGCTTCCTCTGGTTCAACGCCCCGCCGGCCTCGATCTTCATGGGCGACACCGGCTCGCTCGCGCTTGGCGGCATGCTCGGCGCCATCGCGGTCGCGGTGAAGCACGAGATCGTGCTCGCCGTGATCGGCGGCCTGTTCGTGCTGGAAGCGGTCTCCGTCATCGTGCAGGTGGTGTCGTTCAAGCTGACGGGCAAGCGCATCTTCCGGATGGCGCCGATCCATCACCATTTCGAGCAGCTCGGCTGGACCGAGCCGCAGATCGTGATCCGGTTCTGGATCATTTCGGTGATGCTGGCGCTCGCCGGCCTCTCCACCCTGAAGCTGCGCTGACGGTCACGCGATGATCCCTGTCACATCCTTCGCCGGCAAGACGGTCGCGGTGTTCGGCCTCGGCGGCTCGGGGCTCGCCTCCTGCCATGCCTTGAAGGCGGGGGGTGCCGAGGTGATCGCCGCCGACGACAATGCCGAGAACGTCGCCAAGGCGGTGCAGGCGGGTTTCATCAGTGCGGATTTGCGCAACGTTTCCTGGACCAATCTCGCCGCGCTCGTGCTCGCGCCCGGCGTGCCGCTCACTCATCCCGTGCCGCACTGGAGCGTGCTGAAGGCGCGCGAGGCCGGGGTCGAGGTGATCGGCGATATCGAGCTGTTCTGCCGCGAGCGGCGCCGGCACGCGCCGGACGCGCCGTTCGTCGCCATCACCGGCACCAATGGCAAGTCGACCACGACGGCGCTGATTGCGCACCTCACGAAAGTCGCCGGCTATGACACGCAGATGGGCGGCAATATCGGCACCGCGATCCTGTCGCTGGAGCCGCCGCGCATGGGGCGCGTCCACGTCATCGAGATGTCGTCCTACCAGATCGACCTCACGCCCTCGCTCGATCCCTCCGTCGGCATCCTGCTCAATGTCAGCGAGGACCATATCGACCGGCATGGTACGATCGAGCACTACGCCGCGGTGAAGGAGCGCCTCGTCGCCGACGTGCAAGGCGGCGGCACCGCGATCGTGGGCGTCGATGACGGCTATTGCCGCGACATCGCCGACCGGCTCGACCGCGCCGGCAAGAACGTGGTGCGCATCTCGGTCAAGAACCCGCTCGCGTCGGGCATTTACGTCGAGCACGGCACCATCGTGCGCGCCGCGGGCGGCGCCCGCAGCGAGGTCGCCGCGCTCGGCGGCATCGGCTCGCTGCGCGGCCTGCACAATGCGCAGAACGCGGCCTGCGCCGCCGCCGCTGCGCTCGCCATGGGCATCAGTCTCGACGTGCTGCAGAACGGCCTGCGCAGCTTTCCCGGCCTTGCGCACCGCATGGAGCAGGTCGGCCGCTGCGGCAACGTGCTGTTCGTCAATGATTCCAAGGGCACCAACGCCGACGCGACCGCGCATGCGCTGTCGTCGTTTGCCGACATCTTCTGGATCGCCGGCGGCAAGCCGAAGGCAGGCGGCATCACTGGCCTGACCGGCTTCTTCCCGCGGATCCGCAAGGCCTATCTGATCGGCGAGGCCGCGCAGGAATTTTCGGGCACGCTGGGCTCCGTCCCGCACGAGATCAGCCAGACCCTCGACGTCGCGGTCGAGCACGCCGCGCGCGATGCGGAAGCCTCGGGCCTCACGGATGCCGTCGTGCTGCTGTCGCCGGCCTGCGCATCGTTCGACCAGTACCGCAATTTCGAGATCCGCGGCACCAAGTTCCGCGAACTGGTGCAGGCGCTGCCGGGCGTGAAGCCGGTGGTGTGAGTTATGTCGCGCCGACGCTGGATCGGAATTGTCGTCGCTGCTCTTGCTGTTCCAGTCGCCGCGGGTTTTGTCTTCGTTGTTGTCGTCGACAATCTCATGAGCGGCTTCGGTGCGTGCCGCGTCGTTCGCCAGCGCGCATTCGCCTCGCCTAGCGGCAGCAAGCTGGTTGTCGTGGTCTGGAAGTCATGCGGCGCGACGGTCTCCGACAGCACGCAAGCCAGCATCATCGCGCGCGGCCGACCTTTCTCAGCGTGCGTGGGCATCTTGATCCTGTCGTCGCCTGGAGCAGTGAGCGGGCGGTGAGGATCGGTTTCATTCCCGGGCCAGATCAGATCTACAAGCGCGATCAGCGCGCGGGGGACGTTGCGATCAACTACGAATAGGGGCTCTCGTGTCCCGGACGCGGCGCGGCACGAAGTGACGCTCCGCAGAGCCGGGACCCAGGCCGCTACACGATACACTGCCGCGATATGGGCCCCGGCTCTGCAGCGCACACGCCGCAAAGGGGCGGCGCGGTGCGCTGCGTCCGGGGCACGAGACTCTCCACAACTTGATCCATCATGTTAACCCTCCGGTAACCAACCTCGGCGACCAATGGACCGACCTCCGTCCGAAAGCGGCCGCCCATGCTCTCCCGTGAAGAACGCACCCCCTTTTCCGAGTGGTGGTGGACCGTCGACAAGCCGCTGATGGGCGCCATCCTGGCCTTGATGCTGACCGGCGTGATCCTGTCGCTGGCGGCGAGTCCGCCGGTTGCGACCCGCATCGGGCTCGATCCCTTCCATTTCTTCAGCCGCCACGTGCTGTTCCTGGTGCCGTCCTGCATCGTGCTCGTCGGCGTGTCCTTCCTGTCGCCGCGCGCCATCCGCCGCAGCGCGCTCATCATCTTCGCGATCAGCATCATCCTGATCGTGCTCACGCTCGCGATCGGTCCTGAGGTGAAGGGCTCGCGGCGCTGGATCACGCTGCTCGGCGTCAACATCCAGGCCTCAGAGATTGCCAAGCCGTCGTTCGTCGTGATCGCGGCATGGCTGTTCGCGGAATCGACCAGGCGGCCGGAGATGCCAGCGACCTCGATGGCGGTGGTGCTGCTCCTGATGCTGGTCGCGCTGCTGGTGATGGAGCCCGATTTCGGCCAGACCATGCTGGTCCTGATGGTGTGGGGCTCGCTGTTCTTCATCGCGGGCATGCGGATGATCTGGGTATTCGGTCTCGCAGGTCTCGGCGCCGCGGGCCTGTTCAGCGCCTATCTGTTCGTCCCGCACGTCGCCGGCCGCATCAGGCGTTTCATGAATCCGGCCTCCGGCGACACTTTCCAGGTCGATACCGCCATGGAAGCCTTCTACAACGGCGGCTGGTTCGGCCTCGGACCGGGCGAGGGCATCGCCAAGCGCAGCTTGCCGGACAGCCACACCGACTTCGTGTTCGCGGTCGCCGCCGAGGAGTTCGGCATCATCCTGTGCCTCGCCATGCTGGCGCTGTTCGCCTTTGTCGTGATCCGCACGCTGTCGCGGGCCTACGCCAACGAGGACATGTTCTCGCGCTTCGCGGCCTCGGGACTTGCGATCCTGTTCGGCGTGCAGGCCGCGATCAACATGTCGGTGAACCTGCAGTTGATTCCAGCCAAGGGCATGACGCTGCCGTTCATCTCCTATGGCGGCTCCTCGATCGTGTCGCTGGCCTATGGTGTCGGCATGATGCTGGCTCTGACGCGGCTGCGCCCACGCACCGAGGTCGAAGCCAGCGGCCACGCCGAGGCGATGCGGAGTTATGCATAACCACTCTCGTGTCCCGGACAAGCGAAGCGCAGATCCGGGACCCAGAATGCCGCGCGCATGGGCCCGGTTCAGCAGCGCACCACGCTGCGAAGAGCGGCGCGTTGCGCTGCGCCCGGGTACGCACACCGTCTCGCCATGTTGGATGAACCGCTGTAAAACTGCCCGCCATGGACACGTCCCCCCTGATTCTTCTCGCCGCGGGCGGCACCGGCGGCCATCTGTTTCCGGCCGAGGCGCTCGGCGTCGAATTGATCCGGCGCGGCTTTCGCGTCCGCCTCGTCACCGACGAGCGCGCGCTGCGCTATAGCGGGTTGTTCAGCAAGGACATGATCGACGTCGTGGCAAGCGAGACCGCGCGCGGCCGCAATCCGTTGCAGCTCGCCTATGCCGGCCTCACGCTCGCCGCGGGCACGCTCTCGGCCTACCGCCTGATCAAGCGGCTCAAGCCGGTCGCCGTCGTCGGCTTTGGCGGCTACCCGACGTTGCCGCCGCTGGTCGCAGCGAAATACGCCGGCGTGCCCGGCATCATTCACGACGCCAATGCCGTGCTCGGCCGCGCCAACCGGTTTCTGTCGGGCCGGGTCCGCGCCATCGCAACGTCCTTGCCCGGCGTGCTCGACCGCGATCCGGCGCTGGCGAGCAAGACCACGACTGTCGGCACCCCGATGCGGCCGGCGGTTCTCGCCGCCGCTGCGGTAAAGTATAGCCCCCCCGAAGTGAATGGTCCGCTGCGCCTGCTCGTCGTCGGCGGCAGCCAAGGCGCGCGCATCATGGCCGACATCGTACCCGGCGCGATCGAGCGGCTCGAGCCTGCGTTATGGAGCCGCCTCGTTCTCACCCAGCAGGTGCGCGAAGAGGACATGAGCCGCGTGCGCGCGATCTATGACAAGCTCAAGATCAAGGCGGAGCTCGCGCCGTTCTTCACGGATCTGCCGGCGCGGCTCGCCTCCAACCATCTCGTGGTGTCGCGCTCCGGCGCCGGCACCGTCGCCGAGCTCGCGGCGATCGGCCGGCCCTCCATCCTGGTGCCGCTGCCCGGCTCGATCGACCAGGACCAGTTCGCCAATGCCGGCGTGCTGGCCAAGGTCGACGGCGCGATCCGCATCCCGCAGACCGAGTTCACCTCCGACCGCCTTGCCGCCGAAATCTCCGGCCTTGCCGCCGAGCCCGCGCGCCTCGCCGCCATGGCCGCGGCCGCGAAGGGGGCAGGGCGGCTCGATGCGGCCGAGAGGCTGGCGGATCTCGTGGTGAAGACCGCCGGAATTTAGCCTCCGCGCCGTTCAAGCTTGCACATGGGTCGCTCGGCTCGATGGTCGCACGCGCGGCAGGTTCAATCGTGCCCGGTGGAGGATTTGTTGGTGGCAGGCCTGCTGATTCACTCCCTCGCGGAGTTTTCCGATCTGGTCCTCGAGGCACTCAGGCTCGCGGATGCGCGCGAGATCGTCGAGATCGGCTCGGAATATGGTGGCATGTCGCCTTTCCTTGCCGCTCATTGTCGTGAGCGCGGCGGACATCTCACCGCCGTCGATCCCGCGCCGAAGCACGAATTCATGGAGTGGCTGAAGATCAGCCCGGACGTTCGCCATCTCGCAAAAACGAGCCTGGAGGCGTTCGCCGATGTCGACGAGGCCGATGCCTGGGTCGTCGATGGCGATCACAATTGGTACACGGTCTACAACGAGCTCGGCCACATCGATGCGATCAGCCGTCGCGCCGGCAAGCCGCTTCTGGTCTTCGTGCACGACATCGGCTGGCCGTGTGGTCGACGCGATTTCTACTATGCGCCCGAGCGAATTCCAGCCGAGTATCGCCACGCCTACAGCTTTGACGCCGGTGCGGTTCCCGGTCAGGCAGCCCTCGTCAAAGGGCGCGGCTTTCGCGGCATGGGCCAGTTCGCGTTTGCCGAGGTCTCCGGCGGTGCGCGCAACGGCGTGATGACGGCGATCGACGACTTTCTGGCCGACGCGCTCAGGGGCGGCCGCGAGCTCGGCTTTGCCGAGATCCCGGCCGTATTCGGGCTCGGCGTGATCTTCGATCTGGACGCGCCCTGGAGCGCGCCGCTCGCCGATCTCCTGTTGCCGTATCATCAGAACAAGCTTCTCGGCGCACTCGAGGCCAATCGCCTGCGCAACTATCTTCGCGTGCTCGATCTCCAGGATGCGGCGGCCGCGCGAACCGGCTCCCTCTGACCGCAGCGGCGACATGGTCCCCGTGATCCGAGTGCGAGCCTCGCGATCCGCGAAACCGGCCAAAATGGGGCATCCAACCGGGAAATTACCTCGTTTGGAGGCCGTACCGGGCTTGTCCCGATCCGTCCGGTCTTGCATGAAGTGGAGGAGATTCGCCGCTGGCCGGCCACGACGGGGGTAATGCCGCGGCCGCAGCCGGACTAGACAGAGATACAGCCATGAGACTGCCGCGCGAGATCGGACCCATCCACTTCGTCGGGATCGGCGGGATCGGCATGAGCGGCATCGCCGAGGTGCTGGTCAATCTCGGCTATGCCGTGCAGGGCTCGGACGCCTCCGACAACTACAATCTCGACCGTCTGCGCAAGAAGGGCGCGAAGGTTTCGGTCGGCCACAAGGCCGAGAATGTCGATGGGGCCGAGGTCGTGGTCGTGTCCTCCGCGATCAAGCGCGACAATCCGGAATTGATGGCAGCGCGCGAGAGGCGCATTCCCGTGGTGCGCCGCGCCGAGATGCTGGCCGAGCTGATGCGCCTGAAGAGCTGCGTCGCCATCGCCGGCACCCACGGCAAGACCACGACGACCACGATGGTCGCAACGCTGCTCGACGCCGGCGGGCTCGATCCCACCGTGATCAACGGCGGCATCATCAATGCCTACGGCTCCAACGCGCGGCTGGGGGCCGGCGACTGGATGGTGGTGGAGGCCGACGAGAGCGACGGCACGTTCCTGAAGCTGCCGACCGATGTCGCGATCGTCACCAATGTCGACCCCGAGCATCTCGATCATTTCAAGACCTTCGAGGCCGTGCAGGACGCCTTCCGTCACTTCGTCGAAAATCTGCCGTTCTACGGCTTTGCCGTGATGTGCATCGATCATCCGGTTGTGCAGAGCCTCGTCGGCAAGATCGAGGACCGCCGCATCATCACCTACGGGGAAAATCCGCAGGCCGATGCGCGCCTGGTCGATCTCACCGCGGGCGGCGGCGGCTCGAAGTTCAAGGTCGTGATCCGCGACCGCAAGGAAGGCACCACGCACGAGATCCCCGACCTCGCGCTGCCGATGCCGGGCCGGCACAACGCCTCCAACGCGACGGCGGCGATTGCGGTCGCTCACGCGCTCGGTGTGTCCGACGACGAGATCCGCAGTGCCATCGCAGGTTTCGGTGGTGTCAAGCGCCGCTTCACCAAGACCGGCGAATGGAACGGCGTCACCATCATCGACGATTACGGCCATCACCCCGTGGAGATCGCGGCGGTGCTGAAAGCGGCGCGCGATTCCTACACCGGCAAGGTCATCGCCGTGGTGCAGCCGCATCGCTACACCCGCCTGCAATCGCTGTTCGAGGAATTCTGCACCTGCTTCAACGATGCCGATGCGGTGATCGTGGCCGATGTCTATTCCGCAGGCGAAGCGCCGATCGAGGGCATCGACCGCGATCACTTCGTCGCCGGCCTGCGCGCCCACGGCCATCGCGAGGTGATCCCGCTGCCGGCGGCATCGGAGCTGGCGGGCATCGTCAAGGGGCTCGCGAAGCCCGGCGATCTCGTCGTGTGCCTGGGGGCCGGCAACATCACGCAATGGGCGTATGCATTGCCCGGCGGATTGAAGGCGCTGGGGTGAGCATGCGCTTGTGCAGCTCCTATGCCGCCACGCGGCACACCGCGCTCCCTCCCCCCTTGTGGGGGAGGGCGGGGGAGAGGGGTAGCCACAAACTCCGTTCTCGCTTGGGGCTACCCCCCTCCCTGACCCTCCCCCACAAGGGGGGAGGGAACGGTCAAAGCGTGCTCTCCTCACTTGAGGATGCGGTATGAGCTTCCCCGACATCATCCCCTCACTCAAAGCCGCGATGCCAGACTTGCGCGGCCGGCTGCTCGCCAACCAGTCGCTCGCCGAGCTCACCTGGTTTCGCGTCGGCGGCCCGGCGCAGGCGCTGTTCACGCCGGCGGACGAGGACGATCTCGCCTACTTCCTCGCGCATCTTTCTCCCGACATTCCGGTCTATGTCGTCGGCGTCGGCTCCAACCTGATCGTGCGCGACGGCGGCATCGCGGGAATCGTGATCCGCCTGGCGCCGCGCGCCTTCGGCGATGCCAGCGCGAGCGGAGACATCGTTACCGCCGGCGCGGCCGCGCTCGACAAGCGCGTGGCGGAGGTGGCGGCGTCCGCGAATATCGGCGGGCTCGAATTCTACTTCGGCATTCCCGGCACGATCGGCGGCGCGCTGCGCATGAATGCGGGCGCCAATGGCGGCGAGACCAAGGATGTGCTGATCGAGGCGAGGGGGGTGGGGCGCGACGGCACGAAGCATGTCTTCTCCAATGCCGACATGAAGTTCGTCTACCGCAACAGCGGCGTCGATCCCTCCATCATCTTCACCTCCGCCCGCTTCCGCGGCGAGATCAGGGATTCGGAAGCAATCCGTGCGCGCATGGCGGAGGTGCAAAGCCATCGCGAGACTGCGCAGCCGATCCGGGAAAAGACCGGCGGCTCGACCTTCAAGAACCCGCCAGGACACTCCGCCTGGAAGCTGATCGACGCCGCCGGGTGCCGCGGCCTGCGCGTTGGCGGCGCGCAGGTCTCCGAGATGCACTGCAATTTCCTGATCAACACCGGCGATGCCTCCGCGCACGATATCGAGACGCTCGGCGAGACCGTGCGCGAACGGGTGAAGGCAAATTCCGGAATCGAGCTACACTGGGAAATCAAGCGGATCGGGGTGTCCGCGTGAGTGTCGTTCCGGGGCGGTGCGAAGCACCGAACCCGGAACCTCGAGATTCTCTGGGGCGCACTTGCGCACTATGGTTCGCGCTTTGCGCGCCCCGGAATGACAAAGAAACAGAGGCAGCGAATGCGCATCACCATTCTTTTCGGCGGCTCCAACCGGGAGCGTCTGGTTTCGGTCGCCTCGGCCCAGGCCCTGCATCAGGCCTTGCCCGAGGCCGATCTCTGGTGGTGGGACGTCGAGGACAAGGTGCATGTCGTGCAGTCCAAGCAACTGCTCGAACACGCCCGTCCCTTCGAGGACGAGTTCAAGCCCGGCACGCGTGGCATTCCGCTGGATCAGGCATTGGACCAGGCCAAGGCTGAGAACCGCGTGCTGGTGCTCGGCCTGCATGGCGGGCGGGCCGAGAACGGCGAATTGCAGGTGATGTGCGAGACGCGCGGCGTGCCCTTCACCGGCTCGGGCTCGGCCTCCTCGCACCTCGCCTTCGACAAGCTCGCGGCCAAGCGGTTCGCCGCCCTCGGCGGCGTGACGCCGCCATCGAACGTTGCGCTTGATCACATCGACGAGGCCTTCGCCGAATACGGACGGCTGATCGCGAAGCCGGCGCGCGACGGCTCGAGCTACGGGCTGATCTTCGTCAACGCCAAGCAGGACCTCGTCGCCGTCCGCAATGCGGCCAAGCACGAAGAGTACGTGATCGAGCCCTATATCGCCGGCGTCGAGGCGACCTGCGGCGTGCTGGAGCGCACCGATGGCTCGATCGTCTCGCTGCCGCCGATCGAGATTATCCCGGGCGAGGGCAATTTCGACTATGCCGCGAAATATCTCCTGAAGTCGACCCAGGAGATCTGTCCCGGCCGCTTCGCCCCCGAGATCACCGCCGCGCTCGAGGAGCAGGCGATGCTGGCGCATCGCGCGATGTCCTGCACCGGCTATTCCCGCTCGGACTTCATCGTCTCGGACAAGGGCCTCGTCTATCTCGAGACCAACACGCTCCCCGGGCTGACCAAGTCCTCGCTCTACCCAAAGGCGCTGAAAGCGGCGGGCATAGAGTTCGTCGACTTCCTGCGCGGCCTGGTCGAGCTCGCCGGGCAGCGCGTGCGGAAATAATCGGAACTGGTTAACGGCCGGATCGGCGAAATCGCCCGGTTTGGCGGCCAAAATCGGTAAAATGCCGGACATCGCGCCACAAATGCCGGATATCGCCGGGCAAAATGCGCATGTCGTTAACGAATTTTACCTTTTGTTTACCAGGACGTCCGAAGGTTAACGCTGGCGGCGCATATGGCGCTTTGGCTGCCGGCGCGTGAGCTGTCGCGGGTGATGTCACCTCCAGCGAACGCTTTGAAGGGGAGAGGTTTTCTTCTGCTGAAGACCAGCACCCGGCCCGGCAGGTCCGAGACGTCATGTTCGCCAGGATCCGCGCGCTGTCGCGGCGAAACTGTTGACGAGCTCGTGCAATGGATGGAGCAGGAAGCCTCACCCGATCGCTTTTCAGATCGCTGAGGCCCCAAGCTGACCTGAAGGCGGCCGCTGTCGGAGCGGTCGTGCTTCTGCGCGAGTGGGTGCAGGACAAGCGCCAGCAAAGACTCCAGGCCGCGCGCACCGCCGCCAAGGACAAGATCAAGAGCAGGGCCAAGGCCGTCGTCGAGCGTGAGCCGACACCGCGCGTCGTGGCGCTGGTCGAGCGCTATCTGCCGCACCGGGTCGGACTCGGCATGACCGTGCTGCTGCTGATCGGGAGCTGCGGCTTCGGCATCGTCAAGGGCGGCCATCTCCAGGACTTCGTCACCGCTGTCAGCGACGCCCGCAACGCGCTGGCCAATTCCGCCGGCTTCCGCATCACCTCGGTCGTGATCAACGGCCGCAAGCAGCTCACCCAGGACGAGATCCTCGCCATCGGCGGCATCAGTGGCCGCTCCTCGCTGCTGTTCCTCGACGCCGAAGCGGTGCGCGACAAGCTCAAGGCCAATCCCTGGATCGCGGATGCGACCGTGCTGAAGCTGTATCCGGGCCAGCTCATGATCGAGCTCACCGAGCGCAAGGCGTTCGCGCTGTGGCAGGAGGCCGGCCGGCTCTCCGTCATCGCCGATGACGGCGCCGTGCTCGAACCCTACGTCTCGCGCCGCTTCCTGTCGCTGCCGCTCGTGGTCGGCAAGGGGGCCGATACGCAGGCGCGCGATTTCCTCGCGCTGCTGGCGCGCTATCCGCAGGTCAATTCGGTGATGAAGGCGGCGATCTTCGTCGGCGAGCGGCGCTGGAATCTGCGGCTCAAGGACGGTCTCGACATCCGCCTGCCCGAGCAGGACGTCGGCAACGCGCTTGCGATGCTGTCGAAGCTCGACAAGGACGACAGGCTGTTCTCCCGCGACATCGTCGCCGTCGACATGCGCCTGCCCGATCGGCTGGTGGTGCAGCTGTCCGAGGACGCTGCCAAGGCGCGCGAAGATCAGTTCAAGGACAAGAAGAAAAAGAAGGCCGGGGATTCCGCATGACCGGTCTCGATCGCACCCAGACGCCGAAGACGCGCCCGATGCCGCACAAGCGCGGCGGCATCGTCGCCTGCCTCGACATCGGCACCAGCAAGATCGCCTGCATGATCGCGCGGCTGAAGCCGTCGCCCCCGAGCGATGCGCTGCGCGGCCGTACCCATGCGGTGGAACTGATCGGATACAGCCAGATCCAGTCGCGCGGGATGAAGGCCGGCGCGGTGATCGATCTCGGCGAATGCGAGCAGGCGGTGCGCCAGGCGGTCGGGCTCGCGGAGAAGATGGCCAAGGTGCGGGTCGAGTCGGTACTGCTCTCGGTCTCCGGCGGCCGGCTCTCCGGCCAGCTGGTCGAAGCCGCCGCGGACATCCGTGGCGGCGCCGTGACGCCGGCCGATGTCAACCGCGTCACCTCCACCGGCATGCGCCACGCCACCGGCGAGGGCCGCACCGTGCTGCACGCGCTGCCGGTCGGCTACACGCTCGATGGCGTCAAGGGCATCCGCGATCCCCGCGGCATGGTCGCGCACCAGTTCGGGGTCGACATGAACGTCGTCACCTGCGATGCCACCGTGGCGCGGAACCTGATGCTGGCGGTGGAACGCTGCCACATCAATGTCGAAGCCATGGCGGCGAGCCCCTATGTGGCCGGCCTGTCGGTGCTGACCGACGACGAGGCCGATCTCGGCGCCGCCGTCGTCGAGATGGGCGCGGGCACCACCACGATCGCGGTCTATGCCGGCGGCCGTTTCGTGCATGCGGCGGGTTTTGCGGTCGGCGGGCAACACATCACGATGGATCTGGCGCGCGGACTCTCCGCGACCATTGCCGATGCCGAGCGAATCAAGACGTTATACGGCACCGTCATCACCGGCGGATCGGACTCGCGTGAGCTGATGTCTGTGCCGACAGCCGGTGACGAGCAGGATCTGCCGCAGATCGTCTCCCGCGCCACCATCGCGAACATCGTCAAGCACCGTGCCGAGGAAGTCTTCGAAATGGTTCGGGACAAGCTGAAGGATTCGCCCTTCGCCGCAGAGCCCAACGGCCGCGTCGTGCTGTCGGGCGGCGCCTCGCAGCTCACCGGCCTCGTCGAGCTCGGCACCCAGATTCTCGGCCGGCCCGTGCGGGTCGGCCGTCCGCTCGGTTTCGGCCGGCTGCCCAACGAGGCGAAGAACGCCGCGTTCGCGGTGCCGGCCGGACTCCTCGTCTACCCGCAATATGTTCACCTCGAACATGTCGAACCGCGGCATACGCGGCAGCAGGTCAGGACAGGGACCGGCGGATATTTCGGAAAGGTCGGACGATGGCTACGCGAGGGCTTCTGATGACGGCTTTCCGCAATCTTCGATTTTCACCAACTCCCGCGGCCGCCGGCCGGGGCGAACCCACGCGCGCGTGATCGAGAGGCAACCATGACCATCAGCATCAATGTTCCTGATATTCACGAACTGAAGCCCCGGATCACCGTGTTCGGCGTCGGCGGCGCCGGTGGCAACGCCGTCAACAACATGATCACGGCGGGCCTGCAGGGCGTCGATTTCGTTGTCGCCAACACCGACGCGCAGGCGCTGACGATGTCGAAGGCGCAGCGCATCGTGCAGATGGGCACGGCGGTCACGCAAGGCCTTGGTGCCGGCTCGCAGCCGAACGTCGGCGCCGCCGCGGCGGAAGAGGTGATCGACGAGCTGCGCGACCATCTCTCGGGTGCCAACATGGTGTTCGTCACCGCCGGCATGGGCGGCGGCACCGGCACCGGCGCCGCTCCCGTCATCGCCAAGACCGCGCGCGACATGGGCATCCTCACCGTCGGCGTCGTGACCAAGCCGTTCCACTTCGAAGGCGGCCGCCGCATGCGCACCGCCGAAGCCGGCATCAACGAGCTTCACAAGGTCGTGGATACGCTCCTGATCATCCCGAACCAGAACCTGTTCCGGGTCGCCAACGAGAAGACCACCTTCGCCGACGCCTTCGCCATGGCCGACCAGGTGCTCTATTCGGGCGTCGCCTGCATCACCGACCTGATGGTCAAGGAAGGCCTGATCAACCTCGACTTCGCCGACGTCCGCGCCGTCATGCGCGAGATGGGCAAGGCGATGATGGGCACCGGCGAAGCCTCCGGCGACAAGCGCGCGCTGACCGCCGCGGAAGCCGCGATCGCCAACCCCCTGATCGACGACAGCTCGATGAAGGGCGCCAAGGGCCTCCTCATCTCCATCACCGGCGGCAAGGACCTCACTCTGTTCGAGGTCGACGAGGCCGCGACCCGCATCCGCGAAGAAGTCGACCAGGACGCCAACATCATCGTCGGCGCGACCTTCGACGAAGCGCTCGACGGCCTGATCCGCGTCTCGGTGGTCGCCACCGGCATCGAGCAGGCCGCGATCGCCCGCAACAGCCAGGCGACCTCCGCGCCCGTCGCAAATCCGGCACCGCAGGCGCAGCAGGCCGCCGCACCTGCCGCCGTTGCCGAGAGCCGTCTCGCCGACCTGACCGCGCGGCTCCGTGCCGACAACCAGCGTCTGGCCGAACGCGCCCAGAAGCTGGATGCGCAGAGCCCGGCCGCCGCGCCGGCTCCGGGTGCTGCCGCGCCCCGTCCCAACGTCGAGCGCGCTGCGCTCGCCGCCATCGCCGCTGCCGTTGCCGAAGCCCCGCAGGCGCCGGCGCCGACGCAGACCTATGGCGACGTCACCGTGCGGCCGATCGCGCAGAAACCGACCCTGTTTCCGGAGCCTGACATGGCTCCGGTCGCGATGCAGGAGCCGATGACGCCCGAAAACTTCATTCCGCCGCAGGCGGAACGTCCGCCGGTCCGCGCGCCGCGGATGCCACGTATCGAGGAACTGCCGATGCCGGCCCAGGCCGAGATTCGTCAGGCCCGCGGCGAGGCCGAGGAAGAGACCCCGCAGAAGACCCGCCTGTCGCTGCTGCAGCGCCTCGCCAATGTCGGCCTCGGCCGTCGCGACGAGGAGAGCGAGCCGCCGGTCGCCGCCCGCGCCGCCGGCCCCGCCATGCCGCCGCTGCCCGAGCGGCGCCAGCAGAAGACCGTGGCGCAGCAGATCGCAGCCAGCGAGCCGGTATCTGAGTATGCCCGTCGTCCCGCGCCGCAGGGCCTGGATATGCACGGCCGCCCCGCGCCTGTTGCGCCGGCGCCACAGGGTGACGATCATCTTGATATCCCGGCCTTCCTGCGGCGGCAGGCGACCTGAGGATTGTTACAATAAGGCAGACGGAAAAAGGTCCCGGCAGCAAGCTTGCCGGGACCTTTCCTTTTCTCTCGCCCAGACCCGTATTTTTCTGCCAAGCAACTGATTTTAAATCATTAATTACACATTCGGTGGTTCAGTAAAACTGCCGATAACCGCCCCGAGCCGGGGCTCAATTTGGTTAAGCCTTGGCGCGAATACGGCGGGTTTGGGGTAACAATCGGTAAAAAAGCGTGAGTTGGCGCTGTTTGAGGCAGTGACTATGGTTTGCCGTGACTTGGGGATACGGATTCGCGGGGCGCCGGCACTGGCCGGCGAAGCGGGTTTGTATAAGTCGCGATGGTCGTAGTGGGGCGGTTCCTGATGAAACTCAACCGGCAAACAACGCTTCGTGCGCAAGCCTCTGTGGCAGGCGTAGGCGTTCATTCCGGTCTTCCCGTCACTCTCACCCTCGGGCCTGCGCCTGTCGACGCAGGTTTTATTTTTATCCGTACGGGCCTCGAGGGAAGCGACCGTGAAGTTCAGGCGACCGCCGAGCAGGTGGTGGCGACCGACTTCGCGACCGTTCTTGGCGACCGCAGCGGGCCGCTGGTATCCACTGCCGAGCACGTGCTTGCCGCACTGCGGGGCATGGGCGTCGACAACGCTACCATCGAGATCGATGGTCCCGAAGTGCCGATCATGGACGGCAGCGCCGCGGCCTTCATTGCGGCGATCGACCAGGCCGGCATCGTCACCCAGCCGGCGCAGCGCCGTCTCATTCAGGTTTTGAAGCCGATCTCGGTCAAGCTCGGCGACTCCTTCGGCGAGATCAGGCCACACGCCAGCGGGTTCCGCGTCGAGGTCGAGATCGACTTCACCAATCCCGTCATCGGCCAGCAGAACTACGTCTTCGACCTCAACCCTGAAGGTTTCCGCCGCGAAATCGGCCGGGCCCGGACGTTCGGTCTGATGTGCGATGTCGCGCGGCTCTGGAGCGCGGGCTATGCCCTCGGCGCTTCCTTCGACAACACCGTCGTGTTCGACGAGGAGCGGCTGCTCAATCCCGAGGGCCTGCGCTACGCCGACGAATGCGCCCGCCACAAGGTGCTCGACGTGATCGGCGACCTGTCGCTGGCCGGCCTGCCGCTGCTTGGCGCCTACCGCTCGGTGCGTGGCGGCCACAAGCTCAACCACGCTGTCCTGACCGCGCTGCTCGCCGACCGTACCGCCTGGCGCGTGGTCGAAGGCGAGGCTGCCCGCCGCACCGCGCGTCCCGTGGGCGAAGTCGGTCGCGGTATCGTCGGTGGCCGGGTTGCCGCGGCGTTCGGACCGGACGTGTCCTGAAAGAGACCCGTCGCCTCGGCTTTCGGTTGGCGACCCCACCCGGGAAACTCCTGGTAACCAAGATCGGCTAGGATTGCGGCACGTTCGCCTTAATCCGGGCGAAATGCCTGCCTATCCGGTGGGTTAACGATCGTTTGTCGGATACATTGGCGTGGTCGCATGGCAGGCACCACGATTACAATTCGCGCCCAGGACGGGGTTCGTGGGCTGGCGGACACCGCATCACAGGGCGTCAGGGCTTAAACTCATGTCGGCACAGCGTATGACGCGCGGATATTTCTCGGTCTCGTCGCGAGCCCGTGGGCTGCTGCAGGCCGTCACCTTCATCATGCTCGCGCTGCCGCTCGCCGGCTGCGGCACGGGCTCGCTCTGGGACAAGTTCACTGCCAAGGACGACACCTTCGTCGAGGAGCCCGCCGACAAGATCTACAATGAGGGCCTGTACCTCATGAACGAGAAGAAGGACATGAAGGCGGCGACCAAGAAGTTCGAAGAGGTCGACCGCCAGCATCCTTATTCCGACTGGGCCCGCAAATCGCTGCTGATGTCGGCCTATGCGTCCTATCAGGGCGGCGACTATGACGGCTGCATCGGCGCTGCCACCCGCTACGTCACGCTGCATCCGGGCAGCCCGGACGCGGCCTATGCGCAATATCTGATCGCCGCCTCCCATTACGACCAGATCCCGGACATCAGCCGCGACCAGTCCCGCACCGAGAAGGCGATCGCCGCTCTCGAAGAGGTGGTGCGCAAATATCCGACTTCCGAATATGCGACTTCGGCCAAGGCCAAGATCGAAGGTGCGCGCGACCAGCTCGCCGGCAAGGAAATGAACGTCGGCCGCTACTACGCGCAAAAGCGCGACTACACGGCCGCGATCAACCGCTACAAGACCGTCGTCACGCAGTACCAGACCACCCGCCATGTCGAGGAGGCGCTGTTCCGGCTCACTGAGGCCTATATGGCGATCGGCATCGTCGGCGAGGCGCAGACCGCGGCGGCGGTGCTTGGGCACAATTTTCCTGACAGCCGCTGGTACAAGGACGCCTATAATCTTGTAAAATCCGGCGGTCTCGAGCCGAGCGAGAATCAGGGGTCCTGGATCAGCAAGACCTTCAAGAGAATGGGTCTCGGCTAGGAAATAGGGTTCCATGCTGGCGCGTCTGTCGATCCGTGACATCGTCCTGATCGAACGGCTCGATATCGAATTCGCCTCGGGCCTCGCGGTTTTGACCGGCGAGACCGGTGCGGGCAAATCCATCCTGCTCGATGCCTTTGCACTGGCGCTCGGTGGCCGGGGCGATGCCGGCCTCGTGCGCCACGGCGCGGAGCAGGGGCAGGTCACCGCTGTGTTCGATATCCCGAAGAATCACCCCGCGGCGAAGATCCTCGCCGAGAACGGCCTCGACGATACGAGTGTTGAAGAGTCTTGCGAGATGATTCTCCGTCGGGTGCAGCTCGCCGACGGTCGCACCCGCGCCTTCATCAACGACCAGTCGATCAGCGTGCAGACGCTGAAGGCGGTCGGTGCCGCCCTGGTCGAGATTCACGGCCAGCACGACGAGCGCGCGCTGGTCGATGCCGCCACCCACCGCCGCCTGCTCGATGCTTTTGCCGGCCTGGAAAAGGACGTCGCGGCGGTCGAATCGCTCTGGGACGCGCGCCGCACCGCCAATACCGCGCTGGAGGAGCATCGCGCCGCCATGGAGAGCGCCGCGCGCGAGGCCGACTATCTCCGCCATGCCTCCGACGAGCTGAAGCAGCTCGCGCCCAAGGATGGCGAGGAGACCGCGCTGGCCTCGCGCCGCACCACCATGATGCAGGGCGAGAAGATCGCCTCCGACCTGCGCGAGGCGCAGGAGGCGGTCGGCGGCAATCATTCGCCGGTCGCTACGCTATCGGCGGCGGTGCGCCGGCTGGAGCGCCGCGGCGTCAACTCGCCGGCGCTGGTCGAGCCTGCGGTGAAGGCGATCGACGCTGCGATCAACGCGCTGGAGGAAGCCGATCAGCATCTCCAGGCGGCGCTGGCCGCGACCGATTTCGATCCCGCCGAGCTCGAGCGCATCGAAGAACGGCTGTTCGCCCTTCGCGCCGCCTCGCGCAAATATTCGACGCCGGTCGATGGCCTCGCCGCGCTGGCCGCCAAATATGCCGCCGACGTCGTGCTGATCGATGCCGGCGCCTCGCGGCTCAAGAAGCTGGAGCAGGCCGCGATCGAGGCAGATGGCCGCTATGCCGCCGCCGCCAAGAAGCTGTCCCTGGCGCGGCAGAAATCGGCCGAGAAGCTCAACAAGGCCGTCAATGCCGAGCTCGCCCCGCTCAAGCTCGAACGGGCCAAATTCATGACCCAGGTCGAGACCGACGAGGCCGCACCCGGTCCGCAAGGCTTCGACCGTGTCGAGTTCTGGGTCCAGACCAATCCGGGCACCAAGCCGGGCCCGCTGATGAAGGTCGCCTCCGGCGGCGAACTGTCGCGCTTCCTCCTTGCGCTCAAGGTCGTGCTGTCCGACCGCGGTTCGGCGCCGACCCTGGTGTTCGACGAGATCGACACCGGCGTCGGCGGTGCGGTCGCGGACGCCATCGGCGGGCGCCTCGCGCGCCTTGCCGGCAAGGTCCAGGTCATGGCCGTGACCCACGCCCCACAGGTCGCCGCCCGCGCCGACCAGCATCTCCTGATCTCCAAGGACGCCCTCGACAAGGGCAAGCGCGTCGCCACCCGCGTCAATGCGCTCGCCGCCGACCACCGCCGCGAGGAGATCGCGCGCATGCTCGCCGGCGCCGAGATCACGGCCGAGGCGAGGGCCGCTGCGGAACGGCTGCTCAAGGCGGCGACGGCTTGACTCTCGTGTCCCGGACGCGGTGCAGCGCGTAGCGCTGCTCCGCAGAGCCGGGATCCAGAGCTCCCGTCGCATGGGCCCCGGCTCTGCAGCGCATCGCCGAAGAGGCGCTGCGCTGCGTCCGGGGCACGAGATTTCCACAAGCCTTTACCCTTCCGCCCGCTCCGTCGTATCCAAGCACCATGGCCAGAGCAGCAAGATCCAAAGCAACACCGCTTCGCGACGTCGCCGACCTCACCAAGGCGCAGGCCAAGGTCGAGCACATGCGGCTCGCGCTCGAGATCGAGGGGCACAACGAGCGCTACTATCAAGAGGACGCGCCCACCGTCACCGACGCCGAGTACGACGCGCTGCGCCAGCGCTTCAACGCGATCGAGAAGCGCTTTCCCGAGTTCGTCACCGCGGACTCGCCCTCGCAGAAGGTCGGCGCGGCGCCGTCGGGCCGCTTCAGGAAGGTGCGGCATGCCGTTCCCATGCTGTCGCTCGACAACGCCTTTGCCGAGGAGGACGTGCGCGACTTCGTCGGCCGTATCGTGCGATTCCTGAAGCTCGACGACGACAAGGTCGATTTCTCCGCCGAGCCGAAGATCGATGGGCTCTCGATGTCGCTGCGCTACGAGGGTGGCGAACTCGTCACCGCCGCGACACGCGGCGACGGCGCGGTCGGCGAGGACGTCACCGCCAACATCCGCACACTCGAAGACGTGCCGCAGAAGCTGAAGGGCCGCAACGTCCCCGACATCTGCGAAGTCCGCGGCGAAGTCTATATGACCAAGAAGGCATTCCTTGCCCTCAACGAGCGGCAGAAGGCCGAAGGCGGTACCATCTTCGCCAATCCGCGCAACTCGGCTGCGGGCTCGCTCCGGCAGAAGGACCCGGCCATCACCGCCTCGCGCCCGCTCGGCTTCTTCGCCTATGCGTGGGGCGAGATGAGCGCGATGCCGGAAGGGACCCAGAGCGGCATGATCCACTGGTTCGAGCGCTGCGGCTTCAAGACCAATCCGCTGACCAGGCTCTGTCACTCCGTCGAGGAACTGCTCGCCTTTCATCATGCGATCGAGGAGCAGCGCGCACGGCTCGACTACGACATCGACGGTGTCGTCTACAAGGTCGACCGCATCGACTGGCAGGAGCGGCTCGGCTTCGTCTCGCGCACGCCGCGCTGGGGCATCGCGCACAAATTCCCGGCCGAGCGCGCCATGACAGTGCTGCGCGACATCGAGGTTCAGGTCGGCCGCACCGGCTCGTTCACGCCGGTCGGCAAGCTCGAGCCGGTCGGCGTCGGTGGCGTCATCGTGCAGAACGTCACGCTGCACAACGAAGACTACATCAAGGGCATCGGCAACAAGGGTGAGGTGCTGCGCGAGGGCCGTGACATCAGGATCGGCGACACCGTCGTGATCCAGCGCGCCGGCGACGTCATCCCGCAGGTGGTCGACGTCGTCCTGGACAAGCGGCCGAAATCCGCCAGGGAGTTCCACTTCCCGAAGAAGTGCCCGTGTCCGCTGCACACCGACGTCGTGCGCGAGGAGACGGCGACGGGCGAGGAGGGCTCGCGCGCCCGCTGCACCGGCGAGTTCGCCTGTCCCTATCAGAAGATCGAGCATCTCAAGCTGTTCGTGTCGCGGCGCGCCTTCGACATCGATGGTCTCGGCGAGAAGCAGCTTCAGTATTTCTTCGACGAGGGGTGGGTGAAGGAGCCCGCCGACATCTTCACGCTGGAGAAGCGTAACGCGAAGCTCAAGCTCGAGGAGATCGAGGGCTATGGCACGACCTCGGTCCGCAATCTGTTCGGCGCCATCGAGAGCCGGCGCAGAATTGCATTGGAGCGCTTCATCTATGCGCTCGGCATGCGCCATGTCGGCGAGACCACGGCGCTGGCCCTGGCCCGCGGCTACGGCTCGTGGGACGCCTTCCACGATGCCTGCCTCAAGGTCGCCAAGGGCGACGAGGAGGCGATCGCGGAGATGGACGCGCTCGACCAGATCGGCGACACCGTGATCAGGAGCATCGCTGACTATTTCGGCGAGAGCCACAATCGCGGCATCGTCGAGCGGCTGACCAAGGAGGTCGAGATCGTCGACGCCGAGAAGCCGAAGAGCAACTCGGCCGTCGCCGGCAAGACCGTGGTGTTCACGGGCTCGCTGGAGAAGATGACGCGGGATGAAGCCAAGGCGACGGCGGAGCGTCTGGGGGCAAAGGTGTCGGGCTCGGTGTCGAAGAAGACCGATCTCGTCGTCGCCGGCCCCGGCGCGGGCTCGAAGCTGGCGGAAGCCAACAAGCACGGCGTCAAGGTGCTGACCGAGGATGAGTGGCTGAAGCTGATCGGGGAGTGAGGGGGCGCGCCCGCGCGTCACGTTCCGCCGTCATTCCCCGCGAAGGCGGGGAATCCAGTATTCCAGAGACAGTACGAGGATGCGGAGAAGCCGCGGCGTACTGGATCCCCCGCCTTCGCGGGGAATGACACCGAGAGCAAGGCAGCAGCCGTTGCTCACCCGCGTGCCGCCCCGTCACATCATCCCCGCCTCGTCCTCTTCCGCCTGCTCGATCAGTGTCTCGCTCACCACCACCTCGCGGCGGGGCACGACGAAGATCATCGTGCAGGCGCAGAGCAGCGAGATCGCGAGGACCGCGGCGGTGAGCGGCAGCGTCGTTGCGGAATGGCCGCCGAGATAGGCACCGAATTGCGACATCAGCGCGCCGATGCCCTGCTGGAGGAAGCCCATGGCACCCGAGGCGGTGCCGGCGGCCTCCGGGCGGATGCTGATCGCACCGGCGGCGGAATTCGCCATCACGAACGCATTGCCGACCATCACGATCATCTGCGTTCCGAACAGCCAGGCGGGCGCTTCGTTCCAGCCCATGAAGCTCCACAGCAGGTTCAGCAGACTGCCGCAGAGTTGCAGGCCGAGTCCGAACCAGATCAGCTTTTCCAGCGAGTGCCGTGGCGCAAAGCGCACGCAGAGCAGATTGCCGACGAGATAGGCAAAGCCCGTCGTCGCGAACCAGGCGCCGTATTCGGCGCTGGTCCGGCCCATCTGCGTCACCACGATGTAGGGGCCGCCGCCGGCGAAGGTGAAGATGATCTGCGAGGCCAGCACCTGGCACAGGACATAGCCGACGAAGGCGCGATTGCGGATCAGCATGCCGACGTCGCCGCGGAAGCCGCTGCCGGCGGCGCGGCTGCGGCGCGTCTCGGGCAGCGCCACCGCGATACCCACGGCGACGACGATCGCGGCGATGGTGATGGCGTAGAAGATTGCGCGCCAGCCGAACGCGGTCTCGATCAGGCCGCCGGTGAGCGGCGACACCATCTGTCCGATCATCAGCGCGGCGATAACGAGACTGATCATCGAGGCGACACGGTCGCGCTCGTAGATGTCGCGGATGATGGCGCGGCTCACCACCATGCCGGCGGCGCCGCCCAGCGCCTGGAAGAAGCGCGCGGCGATCAGTTGCGGCAGGTTCTGCGCGAAGATGCAGGCGATGCTGGCCGCGATCATCAGCGCCAGCCCTCCGAGCAGCACCGGGCGCCGTCCGAACCGGTCCGACAGCGGTCCCATGATCAGCTGCGACAGCGCGATGCCGACCATGTAGAGCGAGACCGTCATCTGCGCGATCGAGATGTCGCTGCTGAAATTCGTCGCCAGCACCGGCAGCGCCGGAACCAGCATGTAGAGCGAGATCGGCGCGATCCCGGTCATGACGACCAGCAGCAGCAACACCACGCGCGATGTCGCGATGGTCTTCGTTGCCGCTTCCGGCGGCCTGCTGATCATGCCGTGCATAAGTGTCCGTCTCGTCGAAATCCGAATCGACTGTAGCTTGCTCGCGCAAGACGGATATCGGCGTTTCGGAATGCGGCTATTCGGATTTCGGGACGGTTATAATGACAGCGCGATGGCGACCGATTGGGCGCGTTGTTTGTGCCACAAAAGCAGGTGTCATTCCCCGCGAAGGCGGGGAATCCGGTATTCCAGAGGCGGTAGTGATTGAATCGAGACGCTGCGGCGTACTGGATGCCCCGCCTTTGCGGGGCATGACGGCGGTGGTGGAGGAAAAAGCATTGCGCAAATCGCGTAGTGCCATGCGCGGCGGAACGACGACCTTACGCCTTCAGCTCCGCGGTCGCCTGATCGAACCAGGCCTTCGTCGCCTCGTCCAGCGCCGGCCGCACCTCGGCCCGGACGCGGGCGTGATAGGCGTTGAGCCAGTCGAGCTCATCGCGGCTCAGCATCGCCGCATCGATCAGCCGCCGGTCGATCGGCGCCAGGGTCAGCGTCTCGAACGCATTCATCGGCTTCTCGGCGCCCTTGATGTCGGCGGCGACGACCAGCTCGAGGTTCTCGATACGGATGCCGAAACCGTCGGTCTTGTAGTAGCCGGGCTCGTTGGAGAGGATCATGCCGCGCTTCAGCGGCGTGGTGCCGAGCTTCGAGATCCGCGCCGGCCCTTCGTGCACCGAGAGATAGCTGCCGACGCCGTGGCCGGTGCCGTGCTCGAAATCGACGCCGGCAGCCCAGAGATATTGCCGCGCCAACGTGTCGAGCTGCGCGCCCGTGGTGCCGTCGGGGAAGACCGCGCGCGCGATCGCGATATGGCCGCGCAGCACGCGGGTGAAGCGGTCGCGCATCTCGTCCGTGGGCTCGCCGACCGCCATGGTGCGCGTGACGTCGGTGGTGCCGTCTTCATATTGCGCGCCGGAATCGATCAGCAGGAGATCGCCGGGCACGATCCGCCGGTTGCTCTTGCGGGTGACGCGGTAATGCACGATGGCGCCGTTCGGGCCGGTGCCGGAGATGGTCGGAAACGACACGTCCTTGAGCGCGCCGGTATCGCGGCGGAACGTTTCCAGCGCCTCCACCGCGTCGATCTCGGTCAGCTTGCCGCCTGGCGCCTCGCGATCGATCCATGCGAGGAAGCGCGCCAGCGCCACGGCGTCGCGCACATGGGCCGTCTTGGTGCCCTTGATCTCGGTTGCGTTCTTGACCGCCTTGAGCAGTGCGACCGGATCGCTGCCGCGCACCGGCTTGCCGCCGGCGCCCGCGATCAGCCGGCTCAGCGCGTCGGCCGCGGTGGCATTGTCGAGCGCGATCGCCGCGCCGCTTTTGGCGAGCGCCATCAGTGTCGGCGCCATCGCATCGGGCTCGCGCACGTCGGCGGACTGCTCGAGATGGTCGCGCGTCAGGTTGGAGAGCTTGCGATGGTCGATGAAGACGGTCGGCCGTCCCTCCTTCGGCACCAGCGCGTAGGACAGCGGCAGCGGCGTATGCGCGACGTCGGCGCCGCGGATGTTGAAGGTCCAGGCCACCGCGTGGCTGTCGGACAGCACCAGCGCATCGGTTCCGAGCTTGGCGATCTCGCCCCTGATCTGCGTCAGCTTCTCGGCTTCGGTGACGCCGGCATGCTGGAGACCGTGCACGGCGACGGGAGCGAGCGGCGGTTGCGGCCGGTCCTGCCAGATCGCGTCGATCGGATTGCGGTCGACGGCCACCAGCTCGGCGCCGGCCTTGGCGCAGGCTGCGGACAGGCGTTCGGCTGCCGCAAAAGTGTGCAGCCACGGATCAAATCCGAGGCGGTCACCGGCTTTCAGATGCGCCGCCACCCAGCTCTCCGGCGGCGGGTCGATCAGCGATTCCACGGTCCAGGCCTTTGCGTCGACCTGCTTGGCGGCCTGAAGCGTGTAGCGGCCATCGACGAACACCGCAGCTTCCCGGGACAGCACCACCGCCAGTCCTGCCGAGCCCGTAAAGCCGGTCAGCCAGGCCAGCCGCTCTTCCGATGGCGGCACATACTCGTTCTGCTGCTGATCGGCGCGCGGGATCACGAAGCCGGTCAGCTTGCGACGGGCGAGTTCTTCGCGAAGTGCGGCCAGCCGTGCCGTCAATGCGACACCGGCCTCCGGCTCCTCGAATGTCTGGAAGTGTGCTTCGAACATGGTGGATCACTTTAGGATCATGGGGATCGGTCCGCAATCTCGACGCATTTGCGTCGCATGTGGCATGGAGTGTGCTTGAAATAGTTCCATTCGAATCGAGTGGAGTAAGGATGCGGCAGCTGCGCTTCGTCCGGATAACAGGGAAATTCGAGCAAGTGGTTCATCTCAACGGCGAGGGGACACACGATGCCAGCGTTCACGTTTGAGAAGATTTCGCCGCCAGTGCGCCGCGGCCCGGCTGCAACACCACCGAAGAAGCCGCGCGGCCTCATCAGCCAAATGATCGACCGTTTAGCCGAGCGCCGCGCGAGGCGCACCTTGCAGCAGCAGCGCGCGATGCGCCGCGACGAGAAGCCGGCAGAGTAGCCTCAGCGGTGACGGCGTCGTCACCTCGCCCCAGTTCACCCGACCTTCCGCAGCAACAGGCTGCTCCACCCCTCGATCCGCAGATGCTTCAGGGGCACGAGGCCGCGCGCGCGATAGGCGGCGATCACGGCGGGGGCTTGGTGAGTCAGCAGGCCGGAAAGGACGACGCGGGCGCCGGGCGCAAGGTGCTGTGCCATCGGGCCCGCCAATTGCCGCAAGGGATTGGCAAGGATGTTCGCGAGTACCAGGTCGAACGGGCCGGCGCGCGCAAAGTCCGGCGCCGCAAACCCGGTGGCGCGGATCACCCGGACCTGGTTGCCGGCTTCGTTCAGGGAGGCGTTCTCAGCCGCCACCCGCACCGAGGGCGGATCGATGTCGGAGGCGAGCACGGCGCGATGCAGCGCCTTCGCCACTGCGATCGCCAGCACGCCGGTCCCCGTGCCGAGGTCGAGCACGTTCTGCGGTCGGGAACTCTTCAGGACATGGTCAAGCAGCAGTAAACAGCCGCGCGTCGTGCCGTGGTGACCGGTGCCGAAGGCGAGCGCCGCCTCGATCTCGATGGCGAGCTTGTTTGGCGCCACACGGTCACGGTCATGGCTGCCGTGCACGACGAAGCGCCCGGCCGGGACCGGCACGAGATCCTCAAGGCTGGCCTTGACCCAGTCCCTGGCCTCGACGGTGTCGAAGGCGAGGGTCGCGGCGATCTCATTTCCTGCTGAAGTTGCAATGAGTTCGTGCAGCCATGCCTGATCCGGCGCCTCGGCGAAATGGAGCGTGACGTCCCATTGTCCGTCCGGCCGCTCGAAGGCGGCGACCGCGGCATCGCCGTCGAAAAACACCTCGGTGAGCACGTCGACGACGCGCCTGGCGTCGGTCTCGCTGCCGATTGAAAAGCTGGCGCGATGGGTGGGCGAAGGCTGCATTTAGGGTTCCGTTGGGTTCAATTTTTGGAACTTTTGGTACCAATTTCCCGTCAAGTTACGGTTCCCGGGTTAACTGGGACGAAGGTTCCACCCGATACATTCTCAAGTGTTGGATCCAGCTAGCACAGCTTGGAGTTGAAACGGAGGCGAGTCTTGAAGCGCATGATTCAGAAGTTCTGGTCGGACGAGTCCGGTGCAACCGCGATCGAGTACGGTCTGATTGCCGCGGGTATCGCCCTGGCGATCATCACCGTGGTGAACGGCCTGGGCACCGCCATGAATGAGAAGTTCACTTCGATTAGCACCTCCTTGAAGTAATTTCCGCCTGCATTTCCCAGCGGGGGCTGTTTTTCTTCAGAGGCTGTTTCGATCACCGCCCGCCAGGGATTTCCCTGGCGGGCGAGGTCGTTTCCGCGGCGTCGGCTCTGCGGATCTTCAACAGGTTATCCGCCGGCTCGCCGGGTCCTTATCCACTGCATTTCCCGCAATTATCCCTGCGATTTTCCACCGACCTTCCCCAGCTTCGGCGCGGCGGTCTGGCCCCAGGCATCCACCGCCCGACCACAGACCTTTCGACAGGCTGTCCACAAGCAATCCACAGACCTATCCACGGCTTCCGAACAGCGACCGGTGATCCCGCAGGATCGCCTGCGCCGCGTTGTGGCCGGGGGCTCCGGTGACGCCGCCGCCGGGATGGGCGCCGGAGCCGCAATGGTACAGGCCCTTCAGCGGGCCGCGATAATCGGCATGGCCAAGCATCGGCCGCGCCGAGAACAGCTGGTTCAGCGTCAGAGCGCCGTGGAAGATGTCGCCTCCCAACAGTCCGAACTGCCGTTCGAGATCGAGCGGGGACAGGATCTGGCGGCCGAGCACGCTCGCCGCAAAGCCGGGCGCGTATTTGTCCACCGTCGCGATCATGAGATCGGCGACCTCTTCGCGATGATCGTCCCACGACGTTCCATCGGGAAGCGCGGGGGCGACATGCTGGCAGAACAGGCTCGCGACATGCTTGCCGGCCGGCGCCAGCGTGTCGTCGAGCGTCGAGGGAATCAGCATCTCGACGACGGGTTCGCGGCTCCAGCCCTCCGCTCGCGCATCGAGAAAGGCGCGGTCCATGTAGCCAAGGCTCGGCGCCAGGATGATGCCGGAAGAGAGATGATCGCCCTCGCCCGGCAGCGCCGTGAAGGACGGCAGGCGGTCCAGCGCCACGTTCATGCGGAAGGTGCCGGAGCCGTTCTTCCAGTGCCGGATGCGGGCGAGGAAGTCCGCAGGGAGAGCGTCGGCCGCGATCAGTTGCGTGTAGAGCAGCTTCGGATTGACGTTGGCCGCGACATATCTTGCGCGGATGGCCGAGCCGTTCTCCAGCACGACGCCGACGGCGCGGTCGCGCTCGACGATGATCTCGCGGACGCCGGCATCGGTTTCGATGACAACGCCGTGGTCGCGGGCCGCGCGCGCCATCGCCTGCGTGATCGCGCCCATGCCGCCGATGGCGTGGCCCCAGACGCCCTTCTTGCCGTTTACCTCGCCGAAGGCGTGATGCAGCATCACATAGGCCGAGCCGGCCGCATAGGGGCTGGCATAATTGCCGACGATGGCGTCGAAGCCGAACAGCGCCTTGACCAGTTCATGTTCGAAACGTTCGTCCAGCATCTCGCCGGCGGAACGGGTGAAGAGATCGAGCAGGCTGCGGCTCTGCTCCAGCGTGAGGCCGCGCAGGATGTTGGCGCTCTGGAGCGCGTTCACGGCCTCGCGGATCGCGTTCGTGCCGAATCCGTCGAGCAGGTTCGGCGGCGCGCGCAGCACGAACTGCCTGAGCACGTCGGCGATGTCTTCCAGCTCGCGCGAGAAGCCGTCGAGGGCTTCCGCATCATGCGCGCTGAGACGGGCGACTGACGCTTTCGTCCGCCCCTCGCCGGTGAGGAGATAGCTGCCATCTGGCGCGGGCAGAAAATTCTGCGCGCGCCGTTCGACGATCCGCAGGCCGTGTTCGGCGAGCTTGAGGTCACGGATCACCCGCGGATTGAGCAGGCTCACGGTGTAGGCTGCGACCGAATTGCGGAAGCCGGGGTGAAACTCCTCCGTCACCGCCGCCCCGCCGACCACCTTGCGCCGTTCGACCACGCGCACGCGCAGACCCGCCATCGCGAGATAGGCCGCGCAGGTGAGGCCGTTGTGGCCAGCGCCGATGATGACGATGTCCGTTTCGCTCATGAAGATGCAAGGCCCAGTCTACCGTCATTCCGGGGCTCGCGAAGCGAGAACCCGGAATCTCGAGGTTCCGGGTTCGATGCTCCGCATCGCCCCGGAATGACATCTCTATATCAAGCAATTCACGCTGCAACATCACGCGCCCCCTTTATTGCCCGATCAGGCGCCTTGTGCTCCATTGCGCGCGTCCGGCGCCCGCCGGAGTCTTGCCGGAGCATCCATGGATTCCATCGTGCAACCCGCCGCCACGGAGCAGCCTTCGTCGTCGCGCAACCGGCTGCTGCTGGCCGTCTACACGGCTGCGATCTTCGTCAGCGCGCTGCTGCTGTTCTCGGTGCAGCCGCTGTTCACGAAGATGGTGCTGCCGCGGCTCGGCGGCTCGCCGGCGGTGTGGTCGGTGGCCATGGTGTTCTTCCAGTCGCTGCTGCTCGCGGGCTACGCCTATGCGCATCTGCTGATGCAGGCCAAAAGCCGTATCGTTCCGGTCGCGGTGCATCTGGTGCTGCTGATCGCGTCCTTCGCCACGCTGCCGCTCGGCATCGCCTCCGCCTATGGCGAGCCGCCTGCTTCCGGCTATGCGTTCTGGCTGCTCGGCCTGTTCGCGGTCTCGATCGGGCTGCCGTTCTTCGCGCTCGCCGCCAACAATCCGCTGCTGCAGGCCTGGTTCGTCCGCTCCGGCCACCCCGCCGGGCATGATCCCTATTTCCTCTATGCCTCCTCCAACATCGGCAGCTTCCTCGCACTGTTGTCCTATCCGTTCCTGCTGGAGCCGATGTTCACGCTGCACCTGCAGAACCGGTTCTGGACGGCAGGCTATGGCCTGTTGATCCTTCTCATCGCCGCCTGCGGCGTGCTGTTGTTGCGTTCGCCGAGGCTGGCAGTCGTCGACGCGCGAGACGAGGAGGTGAACGCATCGGCGCCCGGGCTTGTCACGCGGCTGCGCTGGATCTTCCTGGCCGCGGTGCCGTCCGGCCTGCTCATCGCGGTGACCGCACACATCTCCACCGACGTCGCCGCGGCGCCGCTGCTGTGGGTGCTGCCGCTGTCGCTGTATCTGCTGACCTGGGTCGTCGTGTTCCAGTCGCGTCCGCTGCTGCCGCACAAATGGATGCTGATGCTCCAGCCGGTCGCCATCGCTGGCGTCGTGGTGCTGCTGGCGTTCGGCGGCGAGCAGAATCTGCTGCTGACGCTCGGCGGCCATCAATTGTGCTTCTTCGTCATTGCCATGGCCTGCCACGGCGAACTGGCGCGGACGCGGCCGGCCGCCAGATATCTCACCGGCTTCTACGTCGCGCTGTCGTTCGGCGGCATGGTCGGCGGCCTGTTCGCGGGGCTCGTTGCTCCATTCACCTTCTCATGGATCGCCGAATATCCGATCCTGATCGCGTTTGCCGCGCTGTGCCGCCCCTCCGCGAACGAACGTCTCGCCGGCATCGTCAAATGGTACTGGCTGGCGCTCGCCGCGCTCGCGGTGGCGCTCATTGCGCCGTCATATATGACTGGCGACCTCTCGACCTGGTTCGAGGATCACCGCGTCTGGGTCGCCGGCGCCGTCGGCGTGCTCGCCGCGCTGCTCGCGCTGATCCTCAATGCCGGCCGCTGGAAGATCTTTGCCACCGTCGCGCTCGCGCTGGCGTTGATCCGTGTTTATCCCGCGGACGAGGGCCGCGTCACGACGGTGCGCAGCTTCTTCGGCGTGCACAAGATCGTGGTGACGCCGGGCGGCTATTTCCATGTGCTGATGCACGGCACCACCATTCATGGCGCCGAGCGCTTCCGCAACAATGACGGCACGCCGGTCATCGGCCGGCCCGAGCCGATCACCTATTATCACAAGGACGGCGGCATCGGTCAGGCCGTCAGCGCCATCCGCGAGCGCAAGGGCACGCCGCTCAAGGTCGCCGCGATCGGCGTCGGCTCCGGCACGCTCGCCTGCGCAGCCGAGCCGGGGGAGAGCTGGACCTTTTTCGAGATCGACCAGTCCATGGTCGACGCGGCGCGTGACCCCAGGAATTTCCGCTATATCTCGAGCTGCATGCCGGACATGAAGCCCGTGATCGGCGATGCGCGCCTCACCTTCGCGAAGGAGCCCGATGGCGCTTACGATCTCATCATCGTCGATGCCTATTCGTCCGATGCGATCCCGATTCATCTCGCCACCGAAGAGGCGATGAAGATCTACAAGGACAAGCTCGCGCCCCACGGCGCGGTGGTGATGCACGTCTCTAACCGGCATCTGGATCTCGAGACGGTCGTTGTCGGCATTGCGGATGCCAACGATCTCACGAGCTGGGTCTTCAACGAGGATTCCGGGCGCGATTCCGACTACATCTTCTCGACCGACGTCGTCATCTCCGCGCGCGAGGAGGCCGACATCGGCAGGCTCGCATCCTCCAAGCAATGGGTACAGACCGAGGCCGACGACAGGGTGAGGGTCTGGACCGACGACTATTCGAATATCATGGGCGCGCTGTATCGGCGTTTGCGGGACGGGGAGTAGGGGGCGCGCCACGAATGGTCTCGTGCCCCGGACGCAGCGCATCTTCAGCGGTGCGCTGCAGAGCCGGGGCCCACAATTCTGGGTCCTGGCTCTGCGTCGCGTCATTTCATGCCGCGCCGCGTCCGGGACACGAGACCGGTCCTAAGGCGCTACCGGCGTCCCTGCCGGCAGCGCGATCCCCTTCCCGCCGGCGATCTGGCGCAACAGGTCCGGCCTGTCCGAGATGATCCCATCGACGCCGAGCTCGATCATGCGCGCCATGTCTTCGGGCTTGTTGACCGTCCAGACCACGACACGCAATCCGAGTTCGTGGGCCTCGGCGACCAGTGACGCGGTCACATCGCCGAAGTAAGGCGACCAGATCGCGCCGCCCGCCGCCTTGACCGTCCGTGGCAGCGAGCCGCCGTGATCGGCCGGGTTGAAACCCGCCGTCCAGTTGGTCGCCTTGTCGCGTGCCACCGTCGGGCTCGAGCCGCGCTGGAGCGTCAGGTACACGGTCGGAATCTTCGGCGCCTGCTGCTGGACGAGAAGCAGGGTTCGCCAGTCGAACGACTGAATCGTGACGCGGTCGGAGAGTTTTTCGGCCTCGATCACTCCGAGCAGCTTCGCGACGAAGGACTGCGGATCAAGCGCTTCATCCGGACGGTTCGGATCGATCTTGGTCTCGATGTTGAAGCGCACCTGCGTGTTGCCGGACTTGCGCACCAGCGCGAACAGCTCCCTCAAGGTGGGAATGCGCGTCCCCGGCAGCGCACGCTGGTCGGGGAATTGTCTTGCGTAGGCACTGTCCGGCCGGATCTGGCCGACGTCATAGGTCCTGACCTCGTCGAGCCGCAGCTTCACGAAAGGCGTGCCGGGCGGAGCGATGTAGGCTCCATCGGGCCTCCGTGCGAGATCGGGATTGAGCCCGCGCTCATGCGACAGGATGACTTCGCCGTCGGCGGTGACACCGACGTCGAGTTCCAGCGTGTCCACGCCCATCGACAGCGCATTGGCGAAGGCGGGCAGGGTGTTCTCCGGCAACAGCGCCCGCCCGCCGCGATGCGCCTCGAGATCGAAGGCCACATCAGATCCCATGGCCCGTCCCGCCATCAGAGCGCAGAGCACGATCAGAATGGTCGTGGCACGTGGCTTCATGGTGCCTCGGCCGGCGAGGGCGGCTGATGGCGGTCGCGTCAGTTCTGATAGTAATAGCCGCGCGGCTGATAATACTGCCGCGGCTGCGGCTGATAGTAGTAGCCCTGCTGGCCGTAGCCCTGGTCGTAATACGTCCGTGGCTGCTGCTGATAGACCTGCGTGTCGTAGAGCGGGCGGGTGGCCGAGCGCGGCGCCGGATAGCGCGCGCCGGTGTCGCTGCCGTCGGCCGGATAGATGTAGTTGTCGTCCTGCGGCATGTAGCGGCGCGCGGGCTGCGCCGGCGGCGCCAGGTTCACGGGGTCACCGGCGGTCGCGTATTGCTCCTCAGCCGGCTGCGGTGCACGGGCCACCGCATTGGCGTTGCGGCCGCGCGGATTGCGGGCCAGCGCCACCTGCGCCGAGCCGGTCAGCGTCACCGTGGTATTGAGCACGCCCTGCTGCTGAACCAGCGCATAGAGCGTCGAGGCATTCTGGCGCGACAGCCGCACGCAGCCATGGGAGGCGGGCGAGCCGAGCCGGCCGACCGAGTCCGTGCCGTGGATGGCGTGCCCGACCTTGGTGAAGAAGATCGCGTGCGGCATCGGCGCATCGTCGAATTCCTTGGAGTAGTGATCCTCTTCCATGCGGAAGGCGCGGAACGCGCCGTTCGGCGTCTCGCGCGAGGGGATGCCGGTCGACACCGGCCAGTGATAGCGCGCCACGCCGTCGACGGCGACGGTCATCTGCTGGTTGTCCTTGTCGACGGTGATCTCGACCTTGGCCTGCGCGGCGCCCGCGCTCAACAGCAGCGATGAGGTGAAAGCAATGAAAAACGAACGCATCTGGAAACGCATATCAATCTCGGCCTCCGGCCTGTTCACGCTAGGCGCCGCGGCTCTCCGTCCCCGGCGTGCAATATGCCTGCAATCCGGCTTTCGTTCCAGCGAGCTGCCGGCCCATCGTTAACGCGATGCCTGATCTAAGCAAGGCCGCTTCGTGCCGCGCCACGCGCGGCAGCGCTGACATTTTCGCGAGCGGAGGCGCGTTCACAACACCGACAATTCGTCACAAAGGCGCGCAACCATTCCGCCGCGCGGCGCGTTGGTGATGGCCTCTCTCGGCAGGCGGCACGTTTGCCGCCGTTTACCTCTTTACCTTCCCTGGGGACCCGAAAATGAACAAAGCCCGTCTCGCCGCTGCGCCATTGCCGGCCAGTCTGCCCGTCCGCCTGCTGTTCGCCGCCGCCATCCTGCTGGCGCTATCGTCGTTGCCGCAAGTCAGTCATGCCCAGGGCATCGTGCGCGGCGCACAGGAGGGCTCTTATGAAGGCAACCGCATCGCCGGGCCCGTGGGCGGCGCGGTCGGCGGTGTCGTCGGTGCCGGCGTTGGCGGGGCTGTCGGTGCAGTCGAGGGCGTGCTCGGCGTTCCCCACCGCCATTACCGGCACCGCTGTCGCGGATATTACGACAGCCATCACCGTTTCCGTTGTTATCGGTGAGTCGACCGTAGTCATTCCGGGGCGCCCGAAGGGCGAGCCCGGAATCCATTTGTCCACGAACTCTGCCGCACGAGGGATTCCGGGCTCGCGCTAAGCGCACCCCGGAATGACGGCGGCAATCAGTTCTTCAGCCGGTATCCGGTGCGGAAAATCCACCAGATCACGACCAGGCAGATCACCAGGAACGCCAGCGTCATACCGATGCTGACGGCCATGCTGACGTCTGCGATCTCGTAGAAGCTCCAGCGGAATCCGGAGATCAGATAGACGACCGGATTGAGCAGCGCGACCGTGCGCCAGGTCGGCGGCAGCATGTCGATGGAATAGAAGCTGCCGCCGAGGAAGGTCAGCGGCGTCACCACCAGCATCGGGATCATCTGCAGCTTTTCGAAGCCGTCGGCCCAGATGCCGATGATGAAGCCGAACAGGCTGAACGTCACCGCGGTCAGCACCAGGAAGGTCAGCATCCAGACCGGGTGCTGGATGTGCAGCGGCACGAACAGGCCGGCCGTCGCCAGGATGATGAGGCCCAGGATGATCGACTTGGTCGCGGCGGCGCCGACATAGCCGAGCACGATCTCGAAATAGGAGATCGGCGCCGACAGGATTTCGTAGATCGTGCCGGTGAATTTCGGGAAGTAGATGCCGAAGGAGGCGTTGGCGATGCTCTGGGTCAGCACCGAGAGCATGATCAGGCCCGGCACGATGAAGGTGCCGTAGCTGACGCCCTCGACCTGGCTGATGCGCGAGCCGATCGCGGCGCCGAACACCACGAAATAGAGCGAGGTCGAGACCACCGGCGAGACGATGCTTTGCAGCAGCGTGCGCCAGGTGCGCGCCATTTCAAACAGATAGATGGCGCGGATGGCGCGGTGGTTCATGACGTCCTCACGAGGTCGACGAAGATGTCCTCGAGCGACGATTGCGTCGTGTCGAGGTCGTTGAAGCGGATGCCGGCGGCGCGGAGATCGCCGAGCAGGCTGGTGATGCCGGTGCGCTCGCCCTTGGTGTCGTAGTCGTAGACCAGCGTCGCGCCGCTATCGCAGAGTTCGAGCTCGTAATGGCGAAGGCTCTCCGGCAGCGAGGCGATCTTGCCCTGCAGATGCAGCGTCAGGCGCTTCTTGCCGAGCTTCTGCATCAAGGTTGTCTTGTCCTCGATCAGCACGATCTCGCCCTTGTTGATGACGCCGATGCGGTCGGCCATCTCCTCGGCTTCCTCGATGTAGTGGGTGGTGAGGATGATGGTGACGCCGGACTGTTGAAGCCCGCGCACCACCTCCCACATGCCCTTGCGCAGCTCGACGTCGACGCCGGCGGTGGGCTCGTCCAGGAACAGGATCTGCGGCTCGTGCGACAGCGCTTTGGCGATCATCACGCGACGCTTCATGCCGCCGGAGAGCGTGATGATCTTGTTGTCCTTCTTGTCCCACAGCGAGAGGTCCTTCAGCACCTTCTCGATATGTTCGGGGTTCTTCGGTTTGCCGAACAGGCCGCGGGAGAAGCTCACGGTCGCCCACACGCTCTCGAAGGCGTCGGTGTGCAATTCCTGCGGCACGAGGCCGATCAGCGAGCGCGCCTTGCGGTAGGAGGTCTGGATGTCCTCGCCGCCCACCAAGACCTTGCCTTGGCTCGGGTTGGCGATGCCGCAGATGATCGAAATCAGCGTGGTCTTGCCGGCCCCGTTGGGGCCGAGCAGCGCAAAAATCTCGCCACGTTTGATGTCGAGATTGACGTTCTTGAGCGCCTTGAAGCCGGACCCATAGGTCTTCGACAGATTGGCGACGGAAATGATGGAAGACATGATGGCCGGCGGGCTGGGGAGGGAAAGGGGAACGTCGAACCCACTCGGAAAGGCGGGTCGGCGGAGCCCTGAAATAGGAACGCAGTCATCGGCCCGCAATTCCCCGGAGGAAAATGGTCTCAAAACAGGCCGTTCAATGGCATGTTCCGGGCAGGTGTTGCGCGATGGCCACGGCTTGCTGCGAAGATTGTCGCTCACGCGTCTCTTTGTTGCGTCTGCGAGCGGGCCGTGGCTACGATTCCGGCCAATCGCCAAGCGTATTGTCTCCAGGGAAAAAATCGATGAGACCGAACGGCCGTCACACCGCCGGCGCCCGCCAATTGTCCACACTGCGTGTGTGGGCGATGGGCCTGCTCCTGCTGTCAGCTGTTGCCATCAGCCCGACCACCGTCAAGGCCGCGCCGAGCCAGGCTGCTGTGGCAACCACGCATGTCTACCTGCTCCGTGGCGTGCTCAACATTTTCTCGCTCGGGCTCGACACGATCGGCGCCCGGCTCCAGGCGCAGGGCATCCCGGTGACCGTCGCCAACTTCGTGTCCTGGTCCTCGCTCGCAGATGAAGCGGCGGCCGCCTACAGGGCCGGCCGGCTCAAGACCATCGTCCTGGTCGGCCATTCCTCCGGCGCGACGGCGCTGCCGGACATGATCGCCAAGCTCAATCAGCTCGGCGTGCCCGTGAAGCTCGCGATCGGCCTCGATTCCGTGTTCAAGACAAAGCTCTCGACCGGCGCGGAGCGTTACATCAACATCTATATCGGCGATGGTCCCGGCGAGCCGGTGCGGGCCGCAGCGGGTTTTCGCGGCAAGCTTGACAATGTCGACGTCCGCGGCACCGGCGTCGGCCACATCTCGATCGACAAGAACGAGGCGATCCAGCGTCGTGTCATTGCCGAGATCGATGCCGCCATCATGCGGTCGCGCGCACCGGCCGCGCCGGTCGCCGAACCCGGTACGCCGCGACGGGCACGCTCGGCGGCGGCCGCCGCTCCCGCCAGGAACTGAGCTTCCTTGCGCGACGGACTCGTCGCGCAGCCACCCTTCGGCGATCGCGGGAACAGCGCGGTCGGGAAGAACGGATCGTTCTTGCCCAGACCGCAGGGAACGGCGGCGTGTGCTTGCAGAAATAGTCCTGGAAGGCGGGATAGAGGGCTTATCAGAAGCGGACGCCCTATCGCTTCCTGACCAGCGTGAGGGGACGGCTGGCCCTTTGATCGCGGGGCTTGCTCGCGGCGCTCCCGGCTTCGGGCGGGCTCAGGAAGCGGATGAGCATCGTCTTCAGATGCGCAGTGCTCTGCTTGATATCCAGCTTCGGATTGCGGATCGGCATTGCGCGCGATCCGTCGATGATCGCGATCAGGATGTTCGCCGTGGCTTCCGGGTCCAGTCCCGGATCCACCCGCCCCTGGCTTTGCGCCTGGCGCAGGAAGTCGGTCCACATGCGGCGAACCGCTTCGGTGTGCCGTTCGATGATCTTGGCGAATTCCGGATTGCGTGCGGCCTCCGCGAGGCCATCCAGATTGAGGATCTGGGCAGGACGAAACCGCAGGCTGGTTTCCTCGATGTCGGCGAGCAGCGCCTCGATCACGTCCGCGGCCGTGAGAATCTTTTCGAAACGCTCCGCCGAACGGCACAGACCCAAATCGATCATCGCCTCGATGATCGCGATCTTGCTTGGAAAGTAGTGATAGAGGTGCCCCGGACTGATCCCGGCCTCGGTGCAGATGTCGGTCGTGCTGGCGCCGCGGAAGCCGTCCCTGGTGAAGCAGCAGATCGCCGCGTCGAGGATCTCCCGGCGCTTCCGCTCATGCTTGACGGGGTCCACCTTCCTCAAGGACCGTTCTCCTTTTCGTGAGGGCCCGATTTAGCATGCCGGTCCGTCACGAGAAAATCAAAATTAGAGAGTTCCGTCTATTTATGTTGACGGGCGGCAACCGCTGGGAATAATTCATAGAGTGATCTCTCTGGTAAATGGTTCGG
Source organism: Bradyrhizobium sp. R2.2-H (assembly GCF_004346455.1). Classification (NCBI taxonomy): domain Bacteria; kingdom Pseudomonadati; phylum Pseudomonadota; class Alphaproteobacteria; order Hyphomicrobiales; family Nitrobacteraceae; genus Bradyrhizobium; species Bradyrhizobium sp. R2.2-H. The sequence goes on from NZ_SMBR01000005.1 coordinate 397,687, forward strand.
GGCTGAGCGGGACCATGCGCGTTCGCTGCCTCCGATGGACAGCATCCCCGGCCGGGAATCCGGCCCCGGCAACCCAGGCGAATTCAGAGCAGACGCTCACGCAATGATCCGGATGCGGTTGCCGTCGCGCCCGACTTCAACAACTTTCGTGGCCGACCAGAGTAGATGACATGACCCAAGCAACGATCCGTCCCTTGCGCCAAGATGCAGCGCGCGCCGATGCGCGTGTGTGCGCGACGAGCGCGCCCCTGTTCACGGCCGATGAGGTGTGGGGCCGAACCGACGCGGATCGTCGTTCGGCCGACGAGACGGACGACCAGGATTCGATCCTGGAATCCGGCTTCTGGATGGCGACCGTGGTCGCGTTCCTGCCCACGGTCGCGGGCTGCTTCTATCTCTTTCTGACCCAGGGATGAGGCCCTGGGATGAGGCGCGTATCGAGCGCGGCGGCCTTGTCCGCGGTCTTGACACTGTTGCTGGCGGGCTGCGGGTCGAGCGTCGATCTTCCTCCGGCGTATCAACCTCCGCAGCCGCCCAGTGCCAAGGCGGTGAAAGACGGCGTCACGAAAGCGGCTGCCGAAGCCAAGCTGAGCGGGGGATTGGAGACATCCGCCGTCCGCCATTCCGACCACGGGCCGGGATCGTATTTCGTCTGCCTGAGGCAGAGTGGCCCATCAGCCGGCAGGCGCCCCGCCTATTCGGTCTTTTTCGACGACGACACCTATAAGGGTGTCCAGACTTCGGTGATTCTCGAGGCCTGCGAAGCCGAGGTATGGACACCCTTCAATTAGATGGTTGACTCCAATGATGCCACGATGCCGCGGCGGGCGTCACGGTCCCGGTTCCGTGCCCCAAATTCCACCCAATCGGCGGTCACTAAGCGCGGTGGGGGAGCTCTGCCTCCTGTAGTGGGACTGCTGGACTGATGCTTGATCCAAGGCGAATTATCGCGCTGGCAGCGATTGCGCTGCTCGCCTTCGGCGCCGGCACGGCCGCTGCCGCACCAGCCAAGTCCAAGACCACCGCGGCCGCCCCCGCCGCGCCGCCGCCGCCTCCGCCGTTCGAGCCATTGCCGCCGCCAAAAATCTACCTGTTCCGCGGCGCCATGGGTCCGATCTTCTCGACCGGCATGGATCGGCTCGAAGAGAAACTGACCAAGGCTGGCTTCTCGGCCAACGTCTACGAATTCACCATCTGCCGGTGGATCGGCGATCGCGCCATCTCCAGCTACAAGGAATCGCCGGCGCCGATCGTGCTGATCGGCCACTCCATGGGCGGCCTGTGCTCGATCGTCATCTCCGAGATGGCGGCCAAGGAGAACATCCCGATCAGTCTCGTCATCGTCATCGATCCTGCGCATGCGACCGGCGACGTGCCGCTCAACGTCGAGCGCTTCATCAACATCTTCCTGTCCGACAGCGTGCTCGGCGGCGGCGATGTCGTGGCCGTGCCCGGCTTTCGCGGCCATTATGCCAGCTATGACCTGAAGGAAAATTCGCGCGTCAGCCACATCAACATCGAGAAGTCCGACGACATCCACCGCCAGATCATCGAGATGGTGACGCAGCTCCCGCGCATCCCGCCGCAAGCCCAGGCCGATGCTGTGCCGCTGCGCTATCTGGTGCCGGCGGACACGCTGGTCGAATTGTGGGACAGCGGCGTGCGGGTGCCGGTGCGCCGCGGCGACACCATGGAGAGCATCGCCGCAGCCAATCGCGTGCCGCTGTGGACGCTCGCGCAGAGTAATTCATTGCCGGAGAACGCGCAGCTCACCCCGGGGCAAACCATCATCGTGCCGCGTCACCTGACGCCGCCGGAGCCGACCGCCGCGATGGCTACGCCGCCGGCGGTACCGACGGCGCGGAGGTAGGGACCGTTATCTTGCCGCAGAAGGCCGTGCGCTCCCTCTCCCGCTTGCGGGGGAGGGTTGGGGAGGGGGTCTCTCCACGATCGAGAACCCCCGAGAGGAGGGAGCCCCCACCCGCCGCGCTCTGGCGCGCAATTGCGCTGCCGAGCGCGTCGACCTCCCCCGCAAGCGCAAGCGGGAGAGGTGCAGCGAGTCCTGGCCACACTCGATCCGATAAGACTAGACGTTCGATCCGTGGATCGCGTCGATCACGGCGTCCGTGACCTCCTTCGTCGTCGCCTTGCCGCCGACATCCGGCGTCAGCACGCCGGCCGCGCAGACGCGTTCGACGGCCGCCATCAGCCTCGAGGCGGCATCCTTCTCGCCGAGATGCTCGAGCATCTGCGCGCCGGTCCAGAACGTCGCGACCGGGTTGGCGATGCCCTTGCCGGTGATGTCGAAGGCCGAGCCGTGGATGGGCTCGAACATCGAGGGGAAGCGGCGCTGCGGATCGATGTTGCCGGTCGGCGCGACGCCGAGGCTCCCGGCGAGCGCGCCGGCGAGATCGGAGAGGATGTCGGCGTGGAGGTTGGTCGCCACGATGGTGTCGAGGCTCTTCGGATGCAGCGTCATGCGCACGGTCATGGCGTCGACCAGCATCTTGTCCCAACTGACGTCGGGAAATTCACCGGCAACCTCCGCCGCGATCTCGTCCCACATCACCATGCCATGGCGCTGCGCGTTCGACTTGGTCACGACGGTCAGCAGCTTGCGCGGACGCGACTGCGCGAGCTGGAATGCGTAGCGCATGATCCGCGTCACGCCGACGCGGGTGAAAACCGCCACTTCCGTGCCGACCTCCTCCGGCAGGCCCTTGTGGGCGCGGCCGCCCATGCCGGCATATTCGCCTTCCGAGTTCTCGCGCACGATCACCCAGTCGAGATCGCCGACGCCGACATTGCGCAGCGGCGAGGCGACGCCCGGCAGGATTTTTGTCGGCCGTACATTGGCGTATTGGTCGAAGCCCTGGCAGATCGGCAACCGCAGGCCCCACAGCGTGATGTGGTCGGGCACATCAGGGGCGCCGACCGCGCCGAAATAGATCGCGTCGAACTTCTTCAGCTCGGTGAGGCCGTCGGCCGGCATCATCACGCCGTGCTTCCTGTAATAGTCCGAGCCCCAGTCGAACGTGGTGACGTTGAAGGCGAGATCGCCACTGCGCTTTGCCAGAGCCTCCAGCACGCGGACACCGGCCGAGATCACCTCGGGCCCGATGCCGTCGGCGGGGATGGCTGCGATCGAATGGGTGCGCATGGGAGTGCTCCGTATCAGTGAGATTGCGGCGAGAATCACGGTCCGGGCCGCAGCGAGTCCTTGCCGGCCGCAGGGCCAATTCAATTGACGCTGGCTTATACCGAAAATGATACGCTATGACATCAATCCGGTGGGAAAGTGGGATGCGATGACCGATCAGAGGGGCCAGAGTGAGTTGCGGGTTGCCATTGCAGGGCTGGGCTCGATCGGCACCAAGATCGCGACCGCGCTCGACCACGGCATCGAAGGACTGGCGCTGTCCGCCGTCGCTGTGCGTGATCCCGCCAAGCATCAGGCTTTCCTTGACGGCCTGAAGCGTCCGCCGCAGGTTCTGTCTCTCGACCAGCTCGGCGAGGCCGCCGACCTCGTCGTCGAATGCGCGCCGAGCAGCCAGCTGCGCGCGATCGTCGAGCCGGCGGTGAAGCGCGGCAAGGCTGCGGTCGTGGTCAGCGTCGGTGGCCTGCTCGACAATTTCGATCTCGTCGATCTCGCCCGCGCCAATGGCGGCCGCATCCTCGTGCCGACCGGCGCGCTGATCGGCCTCGACGCCGTCAACGCCGCCGCGATCGGCACGATCCATTCGGTGAAGATGGTCACGCGCAAGCCGATCGACGGGCTGAAGGGCGCGCCATTCATCGTTCAGAACAGGATCGACATCGACAATCTGCGCGAGCCGCTGAAGCTGTTCGAGGGTAGCGCACGCGAAGCCGCAAAGGGCTTTCCGGCCAACGTCAATGTCGCTGTTGCGCTGTCGCTGGCAGGCATCGGGCCTGATCGCACCCAAATCCAGGTTTGGGCCGACCCGACCGTGACGCGCAACGTTCACCGCATCGAGGTCGAGGCGGATTCGGCGCGCTTCTCGATGGGCATCGAGAACATCCCGTCCGAGAATCCCAAGACCGGCCTGATCACGGCGCTATCGGTGATCGCGCTGCTCCGCAAGCAGCGCGCCACGCTGTGCGTGGGGACGTGAGCTCCTACGCCCCCGTCACGCGCCAGATCACGTTGCCGACGTCGTCGGCCATCAGCAGCGATTTCTTGTCGGGACCGATCGCGACGCCGACCGGGCGGCCGTAGGATTCTTTCTCGTCCGGGGACAGGAAGCCCGACAGGATGTCGCGCGAGGGGCCGAAGGGCTTGCCGTTCGCGAACGGGATGAACACCAGCTTGTAGCCGGACAGCTTGCTGCGATTCCACGAGCCGTGCTGGCCGATCACCATGCCGTCTCCGAAGCCGGGCAGGGTGCCCGCGGGCATCCAGCACAGGCCGAGCGAAGCCGTGTGGCCGCCGAGCGCATAGTCCGGCTGAATCGCCTTGGCGACCATCGCCGGATCCTGCGGCACGCGGTCGTCCACCGTCCTGCCCCAATAGCAATAGGGCCAGCCATAGAAGCCGCCGTCGCGCACCGACGTGAGATAATCCGGCGGGGTCTCGTCGCCGAGGCCGTCGCGCTCATTGACGACGGTCCAGAGCACATTCGTGTTCGGCTCCCATGCCAATCCAACCGGGTTGCGCAGGCCGGCACCAAAAATCCGATGCGCGCCGGCGACGAGGTCGAGCTCGTAGACCGCGGCGCGGCCTTCCTCGACCTCCATGCCCATCTCGGCGATGTTGCTGAGCGAGCCGACGCCGGCATAGAGCTTCTTGCCGTCGGGGCTTGCCAGAAGACTGCGCGTCCAGTGTCCGCCCGGCTTGAACGTGGTGAGCCGCTTGCCCGGGGCGGTGATGCGGTCGGCGTTCGCGGCGTAGGGAAAGGCCATCACGCCGTCGGTGTTGCCGACATAGAAGGTGTCGCCGACCAGCGCCATGCCGAAGGGCTGGCTGAGGTTCTCCATGAAGGCGCCGCGAACTTCAGCGATGCCGTCGCCGTCCTTGTCGCGCAGCAGCGTGATGCGGTTGGCGGAAACGCCAAGCGCCGCGGCACGCCGCATCGTCGCCTGCATCGCATAGTGGAACACGGTGCGCGGGGGGCCCGCGATCTGCGTTGCTTCCGCGATCAGCACGTCGCCATTGGGCAGCACCTCGATCCAGCGCGGGTGGTCGAGGCCGGTCGCGAACGCATTGACCTTGAGCCCGGGCGCGACGGTCGGCTTTTGGCCCTCGCGCCAGCCGCGCGCGGTCGGCATCTTCAAGGTCGGGATCGCGCCTTGCGGCTTCGCCTCGGGAATGGCCGGCTTCTCGCCCCAGGCAGGTGTTGGCTCCGTGCCCGACAGCTTTCGCCATTGCAGCGCGATGCCGCCGATGAACGCGACGAACTGCGCGAAGATGCTGGAAAACGTCATGAGAAGCCCCTGTGTGCGCGCGCATCCAACTGGCTGATGGGGCATACGTCAACCTGCGCAGCGCACCACCGGGGTCAATTCCCATGGAATGGCAGCCGATCGAATTTGCATGGGACAGGCGCGGCGTTTGCGCCGGAGATCAGCGGCCGATCTGCCGCTCCAGCCGCCGTGCCGCGCGAAAGTCATCCAGGTGCTGGATGTTTGGCGCCAGCGCGGCTTCTCTCGACAAGAGATGATACACCCGCGCGACCGTGCGCTGCTTCTGCTTGGTCCGCCCTGGCGGCAGCGCCCGCGCCTTGCGGACGGCGGCAATCGCGTGCGCGCGGAAATAATCGTAGGCGTCCGACATGGCTCGATGCTCTGCGGCTGGTAGCAGGTGTCGAGAGGGTAACGGGCGCAGGAAGCGGCGGTTCCTCAGCGCCTCGGATCGTGCGCTCGTACCCCGGACGCAGCGCAGCGCGTCTTCGTGGTGCGCTGCAGAGCCGGGGCCCATTTCACCGCCATGCGATGCCTCGCAATCTGTTGGGTCCCGGCTCTGCGCCGCAACGCTAAGGGCGTTGCAGCGCGTCCGGGACACGAGCGTGAGCCCTCACCGCGGCGACAGGAACGGAATGATCATCGGAACGCGGCGGCAATAGGCGCCGTAGGCGTCTTCGCCGAGCTCCTTGGACAGGAACACCTCTTCCATCCGGCCCTTCTGCCACATGCCGAGCGAGATCAGGATCGCGCCGAGCATCGTCGTCACCAAGCCGATCGCAACGCCGGTCACCAGCATGCCGAAGATCAGCCCCGTGTAGATGGGGTGGCGCACGATGCCGTAGGGACCAGTGTCGATGACGCGGTGGTCTTCCTTGTGGGTGATGGTGTTGGACCAGAATTTCCCGAGATGCAGCCGGCCCCACCAGGCGAAGGCAATGCCAGCGGCCGAGAGGACCGCTGCGACGGCGATGCCTGTGTTGTCGAGTACCCAGAGCGGCTTCCAGCCCATGATCTCCGCAACCCACGGCGTGTACAGGATGCCGCCGACCAGGATCGGCAGCCGATAGCGCTGCGACTCCAGCGTCATGACCTGCTTCTTGGTCCGCCCCTGCCAGAACGAGGCGCCGACCCAGCTGGCGAGAAAGGCAAGCCAAAGCAGAGCCAGAAGTTCGGTCGGCCAAGTCGTGGTCCAGCCACTCCAGGCGACAGAGAGAATCTTGCTGAAATCGAAGGACATGAAGGTTCTTTGCGTTGGGCGGAGCGATCAGCTCGCGCGCGAGGAGAGCGCGTGATGCTCGATGGCGCCGGAGGGCTGCTGGCCGTTGCGGGCGAGCAGATGGGTGATGGTTTCGCGCAAGACCGGTTCGATCGGACGCGGCGAATAGCCGAGCTCGGTGCGCGCCTTGCCGATCGAGAGGTCGCTCGCGGCGAGCGCGATGCGCACGCCCTCGGCGGTGCCGTTGGGCGGCCGGCGCGTGACGTGATCGGCGATGAATTCGAGCATGATCGCGGAGAGCTCGGCGATCTTGCCGGGCACGACGACCGGAAACTGCCGGCGGCCGCTCATCGCCGACATCATGCGCAGGATGCGACCGAGCGGAACGCAATCGCCGCCGAGAATGTAGCGCTGGCCGAGGCGGCCGCGTTCCATGGTCAGCACGAGGCCCATCGCGACGTCGCGGACGTCGACCAGGTTGACCAGGAAGTCGAGATGCGGCTGCACCTTCTTCTGGAGGAAGTACCACAGCATCGCGGTCGGCGGCGTCAGATTGTGGTCGGCAGCGCCGATCGGCATGGTCGGCGTGCCGATCACGAGCGGGAAGCCCGCGGCCGCTGCCTTTGCGGCATGATGCTCGGCGAGCGACTTCGATCTCGTATAGGCGCCGGGCATCGCATCGGCCGGTTGCAGCGCCTCTTCGGCGGGAACGCCCTTGAGGTCGGAATAGGGGAACAGGATCGATTCGGTCGAGCAGTGCAGGAAGCGCGAGACACCGCGCTTCATGGCAGCCGTGAGCACGATCTCGGTGCCGCGGCAATTCACGTCGTGAAAGTCCTGCTTGTTGGCGACCCACATGCCGGGCAGGCCGGCGAGGTGATAGACCTGATCGACACCGGCGATCGCAGCATCGACCGCGGCGCCGTCCAGCACCGAGCCGTGGACGTGTTCAACGTCGGCATTCGCTGCGGCCGGCACCCGGACATCGAGAACACGGACTCGCTGCCCGCGGGCGCGGAGCGCTTCGACGAGATGATGTCCGATGAAGCCACTGCCACCGGTAACCAGGACGAGAGCCATGCAGAAGGTTGCTGTTTCGCTTTTGGAGTTATCGGGTCGAAAGGGAATTGGCCGGAAGAGGCGCCAGAATCGCGGCAAGGTCGCGACGGAAGCCCAAGGCAATGAACAATTTTGCCATCACGAACATCGGTCCAAGCAAAAGATGCGAAGGAAAAGTGAACAAGGAGGCCTCGCGGCCCTCGAAAACCTTGTGGCCGATGGTCTGCGCGGCGAGGCCTAGCACCACCAGCGTGGCGAAAATTGCCCACATGGCCGCAGTGCTGACTTGCGCTGCGGTCGTCGTCGCAACCGAAAATAGCACGACGGAGACGGCCAGAATGCCGAGCCCGAGCGACATGTCGAGCAGCAGCCAATAGACCAATACCGGCAAGGCCAGGATCACCGCCAGGCTGACGTTGAAACCGAACAGCGGAAGCTTGACCAGCGTCAGAGGCAGCACGGCGCCGGTGAACAGCAACAAAATGCCGACCACATGCATCGCCGTGTTCCGGGGATCGCGATGGTACTCAACGTAAACGGCAAGTTGGCGCTGAAAAAAGCCACCCATTTTGGTCTCATGCTGCACGGGGTCAGGAAGGGCGAACAGAGGCTATAGCACCGGACCCGACGGTGCACAAACCGGCGCTTTTTGTCGCGCCAAGCCGTGCTGATGCGCCCCGAGACAGGCTGCAAAACGCCAGCGCTACAAAGGGTTCCGCTCGCCGCGGAACCGCGTTCGCTCAGCGCTTCTTGGCGGGTTTTTTCGCCGCAGGCGCAGGGGCCGCAGCCGGACGCGGCTCCTCCGGCAGCTTGGCATAGGTCAGGATCTGCAGCTGCCCGTTGACCGCCGAGGTCGGCTTCGCCCGGTCGAGAAATTGCTCCTCGCCGAGGCCGATCGGATGCAGCCGCTTGGTCGAGATCTTGAACGTGTTCACCAGCACGTCGCGGATCGCGTCTGCCCGCCGCTGGCTCAGGATCGCGTTGGCCTCGCGCGTCTTCGAATTGGATTCGACGTGGCCGACGATCAGGAACGTGTAGGGCAGCAGCGAGGCATGCACCAGTGCATCCGCGATCCGGCCGACGGTCTGGTAGGACGCCGGCTGGATGATCGGCGTGTCGGTGTCGAACTGGATCTGCGCATTGAAGGCCGGCAGCTTGGCGAGGTCGGGCGCGATCAGCGGCCGGTTCACGGGTCCCGGATCGTTCCTGATCCTGGTCTTGGCGCGCTCCATCACCTGCTGCTTCAGCGCGGGCAGATCGACCTCGGCGGCCTCTTCGAAATGATTCAGCTTGCTGACGATGTCGTCGCGGGTCGGCGCAGCCGTTTGCGCGCCGGCAGTGCCCGCGAGCAGGACGAAGCCCAGCGCGATGCCTGTTCGTGCGATGGCGAGCCCCGTCGCGCGCATCAGCGATACCCCGCGTCGTCGATGGCCTTCAGGCAGTTGTTGCTGATGCCCTTGGGCGTCGAGACCAGGCAGGGGACCGACTTGCTGGTCTCCTTGGTCGAGCCGCCGCAGACCTTGACGATCTCGCGCTGGCAGGCGTTCGCCACCGTGACGCGCGCGGCGACGCGCTTCTGGATGGCGTCGAACACGCCGAAATAGTCGCTCGTGCATTGCGGTGAAAGCACGTCGCGGTTGCGCGACAGGCACTCCTTCAGCCGGTTCGAATCCGGGTTGACGCCGCGGCAATTGGCGACGATTTCCGCGCCGCAGCTCGCCGCCAGCTTTCCGATCGAATCGCCAAAGCTCATGGTCTCCGCCGCCGCAAGCGACGGCATCCCCAATGCAAGCACGATCAATGTGATGGAGCCCCGGAACATGGGTTTATCTGATACGGGGAAGTTCGCGATGGTCAAGGGCTGTTCGGGGGAGAACCGTCGAGAGTCCGGCGAGTGCGGCGAACAGTCCTCACTCGGCGGCAGGGAGGGGCGGCCAGTCGATCAGGGCAACGGTATAGTTCCTGAGGTCATCGGCCACATCAGGATCGGCCTTGAGCTGGTCCAATGTCCGCGGCGGGGGAAGCTGGCGACCGTCCGCGATCAGCTCCTGCGCATAGAGCGCGAGCGCCTCGGGCGCATTCTCCAGGGCTTCGTCGACATCGTCGCCGCCGGAGATGCAGCCGGGCAGGTCCGGAAACCACACGCCGACGATCTCGTCCGGATCGGCATCCTCGATGATGGCAACGTATTGAGCCATATCGGGCCTCACGCCCGCTGCACAAAACTGTCCACGACCTTCTTCTCGCCGGCCTTGTCGAAGGCGATGGTGAGCTTGTTACCGTCGATCTTGGTGACGCGGCCGTAGCCGAACTTCTGGTGGAAGACGCGGTCGGACAGCGAGAATTCCGAGGTGGTGCCGGTCGATTTGGCGACCAGCTCGCCCTCGATGGTCAGGGGACCGCGGCGGCGCGAGGAGAAGCTGCCGAAATCGGGGCCGGCCGATGAGGAGGATGAGAACGTCGCGGCTTCTTCCTCGAAGCCGCCGCTTCTGCCGCCGCCACGATTTCGGTTGGCCTGCGCGCGCTGCCAGCCCGGCGTCGAATAGCTGGAGCCGAACGCCTCCATGTCGTCGAAGCGCGAGGCGCCGTAGCCGCCGGTGCCGCCCCAGGCCGAGCCGCCCTTGGATTCCGTGATCTCGACATTGGCCGCCGGCAATTCGTCGAGGAAGCGCGACGGGATCGTGGTCGACCAGGTGCCGTGGATCCGCCGGTTGGTCGCGAAGTATATCTTTGCACGGCGGCGCGCGCGGGTGAGGCCGACATGGCCGAGCCTGCGCTCCTCCTCGAGGCCGGCGCGGCCCTGTTCGTCCAGCGTGCGCTGGCTCGGGAACAGGCCTTCCTCCCAGCCGGGCAGGAATACGTTGTCGAATTCGAGGCCCTTGGCCGAATGCAGCGTCATCAGCGACACCGCGTCGTCCTCGGCGCCGCCCTCGCGGTCCATCACCAGCGAGATGTGCTCCAGGAACCCTTGCAGGTTCTCGAACTCCTCCATCGAGCGCACCAGCTCTTTCAGGTTCTCCAGCCGGCCCGCGGCGTCCGCCGAGCGGTCCTTCTGCCACATCTCGGTATAGCCGCTCTCGTCGAGCACGATCTGGGCGAGGTCGGTATGCGCGGTGACCTCGCGCTGGGCGCGCCAGCGGTCGAACTGGGCGATGAGATCGCGAAGCGAGCCGCGCGCCTTCGGCTTCAGCTCGTCGGTCTCGACCACGGCGCGCGCCGCCTCGAACAGGGGAATGCGGCGCTTGCGGGCATGGTCGTGCAGCATCTGCACGGTGGCATCGCCCAGGCCGCGCTTGGGCGTATTGACGATGCGTTCGAAGGCGAGGTCGTCGGCCGGCGAATTGATGACGCGCAAATACGCCAGCGCGTCGCGGATTTCGGCGCGCTCGTAGAAGCGCGGGCCGCCGATGACGCGGTAGGGCAGGCCGAGCGTGACGAAGCGGTCTTCGAACTCGCGCATCTGGTAGGAGGCGCGCACCAGGATCGCGATCTCGTTGAGCTTCTCGCCCTGGCGCTGCAGCTGCTCGATCTCCTCGCCGATGCCGCGGGCTTCCTCTTCCGAATCCCAGGAGCCGGTCACCGTGACCTTCTCGCCTTCGACGTCTTCGGTGCGCAGGGTCTTGCCGAGCCGGCCTTCATTGTGCGCGATCAGATGCGAGGCAGCGGCGAGGATATGGCCGGTCGAGCGGTAGTTGCGCTCGAGGCGGATCACCTTGGCACCCGGGAAATCGTGCTCGAAGCGCAGGATGTTGTCGACCTCGGCGCCGCGCCAGCCATAGATCGACTGGTCGTCGTCGCCGACGCAGCAGATGTTTTTGACATGGGACTTCTCCCTCTCCCCGTCCTTCACGGGGAGAGGGTCGGGGTGAGGGGCTCTCTCCACGAGCTCAGTGCTCGGAGAGTCCCCCTCACCCGCAGCGCTTCGCGATGCGACCTCTCCCCGCAGGCGGGGAGAGGTGAAAGAAGGCGCCTGCGACAAGAGCCGCAGCCACAGATATTGCGCGACGTTGGTGTCCTGGTACTCGTCGACCAGGATGTATTTGAAGCGCTGCTGATACTGCCTGAGGATGTCAGGGTGCTCGCGGAAGATCCGGATGTTCTCCAGCAGGAGATCGCCGAAATCTGCCGCGTTCAGGATCTTCAACCGCTCCTGATAGCTCGCATAGAGCTTGCCGCCCTTGCCATTGGCGAAGACGGCGGCCTCGCCGGAGGGCACCTGCGACGGCATCAGGCCGCGGTTCTTCCAGCCGTCGATCAGGCCCGCCAGCATCCGTGCCGGCCAGCGCTTGTCGTCGATGTTCTCGGCCTGCAGCAGCTGCTTGAGCAGCCGGACCTGGTCGTCGACGTCGAGCACGGTGAAGTTCGACTTGAGCTGCGCCAGCTCGGCATGGAAGCGCAGAATGCGGCCGCCGATGGAGTGGAAGGTGCCGAGCCACGGCATGCCCTCGACGGCATGGCCGAGCATCTGGCCGAGCCGGTGCTTCATCTCGCGCGCGGCCTTGTTGGTGAAGGTCACCGACAGGATCTCGGCGGGGCGGGCGCGGCCCTGGCTCAGGATGTGGGCGATGCGCGTGGTCAGGACGCGGGTCTTGCCGGTGCCGGCGCCGGCCAGCACGAGAACCGGGCCGTCCAGCGTCTCCACGGCCTCACGCTGTTCGGGATTGAGCCCGGAGAGGTATTTCGGACCCACCGAGGCGCGCGCACGCGCGGCGATGCCGCCGGCTGCGGGCTGGTGGTCGGGGACATTCTGGGACGTGATCTTGCTCGGCTCGGTCATGCGAATCATTGGCCCCACGATGGCACCGCGGGGTGACGGAAGGGAGCCTTCTTAACAGGGATTGGTGCCTATATGGGGCGCCGGCGACAGGTTTTCCACGTGCGCGGCAGGCCGATTTGTTCCAGCGCCGGCCGCGAATTTCGCCCCTGCCGGGACCGGAACCATCGTTCCCGCGTCGAGATTGTCAGGACAGGTGGCGCGGCCAGCCGCGTCGATCGCAGACAACATCAAGACGAGGGTTTGACCATGCTAGGCTGGGTTGTGACGTTTCTGGTTATCGCACTGATCGCCGGCATCCTGGGCTTTGGCGGCATTGCCGGCGCTTCGATCGAGATCGCCAAGATCATCTTCTTCATCGCGATCGTTCTGTTCCTGGTCTCGGCCGTGGTCGGCCTCGCCCGCGGCCGCAACAGGATATAGCGCTCAGCGCTTTGAGGGCATCGCCACGCTGCGGCCGATGCCCTCAGGCCGCGACACGACGCCGTGGGCCTTGGTGATCCCGGCGATACGTTCGCGGATGTCGGGCGGAAACGGCGCGACGCGGCGTGCACTCATGTCCATATGCAGCGACATGTTCTCGGACGTCGCCGACAGCCAGCCCTCGCTTGCGTGCCGCATCTCCTCGAAGGTGTGCAGCCGCTTGTCGTCGGCCTCGAGCAGCCAGACGAAGACCTGCACGGGATCGCCGAGATGGATCTCGCGCAGATAGCGCACGTGGCATTCGGCGGTAAAGGTCGAGCCGCCGCGCTCCTTCATATAGCCCGGCCCGATGCCGATCTCGGCCCAGAGCTGGTCGATCGCCCGGTCGAACATCACGTTGTAATAGGCCATGTTGAGATGGCCGTTATAGTCGATCCATTGCGGCTCGATCTGCATGATCGAGGCGCGGAACGGTGCGGCGTCAGGCCTTGAGGCGGCAGTCTCCGGCATGTTTCCTTCCCAAGCTATGCGTCCGGTCGCTTGACTTGACCGGCTTTATGTCCTTTGCCACGGTTCTTCTTTCGGGAGGAATTCCGTGGGTACGACCATCACCAATAATCCGCCGCGGCCGGCGCCGAAAGCCCTCGCGAGCACGCTGGAGCAGCTTGCCGCACGCTTCGGCAACCGCCTCATCACCTCGCAGGCCGTGCGCGAGCAGCACGGCCATACCACCACATGGATCCCCAACCAGCCGCCGGATGGCGTGGTGATGGCGCAGGAGACCGCCGACATCCAGGACGTGGTGCGGATCTGCGCGAAAAACCGCGTGCCGGTCATTGCCTTTGGCACCGGCACCTCACTGGAGGGCCAGGTCAACGCGCCCGCGGGCGGCATCTCGATCGACCTGCGCGACATGAACAAGGTGCTGGCGGTGCATGCCGAGGACCTCGACTGCGTGATCCAGCCCGGCGTCACCCGCAAGGCACTGAACGAGCATCTGCGCGACCAGGGCCTGTTCTTCCCGATCGATCCCGGCGCGGATGCTTCGCTCGGCGGCATGGCCTCGACTCGCGCCTCCGGCACCAATGCGGTGCGCTACGGTACCATGCGCGACAGCGTGCTGGCGCTGAAAGTGGTGCGCGGCGACGGCGAGATCATCACCACGGGCACGCGCGCCAAGAAATCGTCCGCGGGCTACGACCTCACGCATCTGTTCGTCGGCGCCGAAGGCACGCTCGGCATCATCTCGGAATTGACCATTCGCCTGCGCGGCATCCCCGAGACCATCGCGGCGGGTGCGGTGTCGTTCGAGACCGTGCACGGGGCCTGTCAGGCCGTGATCCTGGCGATCCAGACCGGCATTCCCGTCGCGCGCATCGAGCTGCTCAATGCCGCGCAGGTGAAGGCCTGCAACGCCTATTCCAAGCTGACGCTGCCGGAGACGCCGCTGCTGCTGATGGAATTCCACGGTAGCGAGATCGAGGTCGGCGAGCAGTCCAAGGCATTCGGCGAGATCGCAAGGGAGTGCGGCGGCGGCGATTTCTCCTGGACCACCAAGCCGGAGGACCGCACGAAGCTCTGGCAGGCGCGGCACGACGCCTATTGGTCGGTGAAGGCGCTGCGGCCCGGCGACAGCATCGGCGTGGTCGCGACCGACGTCTGCGTCCCGATCTCGCGGCTCGCCGATTGTGTCAGCGAGACCGAGCAGGATCTCGAGCGCCTCAATTTGCTGTCGCCGATCGTCGGCCATGTCGGCGACGGAAATTTCCACTGCTCGCTGGTCTGCGATACCAATGATGCCGACGAGATGGCACGCGGCGAGGAGTTCATGCATCGCCTGGTCGAGCGCGCGCAGGCGATGGACGGCACCTGCACCGGCGAGCACGGCATCGGCCAGGGCAAGCAGAAATACCTCGAGGCGGAGCTCGGCCCCGAAGCGCTCGACGCGATGCGGGCGTTGAAGAAGGCGCTCGATCCGCTCAATATCCTCAACCCCGGCAAGATCGTCCCGGAAGCATAGCGCACAGTCCGCGCGATCCAGGCCGGCTGGATGCGGGAAGCCGTTCAGCGCGATTGTTCGGCGCTGGCGCAATAGATGCGGCCCGCGCGATGGGCGCGGGCCGGGGCGAGTTCATGCCGGATCGGCTCAATACCTGCGGTAGTCGCCGCGTGCCGGGCCGCCATAGCCACCGCCGTAGCCGCCGCGGCCCATGCCGATTCCGATCCCGATGCCGACACCCACGGCTGCGGGCGGGGGCGGCGGCGGGGCACGCTCGTAGACAACCACTTCGTCGGGCGGGGGCGGGCGGCGCGGCTTCGGCGGCGTCTCGACCACCTTGCGCTTCGGCGGGGTCTTGTCGACACGCTTCTTGATCGCGGGCGCGATGCTCGGATTGACCGGCGTTGCCGGCGTCGAGCACGGGCAGGTCGGCGCCATCGCGACCGCGACGGGCGTCGCCGCGGCGGCCACGGGCAAGGCGTAGTTGCGATTCTGCACGCGCAGCAGCAGCCGGCGCGCGGTTGCCGCGAGATCGCTGTTGTCCCAGTTCTGCAGATAGGCCTCGAACGAGGCGCGTGTGTTGATCGCGGTCGCGCGCTCCCAGGCCAGCATCTGCCGCCGCCGCTCGAGCACGGTGCGCAGGCGCGGCGTGCGGGCGTCCTGTGCGTAGAGTTCGATATAGGCCTGATAAGCGGGCACCGTGTCCTCGGTGATCACGAGTTCATAGGCGACCGGGGCCGTCTTGCCCTGCAATTCCTTGCGCCAGTCCTCGAGGCTGCGCGTGGCACTCGCAAGCGCCATTGAAGCTGCGCCTGGAAGGGCGGACGTCTGGGCGCTGCTCTCGCCGAAGAACCTGAAGTCCGTGGTCAGCGACGAGCTTTCCCAGGGGATCTGCCGGCCGTCGGTCGATTGCGCCACGGCGACGCGGATGCGCTTGAACACCTCCTCGATCGGCAAATTGGGCTGCTTGGCGATGGTCAGCGCAGCTGCGGTGTAGGGGCTGTCGATGCCGTTGCCGTCCTCGGCTTCGGCGCCGGGCGAGGTCGAATAGGAGATGAAGGAGCCGGGCGCGCCGGCCTTGGTGTCGACGATCGCGAGACCGTGGCCGGCGCCGCTGAGAGCGGGGAACGGATTGTTGCGGCAGGCATCGAGCATGAAGATGCGCGCCCGCGTCGGCAGCGCACCGAGCGTGTTGAGCAGGTCGTTCAGCCGCACGCCCTGAAGCGGAATGTCGGCCTCGCGCTTGGGGTCGAGATCAACCGGCACCAGATAATTCTCGCCGTCGATCTGCAGGCCATGGCCGGCATAGAACACCAGTGCGACGGTATCGGCGCCGCTGGCACCGACCTTGCCGGCGAAATCCGAGATCGTCGCGCGCATCTCGTTCTGCGAAAGGTTGGCCGCGGTGGTGACGGTGAAGCCCGCATTGCCGAGCAGCTCCGTCATGCCTTTGGCATCGTTGGCGGCGTTGGGCAGCTCCGGCACGGCGCGATAGGCGGATTGGCCGATCACCAGCGCAAGCCGCGTTTCGGCAGCGGCGCCGGTCGGCGTCATCAATTGCAGGAGCGCAAGAAGACCGGACGCAAGAAACAAATTGCAAAAGACTGGACGGCGCATGATGTCAACTCCATCGGCAATGCGCGCGATGATGTCACTATTTCTAGGTCTGTGCCATGACACTGTCTGTGCGCTGGCTCACGTTGGACGTGCGACAAAATCGGCAGTGGCTCTGCCCGAGCTGGCGCGCGTCCGGCCGTCCCCGTCACGGCAGTCCGCGGTCCCAGGGCGTCACCGGCGCAAAGCGCGCGGCGAGAAAGTCGATGAAGGCGCGCACCTTGGCCGGCGGACGGCGATCGGGCAGATAGACCGCATGCACGGCCGACGTCTGGATCTCTGGCTGGTCGAGCGGGAGCGCGACGAGCGCGCCTGAGCGCAAATCGTCGGCGATGATGAAGGTGGGTTGTCGCGCAAGGCCGAGGCCGGCCAGCGTCGCCGCGCGCAGCGCATCGCCATTGTTGGCACGCAAGGTGCCGCTGACCTGAACGCGGATCTCGCCCTCGACGCCGAACAGCCATTCCGCCGCGCTCGCCTGCTGCGAAAGCGTATAGCCGAGGCAATTGTGCCGGGCGAGGTCGGCGACGGTGCGGGGTGTGCCGTGCCTGGCAAGATAGGAAGGTGCGGCACAGACCACGAGGCGGTTCGGCGCGAGCTTTCGGGCCACCATGCTGGAGTCGCGCAAGCTGCCGATGCGGATCGCGAGGTCCCAGCCTTCCTCGGCGAGGTCGACGAGGCGATCGTTGAGACCGAGCTCGACGGTGACCTCGGGATGGACAGCCGAGAACTCCGCGATTGCAGGCGCAATCTGCCTCGTACCGAACACGACGGGGACGTTGACCCGCAGCAGCCCGCGCGGCTCGACGCGTTCACGCGAGATCGCCGAGTCGGCGGCCTCCATGTCGGCGAGAATGCGCTCGGCGGATTCCAGATAGCTCCGTCCGGCTTCGGTGATGGAGAGCCGCCGCGTGGTGCGGTGGAACAGTTTTGTGCCGAGCCGCGCCTCCAGCGAGGCGATATGCTTGGTCACCATGGTCTGCGACAGCCTCATGGCCCGGGCCGCGCCGGAGAGGCTGCCGGCCGCGGCAACCTTCGCGAAGACCTCCAGGCTGGTCAGGCGGTCGAGCAAGCCGATCTCACTCTGTTGGTGTGAAGTATACTTCGAAAATACCAGATTATCACCGATATGAGAATAGATCATCTTGAGGCGCAAAGGAGACCGCGATGATCGATTCCCGTACCGCCCCTTACGCCGCGCTGGTGCTGCGCGTGACCCTGGGCGCGTTGTTCCTGGCCCATGCCAGCCTGAAGCTGTTCGTGTTCACGCCGGCTGGTACCGCAAAGTTCTTCGGTAGCCTCGGCTTTCCGCCCGAGCTCGCCTATCTCATTATGACCGTGGAAGTGCTCAGCGGTGTCGCGCTGATCCTCGGCGTCTGGACCCGCTATGCGGCGCTGGCAGGAATCCCAATCCTGCTCGGCGCAATCTTCACGGTGCACGGCGCGGCCGGCTTTTTCTTCACCAATCCCAAGGGCGGCTGGGAATTTCCCGCCTTCTGGGCAATCGCGCTCGCAGCGCAGGCCCTGCTCGGCGACGGCGCCTACGCGCTGCGTCCCTCGCGCGATGTCGCCGCGGCGGGGGGCCAGCTCAGCGGCGCGCATTCGCGCTGACATAACTGCGTTCGCTCAAATGTTGCCAGCCGTGGGATCACGATCTCGGCTTTCCTTCGTCGTCTGCCTCCATGAACCACCTGCCAGACGTCGTCTGACAGGTGGTTCATGGAGAGGGCCCGCCAACGGCGGGCGTCTCGAAGGATGGCAACGGGCGAAATCACTCCATATGCGGTTGCCCTGCCTTGTGGAGAAGGGAACGCACCTCGGTCGGTGCGCTTGCGGAGCCTCAATCTCACTCGGGCCTACAGCCGGTCCACCGCCCTGAACGTCCCGTCCTTCTGGATCACCGTCAGGAACACCTTCGGCGGCGCGTCGATCATGCGCGGGCCGACGGTGACGATGGTGCCGCTGATGTCGAAACGGCCGATATCGTTGATGGTGCGCAATAGGCTCGCGCGCGTCGGCTGCGGTCCGGCCCTTTCCAGCGCCGCGGCCGCGAGGCGACCGGAGATATAGCCTTCGAGCGACACGAAGTCCGGTGTCAGCGTCGGATCGAACGCCTGCTGCGCCCTCTGGTAGTCGGCGACGAGCTTGAGCGAGCGGTCCCAGGGAAAAGGCACGACCTGCGAGACGACGACGCCTTCGCCGTCCGGGCCAAGCTCCCCGGCGAGCGCGTTGGCGCCGACGAAGGAGACGTTGACGAAGGTCGGAGAGAAGCCGCTGCGGCGCGCGAGCTTGATGAATTCCGCGCACGGGCCGTAGGTCCCGACCATGACGACGGCTTCGGGCTCGGCGCGCTTGATCATCCGCAAGGCCGAGGCGACCGCGCGGGTGTTGCGCTCGAAAGTGCCCTCGGCGGCGAGTTCGAGGCCGCGCCTCGCAAGCGCCCGCTTGACGCCGAGGAGGCCGTCGCGGCCGAACGAATCGTCCTGGTAGAAGATGCCGACGCGGGTGAAGCGGCGATCCTCGGTGAGGTGCTTGACCCAGGCCTCGGCCTCCGCGCCGTAGCTCGCGCGGATGTTGACGACGTTGGGAAGCTCGAGGTCACGGAGAAATTCGGCGCCGGTGAAGGGACCGATGAAGGGAATGTTCCTGGTGCTGGTGATCGGAATTGTCGCGATGGCGGTCGGCGTGCCGACCGCGCCGATCAGCGCGAACACCTTGTCGTCCTTGATCAGGCGCAGCGTCTGCGTCACCGAACGATCGGGGTCGTAGCCGTCATCGCGGCTGATGAGCTGGAGCTTGCGGCCGTGGACGCCGCCCTTGGCGTTGATCTCGGTGAAGGCCGCGACGATGCCTTGCCGCATGCGCTGTCCGAGCGCGGAGGAGGGGCCCTCGAGCGCGGCCGCCTGACCGAACAGGATCGCGTCCTCGCCGACGCCGACTTCGTCGCCTTTGGCGGAAAGCGTCGCTGCGGCCAACAATGCGATGGTCAAGCCGACGTAGGTCGCGAACGGCGATCGTGACATGAGGATGCTTGCCGAATACAGGACGGGTTGCGGAGACGATAAATCCTGCGGGCTGAACAGGACGCTAATTTGTGCCGGGGCGACGGTCCGTAAGACTCCGGGCAAAATCGGCAAGTTACTGCCACTCTGCCGGAACTTTCTGGGCAATCGTTAACTAAGCCGCGCGATGCGCGTCGGTGCGGTTTGCGAAATTGGGCAGTTCTTAACCCCGATCCTGGTCCGATAGTCGCGCCGGCGGCTCAACCAGAAGTTCGTGCCGCCGTACCGATGGGGACTTGCAGATCAAGATGGGCGGTCGCGATCAGAACGATCAGGATCGGAGGCATATGAGCGGATGGTGGCGTGCCGCGCCGCTGCTCGGCCTTTATCGCCCTGCGCTCGTGGCGGTCGGCATCGGCCTGCTGTTCTCGATCGTGGGTGCTGCCGCCGTGGCGCGGTGGGAGGATCGCGTCAACCGGGGCGAGTTCGAGAACGCGGCCGAGACCCAGTCGATCGTCATGCAGAATGGCATGAACGAGTATATCTCACGGCTTCTCGCGCTGCGCACGCTGTTCGAATCGACCAGTGACGAAGTCACTCGCAGCGAATTCGAGACCTTCAGCGCCCGCCTGTTCGAGCGCCATCCCGGCATGCTGCGCCTTGCCTGGTTGCCGCGCGTCAACAGCAAGGAGCGCGCCGAGTACGAGGCCGCGGCGATCGCCGACGGCGTGTCCGGCTATCGGATCAAGTCGCTGCAGGGTGAGAGATTCGTCACCGCGACACAGGGCGACGAATATTTTCCGGTGTTCTACTCGACTCAGCCGAAGACCTCGTCGGTCTACGGCATGGACTACGCGACCGTTCCGGAGCGCCGGGCGCTGCTGCAGCGCGCGCGCGACAACGATCGCGTCGCAGCCATTCGCACGCGCCTCTTCGAGCCGAAGCAGGGGGGCAGCCGGGTGCCCGACGTTCTCGTCGCCATTCCCGTCTACGCCAAGGGCACGTCGCGCGAGGAGATCGCGGACCGGCGCCGCAATCTCGCCGGTTTCGTCGTCGGCATCTTCGACCTGCCGCTGCTGATCCAGTCCATTCGCGTGACCACCGGAGCAAGCCCGGCAGTCAGCATGAACGTCTACCCGCCCTTCGCGGCGCAGGTCGCCAACGAAGAGGAAGCGCTGCCGGACTACTCGTCGGCCGCCACCGCGCCGCATTCGATGCGGGACATCGCACAGGCCGTGCACTGGTCGGGCACTCTCAAGATCGGCGATACCGACTGGCAGGTGCGGGCGGTTCCAACCGCCGGCGGTCCGCTGGCGACGACTTACGATCGCGCGGGCGCGGTGCTGATCGTCGGCATGCTGCTGACGATGTCGCTGTCGACCTATCTGATGCTCGCGAGCCGCAATTCGCGGCGGCTGTCGCAGGCGAACCGGCGGGTGCTCGAACTCGCCCAGACCGACATACTCACCGGACTGCCGAACCGCGCCTATTTCCTCACCCGGCTCGACGAGATGCACCGGCAATCCGGCGTGACGGGTCCGCCCTTCGCGATCCTGATGCTCGACCTCGACCGCTTCAAGAACGTCAACGACTCCCTCGGCCACGCAGCCGGCGATGCGTTGCTGCGTCAGGTGGCGCAGCGGTTGAAATCCGCGATGCGCGCGAACGACGTGCTGGCGCGGCTCGGCGGCGACGAATTCGCCATCATCCAGGAAGCCTGCGAGGACCAGCGTGCCTGCTCGACCGAGTTGGCGGCGCAGATCGCCAAGCTCGTGAGCAAACCTTTCCTGCTGCCGGGACACCGCGTCGAGATCGGCACCAGCATCGGCATCGCGATCTCGCCGGATCACGGCAGCGATCAGGAGCAGCTCCTGAAGAAAGCCGATCTTGCGCTTTATCGTTCGAAATCGGCGGGCCGCAACTGCTTCACCATCTACGACGAGGCGATGTCGGCCGAGCTGGAGGCCCGCAACACGCTGGAAGGAGATCTGCGCGATGCCATCGCACAGTGCCAGCTGGAGGTGCACTACCAGCCGTTCGTCGACGCCCTCAGCGGCGTACGGCGCGGCTTCGAGGCGCTGGTGCGCTGGCGGCATCCGACGCGCGGGCTGATCCCGCCGGACCAGTTCATCTCGCTTGCGGAAGAGACCGGCCTGATCGTGCCGCTCGGTGAATTCGTGCTGCGGCGCGCCTGCGCTGACGCCGCCGGCTGGCCTTCCGATCTCATGGTCGCCGTCAACTTGTCGCCGATCCAGTTCAAGGAGGCCGAGCTGTTCGACATGATCTGCGCGGCGCTCGCCGATTCCGGCCTGCCGCCGCAGAGGCTGGAGATCGAGATCACGGAATCCGTGCTGCTGGAGCGCGCGGTCGAGAACCACGCCTTCATGGAGCGGCTGAAGAGCATCGGGATCGAGCTGGCGCTCGACGATTTCGGCACCGGCTATTCGTCGCTCAGCTACCTGACCGCGTTCCCGTTCGACAAGATCAAGATCGACAAGTCGTTCATCCGCAACCTCACGCATCAGCCGCGCAGCTCCGCCATCATCTCCGCGATCGTGACACTGGCGCGCGGGCTGGACATGTCGGTCACGGCCGAGGGCGTCGAGACGTGCGAAGAGTTCGAGCGGCTGAAGGTGCTCGGCGTCAATTTTGCGCAAGGCTATCTGTTGGGCAGGCCGCAACCGATCGAAGGGATCCAGTTCGACGAGCAGGCCAAGCCGTCGCGGCGCGACGCCGCCTGAACGCGGCTCGACGAGGCGTGGATGGCCGGGACGATGCCCGGATCGGACGCTGCGGAAGCCCTGTCCTCGCCCAGCGGGCATGCGCGAAAAGCGCTTGACCAGAGCATCCCCGGATGATCCGAAGGAACGTCTAGGGATGAAACAAGCACAACATGCGGCTTCCGTTCTTCTACGGCTGGGTGGTGGTCGCCGTGACCTTCGTCACCATGGCCATCGGCGTCAACGCGCGTACCGCCTTCTCGTTGTTCTTTCCGCCCATCATCTCCGAGTTCGGCTGGGAGCGCGGCGTCACGGCGGGCGCCTTCTCCTTCGGCTTCGTGGTGTCGGGCGTGGTCAGCCCGCTGATCGGCCGCCTGATGGATCGCGCCGGTCCGCGCGCGGTGATGGAGCTCGGCGTCGTGCTGATGGGCGGCGGGCTGCTGCTGGCACCGCTGACCAGCGCGCCGTGGCATCTCTATGTCACCATCGGCGTCATGGTCGGTGCCGGCTCGGTGTGCCTCGGCTATTCCGGCCAGTCGCTGTTCCTGCCGAACTGGTTCATCCGCAAGCGCGGCTTCGCCATCGGCATCGCTTTCGCCGGCGTCGGCATCGGCTCGGTGACGCTGCTGCCATGGGTGCAGCACATGATCGAGCAGACCGGCTGGCGCACCGCCTGCACGGCGATGGGCCTGCTCATCCTGGTGGTGCTGGCGCCGATAAATCTGCTCTTGCACAAGCGCCCGCAGGACATCGGCCTTGAGCCGGACGGCGACGCCGCCCCGGCGCCGGGCGCGGCCCAACCGGTCTCCAACATCGTCGATCCCGTCTGGGTCAGTACCGACTGGACGCTGAAACGCGCCGTCGCGACCGCGCGTTTCTGGTGGATCGCGCTCGGCTATTTCTGCGGCCTTTACATCTGGTACGCGGTGCAGGTGCATCAGACCAAATTCCTGCTCGACATCGGCTTCAGCGCCAATGTTGCGGTGTGGGCACTCGGCATCGTCAGCCTGCTCGGAATTCCCGGCCAGATCCTGCTCGGCCATGTCTCTGACCGGATCGGGCGGGAATGGGTGTGGGCGATCAGCTGCGCGGGCTTTGCGATCTGTTTTGCGGCGCTGATGGCGTTGAAGTTCCAGCCGTCGCTGTGGCTGGTTTACCTGATGGTCCTCACGCAAGGCGCGCTCGGCTACGGACTCACCTCGATCATGGGGGCGGTGGTGTTCGAGATTTTCCAGGGCCGGCACCAGGGCAGCATCTTCGGCACGATCATGCTGGCGGCGCTGGCCGGTGGTGCGGCAGGACCGTGGGTGACGGGCTTCCTCTATGATCGTGCCGGCGACTACACGCTTGCCTTTGCCATCGCGATCGTCATGAGCGGATTGTCGGCGCTCTCGATCTGGCGGGCCGCGCCGCGCAATGTGCGGGCCGTCGCCGGCCGGCTGCACAAGCTCCCCGGCGGTATTGCGAGGTAGGTTGTCTCAAGCATCGGATTGTTCGTTTCGTCTTCGGAGAACGTTAAGCATATCGCGTCTTGGCCTGACGCCATGGCGCCGCAAGAACGTCTTGGACACCATCGGAGCGCTAGCGTCCGCTCAGTGCCACTTCTTCCCGATGCCGTCCGGTTCCAACGATGTCTGCCTCCGATTGTCCCGCGACCGAAATGCCGGACGTGCTGCGCGCGGCACTCGCACGCGCCGAGGACGGCGTCGTCATCGTTGATGACGCGCATCGCATCACGCACTTCAACCCTGCCGCGGAGCGGATCTGGAAGCTCGCTGCGACCGAAGTGCTCGGCCGCAACGCCGCAGTGCTCACCCTCAAATGTCTCGAGGCCGGCGCGACCGCGGAGTTCCGCGAGGAGATCAGCCTCGTGCGGCGCGACGGCAGCCGCATCAAGGCGCTGGTGTCGATGTCATCGACGACGATTGGCGGCGCGACCCATCGCATCGTGTTCGCTCGCGACGTCACTCTCGATGCGGAGCGGCGCGTCAGGATCGGGCTTCTCCACGCCGTCTCCGACCAGACCAACCGTGCGGTGATCGTCACCGACGTCGGGCAGAACATCGTCTACGTCAATTCGGCGTTCACGGCGCTGTTCGGCTATGCCAGCGAGGAGGCCGCAGGTCGCCGCGTCGCCGAGCTCGTTGCCGGTCGTCACACCGATCGTAGGGCCCTCGCGAAGCTCGTCACGCGCCTGATGCGTGGCGGCCAGCGTGGAGAGGCCGAGGTCCTCGTCTACGACAAGGACGGCGAGGAGATCTGGGTCTCCGCGCGGATAGACGCCTTCCGCGACGGCAAGGGCCGGGTCAAGCATATCTTCGCGCTGCTCGAGGACATCACCGAGACCAGGCAGCTGCGCTCGCTTCAGCAACTCATCATGAGCGCGCTCGCCGACGAGGTGCCGATCGGCGAGATCGCCGACCGGCTGTGCCGCCGCGTCGAGGAGATCGCGCCCGACGCCGTCTGTTCGCTGCTGCACGTCGATGCCGCCGGCCTGATCCATCCGCTCGGTGGTCCCAGCCTGCCTGAGGACTATTCCCGCGCGCTGGACGGCATCGCGATCGGCCCCAATGTCGGCTCCTGCGGCACCGCGGCCTTCTACGGTACGCCGGTTCTGGCGGCCGATCTCGACACCGATCCGCGCTGGCAGCCTTACAAGGCGATGCCGCTCGCGATCGGCCTGCGCGCCTGTTGGTCGACCCCGGTCAAGGCCAAGGACGGCCGCGTCATCGCGACCTTCGCCTTTTATTATCGCGAGCCGCGTGAGCCGAGCAATTGGCACCGGCGCATCGTCGAGGCCTGCGTCGATCTCGGCGCCTTCGCGATCGAGCGCAAGGAGGCGCGCGCCGAGATCGCACGGCTCGCCTATCACGACATCCTTACCGGCCTGCCGAATCGAGCTCAGTTGCGGCACCTGATCACCACGGCCATCGACGCCTGCCCGACCGGCAGCCATGTCGCGCTGGCCTTCCTCGACGTCGATCATTTCAAGGACGTCAACGACACGCTCGGTCACGCCGCCGGCGACGAGCTCCTGGTCCAGCTCGCGCAGCGCCTGCGCGAGCATATCGGCCCCGGCGACATGCTGGGTCGGCTCGGCGGCGACGAGTTCGTCGTCCTGCTGCCGCAACGCAACGCCGAGAGCGCCGAGCGCGTCGCGGCCGATCTCGCCGAAGCGCTGGCGCGGCCGCTCCGGCTCGGATCGAAGCTGATGCCGATGTCCGCCAGCATCGGCATCAGCCTCTACCCCGATCACGCCACCGATATCGACACCCTGATGCAGCAGGCGGACGCCGCCATGTACATGGCCAAGCAGGCCGGACGCTCGACCCATCGCATCTTCAGCGCCGAGATGAACGTGCTCGCCGAGCAGCGGCTGGCCCTGATCGCGGCGCTGCGCCGCGCGATCGCGGAGGGCGCACTGAGTCTCAGCTACCAGCCGCAGATCCGCAGCTGCGACGGCGCGATCCATGGCGTCGAAGCGCTGGCGCGCTGGCGCGATGCCGCGCTCGGCGACGTCTCGCCGGCCAAGTTCATCCCGCTCGCCGAGGAATGCGGGCTCATCGAGCAGATCGGCCTGTGGTCCGTGCGCGAGGCCTGCCGCCAGATGGCGAGCTGGCGCCACGCCGGGCTCAACATTCCCTGCGTCTCGGTGAACCTGTCGCCGATCAATTTCCGCAACGTCACGCTGGCGGCGCGGCTCAAGGACATCCTGGCCGAATACGATCTGCCGCCGGACGTGCTCATGCTGGAGATCACCGAAGGCGCGTTCATGCAGGACGGCGTCGCAGCGCTGGAGACGATGAACGCGATCCGCGAGCTCGGCGTCGGCCTCTCGGTGGACGATTTCGGCACCGGCTATTCCAGCCTGAGCCGGCTCGCGCATCTGCCGATCCGCGAATTGAAGATCGACCGCAGTTTCATGCGCGACATCGAGAAAGACGCGGGCGCGCTCGCCATCGCCACCGCGGTGGTCCGCGTCGGCCAGGGCCTCGGCATGACCGTGGTCGCCGAGGGCGTCGAGACCGAGGGGCAGCGCAGGACGCTGGCCGAGCTCGGCTGCGACATCGTCCAGGGCTTCCTCTATTCACCCGCGTTGGCTCCTGTCGCCTTCGAGCGCTGGCTGATCGACCACTGCGCCGAGCAAGCAAGGACCATGCTGGGCCGGCTCGACCTTGCGCCGGCGGGCGGGGATGCGGTGCAGCGGTCGGCGTAGCTGCCTTCGAGCGATATTTCCGGTCGCTAGGAACGCATCAAGCATCAGCGGTTTGGTCTTCGAGGTCTCCCCGAGGGGCGCCAGGCCTTGTCCTGCCTGCAAACCGCATGAGCCCAATGAAACGACGGGAAAACGGCGCCACTGCCCGAGCGGCAGGCTTTCGACCTTCGACACCGCAGCTCAAGGCATCATGGCATGGATGGTTTGTCAGGGTGACGCGCCCAGCCTGTCCGAGGCGATAAGTCGCCTGGTGGAACTGGGGCTTGCGGTGTACACTGATCCAGATCGCCAGAAGCAGCGCGCGCAAATTGGCCGGTGATGCGATCGATCGCATGGGCGACACGACGACGGCGGAGGACAGGGCAATCCGCAAGCGGGATCTGCTCGATGGACCCAGGGGGTTCGATCGCGTGCGCATTGATCGGTCCAGATGCAGCAAGCCGATCCGAGAATAGGCTGGGCACCAGGACGTCGCCGATCCCGAAGCAGTTCGAACACCAGCGATATGGAGGACAAGCAATGAGACGGTATTCCCAAACGCATGCGGCGAAGGAGGCGAACAGTCTCTTCAAGCAGACCGTGACGAAGCCCGCGACCGATTACGAGAAGGCGGAACAGACCTTCCACGCAAATCGCGAACGGCTCAAGGCTGAACGGTTGGCGAGGGAAGCTGAACGACGAAGCCAATCCGAGAAGACGAATTGAGTGTCGCTGTTCTACTTTGACATCTGGGAGGGTGAAACCTCGGAAAAACCGCCGCGCACTTTTCCCGATCATGCTTTAGAGCATCGGAAGCACGACAATCCCGTCTTCGAGCTCCCCTGAAGCAAGGCGCGCCCGCGCCATACGCTCGAACTCCGTTCGATGCTTCTGCAGATAGCTGAAGGCCTGCTTCTGGGTGTTGAATGTCGTGGCAAGCCGGCACAGCTGGCGGTTTGCGCCGGATGCGAGGAAGAAGGTGATGGTTCCGTGGTCTGGTTTGATTCTCGGCACGATCTGCACTCTCCGGCAATGAGATCGGCACTTCAAGTTTGGCCGGCGGCGTCGAAGTCGACTATCGCGCCGGTTTCCTTGAACGCCTCTTCAGCGTAGGCGCCGGCAAAGCTGTTCGGAGCGCGTCGTCAGCCGCTTCCTTCGCCTCGCGCACCTCTCGAAGCCGCGCCATGTTCTTGCGAACCTCGATGGCTTGTCTTTCGACGTCTGCCAATGCCCGGGCTCCCTCTTCAGCGGCGAGGCGCTTGCGATCGGAACGCGCAATGCTTTCGGGTGACGGTTCTGCCGGTTTCTTGGTGCTCATCGTTCACCCGGATCCGCAACGGCCAAACCCGCTCAATCCCGGGATTGAGCGGGCGAAGCAACCGTTTCAGTACATCCGTGAAACGGCGCCACGATATCAAGCCAGCGAGAGGTTCTCAGCGCTGACTTTGCCTCGCATCTTGTCGGTCTTGATCTCGAAATTGACCTTTTGGCCCTCGCCGAGACCAGCAAGACCAGCTCGTTCAACCGCGCTGATGTGAACGAACACATCGTTGCCGCCATCGCTCGGCTGGATGAAACCGAAGCCCTTTTGGCCATTGAACCACTTGACTGTACCTGTCGTCATTCTCTTCTCCAAAGCGCGCAAGCGCATTCCGCGCGACAATCACGCAGCTATCTTCAACTTCGTCGATGTCTTTGGAAAAGGAGCCCGCGGGCGCATTCAACAAGGCACAGCGGCTAATCGAACGACGTACAATATACACGGCTTTCACGATTCTGCAAGGAGCGCAGCCAGTTTGTTTTCTGGGAGCCGGTTCTTCTGTTCCGATCGAGGCTCTTTGCGTGTGTCCGTCGAGCTTCAAGCAGGACGTTATCGATTGACAGCGCTGCGCGACAGTGGTCACGTTGACGTCACCAAGGTGCTCGCCGTGACAGGCAGATCGGCTCGTCCGAAGCCGCGACGATGTCGCCATCACTATCCTCAAAAATTCGCAATGAAGCTCCTGCGCAATTGGCTGCCCTGCAGGACGTGTCGCATTCGCAGCCCGGGCCAGGAGGAACAAATTGCACGTACTCGTTAGAGACAACAACGTTGAGCAGGCACTCCGTGTTCTCAAGAAGAAGATGCAGCGCGAGGGCGTCTTCCGGGAAATGAAGCAGCGCCGTTCCTATGAAAAGCCGTCCGAGAGAAAGACCCGCGAGAAGTCCGAGGCCATTCGCCGCGCCCGCAAGCTCGCCCGGAAGCAGGCGATCAGGGAAGGATTGCTGCCCGCGCCACCGAAGAAGAAACCCTTCGAGCGCAAGCCGCCCCTGCCGGAGATCAAAGCAAGGCCGGAGTAGAAGCGATCTTGATTCCGGACATCATGATGGCGCGCCACCGCTGAGGTCGCAGAAAAGCCGGGCCTGGCTGTCCCGGCTGCTGTCTTCCTTATGGCCTGAAATCGATGCCTCGAAGCACGATGCCCGGCGGCGTGCCTTCGAACTCGGTGGCGCGATATTTGCTCTCGGCGCATGCTTCGATGCGATCGCGTAGACGGGCGAATTGGGCTTCCCGCTGCTCGGGCTTGACGTGTGCGCCGTGCTCGAGATCATCCATCGCTGAGGTCGAGATCGCGCAAGGGATCTCCCGGGCGCCGTCATGCATCGAGAACCGGACGATCATCCTGTCGTATTCGTGGTCGATAAAGCGGCCGCTGGTCAGTGTGCTGGTCAGTGTCATGGCTCACTCCGTTACGTGTTGGCTTCCTTGCGAGTTCGCGCCATCCAATCATTGAGCGGTACCGCGCGCCCGCGTCCCGGCTCCCGCCGAGCATGAACGTGTCGAGAAGGCAGGTGGCCCTCGCTCAGCCCTCTCCGGACAGCCGGGCGAAATCGTCGAACAGCGCCGAGACGAGCGCGCGATGGCGCGTGTCCTCGGCCGGCAGGCCCGCAGCATAGAGGTTGAGCAGATGGCGCGCCTTCACAGCGGCCTCCGGCCAGGACGCAGCGGGAACCGTCATCATGCGGTGTTCGAGATCGGCCTCCCGCTCGCGCAGCTCCCTGACATGGGCCTCGACCTCCGCCAGCGCGCGGCGCAGGTCGGTGGCCTTTTGCGCGGCCATGCCACGGCGCTTGTCGAGATCGACCGGCTGGTCAGTCATTGGCGATGCTCGCGTCCGCAGCTTGCGCATTCGCAAGATCGACAGAGCCGATCGACAGCATCTCCATGGTACCGCCCCCACCTTCGGCGGGCACGGTGATCATCGTGGCGACCCGGCGATAGGCGGCGAAGGTCAGGCCTTCGATCGTCTCCTCGTCGGTGACGACCTCATAGGCGCCGGCCGGCAAGATGCGCTCGATGCCGCGGATGTGGAACGGATGCCTGAAGGTGACGGTCTCTCGCCGCGAGCGGATGGTCATGCGTACGCCTGCCTTTCGCAAGTGAAGCCCCAACCGGTGCCGGCTGCTGTGAGCATGCGCCTTCGGCACGGCAATAGCCAGCACTATCGTGTCCGTACGGGCAAACGGTCACGTCGCGGTGCGACGACAAGAGGCACTTAACGCTCGCTATTGGTTCGGCGCGGGCGTAGGCTCGCTGCCATCACCGCGCGTCTCGACGGCTTCGACCGGTGACTGTGGGCAAATGTGCTCCCGCCGAAGGCTGCGCTGGAGCGTTCGATGTCGGGTGATCGCATTTCGGAATGGATCGTGCCGCCGGTGATCGTTCCGCTGTTTCTTCTGCTTCTCGTGTGCGGAGCCGTGGTCCTCAATGGCTAGGACAATACGCGTGCCGTATCTGGTCTGTGGAACCAACGAATACGGCAGCTCCAATCTCGGCCGGGGAACTGCGGCGGTCGCGCTGCGTCTTGCGGAAAAACTGCTGCGCGAGGGCTACATGGACGTCAGGGTCTGTACCCCGCGCGGCCGGGTCCTGCAGCCGAGTGAATTCGACGAACTCAAACCAGCACAGGAGAGCGACATGGCAAAGGGCCAACAACGCGGCAACCGCGAAGTCAAGAAGCCGAAGAAGGACAAAGCCAAGGTGATTGCCGCGGCGCCGTCCCGCAAGGAAGCCGCCTGGCAGCCGGATTTCGGACCTGCAAAGAAGAAGTAGCGAGGGGGCCGCATTTGAGCGCGGCACCAGGCCGCGCGGCGATTGAAGGCACAGGTTCTGGTGCGACGCCGATCCCGTCCGACGCCGCAACCGTGATCGCGCGCAAGAAGCTGTCGGCCGGCATCGATCGGCCGGCATCGATCGGCCGGTCACGGATGCTGCAAGCAGGCGCACGCTTTCACAAATGCACGATGGGCGGACGACGAGTTGTCGAGGCACTGAACGGAGATCGCACGAGAGGCATCAAAATCCGTTGAAATTTCATGTGAAAACCTCTTGTGAACGATGGCTGCGGCGAGCAGTCACACGGCTGGCGTTCCAACGCGCAAATCTGGACCGTCGGTTACCAATGTCGGATAATTGCGTGGATCTGGTGTGGCGCCTGCGTTCCCCAGGCTCCTCGCATTGTTGAGACACACGCCATGGCACAGGCGCACGCTTTCGCGCAGAAATTCGAACGGTTCTTGCATTTGAAGGATGCGCCGCCGACGCTGGTCACGCGTTCGCTGCGCAGCGCCGAGCTCGCGGTCACCGAGACACGGGATGACCATCCGATTCCGCGTCTCTCCGAGTCGATGCCCTCGGAGGACGCCTATCTCGTCAGCCTCAAATTCCGTGATTTCGCAGGTTGTGAGTGCTGGGAGCGCGGCCGGTGCGTGATCAAGCGCGATATCCGCGCCGGCGCCACTTATCTGTACGACCTGAAGCGTGATCCGCGCTACGTGATCGACAAGCCCTTCCATTCTCTGTTTTTCCATCTGCCCCGTTCGGCGTTGGACGACATGGCGAGGCAAAGCGGCGCGCCGCGGATCGGTGAGCTCGCCTATCAGCCCGGCGTCGGCCAGGACGATATGACGATCCGTCATCTCGGCGCGTCGTTCCTGGCGGCGTTGCGGCAGCCTGAAGAGGCCAACCGGCTCTTCATCGACCACATGATGCTCGCGCTCACCGCACATGTTGCGACGACCTACGGCGGATTGCGGCACGCCGCCGAGCCGGCGCGCGGCGGCCTCGCCCCCTGGCAGGTGAAGCGGGCTTGTGAAAGGCTGGAGTCCGATCTCCGCGGAAAGCTTTCGCTGGAGAAGATCGCAGCCGAGTTCGATCTCTCGGTCAGTCATTTTTCGCGCGCATTTCGCGTCTCGACCGGCCTGCCGCCGCATCAATGGCTGCTGCGCCAGCGCGTGGACACGGCCAAGCAGTTGATGACGGTGCGCGACCTGTCGCTGGCGGAGATCGCGATATCGGCCGGCTTCGCCAATCAAAGCCACTTCACCCGGGTGTTCTCCTCGGTGGTCGGCATCAGCCCGGGAATGTGGCGCCGTGAGGCGCAGGGCGTGCCGGACGGCGAAACGTGATCCCTCCGTTCAGCGGCGCTCTGTCTGGGAGATGGCGTAGGCGTCGCGCCGCGCCGCAAATATCTCGTCCGGCGGATGGCCGATGCCTTCGGCAAGATTGGCTGGATTGAACACCGACGCCTCGCACGCTCCGTTTGGTTCAGTGCCCGTTATCACGATCGTTCCGAGGCGCACCGCTTCGCGTCCATCCTCGTCGGGCCAACGGATGGTCACGTCCATGACGGGATCGCCGGGACGGTCCAGCAGCGCCATCACGCTGAACCTGACATCGCGCGCCGCGATCCGGGAATCGAGATCGCGCAGCAAGCCGGTGGACTTGGCGGTGGCCACGTCCTCGCTCGGCCTGCGTTCGTCGCCGACCGGCGCGACCTTGAACTTGACGAACCGTGTCTCACCCCTCGCGTTCGTTGCGGGAAAGGCGTGCACGCCCCAATAGGTCGTGCGGGCGAGGCTTGCCGGCGGTGGACTCGCGGCAAGGTAGCTTGCCTGATGCAGCGTCTCGGGATTGGCGGAGGAGAATGCCTCGACTCGGGTCATGTCCGGCTTGCCGTCCGGTCCCGGCATGCGCGCTTGCAGGAAGGCCAGCATCTGGTCGAGCGTTCTGGCGAAATGAACCGGGACGCTCTGGGTGACGATTTCGGAGCGCTGATCGCCGTTGCCGAGCCGGAAGCTGAAGCCGCGCAGCGAGCGACCGTCCGTATCGACCGCGTTTGCGGGGACGTCGTCCGCCGAGAAGCGCGCCAGCACCCGGGAGGGCATGGTGAAGCTGCGGGACCTGGTGATCTCCTTGGCCTGATCCGAGGGGGCATAGGTGCCGCGAACGCATCGGCCCCAGCAAAAGCTCGCGCGCGCCTTGGGCGGAAGACCTGCGACCGCCCTCAGGACATCGACAACGGACATCGGTGTGGCTGTGCCGTTCGGGAGCTGAGTCAGAACGGAACCTTTGGATTCGAGCGACGGGCTTGTTTGTGGCGCAGGGTGCGCCGAAAAATCTTTCCCAAAGCGGACATGCCTTGTCGGATCCTGCGACGAATCTCGCAACTCGTTGGGCTCGGGTCGCGCCGCTCGCTCAAGACACGACTAGGGCATGGCTAGCGTGCATCAACAGAACTCGCCCTATATCGGCTCTGAGGCAATGGCGTCGATGAAGGCCGTTTCGAGGGGGCTGGTCCTCCACGGCATCGGAGTTGGAGCGGCTCGGATGGGCCAGAAGCTTGGTCTTCGACTTCTGAGAACGATGAAGCAAACTGATGGCGTTCTTGCTAGAGCAACGATTGCTGCAGCCTTGGATGACCAACCTGTAAGCTGACCTCCCGCTGGCAAGCTTTAAAGTCCGGGTTGATCCGCTTTGACATTAACGTCACTTGGTCTGAACGACGGTGCCGTATCACCGATAGGGAATGCAAAGATTGTAGCCGTCACGTTGGTCGACCACGAAGAGAGCATCGAAATGAGCCGCTCTTCCACGCTGCATGCATTTACTACAGCCTGGCTGTTGCTCGGATCCGGCCTCATCTCGGTTGTATCCGCCGCAACCATCGACCGCGTATTGGCTGTCTCGGTCGACGATTTCAAATATATCGACTCGTCGAATGAGCCGACCGATCAAACGGCCGCGCATGAAAGGCGATTGAAGGCTTTTATGGCCGCGCTTCGGGACGATGTCACGGCGGACCGCCGATTTGAACTCGTGCGCTGCTCTTGCACCACGAATTGTCCGATCATGGGACCGGCGTTAGGCGATCGGCTGCGCACAGCGTCGGAGGCGGGCGCGCAGGTGCTAATCATCGGCATCGTTCACAAAAGGAGTACGCTGGTGCAGGTGGTGTGGGCCGTCGCCGTCGATACGACATCGCAGCATGTCGTGTTCCGGAAGTTCTTCACGTTCCGCGGCGATAATGACGAGGCATGGCGGCGGGCGGAACGCTTTGTATGGGAGGAGGTCCGAGACCGGCTGCTTGAAAGTAGATCGCCGCAATAGGCCGCGCGCGTTTGCAGGGCTTGAGAGCATCGGTTTGGCCCTCCGCCGCGAATTTCCCGTTCGCTCCAGAAGGGTTGCTCGTCGCGAAAGGCCTACTCTTCAATCTTGCGGGCTATACTCTGTTGCTTGCACGATGCCTCTCCAACGTGCTGACTCAGACGCGAGTAGCTGTGCGAACTTGTCCATTGCGATCGCGTCGATCTCGACCGACAGCTTTGCGAGGCTGGACTCCATCCGGCTTGTTCTCAGAGCCGCCTGAATAGCCCCATTAAGGTCTTCGACGACGTCCGGCGGAGTCTTCGCTGGAACGAAGAACCCAAACCATGTGACGTCCTTGAGCAGGGGATACCCGGCTTCCAATAACGTCGGCACATCGGGGAGAAAAGGACTCCGGGTTGAACCGGTGGTCGCCACCGCGCGCAATTTGCCAGATTGAACCAGACCTAAAGAACTGTCGATTGGCATTATGGCAGATGCAATTTCACCCTTGAGGAGATCTTGGATTGCCGCCCGACCTTGATATGGTACGTGAAGAAACTCGAAGCCTGCTGCGCGCCCCAAGGCTGCGCCGGTCAAGTGCAAACTGGTTCCAATTCCTGGCGTACCATAGGTCGCATCCTTTGCGTTAGCACGGCACCACAAGACAAAATCGGCGAGCGTCCTTACCTCTCCTGGCACTCGCGGCCCGATTGTCAACGCGGCAGCGAACGAGGCAACGGTTGATACTGGGACAAAGTCCCGCGGCTCGTATCGCAGTGTCTTGTGGGTGTGAGGAAAGAGGGTGAGGAAACCGGTCGGCGCGAACAGAATGACCGATCCATCCGGGGGAGCGGCTTTCACGGCCTCCACGGCGACACGACCGCTCGCGCCCGGTCGAGGTTCGACGACAATCGATGTCGCATAAGGCTTCATTTCGTCCGCAAGGAGCCGCGCGACAGCATCGGGCAGCCCCGCCGTGAATCCTGTTAGAATATGAGCCGTTTTGACACGCGGTTCGGCCATGATTTGCGATACCGGACCTGCAACGGAGAACGCGGCACTGGCCGCCGACACTCTGAGAAAGTCACGACGCGTCCTCATAAGCCGCCTCCGGGGTTCACGGCCACAACGGCCAATCATTCGCCCCCTGACCCTCGTCAACCAGAGTGTGCATCCCCGAAGACATGTCTGTCGAATTCTGTTATTTGATGGATCCATAACCAAATTGACAGGTTTGGTCATGCAATGGGCCGATCGTATTGGACGCCGCCTAAAGCTGCGTGATCTCCAGATTCTGCTCACTGTCGTTGAGCGCGGTAGCATGGCGAAGGCCGCCGCCGAGCTAGCGATCTCTCAGCCTGCCGTATCGAAGGCGATCACCGATTTGGAGCATACGTTCGGTATTCGTTTGCTCGAGCGTGGCCGGGGCGGGATCGAGCCGACGGCGTACGGCCGCGCTTTGGTCGCGCGGGGCCAAGTTATCTTAGATGAACTCAGGCAGGGCGTCGACGAAATCGCATTTCTCGCGGACCCGTCGGTGGGAGAGTTGCACATCGGCAGTACCGAGAGTATTGCGGCCGGCCTTTTGCCGGCAGTCATCGAGCGCTTCTCGCGCGAGCAGCCTCGAGTTCATTTGAACGTCGCGCAAGCCGTCATTAGCAAGCTGCATTATCGTGAGTTGCGCGAGCGGAGTATCGATCTCATGCTCGGCCGCATTCCGACGCCATTCAAGGAAAGCGATCTAAAGGCGGAGGTCGTGTATGACGATCAGGTGGTCGTGGTGGCGGGCCGTCAAAGCAAATGGGCGCGACTGCGCAGGCTCAAGCTCGCCGACCTCATCGGCGAGCGTTGGATTCTGCCTCCCGCGGATACGATGCATGGGTCACTCACCGCTGAATTGTTCCGCGCGAGCAGCACAGAGTTGCCGCGGAGGCCGATCACGACACTCTCAATGCATCTGTGTTGCCGACTAGTTGCCAACACACAGTTTGTGACGATGCTTCCGGCATCGATTCTTCGCTATGGCAACCATGACCGGTCTCTAAAGATACTTCCCGTTCAACTTCCGGCGCAGCCGCGGCCTGTCGCGATTCTGACGCTCAAGAGCCGCGCTCTCAGTCCCGCGGCAAAGCTCTTTATCGAGTGCGTGCGCCAAACAGCGAAACTCGAGAGCAAGGGCAAAATGCCCTGAGCGCACGCAAGTGTCGGCTTCGGTCAATCGAGTCGGTTTGGCCCGGTCAAAGTGGCGTCCGGTTTACACCTCACGACCGACACTTGGAGGTCGGCCGGAATTTGTCGCAACGGCCGCTGGCAAAAGTATGCGACGGGTCGCGTGCCGCATTGCCGTCTAAACCGCTCGAACAATTAGGTGGCTTGCGCGATCCAAGCGATCAACGGATAGGACAGTGTCAGTTGCGCGTTGAAAAGAGTGTGAGCGAGCCAAGCTGGAGAAAGCGATTCGTAGCGCAGGCGCAGTGCGTAGGTCACGAGGCCCAGCAAGATCATCGCTGCAGCCCAAACGAGACCGAGCGGAATAATATGATTGGCAGCAAAGATCACGGTGCCAAAGGCCAAGATGTTGGAATCGTGCCATCCAATTCGACGTAGCCAGGAAACCAAGAGGCCACGGTAGAGGATTTCTTCGGTCACCGGCGTTGTCACGACGAAAAGAAAGATCACAATTGCGATTGCCTTCGCGTCATGAAAATCGATCCGAACATCCTGGCTTCGATGTCCAGTTACGCTAGCCAACCAATGTGTCACGATGGGGACGCCGGCCGTGACGATCCCGAAGCCAATGAGGCTCGCGGCGACGGCGGGGAGGGTTAGTCTGCGAAATCTGAAGACGTCCGAGCGCAAGGTCTGACGCGTTGTCCAGACCAATGCCAAGGCTACGGCAAGCCAACTGCTGATTGCGTACGACAGCAGGCCATAGAGCCTGAAGCTGGGTGGCGCGGGCAGCTCGGCGGGAGCGCCGTGCATGAAGAGCCACATCGCCCGGGCGGCAAGACCAATGGTCATCACGATGACCGCAAGCGCCATAGGGGCAAGAACCAGCATCAAAGTTATGATGCTCCGACGCCATTCGAAACCGTCGCGCGAAGTGACGTTCAGGCCGGTGGGCGGCCCCTCGGTTTGCGACATGCGATCAATCACCCCTCGCTCTGTGCGCCTGATCGTAAAACAACCTTTGCGGGTTCTCTAGTGGTCCTGCACCATCAAGGGAGCCAGAAGGTCCGATCTCTCTGGAAGCTGCGGTCGGTTCGGTCATAGCTCTCGATAATGTCGTCACCGTTGCATGGCTCTCGGCAGAGAGCCGGATGCTACCGTTCGTATTTTGGATGGCCCGTGAAGCCGGTCGGTCCCGACGAGGCCTGATCAGGGCTCGACGCGGACCACTTCGACGTGGTCGGACGCCAATCCCGTCCTGCGCCTGAGATCCGTGATCGCGCGCAGGAAACTGTCGGCCGGCGTCGTCTCCGGATCGATCAGCCGGTGCAGGCGAAAGCCGTCCTCCAGCGCGAGCACGACGGAGGCCATCCATGGCGGGTTCAGATTGTCGTTGCGCCCGTTGCTCTTCAATGTCGCCTCGACGATGTCGGCGACCAGCTTGCGCCGCGCGCGCAGGCGCTTGGCAAGCTCCGGGCGGCGCTTCTCGGCGCGTGCGACGAACAGGATCATCTCCATGTGGAGGAGGGGCGAGCGGCCGAGCGGATCCTGCCGGCTGCGATCCATCGTCTTCAGCGCCGCGATGAAATCGTCGAGATTGTCGTGCTGCGCGAGGATGTCCATGTTGCGCCGGATCGACTGCTCGACATGGTCCTCGAGCATGGCGATGATCAATTCGTCCTTGCTCTTGAAGTTCGAATAGAACGCCCCGCGGCTAAAGCCCGCCGCCGCCGCGATCGCCTCGATGCTGGCGCCGCCGATGCCGTCCTGTTCGAACACGCGCGCGGCCGCCTCGAACAGCCTGTCGCGCGTGTCGTCCCTGGTCGGTCTCGTTCTCACCCTTGACATCGGCACAGGTTAGGGCAAACTGCAATTCGATACAATAATGTATCGAGTTCGATCATTCAGGGATGGTTACGCTGCGCATGAGGGGCTGCCCGGCGTATTCGATTCATGCGGCAACCGGTCTGAGGTCACCATGAACGAGCACGTGCAAGGCGCCGGCGGCGGACCGCTGTTCAACCCGCTCTCGCCCGACTTCATCCGCGATCCCTATCCGCATTACGACCGGCTGCGCAGGCTCGATCCGATCCACGTGACGCCGTTCGGCCAGTTCGTTACCAGCCGCCATGCCGACGTCAGCCTCGTGCTGCGCGACAAGCGCTTCGGCAAGGATTTCGTCGAGCGCAGCACGCGCCGCTACGGTCCCGAGATCATGAGCGAGCCGGTGTTTCGCAGCATGAGCTACTGGATGCTGCAGGCCGATCCGCCGGACCACACCCGCCTGCGCGGCCTCGTGGTGAAGGCCTTCACCGCCCGCCGGGTCGAGGACATGCGGCCGCGAATCCAAGAGATCGTCGATGAGGCCATCGACGCCGTGATCGAGCGCGGCCACATGGACCTGATCGAGGATTTCGCCTTCCGCCTGCCCGTCACCATCATCTGCGACATGCTCGGCATCCCCGAGGAGCATCGCGAAGTCTTCTACAAGAGCTCGCGCGACGGCGGGCGGCTGCTCGATCCCGTGCCCTTGTCTGCGGAGGAGATCAAACAGGGCAACGCCGGCAACCTGATGGCGCAGATGTATTTCCAGCAGCTGTTCGAGCTGCGCCGTCGCAATCCCGGGGATGATCTCATCACCCAGCTGGTGCAGGCCGAGGAGGACGGCAACAAGCTCACCAACGAGGAACTGACCGCCAACATCATCCTCTTGTTCGGCGCAGGCCACGAGACCACGGTCAACCTGATCGGCAACGGCCTGCTCGCGCTCCACCGCAATCCGGATCAGCTGGCGCTGCTCAAGGCGCGGCCCGAGCTGATGGAGGGTGCGATCGAGGAATTCCTGCGCTACGATTCCTCGGTGCAGATGACCGGGCGCGTCGCGCTGGAGGATGTCGACCTCGGCGGCGTGAAGATTCCCAAGGGCGAGAGCGTGCTGTGCCTGCTCGGCTCGGCCAACCGGGATCCCGCGGTCTATCCTGACAGGCCCGACCGGCTGGACGTCACCCGGGCGAACGTCAAGCCGCTGTCGTTCGGCGGCGGCATCCATTTCTGCCTCGGTGCCCAGCTGGCACGCATCGAGGCCGAGATCGCCATCGCCACGCTGCTGCGGCGGCTGCCCGACTTGCGCATCGACGACGTCGAAAATCCGGAATGGCGGCCGACCTTCGTCCTGCGTGGCCTGAAGCGGTTGCCGGCGAGCTGGTGAGGCGCGCCGGCGTTAACCTCCGCGCGCAACAGTCGCTGTGACTTCGCCACACTTCCCTCTATATAAGGGGCTGTTCCGGCGCGCCTGAGGCCCTCAGGTTCGGCCCGGGCCGGTTTGGCCGAGGGGAGACCCGTGCAGACGACGCTGCTCGGATTGGCGATTGCCTTCATTATTGCGCTGCTGGCCGCGCTGATCGGGCCTTACTACGTCGACTGGAACCAGTTCAGGCCCCAGTTCGAGGCGGAGGCCGGCAAGATCATCGGCGTGCCGGTGCGGGTCGCGGGCGAGCTCGACGCGCGGCTGCTGCCGGCGCCGACCCTGCGGCTGCGCGGCGTCACCTTCGGCGGCAACAACGATCTTGGCCGCCTGCGCGCCGACAAGCTCGACGTCGAGTTCAGCCTCGGCTCCCTGATGCGCGGCCAATGGCGCGCCACCGAGCTTTCGGTGGGCGGCATGGCGCTGGATCTCGGCCTGGACACGCACGGGCGGGTCGACCTGCCCTCGATCGCGAGCGGCGCCTTCGATCTGGCGTCCCTCGCCATCGAACGGCTCAATCTCACCGGCCGCATCGCCCTGCACGATGCCGCCAGCCGCTCGACGCTGGAATTGAACGACATCACCTTCTCCGGCGACGTGCGCTCCCTCGCGGGCTCGGTGCGGGGCGACGGCAGTTTCAGCGCTGCCGGGGTGCGCTACCCGTTCCGCGTCTCCTCCGGCCCGAGCGCCGACGGCAGCGCGACCCGTCTCCACCTCAACATCGATCCCGGCGAGCGCGCCATCCTTGCCGATCTCGAAGGTGTGCTCGCCTTCGACAACCGCCAGCCGAAATTCGAGGGCGCGCTGACGCTTGCCGTGCCCGCGATTAAGAAGGCGGGCGAGGCGGGGCCGACGCCCTGGAAGCTCGCGACCAGGCTCAAGGCAAATCCGGCCGGCGCGAAATTCGAGCAGATCGACGCCAGCTTCGGCACGGAGGACACCGCGCTGAAGCTCGGCGGCGTCGGTGATATCAGGTTCGGCGCCTCGCCGCTGCTCCGCGCGGTGCTGTCGGCGCGGCAAGTCGATGCCGACAGGCTGACGGCCAGGGACGATGCCGATCCGCAGCGCGTCCTGCCGGCGCTGCGGGCGGGCCTTGCGGCGATCCCGCAGACGCCAATCCCGGCGCAGATCGAATTCAATGCCGACCAGATCATGCTCGGCGGCCGTCCGCTTCAGAACATCGCGGCCGAGCTTCAGACCGACGGCAGGTCATGGACCTTCCAGCGGCTCGAATTGCGTGCGCCCGGCACGACGCAGCTTTCGCTCAACGGCGCGACCCCCGGCGCGGACAGCTTCAGCGGCCGGCTCAGCGTCGAATCGTCCGATCCGGACACGCTGGTGGCCTGGCTTCAGGGCCGCAGCGAGGTCAACCGGCGCAGCACGCGGCCGCTGCGCCTCGCCGGCGACGTGACCATCGCCGCCAATCACCTCGCCATCGAAAGGCTGAAGGCCGACATCGACGGCGGCGCCGTCGAAGGTCGCATCGCCTTCGTGCAAACGGGCGCGAGCAAGGGCTCGCGGATCGACGCGGAGCTCAAGGCCGACCGGCTC
This sequence comes from Bradyrhizobium sp. R2.2-H, assembly GCF_004346455.1. Lineage (NCBI taxonomy): Bacteria > Pseudomonadati > Pseudomonadota > Alphaproteobacteria > Hyphomicrobiales > Nitrobacteraceae > Bradyrhizobium > Bradyrhizobium sp. R2.2-H. Next base: position 438,479 of record NZ_SMBR01000005.1, read on the forward strand.
GACCTCGATGCCGCCGCGAGTTTTGTCCGTGCGCTCGCGGGACCGCAGGGCGAGTGGCCGGAAGAGGCGAAGCTCTCACTGGATATCGGCCGCGCGATCTCCGCCGGGCAGGAGCTGCGGCCGTTCGCAGCCAGGCTCGCCTACAGCCCCGCATCGCTGTCGCTGGAGCAGTTGCGCTTCGGCCAGGCCAGCGGCCTGACCACGGAGGCGAGCGGCAGCTTCGACCGCACCAAGGCCACCGGCAAGCTCGCGGTGAAATCCTCGGCCAATTCGCTGCGCGAGCTCACCGCGCTGATCGAGCCGTTTGCGCCCGCGGTGCGCGCGCGCTTCGATGCGCTGCCGTCATTATCAGGCGCGGCCCGTCTCAAGCTCGATCTCAGCCTTGACAGGAACACCGAGCACGCCGATCGCAGCAATGCCCGGATCGTGCTCGACCTCGACGCGCCGCAGCTCAAGGCGACCACGACCCTGGTCGCGCAGACGCCGGCGGCGGCCATCGGAGGGATCGACCTCGAAAGGTTGCGCAACAGCGACTTCACGCTGGACACGAAGGGCTCGGCATCGCAGGCCGGCGCGCTGCTGGCGCTGCTCGGGCTCGATCGCGTCGTGGCCGCGGGCGAGGGCGCCTCGCAATTCGAAGGCCGCGTGAGCGGCGCCTGGCGCCGACCGCTGCAATTGAACGCCAAGCTCAGCGGCGGCGGGCTCGATGCGGATGCGCAAGGCAGCGTCGAACTGTCGGAGCCCAAATCGTCCGAACCCAAGGCGAGCGTGAACCTGCGCGTGCGCAACGTCAATCTGGCGCCGCTGCTCGGCACCGGCCCGGCCGACAAATCGGCGCAGAACGTCAGCCTGTCTTCCCGCCTCACGCTGTCAGGCAATCGCCTGACCTTCGACGATCTCGACGGCAATGCAGCAGGCTCGCATCTGCGCGGGCATCTTTCGGTGATGCTCGATCAGGAGAAGAGCGTCGACGGCGAGGTCGGCCTCGACTCGCTCGATCTTGCGCCGGCGCTCGCAATCGCGATCGGCGCGGCCGGACATGAGTCCGGCGAGCCCTTAAGTCCGGGGCTCGTCGGCGGGTGGCGCGGCCGCATCGCCTTCCAGGCGCTGCGTGGATCGCTGCCGGGCGGCATCGAGCTGCGCCCCTTCGGCGGCACGATCCGGAGCGACGGGCAGTCGCTCGCACTCGATGCGCTCAAGGGCGGCCTCGGTGGCGGCGAGATGTCCGCGAGCCTCGACGCGCGCAACGGCGCGAATGGTCTTGCGCTGAACGCGCGCATCGAACTCGGCAATGTCGATGCGGCGACGCTGCGCTATCGCGACCTCGCGCTGTCCAAGGGGCGCGCCTCGGTGCAGATGGCGCTGACCAGCCAGGGCCGCAGCGTCGCGGCTTTGACCGGTGCGCTCGCCGGCAACGGCACGGTGACGCTCGAATCCGCGGAAATCAGCGGCCTCAATCCGCGTGCGTTCGAGATCGCGATCCGCGCCAGCGACGGCGGCCAGGTCGCCGATGACAACCGTCTGCGGCAGCTCGTCGAGCCCGCGCTGTCGGCGGCTCCCATTACGATCGCCTCGGCACAGATCCCGTTCACGATCCGCGACGGCCGGCTGCGCGTCGGCGCGACGTCGCTGGAGGCCAAGAACGCCCGCGCCATCGTTTCCGGCGGCTACGACATTCCCGCCGACCAGGCCGACATCCGCGCCAGCCTGACGCCGATCATGACCGGCCTCTCCGGCGCCCCGCCGGAGATCCAGCTGTTCGCGGCAGGGCCCCCCGACAAGCTGAGCCGCACCATCGACCTCACGCCGCTGTCCTCGTGGCTTGCGGTGCGCACGATCGATCGCGAGACGCGTCGGCTGGATGCCATCGAACGCGGCGAGCCGCCGCCGGCCACCGCTGCGCTGCCGACGCTGGTGTCTCCAGATGCAGCGCCTGAGCAGGCGCCGGCCCATGTGCCGCTGCCGGGTCAGGACCCGCGCCGCATGCAGGCAAAGCCCAAGGCGGAGTCGAGGCCCGCGCCGACGCCGCGGGCGCCGCAGGCGGCTCCCGCTGCGCCAAGCCCCCCACTCACAAGCCCCCCACTCACAAGCCCGCCGCTCGCAAGCCAGCAGGCCGCACCGCTGCCGCCGCCGATCGAGGTGAAGCCGGCTCCTGGCCCGCCGCCCGCCAAGCCCAGGCCAAAGCCGCCGCTGGTGCTGACGCCGCAAAATCCGTGAGCGCGAAGTCGGTTTGGAGAGACGGAGCCGCGGGCTCGTTTAGCCTCTCCCGCTTGCGGGAGAGGTCGGCGCGAAGCGCCGGGTGAGCGCTCTCTCCTCTGGGGGACTATCCCGTTGCGGACACACTTTCTCCCCAACCCTCTCCCGCAAGCGGGAGAGGGGGCGCACCGTCTCCGTTGCCCGCCCCTTAACCCATTCCCTCGCATTTGAACGAAATTTCGTCGGCAAAACTGATTTGCGGATTTTACTGAATTCTCGCGTTTCATCTCTAGCGTCGGTTCCCAGAGGAATTCGGCGTCGCGCCAAGAGCGGCGGGACGGCTTGCCGAACGGCTACCAAGAACTGGGGTGATCGAGATGAACGGGGCGAAATCGCTTCTACAGGATCTGGACGACGCGATCGCGCGCGGTACCGACGAAAGCCGGGCGAAGGCGTTGTGGCACGCGACCGATATCCTGATCACGGGCCGCTACAGCGACGACGAGATCTCCACGTTCGGCGAGGTGATCGGCCGGCTCGCCGAGGAGATCGAGGTCGCCGCGCGGGCGCAGCTCTCGGAACTGATGGCGGCCTGCGATCACGCGCCGCTGAACGTCATCGAAAAGCTCGCGCTCGACGACGAGATCGAGGTCGCCGGTCCCGTGCTGCGCGAGTCCAATCGTCTCGACGAGAAGATGCTGGTCGAGAGCGCCCTGACCAAGAGCCAGTCGCACCTGCTCGCGATCGCCCAGCGCAAGTCGATCGGCGAAGCCGTGACCGACGTGCTGGTCAAGCGCGGCAACCAGGAGGTCGTGACCTCGGTTGCCAGGAACGACGGCGCGCGCTTCTCCGGGTCCGGCCTGCTGCACATGGTCCGCCGCGCCGAGGGCGATTCGATTCTCGCCGAACAGCTTGGCCTGCGCAAGGACGTGCCGCGCCACATCTTCCAGCAGCTCATCTCGAAGGCGTCGGAAGACGTGCGCCGTCGCCTCGAGACCGAGCGGCCCGAGATGATGGCGCAGATCCAGAGCTCGGTGACCGAGCTCACCGGCGATCTCCAGTCCAAGTTCGGCCCGTCCTCGCGCAGCTATTTCGTCGCCAAGCGCGTGGTCACGACGCAGTACCGGCAGGGCAACCTCAACCAGGACTCCATCTCGAACTATGCGCGCCAGCACCGCTTCGACGAGGTGCAGATCGGCCTGTCGCTGCTCTCGTCGCTGCCTGTCGACGTGATCGAGCGCGCGCTGATGGACCGCAACCGCGAGATGATCCTGGTGTTGTGCAAGGCGCTCGACTTCTCCTGGGACACGACGATGTCGCTCCTGTTCCTCGGCGCCAAGGATCATCTGATCACGGCGCGCGAGCTCCAGGACAACGAGCGCGAGTACGGCCGGCTCAAGATCGAGACCTCGCGCAGCATTCTGAAGTTCTACCAGTCGCGCAAGAATGGCGCGGGTGCCGAGGCCGTTACGGGCCGTCAGCCCGAGTTCCAGGTCCACTAGAGCATGATCCGGAAAAGTGCGCAGCGGTTTTCCGAAAAGATCATGCTTAAACAACAACCTGAAGCGCGACGACGATTCGTCCTGATCGCATCGCGCTTCAGTCGGGTGCACTGAGCATCATCCCGGAATCGAAGGGGAGTATTTGCAATGTTGCCTCAATTCGGCACCGCCGTTCGCAAGAAGAACCTCGGCAATGCCGTCACCGCCGATCTCGGCGGCGGCGCACCGGACAAGGCGTCGGTCGACGCCGCCTGGCTCGTGCTGGAAGCCGCCAACGATCTCGGCGACCACGCCGCCGTCGATGCTTGCCGTCGCGTCATCGACGCGGAGTTGAACGGCGCGGTCGCAGGCAGCGCGGATATCGACCTCGTGCTGGGATATTTCCGGTAGGCACGAGTCAATCCTGTCTGACGCGCCGAACCTCAAGAGTTCAGCAAAGAGCTGGAGCGTTTGGATTGCGTATCAACTTGAAGGGTCGATTTCGCGGCATTCAGCGCCGCGGCCAGCTCGTCGATGTGATACGGCTTGGCTAATATCTGGATGCCCGCCGTTTCGGCTTCATGGATCGCGGCCTCGGCGTATCCGCTGGTCAGCAGTACGGGTATGTCGCTACGCCGTCTCCTGATCTCCCGCGCGAGTTCCACGCCATTCATGCCGCCCGGCATCATGATGTCCGAAAAGATGAGATCGACGGAACGACCATCGGCCAGAGCACCGAGAGCAGCTGCGGCGCTGGCGGCCCGCGTGACTTCGTAGCCGAGCTGACCAAGCATCTCACCAACGAGTGCGGCCACCTCGTCGTCATCTTCGACCAGCAGGATTTGGCCCTGGTCATTCTTCTTCGGCCGTACCGCCCTGTTGAAATCGATCAAGTGTCGTTGCTTGGAAGCGAGATTCAACGAGCGAGGCATGTAGAGCTCGATGCTGGTGCCCTGATCGACTTGCGATTTGATGCGGACGGTCCCGCGTGACTGGGTCGCAAACCCGTGGACCTGCGCGAGCCCCAGTCCGGACCCCTTGCCGACGTCCTTGGTCGTGAAGAACGGCTCGAAGACCCGCGACAGGATCTCCGGAGGCATGCCGACGCCCGTATCGATGACCGACAGCCTGACATAGTCGCCGGCGATCTCCCCGTCATTCAGATCGGGCAGATTCTCGCCGCGGACGACGATGGTGCCGCCGTTGGGCATCGCATCCCGGGCATTGACGGCCAGATTGAGGATGACCAGCTCGAGCTCGCCGGGATCGACCTCGACCGGCCAAAGAGCATCCGGGAAATCGAACTCGACGTGGACGTCGCCTCGCAGGCTTCGATCGAGCAGCTCGCGCATACCGCCGATCTGCATGGCGACGTCGACGGCTTCCGGGCGCAGCCTCTGCCGGCGTGAGAACGCCAGCAGCTGCTTGGTCAGGCTGGCGCCGCGCTGTGCGGCCTGGATCATCCCGTCCATCAGACGCCGGCGCCGGTTTGGATCTGTCTGGCGGTCCAGCATGTCGAGGCCTCCGGAAATCACCATCAGCAGATTGTTGAAGTCGTGCGCGACCCCGCCGGTGAGCTGGCCGATAGCTTCGATTTTCTGCGCCTGGCGAAGCGTTTCCTCGACGCGAGCGCGCTCGTTCATTTCGAGACGCAGTTGCTCATTGGCCTCCTCCAGCTCTCGCGTGCGCTCGACCACCAGTTTTTCGAGCTCCTGCGCAGTCTGCTCGCGCGCTGCGATCAGGGCCCGGATCTCATATTGACGCCGCCGTGCCCGCATCGCCGATTGAACCGCGCTGGTCAGTGTGATCGGCTGGACCGGACGTTCGAGCAGCGAAACGTTGCGAAGCAGGGCGACGATATTGCGGCGCCAGGCGACGACCGCGGGCTGCTCTCGATGGCTGGTGAGAACGACGAAGGGGAGGTCGGACCATGGCGGTTGGCTCGCGATCCATTCAGCGAGCGGCGCCGTGTCTTTCCCGAACAGTCCTTCCTCGGCAAGGAAGACCGCGCCCACGCCGGCACCCATCTCGCTGACGAGTTCGGGCAGACTTCGGCAGTTGACCGCTTCGAGGCTCGCACTGCGGAAAAGCTCGGCCGACGCCGGCCCGTCGCGGCCGATCGGAGCGAAGATGAGAACGCGGTGTCCGCGGTCGGCGCTCATCAGGCCGATCCTTCCGGGATGTCCGTGCCGGTATAACGCGGATTGCCCGAAAAGATGCCCATGAAGTCGGTGAGAGGCGGGCCGAGCTTGACACCGGTGCTGCCGAGCCGAAACTCGCGGATGGTGTGCTCGTGGTTGCCGCTGCGCTTCTTGACGACAGACAAGGCGCGCCGCACCGATCCGCCGGCCTCGAAATAGCGCAGCATGAGCACCGCGTCGCTCAAATAGCTGATGTCGAGCGGTGTATCCATCGGACCGACCAGCCCATGTTGAGCGAGGATCAGGATGGTGAGCACTCCCTGCTGCGCCAGGTAGGTCAGCAGTTCGTGCATTTGCAGGATGAGAAACCGCTCGTCCGGCATCGCGTTCAGGTAGCCGTTCAGGCTATCGATGATGACCACGCGGGCGTTGTCAATTTCCGCGCTCCGGCGCAGGGTCGCCGCGAACTCGCCCGGCGACAGCTCGGCTGGATCGATCTGTTGAAAACGGATAAGGCCGGACTCGACGTACTTTTCGAGCGGCAGGCCGAGCGTCCGGGCGCGAGCTTCCACGGTGCCGCGGCCTTCATCGAAGGCAAAAAACGCAGCGTGCTCGCCGCGTTCCGCGGCCGCTATCGCATATGTGAGCGCGAGCGAGGATTTACCCACTCCGGCAGCGCCGATGAACAGCGCGTTGGTGCCGCGCTCGAGCCCGCCTCCGAGCAGTTGGTCCAGCTCGGGATTGCCGCTGGGCGTGAACTCGCCGGGAAACGGTTTGTGATGCTCGGCCGCCACGAGGCGCGGGAAGATCCGCAAGCCGCCCTTTGCAATCGTAAAGTCGTGGAAGCCGCCGCGGAATCGAATGCCGCGCATCTTGATCACGCGGATCCGCCGTCGCTCTGCCCCGTAGTCGATCGCGAGCTGTTCGAGCATGACGACGCCGTGCGCGATCGAATGCAGTTGCAGATCATCCTGGGAGGACGAGAGATCGTCGAGGAGCACGACGGTGCAATTGCGGTTGGTGAAGAAATGCTTCAAGGCCAGCACCTGGCGCCTGTAACGAAGCGGGTTCTGGGCAAGCAGACGCAGTTCGGAGAGGCTGTCGAGCACGACGCGCGTAGGGTTGATCCGCTCGACCTCCTTGAAGATCAGACCGGTCGTTTCGCTTAACTCCATCTCGGCGGGATGGAAGACTGTGAGCTCCCGGTCCGGATCGAGCGTGGTCTCGGGCGGGACCAGTTCGAAGATGTCCACGCCTTGCAGGGACCAGCCGTGCCGTTGGGCTACGACCGTCAGCTCCCGCTTGGTCTCGGACAGGGAGATATAGAGCACGCGTTCGCCATCACGCACGCCGCTGAGAAGGAATTGCAGCGCAATCGTGGTTTTGCCCGTGCCCGGCCGCCCCTCGTACAGATACATCCGATTGGCGTCGAAGCCGCCGCCCAGAATGTCGTCCAGGCCGTCGCTGCCGGTGGAAACTCGTGGCAAATCTGTGGGGCTACCGTCTGCAGCGCCCGAGGACGTACCGGTCATTGAAATCCCTTACGCTTCTTCGCTCCGGGCAGGCTGGTGTCCAAGCCTCCCGCAGGCCGACGGCCCGGGAAAGGAACTCATGGGCCGGCATCGAGTTCCCGCTTCCAGAAGTTCGCTTGGCTGACAGGTGAGGCCGTTGGCAGCATGCGCCGACGGATGCGGGAGATCGCGACGTCTTCGCCCAGATGGTTCGTGCTCCCCCCGAACGGCTAGTTCGACTTTTCAAGCACACGCCGCGATGCGGCATGACTTGCAAAACCCTGGCCCAACACGTCGCGTTTGAACGCGTAGACCGTCCGGCGAACGCTCCGTTTTTCGTTCAGGCGGTCAGTCGAACGGTACTGAAGTGACCCATGGCAGCAGATGACGGCTCCAGGATTTGTAATCCCAGCCTGACGCTGTTGAATGTCCGTTGCTTTCAACGGGTCAGCCGGCGCGCAGGCGGTGGCCTTGAGCGTTGTCGTGCCTCGGTTCCCCCACTCTCAGCGCGCCGGGTCGCATGCCGTATCTGCGCATGATGGCCTTGCTCAAGGCGCTTTCGGACGCATACCCGACCTCGCTCGCGATCTTTGCGATCGGATCGGAGGTGCCGGCCAGCCGCTGACGTGCGACTGCCAATCTCAGATCGGAGAGGAACGTCATGGGAGCGACCCCTGCGCGTTTTCGAAAGGTGCGTACCAGCGTTGCCCGCGAAGAGATAGCGACCGCCGCCATCTCCTCGAGCGTCCAGTCCCGGGCTAGATCGTTGAGGATCGCCAACACCACACGCGCAGTCGCGCGGTCCCGCAACAGCGAAACCGCATTGTTTCCGGAGCCAGCATCTGCGAGATGCTCGCGGAGCATCATGACGAACAGGGCCCTTGCGAGATCGCCCGCGACTATCTCCGCCCCAACCCGTCCCGCATCCAGCTCTTCTCGGATGTCGATCAATAGGTGCCGAAACCGCTCCAGGAGCGGCTCTCCTGCCGTGCGCAGGACGATTTCATCGGGGAGGACTGCAATCAAGGGGTTCTCGTCCGACATCTCGAACAGGAACCGGCCACACAGGAATTCGGTGTCGGCCTGGGCGTCGACAGTCCTGCGCTGGCGAATGCCGTTCCTGATTTCGCTCGCGATCCTCGTTGCGATGCCGTCGGCCTGACTTCGCACCACGTGGCTGTCGCCGTGCGGCAAAAGCAGAATGTCGCCGGCGTCCAGCCGCTCCGGCCTCAGACCCGGCCTCTCGACCAGGCAGGAGCCCCGCGTGACCATGTGGAATTGTGCCCATCCCCGGCCATTCGGCGCGTGTAGCGACTCCCAGCTTCCGCCAAAGCGACAGGAGTCATCGATCACGGGCCGGATTCTCAACAGCGGCACCATCGCCTTCAACAGCTCGTCTGTCTCGGCTCCCGACATTCGGCACTCCTGATCCGCGTGGACATGACGTCGATCCGCCTGGCCATATGCGGAGCGGCAAGCGTCTCTAAATTGCAATCCAATCATCGAGTCATCGCGCGAACGAAGCGACCAATGCTCATGGCTTCTAACACAACCTAACGAGCAATTTTTCCAGTTCCCGGTCAATGTCACCGAATGAAAGCGGCGGGATTTCCGGAATGCACGATTACCGACGGGAGATCGTATGACGTCCGACACGAAGATCGAATCGTTGCCACGACCCGCGGACGTTTCCCGCCGCGGCTTCGTCGGAGGCTTGTCCGCAGGCATCCTGGCCGCCGCGAGCGAGCCAGCCCGAGCAGAGTCGCTGGCCGACGTCCCCGATCGCGGGCCCGGCGCCGATCTCGGCGCGCACAGCGAGCGGTCCCGCTTCGTCAAGCTCGATCGCATCCCTGAGGCCACGCCAGGCAAACGCAACGTCGACCCGAGCGATGCCATCAATTCCAAGACACCGCACCAGAAGCTGGTCGGCAACATCACGCCGACCGATTTGCATTACGAGCGCAGCCATTCGGGCGTGCCCGATATCGATCCCGCGCAGCATCGCCTGCTGGTCCACGGCATGGTGCAGAAGCCGCTGGTCTTCAGCGTCGAAGACCTGAAGCGGATGCCGTCGGTCACGCGCGTCGTGTTCATCGAATGCACCGGCAATGGATGGGAGAACTGGAAAAAGGCGGACCCTGACGTGACGGTGCAGAACACGCATGGCCTCGTCAGCACCAATGAATGGACCGGCGTGCCGCTCAAGTTCCTGATCGACCTCGTGACCAAGGACAAGGGCGCGCACTGGATGCTTGCGGAGGGCGGCGACGGCGCAGGCGTCGACCGCAGTATCCCCCTCACCGAGGAGATCGTGAACGAGGCTTTCGTCGCCTACGGGCAGAACGGCGAGCCGCTCCGGCCCGCCCACGGCTTTCCGATGCGGCTGGTGATGCCGGGCTTCGAAGGCAACCTCAACATCAAATGGCTGCGTCGCCTCAAGTTCGGCACGGCGCCCTGGATGACGCGTTGGGAGACGGCGCGCTACACACAGTTGCTTGCAAGCGGCAAGGCGCGGCAATTTCAGCTGCGGATGGAAACCAACTCCGTCATTACCCATCCCTCCGGCATGATGCAGATCCAGCCCGGCTACAACCGCATCTCGGGTCTCGCCTGGAGCGGTCATGGCAAGATCGCCAAGGTCGAGATCTCGACCGATGGCGCCAAGTCCTGGAAGCAGGCCCAATTGAGTCAGCCGGTGCTGTCGAAGGCCCAGGTGCGCTTCCAGATGGATTGGGTATGGGACGGCAAGCCGACCAAGATCGTCAGCCGCTCCACCGACGAGCAGGGGAACGTTCAGCCGGACCGGCAGTCTTTCATCGCCGCGATGGGAACCAATGCGCTGTTTCACTACAACGCCCAGCAGACCTGGAGCATCGATGAGGCCGGGAGGGTCCGCAATGTCCTCGCGTAACAAGCTGTTTCTGGCCGGCATCCTCACCGCCGGCGTGCTCTCCGCGCCCGCATCGGCGTTCGATTTCGGCCGTCCGGCAACGCCGGCCGAGATCAAGTTGTGGGACATCGACGTCGATCCCAATGGCAGAGGCCTGCCTGATGGCAGCGGCACAGTTGCGCAGGGCAAGCAGATCTTCGCCAGCTATTGTGCTGCCTGTCATGGCGACAACGGCCAGGGCGGCATCAAGGATCGCCTCGCCGGAGGCCAGGGGACGCTCGCGTCCAACATGCCGGTCAAGACCGTCGGCAGCTTCTGGCCCTATGCGACGACGTTGTACGACTACATTCATCGCGCGATGCCATACCCGACGCCGGGCTCGCTCAGCACCGACGAGACCTATGCCGTCACCGCCTACATCCTGAGCCTCAATGGCATCGTTCCGGCGGACGGCAAGGTCGACAAGGAGAGCTTGCCGAAGATCAGGATGCCCAACCGCGACGGCTTCACTCCGGAGCCAGAATTCGATCCCGCCAAGCTGTTCCGCAGGAAGTGAGCGGGCATGAAGCTTTCGGCACTGATCAGGATCCTCGCTCTGATCGTAGCGATATGTTCATGGGAGACACAGGCAATGGCCGCAGAAGGACTCATCAACATCAGGAGCAGTTTCGGGCCTGAAGACACCATGAAGCGGCTGGAGGCCGAAGTGAGAGCGAAGGGTCTCACCGTGTTCGCCCATGTCGACCACGCCGCGGGCGCCGCCGCGGTCGGCCTGCCGCTGCGCCCGACCGATCTCATCATCTTCGGCAACGCCAAGGGCGGCACCCTGTTGATGCAGCAGGCGCAGACCATCGGCATTGACCTGCCGCTGAAGGCGCTGGTCTGGCAGGACGAGCAAGGTGCGACCTGGCTGTCATACAACGATCCGGCCTATCTCGCGGGGCGTCACGGCGTCGGCGAGCCGGCGAAGGCCGCCGTCACCGCAATGACCGGGGCCCTGCACGCGATCGCAACCAAGGCAACCGCGCCGTAGCTTCACGAGAGATCCATGACCAACACAGACGGGCAACCGGCGCCGTCCGGCCCGCAACAGAGCAAGCTCGGCAGATGGCTGGTCATCGTGGTGCTGTGCGCGATGCTCGTTGGCGCCGTCGTGCTCGGCTATCTCGGCTGGGTCAGCACGGATATCGAGGTGCCGGCGGCAGGCTACCTCGCGCTGGTGCTCGGCGTCATGTTTTCGCTGGTCGTCGGAATCGGCCTGATGACGCTGGTGTTCTACAGCAGCCGCAAAGGCTATGACGAACCGGCGGTGCTGATCCCGGAGCCGGAGAGCGAATCGGAGAATGGACGCAGTGACCCGCAGTGACTGGCCGGGCCCGGGAGAGCGACGATACCCATCGTGCTCCTGTTTAGATTCCATGGACGGGTCGGATCAAGCTCATCTTGCGCGGCAGGATTTTCGACGCGGGTACGCGCATTGCACGCGGCTGTGATCGGCGGAACTCCATGCCGCCGGTAACGCGGCAGGTTCCCCCGCCGTACAGCCTACAGCGGACATTTCGTTCGCAAGTCAAAGAACGCGTAGCCGGGAGAAATCGTCACATGAACGGGTTCAACGTCGCCGAGAATGGCGAGGGTTCTTATCGTCCTCTTGCCATTCTTCGCTGGGTCATGGTGATCATCTTCGTGTCGTTCGGAATGCAGAAGTTCACGCTGCAATCGGCGCAGGGCATCGCCCAGTTCATCACGAACAGTCCGTTCATCTCCTGGCTGTCGGTGTTCGGCTTGAGGGGAGAGGCCTATTTTCTCGGTGTTTCCGAGTTCGTGATTGCGGCGCTGCTCGCAGCCGGCGCGTTCAGCCCGATCCTGTCTGCCCTCGGCTCGTTCATGGGTATCGTGACCTTCGCAATAACATGGTCGTTCTTCTTCACGACGCCCGGGGTCGTGACTTGGAGCCTGTCATCCGATCCGATGGCGTGGAATTTGACCGGCGAGTTCCTGTTCAAGGACATCGTCCTGCTGTGTGTTTGCGTCGTGCTGTTTCTCACCTCGCTGCCGCGATCGCTCGTTCGGCTGCGCACCGGCTGAGTCAGGCCGTCGAGGTCTTTTGCGAAGCGGGCCGTTGCCCGGGCTCAGCTTCGAGAATGGCAATCGTATCGGTTTCCAGCCCCCTGGGAGCCCTCACCGCCGGATGCTGTAAATCACGACATCCTCGCCGTGGCGGTTCGTGCTCCGCTCGAGAAGGTAGTTCGATTTCTCCAGCACGCGGCGGGATGCACCGTTCCCGACATGGACGATGCCGACGACGGACGTCAGCGCGAGCTGTGCCAGTCCGATGCGCGTCATCGCGGTCGCGATCTCACCGGCAAGTCCCCGGCCCCAGAGGTTGCGCGTGAATGCGTAGGCGATCTCGATCTCGTCGATGTCATCCACCAGGATGTGCCGGAGGCCCGCCCGCCCTGCAAACGCCCCGTCGCTCGTTCGCAGCGCCCACAGCCCAAAGCCATACCGGTCCCAATGCGCCATGTTGACGTCGAGATATTCCTTCGTTGTCTCGGCCGAGCGCACGCCGCCGAGATGACGGGACACCTCGGCATCGAGATGCAATGCGACGAGATCTGCGAGATCGGCCTCGCGCAGTCGTTCGGCGGTCAGTCGTTCGGTGACGAAGCGATCGATGGAGCCAGATGGATGCATTTCGAGAAGGTCGCCATGCCGTAGCGGGCCGATGATGCCATTATGCCGCTGTTTTGCCCGACGGCGCAAGCGGACTTAGGATAATCCGTAAGTCATTGATTTCACGACCCACGGTCTACTGTGCATGGGGTTGTTTTCGCAGTTTTGTTTTGGGGGATCATCCCGCGCCCAGCGCGACCGCGACATTGTACGTCACGAGGCTCGCCGCATAGGCCAGCACCAGCATGTAGGCGAAGGTCACGGCCATCCAGGCCCAGCTTCCGGTCTCGCGCCGGATCACGGCCAGCGTCGAGGCGCATTGCGGGGCGAACACGTACCAAGCGAGCATCGACAGGGCGGTCGCCAGCGACCATTTCGTCGCCAGCACCTGGCCGATCTGCTCGGCCGCCTCCTTGCCGCCCTCGATGGCGTAGACGGTGCCGAGGGCAGCGACCGCGACTTCGCGCGCCGCCATGCCCGGGATCAGGGCGACCGCGATCTGCCAGTTGAAGCCGACCGGCGCGAGCAGCGGGGCGAGCGCCTTACCGATCATCGCCGCCAGGCTGAAGTCGATGGCCGGCTCGGTCGCGCCCGCGGGCGGCTGCGGGAACGAGGCCAGGAACCAGATCAGCACCATCATCGAGAAGATCGTGGTGCCGGCGCGGTGCAGGAACATCTTGGCGCGCGTATAGACCCCGATCGCGATCGATTTCAGCCGCGGCATCTTGTAGTCCGGCAGTTCCAGCATGAACGGCGCCGGCGCAAAGTCGCGGATCATGAAGAACTTGATCACGAACGAGACGGCAAGCGCGCTGACGATGCCGGTGGCATAGAGGCCGAACATCACGAGCCCCTGGAGGTTGATGAAGCCCCAAACGTCCTTCGCGGGAATGAAGGCGGAGATGATCAGCGTGTAGACCGGAATGCGCGCCGAGCAGGTCATCAGCGGCGCGATCAGGATCGTGGTCAGCCGGTCGCGCTTGTTGTCGATCACGCGCGTCGCCATGATGCCGGGAATGGCGCAGGCAAAGCTCGACAGCAGCGGAATGAAGGCGCGGCCGTGCAGGCCTGCGCCGCCCATGATGCGGTCCATCAGGAAGGCGGCGCGCGCCATGTAGCCGAAATCTTCCAGCAGCAGGATGAACAGGAAGATGATGATGATCTGCGGCAGGAACACGATCACGCTGCCGACGCCCGAGATCACGCCGTTCTGGAGGAAGCTCTGCAGCAGGCCGCCGGGCAGGGTGTCGTGGACGAACTCGCCGAGGGCATCGAAGCCCGAATTGAGCAGGTCCATCAGCGGCTGCGCCCAGGCGAACACCGCCTGGAACATCACGAACAGGATCAGCGCGAGCACGATCAGGCCGCCGACCGGATGCAGCACCACCGCGTCGATCCGCGCGGTCCAGGTGTCGGGTCTGGCAGGCAGGCTGACGCAGTCGGCGATGATGCGGTCGGCCTCGCGCTGGGTGGCGCGCAATTCGCTGACGCTGAGCACGCGCCAGCTGTTCTCCTGCGGCTCGGCGAGCTTCGCCGAGATGTCGTCGGTCAACTGGAGCAGATCGGCCGTGCCGCCCTTGCGCACCGCGATCGAGGTGACCACGGGTACGCCGAGCTCCTTGGCGAGCCGCTCGACGTCGACGGTGATGCCGCGACGGCTCGCGATGTCGAACATGTTGAGCACGAGGATCATCGGCCGTCCCGTGCGCTTGAGCTCGAGCAGCAGGCGGATGGTCAGGCGCAGATTGGTGGAATCGGCGACGCACAGCACGAGATCGGGCACCGTCTCGCCGCTGGCCTTGCCGAGCACGAAGTCGCGAGTGATCTCCTCGTCCGGGCTGCGGCCGCGCAGCGAATAGGTGCCGGGCAGGTCGACCACCGAGACCTGGCGTCCCAGGGGGGTGACGAAGAAGCCTTCCTTGCGCTCGACCGTGACGCCGGGATAGTTCGCGACCTTCTGCCGGCTGCCGGTCAGGGCGTTGAACAGCGAGGTCTTGCCGCTGTTCGGCGTGCCCACCAGGGCGAGATGCAGCAGGGGGAGTTCCATGTAATCAGGGCCCGGATGAGGCGTCCCGTCGCGATCTAGGCGACGATGATGGCCATGGCTTCGCGACGGCGGACCGCGATGGTGATGCTGTCGACCCGTACGGCGATCGGATCGCGCCCGACCAGCCCCTCATGCAGGATCTCGACCCGGGCGCCCTCGACGAAGCCGAGTTCGATCAGGCGGCTTTCGAGCTCGACGTCCGAGAGCGCCGAGCCCGCCTGCTTGGCGGAAAGGTGCTGGATGACGCCGGTATAGCCGCGCTGGGCCAGACCCAGCGGCATGTGCGGACGCGTGTCAGTGGTGTCGGTCATGCCCTGTATTTTCAACGCAAGGCATTGAGGTCAAGCGCGCGTGCCCGCGGAAGCTGCACCTTAGAGTGATTTTAAAGTGTTGCAGCCGGGGTGCCGTCGTGGGCGCCCCGGAGGGCTACTGGGCCGGGACCTTGTCCGGCTGGGCGGCCATGGCGCGGCTCTTGAAGTAGTCCAGGACGAAGAGGCGGATCGCCGAAGACAGATTGCCTTGCTGGCGGTTGTTGTCGATCTCGCCGACCAGCTCGGACAACGTCATGTTGCGCAGGCCGGAGATCTCCTTCATGCCGTTCCAGAACGCCTCTTCCAGGCTGACGCTGGTCTTGTGGCCGGCGACGACGATCGACCGTTTCACGACGGGCGACTTCATGGCTGCTCCTCGTGATCGATCCGGTGCTGGTCCAGATGCTCCTTGGCCTGGTCCGCCCGCTTCTCCTCCGCCGAGCGGGCCGCCTTCGTGCGACCGAATTTCGCCCGGTTGGCGTCCGCCTGCTTCGCCGAGGCTTCCCGCTCGGCGCGCTTCCTGAATCGATTCAGGTTGATGACGTTCCCCATGCCGTGTCTCCATCATCCGATCCTCGCTAGGCAGGATGAAACATTCAGAAACAGGGTGCCGCGTTGCGCCCCGAAAGACTTGATCGCCATTCGCTCGTCCTCGTCAATCGGCCCATCGGGCCATCAAACGATGAATTTCGCCCGTCGAGGGCAGTAGAGCTGCGTAACACGCCGCTCCGCCGTAACATTGACGGTAATCAAATCCCTCCCCCAAAACCGCATATTTCTGGAGGGCCGAGGCTCCGTATCATTACGGATGGCTGTCGGAATTCGGAAATCTATCCCGGGCTGGTCATCTTCTCGGGGCGTACCAGACGGTCGAACTCGTCGGCCGAGACGAAGCCGAGCCGCAGCGCCTCCTCCTTCAGCGTGGTGCCGTTGGCATGCGCCGTCTTGGCGACCTTTGCCGCGTTGTCGTAGCCGATCTTCGGGGCCAGCGCCGTGACCAGCATCAACGAGCGCTCCATCAGCTCCTTGATGCGCTTTTCGTCGGCGCGGATGCCGCTGACGCAATGTTCGGTGAAGGAGCGTGCGGCATCCGCCATCAGGCGGATCGAGTGCAGCATGTTGTAGGCGAGCACGGGCTTGTAGACGTTGAGCTCGAAATGGCCCTGGCTGCCGGCGACGGTGATGGCGGTGTGATTGCCGAACACCTGGCAGCACACCATGGTCATCGCCTCGCATTGGGTCGGATTGACCTTGCCGGGCATGATCGAGGAGCCCGGCTCGTTCTCCGGCAGGATCAGCTCGCCGAGGCCCGAACGCGGGCCGGAGCCGAGCAGCCGGATGTCGTTGGCGATCTTGAACAGGCCGGTCGCGACCGAATTGATGGCGCCGTGCGCCAGCACATAGGCGTCGTTCGAGGCCAGCGCCTCGAATTTGTTGGCGGCGCTGGTGAACGGCAGCTTCGTGATGCGGGCAACATGCTTTGCGAACAGTTTTGCAAAGCGCGGCTTCGAGTTGAGGCCGGTGCCGACGGCGGTGCCGCCCTGCGCCAGCGGATAGAGGTCCTTCACCGCGACCTTGAGCCGGGCGATGCCGCTTTCGACCTGCGCGGCATAGCCGGAAAATTCCTGGCCCAGCGTCAGGGGCGTCGCATCCTGGGTGTGGGTGCGACCGATCTTGACGATCCTTGCGAACTCCTTCTCCTTCTTGCGCAGCGCACGCAGCAATTCGCCGAGGGCAGGGACGAGATCGGCATTGATGCGGCTTGCAGCCGCGATGTGCATCGCGGTGGGAAACGAGTCGTTCGACGACTGGCTCATGTTGACGTGGTCGTTGGGGTGCACCGGCTTCTTGGCGCCGAGCTCGCCGCCGAGCAGCTCATTGGCGCGGTTGGCGATCACCTCGTTGAGGTTCATGTTGCTCTGCGTGCCGGAGCCGGTCTGCCACACGATAAGCGGAAAATGATCGTCCAGCCTGCCTTCGATCACCTCGCGCGCGGCGCGGATGATGGCGCCCGCCCGGCGCCGGTCGAGCAGGCCGAGCTCGAGATTGGACTGCGCCGCAGCGAGCTTGACGATGCCGAGAGCATGAACCAGCGAGATCGGCATGCGATCGGTGCCGATGCGAAAATTCTGGCGCGAGCGTTCGGTCTGGGCCCCCCAATAGCGGTCGGCGGGGACCTCGATCGGACCGAAGCTGTCGGTTTCGATGCGGGTCGCGGAGCTTGAGGGGCGGGTCTTCTTGGCCATGAGCACATCCATTCCGCCGCGCGAAAGCCGCACGGCCATTTCATGTGCTTCTCTATATACGCAGTTTGGCTGCGTGCGACGGGCTCGAGGCCAACCTAGATCATTTCTTACGGAAACGATCGAGCCGCACGACTTCGGCGCCGCCCTGGCTCGGCGGGGTCGGCTCGTCGGCGGCTTCCGCTGTCTCGGTCGCAGGTGCCGGGACCGATACAGCCGACGGCGCGGGCGCTGCAGGCAAAGTCTCGGGCGCGACCTCGGCGACGTCGGAGGTGTCGAACTGGAGGCCGAACTTCACGGACGGATCGAGGAAGCTCTTGATGGCACTGAACGGCACCACCAGCCGCTCCGGAATGCCGCCAAAGGACAGGCCGACCTCGAAGCGGTCCTCGAGCACGGTCAGGTCCCAGAACTGGTGCTGGAGGATGATCGTCATCTCTTCCGGGTATTGCGCGAGCAGCCGCGGCGACAGCTTCACGCCCTCGGCCTTCGACACGAAGGTGATGAAGAAATGGTGCTCGCCCGGCAGGCCATGGGCCGCGGCATCGGTCAGCACCTTCCGCAGCACGCCGCGCAGCGCGTCGCGGGCCAGCACATCATATCGGATATGATCGGTCGCCATGGTGGTCCTGTTGCATCCCCGAAGCCGGACCCTGCCGGCCCGACTCGCCAAGCCGCGATAGTACCGCGCCTGACGGGTGAGCAGGAGTCCCCGCCGGGAAGAAATGAAAGAGTTAAGTGGAGGCTTCTGTTGCCAGGTGCCTCCGAACCCCGCCTAGCGGAGCTTAACCCGCTAGGACTTTAGAGTGGTCTTTCAAACTGCGTTACGCAGCCTGAGCAACCGGAGCAAAGTTGTCGTTGGCAACTATTGCAGTAGCCCGATAACGGCGGAACAATACCGGGAAAAAGTACGCCCTTTACGCCCTCGTCGATCCTATTTCGCCCCCGCCAAAGCCCGCTTCGGGACTGCCCGATGGTGGGCTTTGGTGGAGGCGCCGGGTACCGCCCCCGGGTCCGAATGGTTTATTGCGACGACCGTTTATTTCCATAGCCGGCGAACCGGCACTCCCAATATAGGACGCAAAGCTTTCGAAAAACAGGGGTTTCGAGCGGATTGGCTGCGGTTCCCTTTGGATAGGTTCCGGATCGTCTTGGCCACGGCGCGACCCTCGTTCTAAGCTCCTGCCATGTCTTCGGGTTCAGCACCGGCCGTCCAAGAGCCGGATCTCGCCACCGCACCGCCAAGTCTGGTCGCGCTGTTTCTGGCCTTCGCCAGGATGTCGCTGGCGGGTTTCGGCGGAGTCCTGGTGTTTGCCCGGCGAGCGATCGTCGAGCAGCACCGCTGGATGACGGCGGACGAGTTCAACGAAACCTTTGCGCTCTGCCACTTCCTGCCCGGGCCCAACATCGTCAATCTGTCGATGGTGTTCGGATCGCGGCTGCGCGGCATCGCCGGCGGCGTTGCCGCCTTTGCCGGGTTGTTGCTGCCGCCGACGCTGATCATGACGGCGCTTGCGATCGCTTACGCCCGTTTCGGCGATCTCGAGGTGCTGCGCCGCATCCTTGCCGGCATCTCCTGCGCGGCGGTCGGCCTCTTGATCGCCGTGGTCTTCCGCATGATGATGCCCCTGCTCAAGCGGGCGGATCCCTTCGCGGTGATCCTGATGCTCGGCGTGTTCCTCGCCATCGGCGTGCTTCGCCTGCCGCTCCAGGCGGTGCTGCTGATCGCGATCCCCATCAGTATCGGCCTCACTTATTTCCTGCGGCGGAAAGTAGCAGCATGACCGGCCACAGCCCGATCTGGTCGCTGATCTCCACCTTCGGTCTGATGTCGCTATTTGCCGTTGGTGGGGCCGCGGCAGCGGTGCCCGAGATGCACCGGATCGCGGTGGAGGTGAATCACTGGATGACCGACAAGCAGTTCGCGGACGCCTATGCGATCGCGCAGCTCTCGCCAGGTCCGAACGTGCTTATCGTGACGTTAATCGGCTATGCCGTGGCCGGCGTCCCCGGTGCGCTGGCGGCGACGCTGGCGATGTGCCTGCCGACGGCGCTGCTTGCCTATTATGTCAGCCGGCTCCTGAATCGCCCCAGCCAATCGCGCTGGCCCGGCCTGATCCAGGCTGCACTGGTTCCGCTCTCGATTGGTTTGATGGCGGCGAGTGCCCTGATCCTGGCCCAGTCCACCGATCGCAGTATTGCTGCATTGCTTCTGACCGCAATGGTTGCGGTGGTGGCATCCGTCTCGCGGGTCAATCCACTGTGGCTCCTGCTCGCCGGGGGCATGTTGGGTTTTGCTGGCATTGTGTGATGAAAATCGCTAGGCAGTGATCCGGGCGGGGGACCCAGTTCCAGCCGATTTAGAACAACAGTGCTCGTGACTTACGGTCGCGGAGGAGACAGGCATGGCCGAGACGATGGGCCGTTCAGCGACAGCCACCCGAAATACCCGGTTGGCGGTTGGCTTTTGTCTGCTGGCGATTGCGCCGCAGATCTTCGAATTGATCTGGTCGATCGGAACGATCTTCGGCTGGGGGGCCGGCCGCGGCCCGGTGACGGTGATCACCAGCCACGTGACGGCGCTGCTCGCCGGTGCGCCCAGTGCCATCTTCGGCTCGTTGGGCAGTGGCACCAAGAAGATGTCGTCCGAGGTGCTGCTGGCGCTGATCTATTCCTATCCGCTGTTCGTGGTGGCGATCCTCACGCTGTTCATGACGATCCGCTCGGCGCAAGACTATGTCGGCGGCGTCGTTCTCATGGCGCTTGCTCTATTCGCTTTGTGGGCAGGGAGCGACTTGCAGGGCATGCGGGGCTTCTCCTTCGGCGCGGGCACCGCGCCGCGCATGTTCGGCGGGCTGCTGGTTGCCTTGTCCGCCGGCATTGCCCTGACCGGTCTTCTCACCGATGGGCCGCCGATGGCCCATTACTCCTGGCGCGGACCGCTGTTCGTGGTGGCCGCGATCCTCTTCTTCGCCCTGTCGATTCGATCGCTCGGCCTCGTGGTTACGGCCTTTTCGAGCTTCATGATTGCAGCGACGGGCTCGCACGAGACGCGGTGGCTGGAAGCGGTGATCGTCGGCGCCTGCCTGACGGTCGGCTGCGCCATCCTGTTTCCCTACGTGCTCGGGCTGCCGATGCCGATGTATCCGCGTTTCCTGAACCAGTGAGGGCGTAATGGATATTTTTGCCAACCTCGCTCTCGGCTTCACCGTCGCCTTCTCTCCGATCAACCTCCTGATGTGCCTGATCGGCGCCCTCGTCGGCACGCTGGTCGGCGTGCTGCCGGGCATCGGCACCATTGCGACGGTCGCGATGCTGCTGCCGATCACCTTCGGACTGCCGCCGGTCGGCGCGTTGATCATGCTCGCCGGCATCTATTATGGTGCCCAGTACGGCGGCTCGACCACGTCGATCCTGGTCAACATACCCGGCGAGGCAACATCGGTCGTCACCGCCATCGACGGTCACCAGATGGCCAAGCAGGGCCGTGCCGGCCCGGCACTGGCGATCGCCGCGATCGGCTCGTTCTTCGCCGGCTGCGTCGCGACGGTCCTGATTGCCATCCTCGGTGCGCCGCTCACGAAGCTCGCGTTGGCGTTTGGCCCGGCCGAATATTTCTCGCTGATGGTGCTCGGCCTGATCTTCGCGGTCGTGCTGGCCAAGGGCTCCGTGCTGAAGGCGATCGCGATGATCGTGTTCGGCCTGCTGCTGTCGATGGTCGGCTCGGACATCGAGACCGGCGCCTCGCGCATGGCCTTCAACATTCCCGAGCTCGCCGACGGTCTCGGCTTTGCGACCGTGGCGATGGGCGTGTTCGGTTTTGCCGAGATCATCCGCAATCTCGACCATGGCGCCGAGATGAACCGCGATCTCGTGCAGCAGAAGATCACCGGCCTGATGCCGACCAGAAAGGATCTGCGCGATGCGACGCCGCCGATCCTGCGCGGCACCGTGCTCGGCTCGATCCTCGGCATCCTGCCTGGCGGCGGCGCCGTGATTTCGTCGTTCGCGGCCTATACGCTCGAGAAGAAGCTCGCCAAGAACCCGTCGCGGTTCGGTCGCGGCGCGATCGAGGGCGTGGCGGGGCCGGAGAGCGCCAACAACGCAGCGGCGCAGACCTCGTTCATCCCGCTGCTCACGCTCGGCATCCCGCCGAACGCGGTGATGGCGCTGATGGTGGGCGCGATGACGATTCACGGCATCGTGCCGGGTCCGCAGGTAATGCAGAAGCAGCCGGATCTCGTCTGGGGCATGATCGCTTCGATGTGGATCGGCAATCTGATGCTGATCATCATCAACCTGCCGCTGGTCGGCATCTGGGTGCGGCTGCTGCGCGTGCCGTACCGGCTGATGTTCCCCTCGATCGTGATCTTCTGCGCGATCGGCATCTATTCGGTGAACAACGCGCCGGTCGACGTCATCCTCGCAGGCGTGTTCGGTTTGGTCGGATATTGGCTGATCAAGCACGATTTCGAGCCGGCGCCACTGCTGCTCGGCATGGTGCTCGGACCGCTGATGGAAGAGAACCTGCGCCGTGCGCTGCTGATCTCGCGCGGTGACTGGAGCGTGTTCGTCACGCGCCCGTTGTCGGCGGTGCTGCTTGCGGTCGCGGCGAGCCTCTTGATCCTCACCGTGCTACCGGTGTTGCGCGCCAAGCGCGACGAGGTGTTCACGGAGTCCGAGAACTGAGGTCGCCTGCGCCTTGCGTCGGCTCGGGTCCTGCGTCGGCGTGCCGCATTCGAAAGTCGAATCGACTTGTGTGACGGCTTCGTGAAGTGAAAATGCCGGTCTCTTGGCCGGCATTTGTGTATAGCCAAGGGGACTACAGGGGATCGACATGACCTTTATTCGCGCGCTCGCGGGCGCATGTGCCGCGGCGCTCGCCTCGCTGGGCGCCTTTGTTACACCGGCCGAAGCGCAGACCTATCCGACGCGCAGCATCACCATGATCGTGCCGTTTGCGGCCGGCGGGCCAACCGACGTCGTCGCGCGCATCGTCACCTCGCACATGGCGCAGACGCTGGGACAAAGCATCATCATCGAGAACGTCGTCGGTGCCGGCGGCACCACCGCGACCACGCGCGCCGCGCGCGCGGCCAATGACGGCTATACGCTGATCACCGGGCATATGGGCACGCATGCCGCATCGGTGCCGCTCTATCCGAAGCTCGCCTACCATCCCGAGAAGGACTTCGAGCCCATCGCGCTGCTCGCGGGCACGCCGATCCTGATCCTCGCGCGCAAGGACTTTCCACCGAAGGACCTGAAGGAGTTCGTCGCCTATGTGAAGGCGAACGCCGAGAAGGTGAACGCCGCACATGCCGGCGTCGGCTCCGTGTCGCATGTCTCCTGCGAATTGCTGCACTCGATCCTCGACATCAAGCCGGTCGGTGTGCCCTTCAACGGCACCGGCCCTGCGATGAACGCGCTGGTGGCGGGCCAGGTTGATTACATGTGCGACCAGATCGTCAACGCCGTGCCGCAGATCAACGCCGGCACCATCAAGGCCTATGCGATCGCAACGCCGGAGCGCAATCCGTCGCTGCCGAACGTGCCGACGACGACCGAAGCGGGCCTGCCGAAGTTCCAGGCCCAGGCCTGGAACGCGATATTCGCGCCCAAGGGAACCTCGCCCGCGATCGTCGCCAGCCTGAACGCTGCGGGGGTCAAGGCGCTCGATGACGAGACCGTGCGCAAGCGCTTGCTCGAGCTCGGCAGCGTTATCCCAAGTGCTGCCGAACGGACGCCGGAATCGCTGGCCGCCCTCGTCAAGGGCGAGATCGCGAAGTGGACCCCGGTGCTCAAGCCGGCAACTTAGGCAATGCGATCAAGCTGATAGGCCGGAAGGGCGGGACGCAGGTTCCGCCCTTGTCGTTTGTGCCGGGACCGCTCATTTTTCCGGGTATAATCGCCACAGACAGCGAATCGCTGCTGTCGTAGCATGGGGGCGGCCGTTAACTTCGCCGCTTCCCCCAGAGGCTGCCGTCTTCCTAAGGTTTTTGGCACATGCACCAGTATCAGGACCTGCTCGAGCGGATTCTTTCCGACGGCGCCGAGAAGACCGACCGGACCGGTACCGGCACGCTTTCCGTGTTCGGCCACCAGATGCGGTTCAATCTGTCCGCCGGCTTCCCGATGCTGACCACCAAGCGGCTGCCGCTAAAGGCGATCGTGCACGAGCTGTTGTGGTTCCTGAAGGGCGACACCAACATCAAATATCTGCGCGACAACGGCGTCACCATCTGGGACGAATGGGCGGACGCCAATGGTGATCTCGGCCCGGTGTACGGCCATCAATGGCGCTCCTGGCCCACGGCCGACGGGCGCAGCATCGACCAGATCGCCAATGTCGTCGACATGATTAAGCGCACTCCCGATTCCCGCCGGCTGATCGTCACCGCCTGGAATCCGGCCGACGTCGAGAAGATGGCGCTACCG
The DNA here is from genome assembly GCF_004346455.1 of Bradyrhizobium sp. R2.2-H. Lineage (NCBI taxonomy): Bacteria > Pseudomonadati > Pseudomonadota > Alphaproteobacteria > Hyphomicrobiales > Nitrobacteraceae > Bradyrhizobium > Bradyrhizobium sp. R2.2-H. Next base: position 462,413 of record NZ_SMBR01000005.1, read on the forward strand.
CCCTGCCACCTGCTGTTCCAGTTCTATGTCGCGAACGGCAAACTGTCGTGCCAGCTTTATCAGCGCTCCGCCGACGTCTTCCTCGGCGTGCCCTTCAACATCGCCTCCTATGCGCTGCTCACCATGATGGTGGCGCAGGTTACCGGGCTGAAGCCAGGCGACTTCGTGCACTCGCTCGGCGATACCCATCTCTATTCCAACCATCTGGAGCAGGCGAAGCTCCAGCTCACCCGCGCGCCGCGCTCGCTGCCGTTGATGCGTATCGACCCTGCTGTAAAGGACATCTTCTCCTTCCGCTTCGAGGATTTCGAGCTCGTCGGCTACGATCCGCATCCACATATTAAGGCGGAAGTCGCGGTCTAGCGCAGATGTCGTTGGCCATCCGTCGTGCCCAGGCTGGAGAAGCCGGCCTCGTTCTGTCCTTCATCCGCGAGCTTGCCGAATACGAAAAGCTCTCGCACGAGGTGGAGGCGACCGAGGCTGACATCAACGACGCGCTGTTCGGTGATAGGCCGCAACTCTATTGCGCGATCGCCGAATGGAAAGGTGAGCCGGTCGGCTTCGCGGTGTGGTTTGCGAATTTTTCCACCTTCAGCGGCCGCCACGGCATCTATCTCGAAGATCTCTATGTGCGGCCGTCGCATCGGGGCAGGGGCCTGGGCAAGGCGCTGCTGGTCTATCTCGCCAGGGAATGCATCGAGAACGGCTGGTCGCGCCTGCAATGGGCGGTGCTTGACTGGAACGCGCCGTCGATCGCGTTCTACAAGTCGCTCGGTGCCGTCATGATGGACGACTGGACGCTGTGCCGCGTCACCGGGCCTGCGCTGACGCGGCTTGCCGGGAACACGCCCTGATGGAGATCGTCTTCGTCGTTGCTATTGCGGAGAACGGCGTCATCGGCGCCGGCAGCGCCATCCCGTGGCGATTGAAATCCGACATGGCCCGCTTCAAGGCGCTCACGATCGGCAAGCCGGTGATCATGGGCCGCAAGACCTTCGAATCCCTGCGCCGGCCGCTGCCGGGCCGCACCAACATCGTGATCACGCGCGATGCGGCTTATCGTGCCGCTGGTGCCGTCGTCACGACGTCGGCTCCGGATGCGGAGGCGGTCGCGCGCGGCGATGCCCTGCGACGTTCGGTCACTGAGATCGCCGTGATCGGCGGCGCCGAGATCTATCGGCAATGGCTCGATCGCGCCGATCGTCTCGAAATCACCGAAGTGCATGCGCGGCCCGAAGGCGATACGCATTTCGACATCGACAAGGCCGGGTGGGAGGAGACGGCGCGCATACGTCATCCTGCCGGACCCGATGACAGCGCCGACTTCTCCTATGTGACATATCGTCGGCGGGCGGGCCATTAACCGCATTCGCCAATGTTTACATTGACTTTTTCGTGCCCGAGCATAGCTCGGAAGACGACCCGGGCTGCGTTGTAAGGGACCTGCCTGTCCCCTATAAAGCCGGACCGGAGAAAGCGGGCGGGGGCAATTCCACCCTGCCGAGGAGAGCGTCGAATGCCGTGGAAGAATCAGGGCGGTGGCCCGTGGGGCTCGGGTCCAAAGGGACCATGGGGCTCAGGCCCGCAACCGGTCGGGCCGAGGCCGCCGGATCTGGAAGACCTTCTGCGGCGCGGCCAGGACCGCCTCCAGCAGATCATGCCGGGCGGCTATTTCTCCGGCATCGGAATCACGCTGATCATCCTGCTGATTGTGGCAGTCTGGCTGCTGTCGGGCTTCTTCCGCGTGCAGTCCGAAGAGCTCGGTGTCGTGCTGCGCTTCGGCAAGCATGTCCGCACCGTGCAGCCGGGCCTGAACTATCACCTGCCCTACCCGATCGAGACCGTGCTGCTGCCGAAGGCTCTGCGCGTCAACACCATCTCCATCGGCATGACGCTGATCGACGATCCGGCGCGGCGCGGCCGCTCGGTTCGTGACGTGCCGGAAGAGAGCCTGATGCTGACCGGCGACGAGAACATCGTCGACGTCGACTTCACCGTGCTCTGGCGCATCAAGCCGGACGGCGTCGGCGACTTCCTCTTCAACATCCAGAACCCCGAAGGCACGGTCAAGGCGGTCGCCGAGAGCGCGATGCGCGAGGTGATCGGCCGCTCGCAGATCCAGCCGATCCTGACCGGCGCGCGGAACGTCACCGAGCAGAACGTGCACGAACTGATCCAGAGGACGCTGGACAGCTACGGCGCGGGCATCCAGATCAGCCAGGTGCAGATGCAGAAGGTGGATCCGCCGGCGCAGGTGATCGACGCCTTCCGCGACGTGCAGGCAGCGCGCGCCAATCTCGAGCAGCTGCAGAACGAAGCGCAGACTTACGCCAACCAGGTGATCCCCCAGGCGCGCGGCCGTGCCGCGCAGATCCTGCAGGCTGCCGAGGGCTACAAGGAGCAGGCGGTCGCCGAGGCCAGGGGCCAGAGCGCGCGCTTTCTGAAGGTTTACGAGGAATACAAGAAGGCGCCCGACGTGACGCGTGAACGGATCTATCTGGAGACGATGGAGCGCGTGCTCGGCGGCGCCGACAAGCTCGTCTATGACGGCGGCGCCTCGGGGCAGGGCATCGTGCCCTATCTGCCGCTTCCCGAACTGACGACCAAGCGGCCGCCTACCACCGGTCCGCAGTCGAGCGGAGGCAGCCGATGAGGTCGCCGGTTACAGGTTTCGTCACGCTGCTCGGGCTGCTTCTGGTCGTGATCGTGGCCTACATGTCGCTGTTTACGGTGCAGCAGACCGAGCAGACCATCGTGCTCCAGTTCGGCAGGCCCGTCGACGTCGTCACCGCGCCCGGCCTGCATTTCAAGGCGCCGTGGAATTCGGTGATCAAGATCGACAAGCGGATCCTCGACCTGGAGAATCCGTCGCAGGAAGCGATCGCGTCCGACCAGAAGCGGCTCGTGGTCGACGCCTTCGCGCGCTACCGCATCAAGGATGCGTTGCGCTTCTATCAGAGCATCGGCTCGATCCAGGCTGCCAACGTCCAGCTCACCACGCTCCTGAACGCGGCGCTGCGCCGCGTGCTCGGCGAGGTCACCTTCATCAACGTGGTGCGCGACGACCGCGAGAAGCTGATGCAGCGCATTCGCGACCAGCTCGATCGCGAGGCCGACGGCTACGGCATCGAGGTCGTCGACGTCCGGATCCGCCGTGCCGACCTGCCGGAGCAGAATAGCCAGGCGGTCTACCAGCGCATGAAGACGGAGCGTGAGCGCGAGGCCGCCGAGTTCCGTGCGCAGGGTGGACAGAAGGCGCAGGAGATCAAGTCCAAGGCCGATCGCGAGGCCACCGTCATCGTCGCGGAGGCCAATTCGCAGGCCGAGCAGACCCGCGGTGCGGGCGATGCCGAGCGCAACCGCCTGTTTGCGGAAGCCTACAGCAAGGACGCCGACTTCTTCGCCTTCTACCGGTCGATGACGGCCTATGAGAACGGGCTGCGTTCGAACGACACCCGCTTCCTGCTGCGGCCGGACTCGGATTTCTTCCGGTACTTCAGTAATCCGTCGGGCAAGATGGCAAATGAGACGCCGGCGAAGCCGTAAGCTAGACAAGGGCGGCCGGTCTGGCCGCCCTTTGTCCAGACAAGAACAGTATAGCGGGAGGTTCCATTCCGATGAGGTCCATTGCGTTCGCCGACTTCCTCATCGGCCTAGGCATCCTGTTCGTGCTTGAAGGCTTGATGTTCGCGGCCAGTCCCAACTGGATGCGCAAGGCCATGAAGAGCGCCATCGCTACGCCGGACAACGTCCTGCGGGCGGTTGGGATCGGCTCTGCCGTGGCCGGTCTGGTCCTGATCTGGGTTATCCGGCGCCCGATTTAGGGCATCAGGCCAACGCCAAAGTGAAGGCGACAGACTGGTTTTCGTCATATTGTCGGGGTCTTGAAGCCCGTTAAGCTCCGCGCTTGCGCCGTGCCCCCGTTCGAGCGCAGTCTGGCGCCGAATCCCTTTGTCTGGAGATCACAATGATCGCTGCCACCACTGCCCCGTCCCGCTCGCGCCGTTGCGTGCGACTTGGTGTGCGAATTGGGCTGGCCGCGCTCGCCGTCAGTGCTTTCAGCGCGTTCGGCACGCCGGCCCATGCGCGTGGGCCGGATGGCATCGCCGACGTCGCCGAGAAGGTGATCGACGCGGTCGTCAACATCTCGACTTCCCAGACGGTCGCGGCCAAGGGCGGCGGCGGCAGCAACACCATGCCGCAACTGCCGCCCGGCTCGCCGTTCGAAGAGTTCTTCGACGACTTCTTCAAGAACCGCCGGAGCCCCGGTGGCGGCAGCAAGGGCGGCGACAACAATCCCCCGCGCAAGACCAACTCGCTCGGAAGCGGCTTCATCATCGATGCGTCAGGCGTCGTCGTCACCAACAACCACGTCATTGCGGACGCCGACGAGATTCACGTCATTCTCAACGACGGCACCAAGATCAAGGCCGAGCTGGTCGGCGTCGACAAGAAGACCGATCTCGCCGTGCTCAAGATCAAGCCGCCGAAGCCGCTGGTCGCGGTCAAGTTCGGCGACTCCGACAAGCTGCGCCTCGGCGACTGGGTGGTCGCGATCGGCAACCCCTTCAGCCTGGGAGGCACGGTGACGGCCGGCATCGTCTCGGCCAAGAACCGCGACATCTCCTCAGGGCCATACGACAGCTACATCCAGACCGACGCCTCCATCAATCGCGGCAATTCCGGCGGTCCGCTTTTCAATCTCGACGGCGACGTCGTCGGCGTCAACACGCTGATCATCTCCCCATCCGGCGGCTCCATCGGCATCGGTTTCGCCGTGCCGTCGAAGACGGTGGTGGGCGTCGTCGATCAGCTCCGCCAGTTCGGCGAGCTGCGCCGCGGCTGGCTTGGGGTGCGCATCCAGAGCGTCACTGACGAGATCGCCGAGAGTCTCAACATCAAGCCGGCGCGCGGTGCGCTGGTCGCCGGCGTCGACGACAAGGGTCCGGCCAAGCCCGCCGGCATCGAGCCGGGCGACGTCGTCGTCAAGTTCGACGGCAAGGACGTCAAGGACCCGAAGGACTTGTCCCGCGTCGTCGCCGACACGGCGGTCGGCAAGGAGGTCGACGTCGTCATCATCCGCAAGGGACAGGAAGAGACCAAGAAGGTCACGCTCGGCCGCCTCCAGGACCCCGAAAAGGTGCAGGCCGCGGTGAAGACCGACGAGCCCGCGCCCGAGAAGCCGGTGACGCAGAAGGCGCTTGGCCTGGACCTCGCAGCGCTCAACAAGGATCTGCGCACGCGTTACAAGATCAAGGACAGTGTCAAGGGCGTGGTCGTCACCGATGTCGACGCCAATTCAGATGCTGCCGAGAAGCGCCTCTCGGCCGGTGACGTCATCGTCGAGGTCGCGCAGGAGGCAGTGTCCAGCGGCGCCGACATCCAGAAGCGGGTCGATCAGCTCAAGAAGGACGGCAAGAAGTCGGTGCTGCTGCTGGTCTCGAACGGCGAGGGCGAGTTGCGTTTCGTCGCGCTGAGCGTGCAGTAAGCCGGGCTGTCATTCCGGGATGGCGCGCAAGCACCGGCCCGGAATGACGCAGGGAAGCTACGCCTCGACGAACTCGTCGCGGCGATACCCCTGCGCATAGAGCAGCGCAGTGAGATCGCCGTGATCGATCCGCGCGGCCGCGGCAGCGGCCACTGCGGGCTTGGCGTGATAGGCGACGCCGAGCCCTGCCGCCTGAATCATCGCGAGATCGTTGGCGCCGTCGCCGACCACCACCGAGTCGATGTCGTCGAGATCGAACGACTCCATCAAATCCACGAGCGTCGCGAGCTTTGCGGCGCGGCCGAGGATCGGCTCCTTCACCTCGCCGGTGAACTTGCCGTCGCGTACGACGAGCTCGTTGGCGCGGTTCTCCTGGAAGCCGATCTCGGCGGCGACCGCGCGCGTGAACAGCGTGAATCCGCCGGAGACGAGGCAGGTGTAAGCGCCGTTCGCGCGCATGGTCGCGACCAGTGTCCTGCCGCCCGGCGTCAGCGTGATGCGCTTGGCCAGCACCTCGTCGACCACGTTTGCGGGCAGGTCCTTGAGCAGCGCGACGCGCTCGCGCAGCGCCGGCTCGAACTCGATCTCGCCGCGCATCGCGCGCTCGGTGATGCCAGCGACATGCGCCTTCACCCCGACGAAATCGGCGAGCTCGTCGATGCATTCCTGGCCGATCATGGTGGAATCCATGTCGGCGAGAAAAAGCTTCTTGCGCCTGAAGCCAACAGGCTGCACGACGATATCGATGGGCAGGTCGCCGCGGAGCTCGCGCAACCGCTGCTCGATGGCGTGACGGTCGCCTCCGAGGTTACTGTCGGTGCCGAAGGGGATGTCGACCGCGACCCCGTCGAACAGCCAGTGCGCGGGCGCCGCTTGTGGCAGCACGGCGCGGGCGCCGTCGACGATGGTCGAGTCGAGCGCGGGATTGTCGGGGTTGCAGATCAGCGTGGCAACGAGGGACATTGAGGGTTTCGTGAGCGAGGGGCATTCAAGCAAGGCCGTGCTTATCGCAGGCCCGACCGCCAGCGGCAAGTCTGCGCTGGTGCTCGAGCTTGCCCTCGCCACCGGCGGTCTCGTCATCAATGCCGATTCCATGCAGGTCTACCGCGACCTCCGCATCATCACGGCGCGGCCGACAGCGGCGGACGAGGCGCTCGTGCCGCATCGCCTCTATGGCCATGTCGATGCCGCCGTGAATTTTTCGGCGGGCGCCTGGGTCAGCGACGCGGCGACGGCGCTCGATGAAGCAAGGGCTCAAGGCCGTCTGCCGATCTTCGTCGGCGGCACGGGGCTCTATTTCAAGGCTCTGACGGCCGGCCTCTCCGTGGTGCCGCCGATCCCGGCCGAGGTGCGCGACGATGTGCGTGCGCGGTTGGAACGGGGGGGCGTCGAGGCGTTGCACGCGGAACTTGCGCGCCGGGACCCAGCTGCAGCCGAGCGATTGAACCTGCGCGACCGCACGCGGATTGCGCGCGCGCTCGAGGTGATCGAGGCGACCGGGCGTTCACTGCTCGACTGGCACCGGGAGGGACAGCCACCGCTGCTGCCCAAGGACAGCTTTCGCGCGGTGTTTCTCGCGCCTGAGCGGGACGAGCTCTACGCCCGCATCGACGCCCGCTTCGACGTCATGCTGGGTGCCGGTGCGTTGAGGGAAGTCGAGCGGCTCGCCGCCAGACACCTCGATCCGCTGCTGCCGGCGATGAAGGCCCATGGCGTGCCGGCCCTGATCCGGCATCTGCGCGGCGAGCTCAGCCTGGAGGAGGCCGCCAGCATCGGCCGCGCCGACACCCGCCACTACGCCAAGCGGCAATTCACCTGGTTCCGGCACCAATTGCCGGAATTCGAATGGATCAGGCCGGAGGAGGCAAGGGGTTGGCTCGCGGCGGTCGTGAATGCGGCGGACCCGGGTTGACGCGCTTTTGTGCGTGGTTCCGGGAATTTACCCCTCGCCGAAACCGGGGAACACCGCTACACTGCCGAAATCGCGCGGGATTGGCCGCATTGCCTTGACATCCGGGCTTTGGCCGCTATGTTTCGCGCAACCTTTGGGAAGCCGATCGCCTGCCATGCGTAACATTATTACCAAACTCCTTATCGCCGTCGTACCCAGGCACACCGCCGGGGATGGCTAGCTGCCATCCACAAGACAGGCGGTGTGCATGGGCCCTCTTCGGGGCCTTTTTTATTTCCCGAACCCGACACGAACGAAGCCGCTGACAACAGCGCATCCGGAGCAAGCCAATGAGCGACAAGAGCCACGACCCGAACCAGATGACCGGCGCCGCGATGATTGTCCGCGCGCTCATCGATCACGGCGTGACCGACATTTTCGGCTATCCCGGCGGCGCCGTGCTTCCGATCTATGACGAGATCTTCCAGCAGAGCGAGGTCCAGCACATCCTGGTCCGCCACGAGCAGGGCGCGGGGCATGCCGCCGAGGGCTATGCGCGTTCGACCGGCAAGCCGGGCGTTGCGCTGGTGACCTCCGGTCCCGGCGCCACCAACATGGTGACGCCGCTCACCGACGCGCTGATGGACTCGATCCCGCTGGTCTGCATCTCCGGCCAGGTGCCGACGCATCTGATCGGCAACGATGCCTTCCAGGAATGCGACACCGTCGGCATCACGCGTCCCTGCACCAAGCACAACTGGCTGGTGCGCGACGTCAACGATTTGGCCAAGGTGCTGCATGAGGCGTTCTATGTCGCAACCTCGGGCCGTCCGGGCCCGGTGCTGGTTGACGTCCCCAAGGACGTGCAGTTCGCGACCGGCACCTACCATCCCCCGCGCAAGTCCGACGTGCACCGCTCCTATGCGCCGCGCGTGAAGGGCGACGCGACGCAGATCCGCAAGGCCGTGGCGCTGCTGGCCAATGCCAAGCGTCCCGTGATCTACAGCGGCGGCGGCGTCATCAATTCCGGCCCCGAGGCGACCAGGCTGCTGCGCGAGCTGGTCGAGGTCACCGGTTTTCCGATCACCTCCACCCTGATGGGCCTCGGTGCGTATCCGGCCTCAGGCAAGAACTGGCTCGGCATGCTCGGCATGCACGGCACCTACGAAGCCAACATGACCATGCATGATTGCGACGTCATGCTGTGCGTCGGCGCGCGCTTCGACGATCGCATCACCGGTCGCGTCGATGCGTTCTCGCCCGGCTCGAAGAAGATCCACATCGACATCGATCCGTCCTCGATCAACAAGAACATCCGCGTCGACGTGCCGATCATCGGCGATTGCGGCAACATCCTCGGCGACATTCTCCAGGTGTTCAAGGCGGAGGCGAAGAAGCCCGACATCAAGTCGTGGTGGCAGCAGATCGCGCAATGGCGCGCCCGCAACTCGCTCTATTACAAGAAGAGCAACGACGTCATCCTGCCGCAGCACGCGATCCAGAGCCTGTTCGAGGCGACGCGCGGCAAGGACACCTACATCACGACCGAGGTCGGCCAGCATCAGATGTGGGCGGCACAGTTCTATGGCTTCGAGGAGCCGCATCGCTGGATGACGTCGGGCGGTCTCGGCACCATGGGCTATGGCCTGCCGGCGGCGGTCGGCGTGCAGGTCGCCCATCCCGACAGTCTCGTCATCGACATCGCGGGCGATGCCTCGGTGCAGATGACGATGCAGGAGATGTCGACGGCTGTGCAGTATGAGCTGCCGATCAAGATCTTCATCCTGAACAACCAGTACATGGGCATGGTGCGCCAGTGGCAGCAGCTGCTGCACGGCAACCGGCTGTCGCATTCCTACTCGGAGGCGCTGCCGGATTTCGTCAAGCTCGCGGAAGCCTATGGCGCCGTCGGCCTCCAGGTGCACAAGCCCGCCGATCTCGAGGGCGCCATCAAGGAGATGATCTCGGTCAAGCGCCCCGTGCTGTTCGACTGCCGCGTCGCCGCGCTGGAAAACTGCTTCCCGATGATCCCCTCCGGCAAGGCGCACAACGAGATGCTGCTGCCGGAGCAGGCGAACGATGAAGCCACGGCGAAGGCATTCGCCGGCGGCAAGGCTCTGGTGTGACAAGAGAGATTTGAAGGGGACGACAATGAACCAGCCCGCATCCGCCTACTTCATCGAGGACCGCCACGATCCCAACGAGACGCACACGCTCGCGGTGCTCGTGCAGAACGAGCCGGGCGTGCTCGCGCGCGTCATCGGCCTGTTCTCGGGGCGCGGCTACAACATCGAGAGCCTCACGGTCTCGGAGACCGAGGCCCAGAAGCATCTGTCGCGAATCACCATCGTAACCACGGGTACGCCGATGGTGATCGAGCAGATCAAGCACCAGCTCGATCGCATGATCCCGGTCTATCGCGTCGTCGACATGACCCTGACCAGGCGCTCGATCGAGCGCGAGCTGGCCATGGTGAAGGTGCGCGGGCAGGGCGAGCACCGGGTCGAGGCGCTCAGGCTGGCGGATGCATTCCGCGCCCGCGTGATCGACGCCACCACCGAGAGCTTTGTGTTCGAGATCACAGGCAATACGGACAAGATCAACCAGTTCATCGACCTGATGCGTCCGCTCGGCCTCGTCGAGGTGTCGCGCACCGGCGTCGCCGCGATCGGTCGCGGACCTGAAGGGATGTGAGCCATGTTGGCGCGCGACTGGTACTACAACGAGCGGAACCGGATGGGGATCGAGCCCGCGGTGGCCTCGATCTACGACAGCCATGACGATGCCGATCTGCAGGCGCGCGCCGCGCTGAAGATGCTCGGGGTCCAGCGTGGCTGGCGCATCGCCGATATCGGCTGCGGCAACGGCGTGCTCGCCACCGAAGCGGCGTTGATGGGGGCCGACGTCGACGCCATCGACATTTCGCCGGCGATGCTGGCGCTGGCCGAGATCTATGCCCGCGACCGCAAGGCGCCCGTGCGCACCCAATCCGCCGGTCTGCTCAGCTTCGCTTACCGGCCGGAATCCTACGATCTCATCGTCAGCGAGTTTACGCTGCACCATCTGCCGGATTTCTGGAAAGCGGTGGCGATGTCGCGGATCTTTCGCGCGCTCAAGCCCGGAGCGACGTTTTATCTCCGTGACATTGTTTACTCATCGATGCCCGACGCGATCGAGCGCGACGTCGAGCAATGGGCCGATTTCCAGATCAAGAACCACGATTTCTCCCGCGAGGGCGTGGTGACCCACATGCGCGACGAATATTCCACTTTCGGCTGGGTGATGGAGCGGATGCTGACTGACGTCGGCTTCACGCTGGTCTCGGTCGACTACCACGCACCGATGCACGGCACGTATCTGCTGCGCAAACCGAAAGCCGGCGAGCAAGGCTAGACGAGAACAAGAATAAGCAAGGCTGCACGACAAGACAGAACCGGAAACAACAATGAAGCCGGCCGACATCCTCATCGCCGTCATGGTGGCGATCGTATGGGGGCTTGCCTTCGTGGCGAGCCGAATGGCGCTCGACGAGCTGTCGCCGGAGTTGATGACGGCGCTGCGCTTCACCATTGCCGCGGCGCCCTGCCTGTTCATTCGCAAGCCGAAGATTGCCTGGTCGCTCCTGATCGCGATCAGCTTCACGTTGTTCCTCGGTCAGTTCCTGAGCCAGGCCTATGGCATCGCCCATGGCGTGCCGGTGGGTTTGACCTCCGTCGTCGTGCAGAGCCAGGCGCTGTTCACGATCGGCTTCGCTGCGCTCGTCTTCGGCGAACGCCCGACGCTGGTGCAGACGCTCGGTATCATGATCGCCGCTGCCGGGTTGCTGATGATCTGCGGAACGGTCGGCTACGACTTCAGCGTTGCCGCCTTCGCGGTGCTGATGATCTCGCCGATCAGCTTTGCGGTTGGCAATCTCTTGCTGCGCCAGGCACGCGGCGTGCCGATGTTCGATCTTTTCGCCTGGCTGTGCCTCAGCGCCGCCGTGCCGCTGTTCGCGCTGGCGCTGATCGCCGATGGGCCGTCGCCGACCTGGACGTCGCTGACGCATCTATCGCTGACGTCGGCGCTCTGCATGCTGATGCTCGGCGGCATCTCCACCAGCATCGCCTATTGGCTGTGGGGCCGCCTGTTGCGCGACTATCCCGCCGCGCAAGTGGTGCCGTTCGCGCTGCTCGTGCCGTTCGTCGGCTCGGCCGCCTCCAGCATCATGTTCGGCGAGCGGTTCGGACCGTTGCGCCTCGCCGGCATGCTGACCGTGATCGGCGGCATCGCCGTGATGGTGCTGGCGAAGCGCCCGCAAGTCCTGCCCAAGACCGCGTGAGGTGAATATGACCTACTCGCTGTTCTACGCCTTCCTCGCCTTCATGGCGGTGATGTACTTCACCCCGGGGCCGAACAACATCATGCTGTTGTCCTCCGGCCTGACCTACGGCTTCCGGCGCACGATCCCGCATATTGTCGGCATCGTCATCGGCTTCGCCTTCATGATCGCAGCCGTCGGCCTCGGGCTCGGCACCGTGTTCCTGGCCTATCCGATCCTGCAAACCATCCTGAAATATGCCGGTGCCGCCTACTTGATCTATCTTGCCGCCGTGATCGCGATGTCCGGTCCGGCGAAGCCGGGCGAGGAGAAGGCGCGCGGCCCGATGACCTTCTGGGGCGCGGCGATGTTCCAGTGGATCAACGCCAAGGGCTGGGTGATTGTGATCGGTACCATCACCGCCTATGCCGCGATCGCCCAATTCCCGCTCAACATCGCCATTCAGACCGTGATCAGCCTCGTCGTCGGCACGGTCTCGACAGTGGTCTGGGCCCTGTTCGGCACCGCGCTGCGCCCGGTCCTGACCTCCGAGCGGCTGGTCCGCGCCTTCAATATCCTGATGGCGGTCCTGCTGCTCGCTTCCCTCTACCCCGTTTTCATGGATGCATGATGCCGCGGATTTCCATGCAGAAACGGGTTTCCCTCAGGGCTGAAAATGCTCTAGACAGCCCCCGAAATCCGCAAATTTCACCCTTCGGACACTGACCATCGGCCGATTTTCGGCCCTGAACGAGGAAACGACCTATGCGTGTTTATTACGATCGCGACGCCGACCTGAACCTGATCAAGGGCAAGAAGGTCGCCATCGTCGGCTATGGCAGCCAGGGCCATGCCCATGCGCTCAACCTCAAGGACTCCGGCGTCAAGGAAGTTGCCATTGCGCTGCGCAAGGGTTCGGCCTCGGCCAAGAAGGCGGAGAACGCCGGCTTCAAGGTGATGGAAGTCGCCGAAGCCGCCAAATGGGCCGACCTCGTCATGATGCTGACGCCGGACGAGCTCCAGGGCGACATCTACCGCGAGCACCTGCACGACAACATGAAGAAGGGCGCCGCCCTGGTGTTCGCGCACGGCCTCAACGTCCACTTCAACCTGCTCGATCCGCGCGCCGACCTCGACGTGCTGATGATCGCGCCGAAGGGCCCCGGCCACACCGTGCGCTCGGAATATCAGCGCGGCGGCGGCGTGCCCTGCCTGATTGCGATCGCCAAGGACGTCTCGGGCAACGCCCATGACCTCGGCCTGTCCTACGCCTCCGCCATCGGCGGTGGCCGCGCCGGCATCATCGAGACCACCTTCAAGGAAGAATGCGAGACCGACCTGTTCGGCGAGCAGGTGGTGCTCTGCGGTGGCCTGGTCGAACTGATCAAGGGCGGCTACGAGACCCTGGTCGAAGCCGGCTATGCGCCCGAGATGGCCTATTTCGAGTGCCTGCACGAAGTGAAGCTGATCGTCGACCTGATCTATGAAGGCGGCATCGCCAACATGAACTACTCGATCTCCAACACCGCCGAGTACGGCGAGTACGTCACCGGCCCGCGCATCATCACCGACGAGACCAAGAAGGAGATGCGGAAAGTTCTGGCCGACATCCAGGGCGGCAAGTTCGCGCGCGACTGGATGCTCGAGAACAAGGTCAACCAGACCTCGTTCAAGGCGACCCGCGCCAAGCTCGCCGCGCACCCGATCGAGGAAGTCGGCGCGAAACTGCGCGACATGATGCCCTGGATCAAGAAGGGCGCGCTGGTCGACAAGAGCAAGAACTGACGGCTACGCCGTCATTCCGGGGGCGCGAAGCGCAACCCGGAATCCAGAGGTTGTGGATCGAGATTTCCGGGTTCGCGCTAACGCGCGCCCCGGAATGACGAACGAACGCAACCTTGCTCGCCAAACCAAATCTTAAATCTTCGCGGCTATGATCGAGCGAGATCGCAAACAGTGGTCTCGCTCTTTCCATCCCGCGCGAAGCAGTGCTGCTTTATTCAAATTCTTCGCAAGTTGACGCGCGGCCTGAACGCGAAGAACCGACTTTTAAACCACATTCTTGGCATCGCGGCGTTTGTCGCACTTTCTCGCTGCATTCCGAACATCAAAACCTCTGCGTCTTCAGGGGCAAGGATTCGGCTCTTCATCCACATTCTCATCTCGTGTCCACTGAGAGCCGGGCCGTTGCATGCCGGCCGAGCGCATCGCCGAAATCGTGCTCGAGCGCTGACCGCGGCAGGTCCCAAGGTGCGCCGTCAGATCACGCCGGAGCCGATGCGCCACCTGATCGGGGCCGTCTTGCCGCTGCCGCGTACTGATCGATGCTGCGCTGCAACCTGCGGCGGAGGGAATCGAGATCTCCGTCCGTGAGGCCGCCTGCCGGGCGGCAATGTCGGCGGGGGGCACCGTTCCGGCGCTTCCCGAAACCGCGATGCCTTGATGGTGGCCGTGGCAGAGGAGGCGCAGCGGCGCTTTCGTGCCAAGATCGAGACGGCGCTGGCCTCGTTGCCGGCCGCCGACCCGCTGGCCGGCTTTCACGCGTTCCGCCTCGCTTGTCTGCGCTGGGCCACGGCGCAACCCCGCGCATGTCCAGATCATCTCCAACGGGCGCGATTTCGTCCATGGCGTTGGCGCGTGGAGGAGCGTGAAATCGAGCGGGTGGCGGAGGCGGTGCTCGACCTGTTCATCGCGGGCGTTGCCAAGCCGTAGCAGCTTCGCCGCTCGCTAACATTAGGCGAAGGTCGGGCCGCTCCGTGCGTTGCCTGTCCTTGACCATTCCGTTACAGTTTTATGACACGGTGCAGGCTTCCGGCTGCGCCGGACGCCCTGACCGGCCGGTCAGACGTGTCACCGGGCCGGACTTGAAGTTCAGCGTATTTTCGATGGCGTCCGCGCCCAATCCAGGTCCTTCTGCCGCGACCGCCGTGCTGGCGAGCGTCGCCGCGCTCGGCATCTGGCGCCTGCTCGCGGTTGCAGCGCCGCATCTCGCTGCCCTCGCGCTGATGTACGAAACCGAGACCGATTTCGGCTCGCGCCTGTCCTTTGCGCTCGCCTGGGGCATCCTGAACTTCTTCTGGATCACGTTGCTGCGGCGGCCGGCGCTCTCGGGCGCATTGTCGCTGACCATGGTCGTCGTGCTGGTGCTGCTGTCGCAGCTCAAGCACGAGGTCGTGCAGATGACGGTCAATTTCATCGACCTGATGATGATCGACCGCGACACCGTCGCGTTCCTGTTCACGATCTTCCCGAACTTGCGCTGGTCGGTGATTCTGGCCGGCCTGATCACGCTGCCGTTGATGTATTCGCTGTGGTGGCTCGACCCGTTCCGCGTCCGCCGCCTGCCGGCGCTGGCCTGCAAGCTCGCCTGCCTCGCCGGGCTTGTCGGGTATTCGCTCTATCATCCGGATGAAGCCTGGCGCAGCTATTACGACGACGGCTATCTCTCGAAATTCTTCCGTTCGGGCGTCAGCGCGGTGTCGGATTTCGCGCAATACGGCTTCATGGAGGCGGCCGCTTCGACCGATGAACGGCTCAACATGCCACTGGTCGATGCCTGCCACCCCGCCGGCCGCCGGCCGAACATCATCATGATCCATGATGAATCGAGCTTCGATATCCGCGCGGCGCAGGGCATCAAGGTGTCGCAGGGCTATGGCAGCCACTTCACGTCCTGGGACGGCAAGCAGCGCACGTTCCTCGCCGAGAGCAATGGCGGACCGAGCTGGTTCACCGAATACAACGTGCTCGCGGGGCTTTCCTCGCGCTCGTTCGGACGCTTCGCCTATTTCGTGACGCGCATTGCCTCGAGCCGGGTTGAGCGCGGCCTGCCGCTGGCGCTGCGCCGCTGCGGCTACGAGACGCTCTCGCTCTATCCCGCCAATGGCGGTTTCATGGGCGCGCGCAGCTTCCAGATGACGACCGGCATCGAGCGCTTTCTCGATGCGAAGGACCTCGGCGCGAAGGATGTCGAGCCCGACAGCTTCTTCTACGACAAGGCGCTCCAGCTGATGGGCCAGCAGCCGCCGAACAAGCCGCTGTTCACCTTTATCTATCTCGGCGCCAATCATTTCCCCTGGGAGACGCGCTTCCGTCCCGACCTGCTGCCGAACTGGCGCGCGCCGGGCAATGTGCCGTCGATCGACGAATATCTGCGCCGGCAGGCAATCAGCGCCGAGCAGTACAAGGCCTTCGTCGCAGGCCTGAAGAAGAACTTTCCGGGCGAGCCCTTCCTGATCGTGCGCTACGGCGATCACCAGCCGGAATTCGCACCGCAGATCCTCGAACCCGGGCTCGACGAGGGCGCTCTCGGCAAGAAGCTGGACAATTACGATCCGCGTCTCTATGCGACCTATTATGCGATCGACGCGGTCAATTTCGAGCCGCTGAAGAGCGCGGCGGTGATGGACACAATCGACGGTCCCTATCTGCCGCTGGTGATCCAGGAAGCCGCCGGCATCCCGCTGGACCCGTCGTTCGCCGAGCAGAAGGAGATCATGCTCCGCTGCAACGGCATCTTCTATGGCTGCAAGGACGGCGCTGAGGCGCGGCGGTTGAACCGGCTGCTGATCGACGCGGGGATGATCAGGGGGCTTTAGCATCTCGTTGGATTGCGGACCCAACTCCTCGATCGCCGCTCTACGAAATCTGCGGCCACTCTCTAACCGTCACCCTGAGGTGCTCACCAAGCGGCGTAGGCCGCTTGGTGAGCCTCGATGGGCGACTGCCCGGCTGCATCCACATCGGGGCCGCTCATCCTTCGAGGCTCCGCGCGCACCGCTTCGCAGCGCACGCCTCGCACCTCAGGATGACGGGGTGAACCGCTGACCTACTGCTGAACCTTCCCCCACAGCCACTTCGCGACCGCATCCGGCGAGGAGTTCGCGTCATTGCCGCTGGCGCGCAGGTTCGCCTCGCGCATGGTGGCGATGTCGATCTTGCCGAGCAGCGGCCTCAGCGCCGCCTGCAGTCGCTCGTCACCGGCGCGTTTCGGCGCGAGCAGCAGGATGGCGTCGTAGGGCGGGATGGCGTGCCTGATATCGTCCAGCGCGACGAGATCGTACTTCGCGATCAGGCCGTCGCTGGTGTAGCCGGCGATCACGTCGACCTCGCCGCTGGCGGCTGCCGCATACATGAAATCCGGCTGCATCTGGCGTTGGGCGCGGAACGAAAGGCCGTAGGCCCTTTGCAGGGCCGCCCATTCGGGCCGCGAGAAGAATTCGTAGTCGCCGGCAATCGACATCGTCGATGCGTGTGCGGCGAGATCGGCGATGGTGCGGATGCCGAGCGCCTCGGCGCGCTTCCTCGGCATCACCAGCGCATAGGCATTCTCGAAGCCGAGGTCGCCGAGCAGGGTGATGTTGTCCCTGGCGAGCGCTGTCTTGAGTTCCGCGAGCAGCTCGGTGCGCGGCTTGATATCGCTGCGATGCAGCTGGTTGGCCCAAAGCGTGCCGGAATAGTCGACATAGAGATCGATGTCGCCGGCCTTCAGCGCCTCGAAGATCACGCTCGAACCGAGGCTCGAGCGCGCCGTCGCGGACAGGCCGGCGGCTTGGAGACGGTCCCTGAGGAGCGCGGACAGCACATACTGCTCGGCAAATGTCTTGGCGCCGACGACGTAGCCCTGCGAGGAGCGGCCCATTGTCGGCACCAATGTTGCGGCAACGAGAGCTGCGATCCCGATGCAGCCGAGCGCCGCGCGCAGACGGCTGCGACGACGCAGACCATTCTCGATCAGGCCAAGCAGTTGATCGACGGCGAGCGCGAGCAGGGCCGAGGCCAGGCAGCCGAACAGGACGAACACCCAGTTCTGGGTCTGGAGCCCGGCGAAGATGTAATTGCCGAGGCTGGTCTGCCCGATCGGGGTCGACAGCGTCGCGGTGCCGATCACCCAGACTGCGGCGGTGCGGATGCCCGCCATCATCACCGGCAGTGCCAGCGGCAGCTCGACCATGAGCAGCGATTGGCGTCCGGTCATGCCGACGCCCTTGGCGGCTTCGATCAGCGCGGGATCGATGCCGTTGAGCCCGGTGATGCCGTTGCGCAGCACCGGCAGCATCGAATAGAGCGCCAGCGCCAGCATCGCCGGCAGGAAGCCGAAGGCGGAGAAGGAAACGCCAAACCAGGCCAGCGCGACCGAGGCCGCCGCGAGCAGCAGCGGATAGAACAGTGCAAGCAGCGCCAACCCAGGCACGGTCTGCACGATGCTGGCGAACGCGAGCAGCAAGCCGCGAGGCGCCGGGCGATTGCGCGTGAGGATCGCCAGCGGCAGGCTGACGGCGAGACCGAGCGCCAGTGCGGCAAGGCTGACCTGCACATGGTTGCCGAGGTAGTCGGGCAGATGCGCCAGCGCCTCGCCCCAGCGCGGATCGGTGAGGAGGCTCATGCCGCGCCGCCCTGCGGCAACAGCGCATTCAGCCGCTCGGCCTGGCGCCGCGGCGTGCGCAGCAGCTCCAGCACGTAGCCGTCGCCGCTCCTGGTGAGCTCATCGGGCGTGCCCTGCGCGCGCAGCTGTCCGCCGCGCATCACTGCGATGCGGTCGGCGAGCAAGAGAGCCTCCGTCATGTCATGGGTGATCATCACTGTGGTCAGGCCGAGCTTGCGATGCAGCGAGCGATAGTCGTCGCCGAGCGCATCGCGGGTGAGGGGATCGAGCGCGCCGAACGGCTCGTCCATCAGCACGATGCGAGGCCTTGCCGCGAGCGCCCGCGCCACGCCGACGCGCTGGCGCTGGCCGCCCGAGAGCGCTTCCGGCAGACGGTCGCGATGCGCAGCACGGTCGAGCTGCACCAGCTCGAGCAGCTCGTCGACACGCGCCGCGATATCCGCCGCCGACACACCCAGTAGTCTCGGCGTGATCCCGATATTGTCGGCGACGCTCAAATGCGGGAACAGCCCGCCGCTCTGGAACACGTAGCCGATCCGCCGCCGCAGCGCGACCGGATCGACGTCTCTCACATCCTCGCCCTCGACGGTGATGGTACCGCCGTCGGCCTCGATCAGCCGGTTGGTGAGCCGCAGCAGCGTGGTCTTGCCCGAGCCGGAGCCGCCGACGATCGCCACAAACTCGCCCTCGGCGATGTCGAGCGATACATCGCTCAGAGCCCTGAGGGAGCCGAAGCTCTTGGTGACGTGTGCATAGCCGATCATGGGACTGGACGGCATCAGACCTGCGCTCGGCTCGGTTGCCTCTGAGGGGCGGGGTGACGGGACCCATGCGTAGCACGCTTGGCGCCTTGATTGAACTTGGCCGCGCGAGCGGCTAAGGCATCGGCCTGAATTCGGAGGAAGCACATGACGACGCCCACGGCAGTGGCGCTGGAAGATGCCAAGGTCGCGTTCCGCCTCGGGGACGGGCGGGTCTATACGGCGGTCGAGAAAGCCCATCTCACGGTCGCCCAGGGCGAGTTCGTCGCCATCGTCGGCCCGACCGGCTGTGGGAAATCGACGCTGCTCAACGTTGCGGCCGGGTTGCTCAAGCCCGCCGCCGGTAGCGTCCGGATTTTCGACCGGCCGCTGGCGGGGCTGAACCGGGATGCCGGCTACCTGTTCCAGGCCGACGCGCTGTTCCCGTGGAAGACCGCGCTCGACAATGTCGCGATCGGGCTCGAGATCAAGGGCACGCCGCGCACTGATGCGCTGCCGCGGGCGCAGAAATGGCTGACCTCCGTCGGCCTCGGCGCCTTTGCGGGCCGTTATCCGCACATGCTCTCCGGCGGCCAGCGCAAGCGCGTGGCGCTGGCGCAGGTGCTGATCCGCGATCCAAAAATCCTGCTCATGGATGAGCCGTTCGGGCCACTCGATGCACAGACCCGCCAGGTCATGGGCAACCTTCTGCTCGACTTGTGGAACGCCGACCGCAAGGCCGTGCTGTTCGTCACCCACGATCTGGAAGAGGCGATCGCGCTCGCCGACCGCGTCGTGATCATGTCGGCCGGGCCGTCCTCGCGCATCATCGGCGACTGGCAGGTGAGCCTGCCGCGCCCGCGCGACATCTTCGAGGTACGGCTGGACAAGGAATTCCATGCGCTGCATCGCGAGATCTGGAGCGTGCTGAAGGACGAGGTGATGAAGGGCTACGCGCAATCGACTCATGCGGCGGAGGCGGTCTGATGTCGCGCCCGACGCTGTTCGCGCTGCAGATCTTGGTCGCCGTCGTCGGCATCGTGCTGTGGCAGGTGCTGACGACCGTGCCCGTGTTCGGCAAGATCCTGCTGCCGCCGTTCTTCTTCTCCAACCCGTTCGACGTGTTCAGCCAGATCGTGAAATGGTTCGCCTCCGGCGTGATCTGGAAGCATCTCGGCATCACATTGGCGGAATCGATCCTCGCCTTCGTGATCGGATCGCTGGGCGGCGTGCTGGTCGGCTTCTGGTTCGCACGCCAGCCGCTGGTCGCCGCCGTGTTCGATCCCTACGTGAAGATGGTCAACGCATTGCCGCGCGTCGTGCTGGCGCCGATCTTCGCGCTGTGGCTCGGGCTCGGCATCTGGTCCAAGGTCGCGCTCGGCGTCACCTTGGTGTTCTTCATCGTGTTCTTCAACGTCTATCAGGGCGTGAAAGAGGTCAGCCGCACCGTGCTCGACAACGGCCGCATGCTCGGCATGAGCGAGCGGCAATTGATGCAGCACGTCTATTGGCCGTCGGCGCTGTCCTGGATGTTCTCCTCCCTGCATACCTCGGTCGGCTTCGCCGTGGTCGGCGCGGTGGTCGGCGAGTACCTGGGCTCGGCCGCAGGCCTCGGCTATCTCATCCAGCAGGCGGAGGGCGTGTTCGACGTCGGCGGCGTGTTCGCGGGCATGTTCGTGCTGTCCGCCTTCGTCATCCTGATCGACTACGGCGTTACGCTGGTGGAGCGGCGGCTGCTGGTGTGGCGGCCGGCTGCGTCGGACGGGCGTGGTTAAGCCGCCTCGTTGCGCGCTGACATTTATGTGATCGGCGGGCCGGAATAGAACGCGCGGCCGCGCGTCAAACCCCCATGCGACCACTCGCATGGGAGTTCTTGATGTACCCGTCACAGTTTCGCTGCGCCGTAGCGGCGCTCTCGGCCAGATGTCGATGGCCCGGCTCTGGCTTCGGCGCGGCGTTCCTCGCCGCGCGCATTCTCGTCGCGTTCGCGGTGCCTCCGCTCGCGTTCGCGCATGAGTCCCATCCGGGCAACCCGCCGGCTGCGCTGAGCACGGAGGAACGGGCCTTTCTGGAAGAAAATGAAGCCGCCATGAACAAGATGATGAACGACATGGCGGTCAAGCCGACCGGCGACGTCGATCGCGACTTCGTCGCGATGATGAATCCGCATCATCAGGGCGCGATCGACATGGCGGTCATCGAATTGCGCTATGGCAAGAACGAGCAGCTGCGGCGCATCGCCCAGGAAATCGTTGTCGATCAGATGCAGGAGATCGCGGCCATGAAGCTCGCCATAGGCGAGCCGGCCACGGACACCGCACCTGCTCCGACGCAACCGGCATCCGCTCCGGTTGCCAACGTTCATCATCATTCGGGCATGCAGATGGATATGCCCGCCGGAATAAAGAAATAGGAGCGACATACATGAACACATCGAAATGCAGGGTTGTGAGAAGCATTTTCCTGGCCGCCACGATGCTTGCAGGCGGATCCGCCGCATGGGCGGGGCAGGCACCGGGCGCGCTGTCCGCCCCCGATATTCCGATCAGCCATCACGACCGCGTTTACGCCGCAGAACAATTCTCGAATACGGTTTCGGTCACCGACCCCGTCGACAACAAGCTGCTTGGTGTGATCCGGCTGGGCGACCCGCAACCCGGCAATTTCAGCCCGCTCTACAAGGGCCAGGTCCTCGTGCACGGCATGGGCTTCTCGCCGGATCACAAGACGCTCGCCGTGGTTTCGATCGGTTCGAACTCCGTGAGTTTCATCGATACCGCGACCAACGCTGTCAAGCACGTGACCTACGTCGGGAGGTCGCCACATGAGGCGTTCTACACGCCGGACGGCAAAGAGGTGTGGGTCACCGTCCGCGGCGAAAACTACATCTCCGTCATCGACCCGACCAGCTTCAAGGAGAAAACCCGCATCGCGACCCCGAACGGGCCCGGCATGCAGATTTTCTCACCCGACGGCAAGTATGGTTACATCTGCTCGTCCTTCAATCCGGAAACTGACGTGGTCGCTGTTGCCGAGCACAAGATCATAGCGAGGGTGAAGCAGGAGAGCCCATTCTGCCCGAACATCGCGGCGACGCCGGATGGGAACCAAGTATGGTTCACGCTGAAAGACGTGGGCCGGACCCAGGTGTTCAACGCGAGGCCGCCGTTCAATGCGATCAAGACCATCGAAACCGGCCCGATCACAAATCACGTCAACTTCGCGCATACGACCAAGGGCACGTATGCCTATGTCACTGTCGGTGGCCTGAACGAAGTGAAGGTATTCCGCACCGACGACTTCTCGCAGGTCGCGACGATCCCGGTTGGTAGTCTTCCGCACGGTGTGTGGCCGTCCGGCGACGGGACCCGCATCTATGTCGGGCTGGAGAATGCCGACGCGCTTGCGGCTATCGATACGGCAACCAACAAGGTCATCGCAAACGTTCCGATCGGCCAGGCGCCGCAGGCGATCGCCTATGTCCCAAACGCCGCGCCTGACCCGGATGACCGCCAAAACTTGCAGTCTCTCGGTGTTGCCGGCCAGGTTGCCCATCTCGCGCTTGTATCGAAAGGTGGTGCGGGGGGCCAGGCGCCGACCAGCGTGTCGTTGTTCGATCAGGGCTTGATACAGGTCCTGCAGGCTTCGGTGACGGGACTTCAACCCAGGCAGAAATATGTGCTGGCGCTGGCGGACCATGGCGATGGAAGCGGGCCGCTGCAGCCATTGGCAGCGTTCATGACCAATCCGGCCGGATCAGCCATCGTCAACGCGGTCGGTCCGATCCGGCAGATCGTCGACCAGTCTGCCGCGGCTGCCAGGCGATATCTGGTGATTGCGTCCGGCGACGCGGCCATGCCGGGCGACGTCATTCAAATCGAGGCGCGATGACGTTCGGCGGGCATCAACCGAGATGAGGCGGAGCGCGTCATGAAGGATATGCTGGTTCAGGTCGAGCCGCTGATCCCCGCGCTCCGCCGCTATGCGCGTGCGCTCATGCGCGATCGCGCGGCGGCTGACGATCTGGTCCAGGATTGCCTGGAGCGCGCCGTCAGCCGCTGGCAGCAGCGGCGCGATGGCAGCGTCCGCGCCTGGCTCTTCACCATCCTTCACAATCTGGCGATCACGCAATTCCGCCAGGCCACAGCGCGGGGAAGGCATATGCCGATCGACGATGCGGGTGAGCAGGAGCTTGTCAGCGCGGCAGCGCAGGAACAAAGCCTGATCTACCGGGACTTCCTGAGCAAGCTTGCGCGACTGCCGGAAGAGCAACGAGCGGTCTTGCTGCTTGTCGCAGTCGAGGATCTCTCCTACGCGGATGCTGCGAAAGTCCTCGGCGTTCCCGTGGGCACCGTGATGTCGCGCCTGTCGCGCGCACGGGAGCGGTTGCAGCAGGAAATGGATGCGGTGGGGCCGAGGAACGTCGTCGCATTGCGGAGCTTGAAATGAACCAGCGGCCGATCACGGAAGATGATCTCCACGCCTATGTGGACCAGGCGCTCGAGCCCGAGCGTCGCGCCGAGGTCGCATCCTATCTGGACGAGCATCCGGATGTCGCGAACCGCGTTGCGGGCTTCGCCAACCAGCGCGAGCAGCTGCGTGGCGCGCTCGCTTCAATCGCCGACGAGCCATTGCCCGCGGAATTGAACCTGTCGCACATCATCGAGAGCCGGAAGCGCCGTCCCCTGCGGGCGTGGCGGGCAATCGCTGCGATGTTGCTTCTAGGTATCGGAGGCCTCGGCGGATGGACCATGCGCAGCGTACTGCAGGATAGCTCGAACGGACTATCCGCGTTGGCCCAGGAAGCAGCCTATACCTATGGCGTTTTCGCACCGGATCGCGTGCGTCCGGTCGAGATACGGGCGTCCGACAGCGCAGAGCTCACGCAATGGATATCCAACCGGCTGAAACAGCCGGTCAAGGTACCGGACCTCTCCGTCTCGGGCTATCGGCTGATGGGCGGGCGTCTGGTCGCGACCTCGCACGGTCCGGCCGCGATGTTCATGTACGACGACGATCGCGGCGATCGCCTCGTGGTACTGACGCGTCCGATGAGCAGCCGCAATCAGGATGCGCCGATGATGCCGCAGTCGTCCGGCGACGTCGCGGGTTTTGCCTGGATAGACGACGGCCTTGGCTATACCCTCGTCGGCCAGCTTCCGACAGACACCCTCAAGCCGATCGCGAACGAGATCCGGAAGCAGGCGCGTCCGATCTAGCGGCGAAATTCACGAAACGGGCCCGCGCATCGGCGCGAGCCCGATCGCGAGGGCTCAATCCGGCAGCGTGACGTCGTCAGGCGCCTGCGGCGGCGTCTTGATCCTCCCCATCAGGAATTGCTCTTGTCCGGGCATGCTATTGCGCCAAGGCCGATGGCCAGCCCACCGAGGCAGCGCTTCTCAAGCCCGTCCCGCTGCTCTATGGTGCCGCCGGCCGAACGGAGGACACCAATGAAGAACACGATTGCCAGGCTCGCCGGCGCGCTGCTCGCGCTGACGCTCACCACCTCGCTTGCCGCGGCGCAAAGCAAGGTGACCATCGCGGTCGGCGGCGGTTCCTGCCTGTGCTATCTGCCGACGGTGCTGGCCAGGCAGCTCGGCGAATACGAGAAGGCCGGCGTCAGTGTCGAGCTCGTCGACCTCAAGGGCGGTTCGGACGCGCTCAAAGCCGTGCTCGGCGGCAGCGCCGACGTGGTCTCCGGCTATTTCGACCATTGCGTCAATCTCGCGGCCAAGAAGCAGGAGCTCCAGTCCTTCGTGGTCTATGACCGTTACCCCGGTCTCGTGCTGGTGGTCGCACCCTCGCGCACCAACGACATCAAATCGGTCAAGGATCTCGCCGGCAAGAAGGTCGGCGTCAGCGCGCCCGGCTCCTCCACCGACTTCTTCGTCAAATACATGCTCAAGAAGAACGGCGTCGATCCCGCCGATACCGCCGTGATCGGTGTCGGCCTCGGCGCCACCGCGGTTGCCGCCATGCAGCAGGGCCAGATCGATGCGGCCGTGATGCTCGATCCGTCCGTCACCGTGCTTCAGGGCGGCCACAAGGATCTGCGCATCCTCTCGGACACCCGCACCCAGAAGGACACGCTGGAGACCTTCGGCGGCGAATATCCGGGCGGCGCGCTGTACTCGACCGCGGCCTGGATCAACGGCCATGAGAAGGAGACGCAGGCGCTCACCAATGCGATCCTCGCCACGCTGGCCTGGATCCATTCCCATTCGCCCGAGGAGATCATGGCGAAGATGCCAGAGCAGGTGGTCGGCAAGAACAAGGATCTCTATCTCGCCGCGCTGAAGAACACGATCCCGATGTTCTCGGAAACCGGCAAGATGGATCCGAAGGGCGCGGATGCCGTGCTTGCGGTGTTCAGCGTCGGCTCGCCCGAGGTCGCGAACGCCAAGATCGACGTCAGCAAGACCTTCACCAACAAATTCGTCGAGCAGGCCAAGAAGACCACGGGCAATGCCAAATAGCCGACGCGAAGGCGTGGCAATCGCCCGGTCATGACGTCACCGGTCATACATCGCGTCACGACGCTCGATCTTGCGGTGCGGCCGATCGTGTGGCCGTTCGCGGAGGAACGGCGTGCCGAGATCGCGGCGCATTTCGCCGAGAAGCAACGTGAGCGGCCGAAGATCTGGAACGGCCGCGTCCTGCTCGGGCGCGACGCCGTGTTCAGCAACGGTCACCTGACGGCGACCTATTTCGAGACTGATTTCGCAAGCTTCCTCGCCTGGCGCGACTGGGACTTTCCCGACAAGGCCGTGTTCAACGGCTTTGGCATGGGCGCGTTGCGCGCCTCCGACGGCGCCTTCATCATGGGCGAGATGGCGCCCCACACCGCCAATGCGGGCCGCATTTATTTCCCCTCGGGAACGCCTGATCTCGACGATGTCAGGGACGGCGCGCTCGACATTCCCGGCAGTGTTGTCCGCGAACTCGGCGAGGAGACCGGCCTGACCGCGGCTGACTATCGGATCGAGCCGGGCTGGCATTGCGTGGTCACAGGCCCCACGATCGCGATGTTGCAGGTCATCAACCTGGACATGCCGGGCGACATGGCTCGCGCCCGGATCGAAGCCAACCTTGCGCGCGAAACCGAGCCGGAGCTGTCGGCCATTCACCTCGTGCGCGGGACCAGCGATCTCAGGCCGTCCATGCCGCGATTTGTCACGGCCTTCGTCGAGCAGCAGTTCGCAGCGCGCTGATGCGCGAGGCTTGACATCGCCGCGCGCAGCCCATGTGATGGGCCGAAGAATTGCACCAAGAATGCAATGCACAATCGTCCAGGGAGGTTTTGATGCGCCTGCGCATGGCTGCCCGTTTGGTACGTGGGTTGTTGGTCGCCGTATCGGCGACGGGCTTGGCGGCGTCCGCCGAGGCCCAAGACAAGGCTCAGGAGAAGAAGCTCAAGATCGGCGTCATCTACGATCTGACCGGCCCGCTCGCCGGCGGCGGCTCGGAGCTGCAATATACCGGCGCAAGGATCATGCTGGATCAGTACAGCGCGAAGGATGTCGAGGGCTACAAGATCGAGGCGATCTATGCCGATGCTCAGAGCAAGCCGGACGTCGCCATCAATGAAGCGATCCGTTTGATCGAGCAGGAAAAGGTCGACATGCTGCTCGGCTTCTTCTCCTCGGCGCAGTGCGTGCCGGTGGCGGCGCGCGTCGAGCAGTTGAAGAAGTTCATGTGGATCACAACCTGCATTTCGTCCGCGGTGCTGGAGAACAAGAACTACAAATACGTGTTTCGGCCGCAGGCTTCCGGCGATCAGTTCGGCATGATGACGATGGACTTCATCGCGCAGAACACCAAGGAGAAGTTGGGCAAGGATCCGAAGGACCTGCGGGTCGCCATCATCCATGAGGACGGCGCCTACGGCGTCGACGTTGCCAAGGGCAATGAAGCCGGTGCCAAGAAGGCCGGTTTCAACATCGTGCTCAGGGAAGGCTATTCGGCCACGGCCCCGGATTTGTCTGCGCTGGTCACCAAGCTGAAGCGGGCCAAGCCGGATGTGATCTTCCACACCGGCTACAATCCCGACATCACCCTGTTGCTCCGGCAAGCCCGCGAACAAGGGCTGAAGTTCGGTGCGCTGGTGGGACATGGCGCCGGCTACGGGGTCTATGAGAAGCTGAAGGAAGGCCTGGGCGCCGATGTAAACTACGTCTTCAACACCGATCCGATCTCGATCTGGCTCGCCAACCAGAAGAGCATGGATCCGAAGCTGCCGCCGATCATCAAGGCGGTTGGCGAGGAGTTCGACAAGCGCAAGCCGGGCGTCGCCATCCGTTCGGCTCATGTCGGCATGGCTGCGTCCAACACCTACCTGTTCCTGACCGACGTGCTGCCGCGAGCGATCAAGAAATATGGCGGCATAGATCCCGACTCCCTGCGCAAGGCAGCACTCGACACCGACATACCCGAAGGCGGCACCATGCTCGGCTTCGGCGTCAAATTCCACGGCGAGGGCTCGCCAATGGCCGGCCAGAACGAGCGCTCGTTCCCCGTCGTGATCCAATACGTCGACGACAAGTCCTACGTGGTGTGGCCCAAGAGTCAGGCGCAGCGCGAGGCCGTGCTGCCGCTGCCGAAAGGCACCACCTACAGCAACCAGTAGCGGCGGAGAACGGCGGTGCTGGAAGTGAACGGGCTGGTGAAGCGGTTTGGCGGCTTCACCGCCGTGAACAACGTGTCGTTCAAGGTCGACGAGGGCGAGATCCTCGGCCTGATCGGCCCCAACGGTTCGGGCAAGAGCACGATCTTCAACATGCTCTCCGGCACGCTGGCGCCGACATCAGGTTCGATACTTTTCGCCGGCCACGAGATCGCGGGCCTCGCGCCGCACCGGATCATCAACAGCGGCATCGGCCGCACCTTCCAGATTCCGCGCCCCTTCCGCCGCCTGACCATCTTCGAGAACGTTGCGCTCGCCGGTTTCTACGGCCAGGGCCGCCACAGCCGTGCCAGGGCGGACGAGGCGGCCGAGCGCTCGCTCGCCATGGTCGGCCTGCCCACCGATCGCCATGCCAGCGTCGATGGCCTCGGCGCTGCCGGCCTGAAGAAGCTCGAGCTTGCGAAAGCGCTCGCCACCGCGCCGAAGCTGCTGCTGGCCGACGAGAGCCTCGGCGGCCTCGACGAGGCCGAGATGGATCAGGCCGCCGACATGCTGCGCAACATCCGCGACGAGCTCGGGATCACCATCATCTGGGTCGAGCACATCATGGGCGTGCTGATGCGGGTCGTCGATCGCGTCATGGTGCTGGATCACGGCGAGAAGATCTCGGAGGGCCTGCCGAGTGCGGTCGCCGGCGATCCGCGGGTGATCGAGGTCTATCTCGGCACCGATGCCGAGACCACGCAGGCCGCGGCCGCCGAAGCGCGCCGCCGGGCGGGAGGCTAGCCGATGCTGGAGCTTCGCGGCGTCAATGCCGGCTATGGCACCTTCCAGGCCCTGTTCGATGTCAATCTCGACGTGAAGGCCGGTGAGGCCGTCGGCGTCATCGGCCCGAACGGCGCCGGCAAGACCACCCTGATGCGCGTCATCTCCGGCCTGATCAGGCCCTCGCGCGGCTCGATCAGAATGGAAGGCGTCGACCTCGTGGCGACGCCCTCGCACAAGATCGTCAGCCTCGGCATCGCGCATGTGCCGGAGAACCGCCGGCTGTTTCCGCAGCTCACGGTGGACGACAATCTCAAGATGGGCGCCTTCATGAAGAAAGCGCGCGGGCACTATGCCGAGCGGCTCGACGTCGTGTTCGAGCTGTTCCCGCGCCTGAAGGAGCGCCGCCACCAGATGGCGGGCACCATGTCCGGCGGCGAGCAGCAGATG
Source organism: Bradyrhizobium sp. R2.2-H (assembly GCF_004346455.1). Taxonomy (NCBI): domain Bacteria; kingdom Pseudomonadati; phylum Pseudomonadota; class Alphaproteobacteria; order Hyphomicrobiales; family Nitrobacteraceae; genus Bradyrhizobium; species Bradyrhizobium sp. R2.2-H. Next base: position 491,055 of record NZ_SMBR01000005.1, read on the forward strand.
TGCGCGATCGGCCGCGCGATGATGTCCAATCCGAAGCTGCTGCTGCTCGACGAGCCCTCGGCGGGCCTCGCGCCGGTCGTGGTGCAGCAGGTGTTCGAGTTGGTGAAACGGATTCGCGCCAGCGGCCTGACCGTGCTGATCGTGGAGCAGAACGTGCAGCAGGTGCTGAAGGTGGTCGATCGCGCCTATCTGATCGAGGCCGGCTCGATCCGCGCCTCCGGCACCTCGGCCGAGATGCTGGCGAGCGACACGGTCAAGGAAGCATATCTCGGGGTGTGACGGGCATGCAGGCGTTCCTGGACATTTTCGACATCTACCTGTTGGAGGCCGTGATCAACGGCATCCTGCTCGGCGGTGTGCTGGCGCTGCTCGCGCTCGGCCTCAATCTGATCTTCGGCGTCATCGACGTCACGTGGATCTGCTATGCCGAGCTCGTGATGATCGGCATGTACGGCATGTACTTCATGGTGCAGTACTACGGGCTCAGCTATTTCGTCGCCGCGCCGCTCACCATCCTGCTGGTCGCGGTGCTTGGCGCAGCGCTGCACTACCTCGTGATCGCGCCGCTGCTGACCGCGCCGCCGATCAACCAGCTGCTCGCGACCGGCGGCGTGCTGTTCGTGCTCCAGAGCTTTGCCACGGTCGCCTTCGGCATCGACTTCCGCAATCTCGGCATCCGCCTGCCGGTGCTTGCCTTCGGCGACATGAACTTCAGCTACGCACGGCTGCTATCGTTCCTGGCGGCGCTGGTTGGCATGGTCGCCGTCTATCTGTTCATGACGCGAACCTTCACCGGCACTGCGATCCGCGCCATCTCGCAGGACCGCCAGATCATGGCCTTGATGGGCGTCGACACCAGGCGGATCTATCTGATCACCTCGGCGCTGGGCGGCGCGCTGGCCGGCCTCGCCGCCTGCCTCCTGGTCCTGCAATATGACGTGCATCCCTTCGTCGGCCTCTCCTTCGGGCCGATCACCTTCCTGATCTGCGTGCTCGGGGGCCTCGGCAATTTCATCGGCGGCTTCATCGCCGCCTTCGTGTTCGCCGAGATCATCTCGCTCGGCGGCCTGTTCTCCGATCTCGAGTGGGGCTATGTGCTCGCCTTCGCCTTCTTCATCGTCATGATGTTCATCCGGCCCGCGGGCCTGCTTGCGAGGCGCCGATGATGGGGCAGGGGCGGCTTGCAGCCTGGGGAATAGGCCTGGCGGCGCTGGTCGCGCTGCCCTTCGTCTATCGCGATCCCTATCATCTGCACATTCTGGTGCTGATCCTGATCTGGTCGTTCGCCTACACCTCCTGGTCGATGATGGGGCGGTTCGGCCTGGTCTCGCTCGGCCACGGCGGCTTCATGGGGATCGGCGCCTATGTCACGGCGCTGCTCTGGAATCATCTCGGCCTGTCGCCCTGGATCGGCATCCCCATCAGCATGGTCGCGGCCGGCGCGCTGGCGCTGATCGTCGGCTATCCCTGCTTCCGCTTCCGCATCACCGGCCACTATTTCGTGCTGGTGACGCTGGCGCTGTCAGGCATCGTGCTCCAGGTCATCACCGCAACACGCGACTACACCGGCGGCTCGCTGGGCTACACGCCGAACCGGACCTCGGGCGGCAAGCTGCTAGCGCTGCAGTTCGACGACAAGACGACCTGGTACCTGATTGCGCTCGCGGTCTGGCTGTTTGGCATCGTGGTCTGGCACTGGGTCGATCGCAGCATGGCTCGCTATGCGCTGGAGGCGATCTCGGAGGACGAGGATGCCGCTGCCGCCGCCGGCGTCGATGTCACGGCGGAGAAGCTGAAGATCACGCTGCTCAGCGCGCTGATGACGGCGCTCGCCGGCGCGATCTACTGCCAGTACCAGATGTTCATCACGCCTGACACGGTCAGCGGCATCGCGGTGTCGCTCCAGATGGTGTTCGCGGCCATCGTCGGCGGCCTGTTCGTCTCGCTCGGCCCGACGGTCGGCGCCATCATCACCATTCTGCTGGCCGAGACCTTGCGCATCGGCTTCGGTACCAAGGCGGTCGGCTGGGACAACCTCGTCTACGGCGTGCTGCTCGTCCTTTTCATCATATTCCTTCCCAAGGGCATCCTTGGTAGCTTGCTCGACCGATTGAAGCCGCAACGCAAGGTGCCCCGCGCTCATGAACAAGAAGCCGTCCAAATCGCTCGCCCAGGAGCTTGACCGCTACATCTCGCCATTCCGCCACGATGGTTCGGGCAAGTTTCACCTCAAGGACCACAAGACCGACGAGAGGGGCGATCTCGACAAGGAGAAGGCGCAGGCGGTCCTCGATTCGAACAAGAAGCGGCTAATCGAGTTTCAGGAGAGGCTTTACGCGCAGGACCGCTGGTCGCTCCTGATCGTGTTCCAGGCGATGGACGCAGGCGGCAAGGATTCTGCGATCAAGGCGATCTTCGAGGGCATCAATCCGCAGGGCTGCGAGGTTCATGCCTTCAAGGCACCGAGCAGCAAGGAGCTCGACCATGACTTCCTCTGGCGCCATATGATTGCGCTGCCCGAGCGCGGGCGTATCGGCATCTTCAACCGCTCCCACTACGAGGAATGCCTGGTGACGCGGGTGCATCCGGAGATTCTCGCCAAGGAGAAGCTGCCGCCAAAGCTCGTGACCAAGAACATCTGGAGGGAGCGATTCGAGGACATCTCGGCGTTCGAGCGCTATCTCTGCCGCAACGGCACCGTGGTGCTGAAATTCTTCCTCAACGTGTCCAAGGATGAGCAGCGCGAGCGCTTCCTCGCGCGGCTGGACGATCCGGCCAAGCAGTGGAAGTTCTCGATGGACGACATCAAGGAGCGCGCGCTGTGGCCGCGCTACCAGGCGGTCTATCAGGACATCGTCCGGCACACGGCGACGTCCCATGCGCCGTGGTACGTCGTGCCCGCCGACCACAAATGGTTCGCCCGCGTCGTGATCGGCTCGGTGATCAATGCCGAGCTGGAAAAGCTCGACCTGCGCTTCCCCCGTGCCGACAAGGCCTCGCTGGAGGAGTTCAAGCAGGTGCGCAAGGCGCTGGAGAAAGAAGGGACGGGAGGCAAGAAGCAAGCAAAGTGACAGCCAGCGGGACCACGAACTGCAAGGACGTCAACTTCGCGCTCCAGGGCGGCGGCGCGCACGGCGCCTTCGTGTGGGGCGTGCTCGACCAGGTGCTCGAGGACGGCAGGCTCGCGATCGAGGCGATCAGTGCGACCAGTGCCGGCGCGATGAATGCGGTGGCGATGGCCTCCGGCATGGCGCATGGAGGCGCTGAGGCCGCGCGGGAGAGCCTGCACGCATTCTGGTACGAAGTGTCGCGCATGGACATGGCGTACGATCTGATGTCGCCGCTGAACCAGTGGATCCAGGCCTTGAGGCTGCCGCCGGAATATCATCCGGTCCACGCATTCATCCATACGCTGACACATACGCTGCCGCCGAACCTGCTCAATCCCTTTCATTTCAATCCGCTCCGGGCGCTGCTGCAGCGCGTGGTCGATTTCGACCGGCTCAATTCCTCGCCCGACGCGCCGCAGCTGTTTCTCAACGCCACCAATGTCCGCACCGGCAAGATCAAGGTGTTCCAGAGCCCGCTTCTCACGGCGGAAACCGTGCTTGCCTCGGCCTGCCTGCCGCCCTATTTCCAGGCCGTCGAGATCGACGGCGAGCATTATTGGGATGGCGGCTATCTCGGCAATCCCGCGATCTATCCGCTGATCTACCGCAAGGGAAGTCACGACGTCGTCATCGTGCAGGTGACGGCGATCCGGCGCGACGAGCTGCCGGCCAGTGCCGCGGACGTCCTCCACCGCATCAACGAGATCAGCTTCAATTCGTCCTTGATGCGCGAGATGCGCGCGATCGCTTTCGCCACCCGGCTGATCGACGATGGCGAGCTCGACAGCAACAAGCACAGCCGCATGTACATGCATTGGATCGGCAACGACGCGTTGATGTCGCAGCTCGGCACGGCCACGCAGTTCCATCCCGAATGGAGCCTGTTGTGCCGCCTGCGCGACGAGGGCCGCGCGGCGGCGCGGAGCTGGCTGGCGCGAAACTTCGACCAGATCGGAAAGGCCTCGACGGTCGACCTGGCGGAGATGTTTCTCTAGGCGGCCGAGCCGGCCATCGACCAAAAGTGCGAAAACAACCCCATGCACAGTAGCCGGGCATAGCAGAATCAATGGCTTTGCAGGCGCGTCATTGTAATGCTGATTTTACGAAGCGGATTTGACTCGTCGGGCAAGACAGGAGCATGATGTCACCATGCCCCGCTGCCTTCCCAATATCCTTGCTTCGCGCGGAAGCGCTGGACACAGCGGGCCTTCCAGGGAACCCGGGTCGACAAATGTGATCGTCAGATCATTGATCTTGCTTGACAGTTTTGTGTCCCAGGAGGAGCATTATTAGCGGTCGCAAACAAGCGACACGCAATGTCCACCTCATGAGCAAGGGGAGGTCTATGACGCCACCTCCGCAAATCCAGCCGCGTTAATTGCGATGGAGCTCGTTCGGACTATCGCATAGCGGCAGAAACCGCGAACGGCACGCCGGGACAAGGTTTAGCGGGCTGCATCAGTGAGGCAAAGCCCCTACCTTCCCGGCGCTGTATTTTGCATCACATTGATCGCGTCTGACGGCCGCGCTGAGGCCGCCGCGACGCGTGACCTTTTACATCCCGCTTTTTGTCCTCCTTCCTCCTCGCCGTCATTCCGGGCCGACGCCCGGAATAGTGGCGAGTAGTTAGGGACGATTTGCTTGGGGCACATTGGTCTCCACATCGTCATGGCCGGGCCTGTCCCGCCTGCGCGGCCGTAGCCGCTTCGACGCGGCGAAGGCCCGGCCATCCACGCCTTGCAGCACGGCACGAAGAACGTGGATGCCCGGGACAGGCCTCGACAAGCCCGGCCATGACGGCTCTGGCAGGTTCAACAACGCACGGCTCCGTTTGTATTTTGCGCGCACTGACCTCTGCGGTTCCGATCTTCGCATTGCGGCAAATGCCAAGAGAATGTCGCCGCGAAGGCCAATTTCCGACACAGGCCGCGGGCGAATAGCGGCTATCCGACATGACGCATGCGATTTGGCGGTGACGGTCCCGACACCGTCGGCGCATGCATTTTTTTCAGGGACTTCTCGTGTCGCCCAAGCTGGCCCCGGCGCTTCTCGCTGTTCTCTTCCTCGCGATCTGCTCTGTCCCCGCCGCCCGCGCCGAGGCGCCCCGGCCAGCGACGAACAATGGTGCCGCACTGTCAGGCGAGGAGGCCAGGCGCGCGCTGGAGACGCTCCAGGACGACAAGAAGCGCGCGCAGATGATCGATACGCTGCGCGCGATCGCCAATGCATCCGGCCCGCAGCAGCCCGCGACGCCCGTGCCCGAGCCGAAGTCGCCGATCCCGCTCTCGGCCGACGGCCTAGGCGCGCAGCTCCTGCTCACCGTCTCGGAGGAGATCGGTCAAATCTCGAGCGAAATCGCTGGCATGGCGCGGACGCTCACACACTTCCCGGCGTTTTATTATTGGATCGTGCGGACTGCGAACGATCCGGCGGCCTATCACCTCCTGATCGAGATCGCCTGGAAGCTGGCGCTGGTGTTCGGCTCGGCCTTCTGTGCGGAATGGGTGATCTTCCGCCTGATCCGGCGTCCGGCCGCGTTCCTGGAAGCACGCGCGCCACAAACCGCCCGCCCGCCAATACAGGCGCTGCCGATCGCCGATCCGCCGCCATCGGTCGCGGACGTCACGCCCGCGCCGGAGCTGCACAGGCGTCGTCGCAGCCTTGCGCGGGTCTGGCAGGTCATGCTGCGGCTGCCCTTCGTGCTGGGCCGCATCGTCCTTGAACTGCTTCCGCTCGTCGTCTTCGTCGCCGTCGCCACCGCGCTGCTCGGGACCGAGATCGGCCAGCCCACGACCGTCCGCCTCGTCATCCTCGCAGTCGTCAACGCCTATGCGTTCTCGCGTGGGTTGATCTGCGTCGTGCGGGCGCTGGCCGGGCCGTTCGGCCTGTTTGCGGTGCGCGCGGAGACTGCCGCCTATATCGAGATCTGGGCACGTCGCATCGTCGCTGTCGGCGTTTCCGGCATCGCCCTTGCCAATGTGGCGCTGCTGCTCGGCCTGCATCGCGCCGGCTACGCCGCACTGCTGCGCATGGTGATGCTGGTCGTGCACCTCTTCATCGTCGTCATCATCCTGCAATGCCGCCGCCAGGTCGCCGACGCCATCCGCGCGCCGGCCGAGCGGCAGGGGATTGCGGCCCGTTTGCGCAACCGCATCGCCGCGGGCTGGCACTATCCTGCCATCGCGCTCGATCTCGCGTTGTGGGCGGTTTGGGCGCTCAACATCCGCAACGGCTATTCGCTGCTGCTGCAATATTTCGTCGGCACGGCCGTGGTGGTGCTGGTTACGCGCGTCGTCATCATGGTGACGCTGAGCCTGATCGACCGCGGCTTCCGCATCAAGCCTGAGATCCTCCAGCGCTTTCCGGGTCTCGAGATCCGCGCCAACCGCTATCTGCCGCTGCTGCGCAGGATCGTGTCCGGCGTGATCACCTTCATCGGCTTCGTCGCCGTGCTCGAAGTCTGGGGCGTCGACGCCATCGTTTGGTTCTATGGCGGCCAGATCGGCAGCAGGCTGATCTCCGCCGTGGTGACGATCGGCATTGCCGTGTTCATCGCAGCCGCGATATGGGAAGCCAGCAACGCGCTGCTGGACCGCCAGATCAATGCGCTGTCCCGGGACGGCCATTATGCCCGCGCCGCGCGTCTGCGCACCTTCCAGCCGATGCTGCGCACGGCGCTGCTCTGTCTGATCGCAACCGTCGTCGGCCTCACGGCGCTGAGCGAGATCGGTGTCAATGTCGCGCCGCTGCTCGCGGGCGCCGGCATCGTCGGCATCGCGATCGGCTTCGGTTCGCAAAAGCTGGTGCAGGATCTCATCACCGGCCTGTTCCTGCTGCTGGAAAACACGGTCCAGGTCGGTGACAATGTCAGCGTCTCGGGGCTCTCGGGCGTGGTCGAGAATGTCTCGATCCGAACCATCCGCCTGCGCGCCGGCGACGGCGCCGTCCACATCGTGCCCTTCAGCGCGGTCACGACCATCACCAATGCCAGCCGCGGCGCCGGCAACGCCTCGGTCAGCGTCAACGTCGCCTACAAGGAGGACACCGACCGTGCCGGCCAGATCCTCAGGGACATTGTCGACGAGATGCGCCGCGAACCGGAATTCCGTGCGTTGATCCGCGGCGACCTCGAGCTCTGGGGCGTCGACAAGGTCGACGGTGCGATGGTGTCGATCGTCGGCCAGATCCGCTGCACCGATGCCGGGCGCTGGCCGGTCCAGCGCGAATTCAACCGGCGCATGAAGCTGCGCTTCCAGCAGAACGGTATCGAGGTCGCATCCGCCACCCAGACCATTTTGATGCACATCGCGCCACCGGCGGATGGCGCCGCCAGTCTGACGCCGCGGCGGGCGGCTGGATAAGCAGTCCCCAAGATTTTCGGCTTGCCTCGCTTGATTCGGCAGCGTTCAGTCCGCATCCGAGCGCGCGACCATGGCCGCTTTCATGAGGCCGAGACGGTGAAATGGTAGCCTCTCGTTGAGACGGCCGACATCAAGCCGGAGTAGCGCGTTAACCCCTTTTTTTCCGCGTGCAGACTGCCAAGCGTTCGCGAAAAGCTCGCTGCGGTGCGAGATCACAATGCCCCCGTCTCTCCGTCCTTGATCTGGATGGAGCACTGGCCGACAATGCCCGCGGTTCAAATAGAAGCTCCTTGGGGGAATTCGTGAATAGACCTGCCCGGGTCGTTGCCCAATCGACGTCGTCCAATTCGCAGCAAGGCATGACGCTGCTGCGCGATCCCTTGCTCAACAAGGGGACCGCCTTCACGGAAGCGGAGCGCGAGACGCTCGGCCTGCGCGGCCTCCTGCCGCCTTGCGTGCTGACGATGGAGACGCAGGCCCAGCGCGTGCTCACCAATCTGCGCACGCTGCCGACGGATCTGGAGAAATACGTCGCCCTGAACGCGCTGCATGACCGCAACGAGGCGCTTTTCTTCCGCGTCGTCGTCGACAATATCGACGAAATCCAGCCGATCATCTACACGCCGACGGTCGGGCTCGCCTGCCAGAAATACGGCCTGATCTTCCAGCGGCCGCGCGGCATGTTCATCTCCTCGCGCGATCGCGGCCAGATCGCGGAGATCCTGAAGAACTGGCCCTATCCGGCCAGGCTGATCGTCGTCACCGACGGCGAGCGCATCCTCGGCCTCGGCGATCTCGGCGCCAACGGCATGGGCATTCCGGTCGGCAAGCTCTCGCTCTATTCGGCCTGCGCCGGCGTGCATCCGGAAGCGTGCCTGCCCATCGTGCTCGACGTCGGCACGAACAATGAGGAGCTGTTGAACGATCCCTATTATATCGGCCTGCGCGAGCGGCGGCTGACCGGCGAAGCCTATGACAGCTTCGTCGACGAGTTCATGCAGGCTGCGCGAAAGACGTTCCCGGGCGTGCTGATCCAGTTCGAGGATTTCGCCAATCACTCCGCCTTCAAGCTGCTGCACAAGTACCGGGATGAAGCCTGCGTCTTCAACGACGATATCCAGGGCACCGCGGCGGTGGCGCTCGCGGGCCTGTTCTCAGGCTTGCGCATTTCCGGCGGCAAGCTCAGGGATCAGCGCATCCTGTTCCTCGGCGCGGGCGAGGCCGCAACCGGCATCGCCGATCTCGTGGTCTCCGCCATGATCGCCGAGGGTGCCACCGAGGCCGAGGCGCTCCGCCGCAACTGGCTGGTGGATTCCCGCGGTCTCGTCGTCGGCGGCCGCGAGGGCCTCTCCGGTCACAAGCTCCGTTATGCCCACACCGACCAGGCGCCGATCGCCGACTTCCTCACCGCGATCAAGACGCTGAAGCCGACGGCAATCATCGGCGTTGCCGCGGTTGGCGGCGCCTTCACACCCGACGTGCTCGGGACGATGGCCGAGCTCAACGAGCGGCCGATCGTGTTCGCATTATCCAACCCTACGTCGAAGGCCGAGTGCTCGGCGGAGGATGCCTATCGCTACACCGAGGGCCGCGCGCTGTTCGCCTGCGGCAGCCCGTACGACCCGGTGAAGCTCAACGGCCGCAGCTTCGTGCCGCGCCAGGGCAACAATTCCTACATCTTCCCCGGCGTCGGCCTCGGCGTCATCGCCAGCGGCTCGCGCCTCGTCACCGACGAGATGTTCATGGCGGCGGCCCATACGCTTGCCGATTGCGTCGGCAAGGAGGATCTCGCGCAAGGCAGTCTCTATCCGGCACTGCCGCGCATCCGCGAGGTCTCGGTCCGCATCGCTGCGGCCGTTGCCGACGTCGCCTATCAGCGCGGGCTCGCGGACGGACCTGCGCCGAATGACGTGAAGGCTTTGGTCCAATCGCAGATGTACGAGCCGAAATACTGAGCGGCCTGCGGCACCGGAACGGCTCGGTTCACGCCAACGTCTCCACATCGTCATGGCCGGGCTTGTCCCGGCCATCCACGCCTTTCCACGCGGCACAAAGAACGTGGATGCCCGGGACAAGCCCGGGCATGACGACCTCTGCAAAATTCAGATGCGATAGCCCTGCCCGTAAGAACGGCGAGAGGGCGCGAGCTTGACCCTCTCCGTCCCGATTCAGAACACGCACTGTGGTGGAATCGTCACAGCCGGTCGTGAAACGGCCGCAGCCCCAGAGCCGCTTTTGTTCCGACAAGGTTCTGCCCTCATTGCCGACGGAAAATCCGTCCGTTCGGAGGGCGTACCATGTCTCGCATTGCACGTGCCGAAACTGCCCGGATTTCCTTCGCAACCTCGTGCCGGCCGCTGCTCGCGGTCGTCGCCGCAGCATCGCTCGCCGCCTGCGCGCAAGCGCCGGTGGGCCGCCAAAAGGCCGATCTCGCCGCTACCACCCGGCATGCCGCGGTGGAGCGGCCGCACAGAGTGGCGGCGCTGCATCCTCGCCCGATCAGGCGGGCGCGTGCCCCGGACCGTGATGCCAAGCAGACCCCCTCGCATGGCGTCGCCAGCTTCTATTCGGATACGGAAACCGCGAGCGGCGAGAAGTTCGACAAGAACGAGTTGACCGCGGCGCATCCGACCCTGCCGTTCGGCACCAAGCTGCGGGTCACCGATACCTCTTCCGGCCGCTTCGTCACCGTCAGGGTCAACGATCGCGGACCGTATGTTCGCGGGCGCGTGGTCGACATCACCCCTTCTGCGGCCGAGGCGCTCGGCATGGTCGACAAGGGCATCACCAATGTCAGGCTGGAGGTCGTGCAATAGGGCACGACTCGGCAAGACCAATGCGGTGCGCTTAACCGGCTGTTAGCTGCTTCTCGATCACCATGGTTGCCCACACAATTCGGGGCATTCGGGGAGGTGGCGCTTGAACACGATCAAGTATCTCGAAGATCAGGCTGCGCGCGCCGAGCGGCTCGCCAAACGGATCACGGATACGCTGACGATCGAAAAGCTCCTGAGCTTCGCCGGCGAGCGCCGCCGCGAGATCGAGGTCATCGCCGGCAAGCACCGCGGCACTCGTTCCCCGTAAACCATGCTTTGAGCGCAACGGGCTTTAGCAGTGGCTCTCGACGAAGTCGCTGAGATAGTCGGGCAGCATCACGCCATCGATGTCGCAGCGCGCCTTTATCTCGCCGGCGACATCGGCCGAGATGTCCTTCATCCAATGCTCGAGCGTGTTGAACGAAATCACCTTGACGGGATCGCTGAAGCAGCCGGCGACAAGTTCGTCGATCGTGGTTTCGAGATCGCTCCGCTCAATGCGGATTTCGGTCGACCGGTCGAGGCGATCGATCACCACGAACACAGTCTGGTCTGCGCCGTAGGGCACGACAGGTGAGGGTATGCCAGCTTCAAGCATCTGAGGTGCTCACGCCTTGGCTTCCGATCGCTGACAACGGAGAGGACCGGACGAAGGTTCCTACGCGCGTGCTTGCAAGCTGCCGTCAGAGAAACTCCCTCAGCCGCGACAGCTCGATGACGTGCTCGGGCGACAGAATCTCGGTCACGAGTGGCGGCTGCGGCGCCGTCCGGATCTCATAGAGATGCCGGGTCGCTCTCGGCTTCTCCATGAAGGCCGAGATGCACTCGTCGAGGGTACCTTCGCTGATCTGGTATGATTCCCGGTCCGGCCGGCGCTGGTTTGCAAGCGACGGCCATTTATGCAGCGCCGCGAGCGCACCAAAATCGACCTTTGAAACCGCGACCGCATCCCCCATCGTCTCGCCTCACGCAAGAAGCCCCCAGCACGCCGACGTGCCGGGGCTCGCACCTATCGCTGCATCTCAATGCCGCAAGCGCCTCAACGCGGCAGCAGGAAAAAGGTTCCCGCCGTCTCGTCGCGATCAGCTCGCCGCCGCCGCGATCTTGAGGCTGGCCCGACCGCTGCTGTGCTCGTCGCCGCGGCTGACCTCCGGCGGGAGTCCGGCAAAGCGGCGCAAGGCCTCGGCCATCCGCACCCGGCCTGGCACTCCGGTGATCACCACATCGACCATGGTGAAGGACGAGTGGAAATGGCCGCGGGCCTGAAGCTGCTCGACCGGGACGCCGGCTGCAGCCATCGCCTCGGCATAGGCGACGCCCTCGTCGCGCAACGGATCGAACTCGCAGGTGACGACGAAGGCCGGCGGCAGCCTTTCGACCTTGCCGCGCAGCGGCGAGACGCGCGGATCGGTGCGGTCGGCCGGCGAGCAGTAGAGGTCCCAGAACCAGTACATCAGCGAAAGCGTCAGGAAATAGCCGGTCGCATTGTCGTTGTAGGACGGGCGATCGAAGGTGCAGTCCGTGACCGGGCATATCAGGAGCTGGCCCGCGATTTCGGGCCCGCCACGATCGCGCGCGAGCTGGCAGGTGGCGGCTGCGATGTTGCCGCCGGCGCTCCAGCCCGCGACCAGCACCGGGCCCGGTTTGCCGCCGAGCTCGCCGGCGTGCTCGGCGATCCAGCGCGTCGCCGCATAGCCGTCTTCTGCCGCGGTCGGGAAGCGATGCTCCGGCGCGTGACGATAGCCGACGCTGACGAACATCATGCCGGTTCGGCGCACCATGTCGCGGCAGAACGGCTCGTCCGACTGCTCGTCGCCGAGCACCCAGCCGCCACCGTGGAAATAGACCACGACCGGATGCGGCCCGGGCGTTGCCGGCTTGTAGACGCGATAGGGCAGCGGACCGTCCGCGCCGGGCAGGGTGCCGTCGACGATCTCGCCGATCGGCCGTCCGGCCGGGCGGCTCTTGTTGAACTCGTTGACGAAGGCGCGTGCCCCGATCGCTCCCATCGACTCGATCGGCGGCAGATTGAGCGATGCGAGCAGGTTCAGCACCAGCCGCACGTCCGGCTGCAGGCGTACCACCTCGCCGTCATTGCACTGCGCAGCAACGTAGGGTCCGGTGAGCCTGAAGCCGAGCATGCCGCGGCTGACCACCTCGTCGCAGATGCTGCGATAGGGGCCGACGCCGCCGGTATAGGGCATCAGCCCCTGGACCTTGCCGGGTACGTTGGCGCCTGTGTACCAGGTATTGGCGAGCCGGTGCAGCGTCAGCGTCGAACAGTCCGCCATGTGCCGGCCCCAGCCGGCCTGCGCAGTTTCTGTCGGCTCGATCGTGGTGAAGCCGGCCTCGCGCAGCGCGGCAAGGCGATCCACGACCCAGTCGACATGCTGCTCGATCGACACCGCCATGTTCGACAGCACCGACGGGCTGCCGGGGCCGGTGATCATGAAGAAGTTCGGGAAGCCCGCGACCGTGAGGCCGAGATAGGTCTCCGGTCCCTTCGCCCAGACGTCGGAGAGCGACTTGCCGCCCCGCCCGGTGATCGGGTGCACGGCGCGGATCGCGCCGGTCATCGCGTCGAAACCGGTCGCGAACACGATGACGTCGAGGTCGATGCTGCGCCTGGCCGTCGTAATGCCGCCTGCCGTGATCGCCTTGATCGGCTCCTGGCGCAGATTGACCAGCGTCACGTTCGGCCGGTTGTAGGTGGCGTAATAGTTGGTGTCGAGGCAGGGACGTTTTGCGCCGAAGGGATGATCGTCCGGCATCAGCGCCGCGGCGGTTTGCGGGTCCTTCACGGCGGCTGCGATCTTCTCGCGGATGAGATCGCAGATCAGCTTGTTGCCTTCGAGGTCGACCGCCTGGTCGGCCCACAACTGCGTCAGGATGTAGACGAGATCGCCCTTGTCCCAGGCTTCCTCGAACCGCGCGCGGCGCTCGGCGTCGGTGAGCTGCCAGCTCACGACCGTCTGCTGCGGATAGGGCACACCGGCCATCGACTGGCGCGCCTGCTCGCGATAGGCGGCGCGATCGCCCTGCAGCAGGCTCATGCGGTCCGACGGCGCCGGGCCGTTATGCGCAGGCAACGCGAAATTCGGCGTGCGCTGGAACACGGTGAGATGTGCGGCCTGCTCGGCGATCAGCGGGATCGACTGGATCGCCGACGAGCCCGTGCCGATCACGGCGACGCGTTTTCCCGCGAGGTTGACGCCGTCATGCGGCCAGCGGCCGGTGAAATAGACTTCGCCCTTGAAGTCCTTGACGCCGTCGATCTCCGGCGGCTTCGGCGCGGAGAGGCAGCCGGTGGCCATGATGTAATGGCGGCAGGAGACCGGTGCGCCATTGTCGGTCGTGAGCTGCCAGCGCTCGGACGCTTCGTCCCATCTGGCTTCAATGACTTTGGTCTTGAAACGAATGTCGCGCCTGAGACCGTAGCGATCGGCGACGAAACCGAGATAGCGCAGGATCTCGGGCTGGGTCGCGTATTTTTCCGACCAGGTCCAGGCGGTCTCGAGCACCGGATCGAAGGTGTAGCTGTAGTCGATGGTCTGGATGTCGCAGCGCGCGCCCGGATAACGGTTCCAGTACCAGGTGCCGCCGACATCGCCGGCCTCATCGAGGGCGACCGTGGAGAAGCCGGCCTTGCGCAGGCGGTGCAAGAGGTAGAGGCCGGCAAATCCGGCGCCGACCACGGCGACGTCGACCTGCTGAGCGGTTCCGCGCTCATCGGAGACACGTGTGGCAACCATTGCGTCAGGCATGGCATTCCTCCCGTATGTTTTGTTTTGCCGGCAGGCTATCGCCGCAGGTTCAGCTTGTCATCAGAGCAAGTGCAATCCCCGGTGGTTGTTTGCGGCGCATCGTGACCGCGCGAATGCCTGCGGCACCACACGCATCGCGATGCACAATGGCCGTGATAGCCCGGGGTAATCAGAGCGCATCCTTCTGTGTATGCTTGCGCTTACAAGCCACGCGTACCGGCCGGGCGCCATGACAGAGTTGAGTGAGCGAACCAAAGCGAACATGGACGTCGTTCTCGAGCAGACATGCCGCCAATTGCCGCATGGCGGCGATCATGACAGCCGCAGGTTCATCGCCGAGCGCCTGATCGAGGCGGCGGAGTCCGGCCACTGCACGCTCGGCGAGCTCGGCATCGTCGCGCGGCGCGCGCTGGCGGAGTTGATCGGCAAAGGCGGCTAGGCGCGGGGCGCGAGGCTTGCCTCGCTGACGGCCCTGGACATAACCTGCCCGGGATCCTTCATCGAGATCTTCGAAGATGCGGTCTTTGCTTGCACTCGTTGCGGCTTGCGCAGTCCTGTGTTGCGCACGATCGGCCGTGGGCCAGCCGGTCGGACAGTTTCCATTCGCGTTGACGCGTGAAGGACAGATGCTCGGCGCCGTGGAAGGCGAGGTGGCGTCCTTCAAGGGGCTGGCCTACGCGGCGCCGCCGGTCGGCGCGTTGCGCTGGCGCGCGCCGCAGCCGACGACCGAAAGCTCGGAGATGCGTACCGCCTACGGCTATGGTGCGCCGTGCCTTCAACCGTCGCTGCAGGATGCGAGCGAGGATTGCCTGACGCTGAACGTGTTCCGTCCCTTCGGGGTCGACGGCCCATTGCCGGTGATGGTGTTCATCCATGGCGGCGGCTTCGTCTCGGGCACCGCGAACGATCCGTTGTTCGATGGCGCCAGGCTGGCGCAGGCGGGCCTCATCGTGGTCACCGTGAATTATCGCCTCGGCGCGCTCGGCTGGCTCACTCATCCCGCGCTTTCGGACAGCGGCGGAAATTACGGCCTGATGGACCAGATTGCCGCGCTGCATTGGGTGCACGACAACATCGCGGCCTTCGGCGGCGATCCTGATAACGTCACCTTGCTTGGCAGCGATGCAGGCGCGACGTCGGTCGCACTCCTGATGCTGTCTGCGCAATCGCGCGACCTCTTCCAGAAAGCCATTCTGCAATCGGTGCCCGGCCGCGCGCGCCTGCGCTCAATGCAAGAGGCGGAGGCCATCGGCCGGCAGTTCGTGGCCGCGCTTGGACGGGATGCAGATTTGCGCGCAGCCGAGCCGCGGCGCGTGCTGGCCGCCGAACAGCAATTGCTGGAGAAGTCACCCCGCAGCTTCGCGCCGATGATGGATGGACGCCTGGTGACCGAGGATCTCGCCCCGGGCTTTACGGCCGGACGTCAAAGCCGCATTCCCCTGATGATCGGCTCGAACGACGACGAGACGGGTCTGGACAATGAGATCGACATCAAGATGGCGCTTGCGTCGTCCGGCATTCCCAGTGACGAGCTGCGCAAGCTCTATCCGGACCTTGCCAGATCCTCGGATCTCGCGGCAAGGTTCTACACCGACAAGGTCTTCTCGGAGCCGGTGCGATTGCTGGCTCGGCTGCACGTCGCAAGTGGTACGCCGACGTTTCGCTATCGCTTCGCCTATGTGCCGGAGGGCCGGCGCGCGAATCCGGAAGCTGGCCACGGGCGGGAGTTGCAGTTCATCTTCGGTGCGGAAGGCGTGCCCGGCGCCGGCATCCTGTCGCGACGTGATCGCGCGGTCGCGAGCCGCATGCGTGCCTATTGGATCAATTTCGCGAGAAGCGGCGATCCCAACGGTCCCGACCTGCCACGCTGGGACGCGGCGGGCGGCGATCGCCTGCTGCTGATCACGAACGACCGCATCGCGAGCAGCGACGATCCGCTGGCGGAGCGTCTCGATCGGCTGGCCGATGAGGACGGCAAATGAGCTGGATTTACGCCGCGAGCTCGACGCGGGGTGCCGGCGTCAGCCGGTCTTCCTCCAGATAGTCCATCGCGCCGTCCTTCTCGACGGCGTAGAACTGCTGGCCTTCCCTCGACTTGAAGGCGGCGCGGACGATACCGCGGCGGCCCTTGTCACTGTTGACGACGTCACCCAGCGCAAACTTCCTCATCTCACGTCTCACTTGTCTTGAGGCCGACTCCTTCGGCCACGCCCGGGATTCTGAGCGGCAAATCGTTAACGGCTTGCTAACCATGCTGCTTTGCCTATGCTCACCGCCGATCGTGCGGACAGTACGCCCGCGCCCGCTGTCAACGAGACGAGCCCCATGACGCGATTTCCGACCCTCTTCCTGTCGCATGGCGGCGGCCCCTGGCCCTTCATGGAGGACAGGCGGGTGCAATATGCCAGGACCGCCGAGGCGTTCGGTCGTCTGCCGCAGCTTCTCCCCGAGAGGCCGAAGGCCGTGCTCGTCATCACCGGACATTGGGAGGCCGATGCCTTCACCGTGTCGACCTCGCCGCATCCTCCGATGGTCTACGACTATTACGGTTTCCCCGAGCATACCTATCACCTGAAATATCCGGCGCCCGGCAAGCCCGAGCTCGCCGCGGAGGTGAAGGCGCTGCTCGCACGCGCCGGTCTCGATTGCCGGGAGGACCCCAACCAGGGTTTCGATCACGGCACCTTCGTGCCGCTCGGGCTGATGTATCCGAACGCCGACATGCCGATCGTGCTGCTGTCGCTGAAGTCTGCTTACGATGCGGCCGAGCACATCAAGGTGGGACAGGCGATCGCTCCGCTGCGCGATACCGACATCCTGATCGTCGGCAGCGGGCTCACCTATCACAACATGCGCGGCTTCAACCGGCCGGAGTCCAAGCCGGTCTCGTACGACTTCGAGGCCTATCTGAACGAGGCGATCAGCAACCCGGATGCGGCGCGCCGCAACGCGATGCTGGTCGACTGGGAGAATGCGCCGAGCGCGCGCCTTGCGCATCCGCGCGAGGATCATCTGCTGCCGCTGATGGTGGCGGCCGGTGCTGCCGGCAGCGACGTCGGGCGCCGCGTCTTCGTCGACGAGGTCGCGAACGTGGCAATGGCGTCCTATGTGTTCGGCTGACGGATCTTGTCCCTCGCCCCGCCTGCGGAGAGAGGCGAAGATGGCCTCAACCGTATCTCAGCTTCATGAACAGGATGCCGCCGGCGAGCAGCATGGTGACGGCGTTGGCGGCGACCAGGGGGGCGTCGCCGGAGAGCAGGCCGTAGAGGAGCCAGAGCGCCAGGCCCAGCACCATGACCAGGAACATGCCGAGCGAGATGTCGCGCGCCGAGCGGGTCTTCCAGACCTTGATGAACTGCGGCGCGTAGGCGACGGTGGTGCAGGTTGCGGCGGCAAAGCCGAGCAGCTTGATCGCGAAGGGGTCCATGCCCGGCTCTATAGCATGGATTCGGCCATGCCTCACGCGCGGGCCGCCATCAGCCCGCGATACAGCGCGGCATAGTCGCCGGCGCGATTGCGCCAGGAGACGTCGGTCGCGAGCCCGCTTCGTTGCAGCCGGCGCCAGGTCAGCTTGTCGTGGAAGACGGTGTTGGCCTTGCGCAGCGTGCCGGCGAGCGCATCCGCCGTCACGGGGCCGAACTTGAATCCCGTGGCATCGTGGCCGGACGCATCGGCTTCGCCGACATCGACGATGGTGTCCTCGAGGCCGCCGACGCGGGAGACGATCGGCACGGCGCCATAGCGCAGCGCGCAGAGCTGGGTCAGGCCGCACGGCTCGAACCGCGAGGGAACGACGAGGGCGTCCGAACCGGCCTGGATCAGATGCGCCAGAATCTCGTCGTAACCGATCACGACGCCGATCCGGCCGGGATTGGCGCGGGCCGCAGCCTGATAGCGATCCTGCAGATCGCGGTCGCCGCTGCCGAGCAGTGCGAGCTGCATGCCTTCGCGCAAGATGGTCGGAATGGCCTCGAGCAGGAGATCGAGCCCCTTCTGCCACGACAGCCGGCTGATGACGCCGAGCAGCGGCGCCTCGTCGGAGGAATCGAGGTTGAACTGCTGCTGCAGCACCGCCTTGTTCGCGGCCCGGAACGTCAGGTCCTCCGCGCCGAAGCGGTAGGCGATGTGCGGATCGTCCTGCGGATTCCACACCGATATGTCGATGCCATTGAGAATGCCGCTCAGCACGCTGGACCGTTCACGAAGCAGACCGCCGAGCCCCATGCCGCCTTCGTCGCTCTGGATTTCCTTTGCGTAGGTCGGCGATACCGTGGTGATGCGATCGGCGAAGCGCAGGCCGGCCTTCAAGAAGCTGATGCCGCCGAAATATTCCAGTTCGTCGGCGTTGAAGGAGTGCCAGGGCAGGCCGATTGATCCGATCAGCTCGGGAGCGAACTTGCCCTGATAGGCCATGTTGTGGATGGTCATCACGGTGCCGGGCCGCGGACGATCGTCGTAGTGCAGATAGGCCGGCGCCAGCCCGGCCTGCCAGTCATGGGCGTGCACGATATCGGGCACGAATGCCGGAACGAGGCCGTGGCCGATATCGGCGGCGACGCGCGACAGCGCCGCGAAGCGCACGCCGTTGTCCGCCCAGTCGACGCCCTCGGCGCTGACATAGGGGTTGCCCGGCCGGGCATAGAGATGCGGCACGTCCAGCACGAACAGATCGAGCCCGTGATGCGAGGCCGCCAGCAGCCGGCCGGGGCCGCCGAAATAATCCGGCCAGCTCCGGAGTTCCTCCGCGCCCGAGACCAGGCGCATCACGTCGGGATAGCCGGGCATCAAGGTGCGCATCTCGACGCCATGCGCCTTGAGCGCAACCGGCAGCGCGCCGGCGACATCCGCAAGGCCACCGGTCTTGACGAGAGGATAGACTTCAGAGGCGACCGCGAGGACGCGAACAGGCGTCATGTATTGAGCCTGTCGATCATCGGCTGGGTGATCAGCGAGATTCCCTGCTCGGTGGTGCGGAAGCGCCTTCCGTCGACTTCCGGATCCTCGCCGACGACGAGGCCTTCCGGAATCTCGACGCCGCGGTCGATCACGACGTTCCTCAAGTGGGCACCGCGACCGACATTCACATAGGGCATGATCACGGCGTTCTCGACATTGGCATAGGAGTTGATGCGCACGCCGGTGAACAGCAGCGAGCGGCGCAGCGAGGCGCCGGAGATGATGCAGCCGCCGGAGACCAGCGAGCTCACCGCCTGGCCGCGCCGGCTCTCCTCGTCATGGACGAATTTCGCCGGCGGCGTGATCTCGGCATAGGACCAGATCGGCCAGGCTTGGTCGAACAGGTCGAGCTCGGGCACCACGTCGGTGAGGTCGATATTGGCGGCCCAATAGGCGTCGACCGTGCCGACGTCGCGCCAATAGGCGCGGGTGTCGCTGCCGGAGCGGACGCAGGAGGTCGAGTATTGGTGCGCCATCGCGCGGCCGTTCTTGACGAGGTAGGGAATGATGTCCTTGCCGAAATCGTGGTTCGAGTTCGGGTCCTCGGCATCGCGCTTGAGCTGATCGAACAGGAATTTCGCGTCGAACACGTAGATGCCCATGCTGGCGAGCGAGACGTCCGGCTTGCCCGGCATCGGCGGCGGATCTTTCGGCTTCTCCAGGAACTCCTGAATCCAGCCGTTCTCGTCGACATGCATGATGCCGAAACCGGAGGATTCGGTCCGCGGCATTTCGAGGCAGCCGACGGTGACGTCGGCGCCGCTCTCGACGTGCTGGCGCAGCATCACCTCGTAGTCCATCTTGTAGATGTGGTCTCCGGCCAGCACCACGATGAAGCGGCAGGCGTGGGATTCGATGATGTCGATGTTCTGGTACACCGCGTCCGCCGTGCCGACATACCACATGGTCTCGGAGACGCGCTGGCTGGCGGGAAGGATATCAAAACTCTCGTTGCGTTCGGGGCGGAAGAAGTTCCAGCCCATCTGGAGATGCCGGATCAGGCTGTGGGCCTTGTATTGGGTCGCGACCGCGATGCGGCGGATGCCCGAGTTCACCGCGTTCGACAGCGCGAAATCGATGATGCGGGACTTGCCGCCGAAATAAACCGCGGGCTTGGCGCGCCGGTCGGTCAGCTCCAGGAGCCGGCTGCCGCGCCCGCCGGCCAGGACGAACGCCAGCGCCTGACGGGCAAGCGGCTCGGGTCTCGCGGCACTCATGTCATCCTCCCACAACTCTGGCGCTCGCGAGAAGCCTCCCGGCCGCGCACATTGGAACCGATAGTAATGGTACGAATAGTAAATCGGGAAGGCGGTTGTTGGTTGCGAATGCACGGGAAGCTTAATGCTTTCCGGGTGTTCGGGCCCCAGGCGCCGTCGCGCCGGTGTCACACGAGGCGAGTTCGTCGAGCTTCGGCGGGCACCGGTTGATCACAACGGAGGCATGCGTCTTGTGCGGTGCACGCAAATTCCAGGCTTTGAAATTCCAGGCTTTGACTTGGCGCAAGGATGCCCGATCATGACGCTGCGATCCTTCTTCAAGCGAAAGGTCAGACAGGGAGTAAGACGATGAGGATCTGGAAGACGGCAATTGCCTGCTCGCTGGCCGGCGTGGTCATGGCAGGCCAAATCGGGCAGGCCACGGCGGGCCCGATGCCGACCAACGTTGCGACGATGAAGGCTGCGGCCGGCGACGATGTCACGCAGGTGCATTGGCGTGGCGGCGGATGGGGATTTGCCCTTGGTGGTCTCGCCGCCGGCGCGATCATCGGCGGCGCCATCGCCAGCGGCGCGCCTTATGGCTACGGCTATTATGGTCGCCCGTACTATGGCGGCTACGGATATCCGGGCTACGGCTATGGCTACGCTCCGGCATATTACGGCGGTTATGGCTACGCGCCGGCCTATGCCTATCCGCGATACTATGCCTATCCGCGATACTATCGTCCCTATCGTCCATATTACAGCTATGGCTATTACCGGCCGTACCGTGCCTATCACCGACACTATTACCGCAGATGGTGAGCACCGCGCGGCGAGAATGAAAGCCACACGATAAAGCTCATGCATATTGGAAGCGTGAGCATGATTGCGGCGAGATGCAGGCGGGCCGGGCTCGAGACGAAGCCCCGCGCATCTCGTCGCCTTTCGTCGCGCCCGATCTGATCTTGCGCTTGTCAGCGCGGCGAGTTTCGTTCGGCGAGAATAGAGTCCGACAGCCGACTTTATTGCTTGGTCTCGTGACTTCATCCCTTGCCCTCATGTCCGTTGCAAAGGCCGAAAGCGGGCTCGCCTCCTATTACGGATGATGAGCGCGGGCGTGGTGAGGGTCTCGGTGGAATAGTCCTCTGTGCGCGCTATAGTGCCGCCCAAAGCAAGGGGGCGCCATGGCCAGGATCAGGGTGGGAGTCGTCGGCTGCGGCTTCGTGTCGGAGCTGCACATGTATGCGTTCCGGCGCGTTTATGGCGTCGACGTCGAGGTCGCGGCGGTTGCGGCGCGTGGCGACCACGTCGTCGAATTTGCCGATCGACACAACATCCCGCGCGTCCATCGCAGCTTTGCCGATCTGGTCGCGGACGCCGATCTCGACGTCATTGACATCTGCACCCCGCCCAATCTCCATGCCGGGATGATCGTCGGCGCGATGCAGGCCGGCAGGCATGTGATCTGCGAAAAGCCCTTCGCCGGCTATTTCGGCCGCGAGGGCGACGAGCAACCCATCGGCAAGCACGTGCCGAAGGCGCTGATGTACGAGCGCGTGCTGGAAGAGATGGACGCGACGCGCGCCGCGATCGAGCGGACCGGGAAGCTCTTCATGTACGCCGAGGATTGGATCTACGCGCCGGCGGTGACCAAGATCGCGGAAATCATCAGGGCGACGAAGGACAAGATCCTGTTCATAAAGGGCGAGGAAAGCCATTCCGGCTCGCACGCCGCCCATGCCGCGCAATGGGCCATGACCGGCGGCGGCTCGCTGATCCGCATGGGCTGCCACCCGCTTTCGGCCGTGCTCTATCTCAAGCAGGTCGAAGCGAAGGCGCGCGGCGAGAGCATCCGCGTCGCCAGCGTCACCGGCGACATCGGCAACGTCACCGCCGGCCTCAAACCCGAAGAGCGCGTCTACATCAAGGCCAATCCCGTCGACGTCGAGGACTGGGGCACTCTCACGGCGACCTTCTCCGACGGCACCAAGGCCACCGTGTTCTCCGGCGACATGATCATGGGCGGCGTGCGCAATCTGATCGAGACCTATACGAGCGGCGGCTCGCTGTTCGCCAACATCACCCCGAACACCCATCTGATGAGCTACCAGACCAGCGAGGAGAAGCTCGCGGGCGTCTACATCACCGAAAAAGTGGACCGCAAGACCGGCTGGCAATATGTCTGCCTCGAAGAGGAATGGACGCGCGGCTATTTGCAGGAGATCCAGGACTTCATGGAATGCGTTGCGACCGGACGACAGCCGCTGTCGGACCTCGCGCTCGCGTATGAGACGATCAAGGTGAACTACGCCGGCTATTGGGCGGCGGAGGAGGGGAGAAGGGTGGTGTTGTAAACACCGGCGGAGCGGCAATGTCACCTCGCCCCGCTCGCGGGGAGAGGTCGGAATTCAAGCGAAGCTTGGATTCCGGGTGAGGGGGCTGTCCGCGAGTCCGACTGTCACCGCCCCTGCGGAGACTCCCCCTCACCCCAACCCTCTCCCCGCAAGCGGGGCGAGGGAGCGCAGCACCTTCGCCGTCGCGGACTGCGCCTCACGCCCCGTAGGTCGAGCCCTTCGGCAGCGGGAACACCGGGTCCCGTGTCTTGATATTGGTCGGCCACACCACCGAGATGTGCTCGCCCGCGTTCTGCATCACCACCGGTGTCGAGCGTTCGTTCTGGCCGGATAGCGGCGTGCCCGGCGGGAAGAATTTCACGCCATAGCCCTGGATGGTGCCGCCTGCGGGGATGTCGACGTCGAGCGCCGCCTTGCGGATGGCCTCGGGCTCGAAGCTGCCGTACTTCTCCTTGGCGACCGGCAGCACGTTGTTGAGCAGCACCCAGGTCTGGTTGAAGCCCATCGAGCAGTGTGGCGGCACGTCGGTCGCACCGGTCTTGGCCTTGTAGCGCGTGACCATGGCGTTGATCAGATCGCCAATGCCCGGCGCGAGCTTGGCGGGGTCGAGCAGTTGCGCCGGCACCGGGTCGATGTTGCAGAAATTGTCGATGTCGGCCCCGAAGGTGGCGCGCAGCTTGTCGAGCTGGCTGTAGCCGGCGCCGGCCCCGAACAGCATCTTGAAGCGCAGGCCGCTCTCGCGCGCCTGGCGCAGGAACAGGGTGATGTCGGGGTTGTAGCCGGCATGCGAGATGACGTCGGCCTTGGCGCGCTTGATCTTCGTGACGAGCACCGACAGGTCCGGCGCCGATGCCGAATAGCCCTCGCGCAGCACCACCGGGATGCCGGCCTGCTTGGCATAGGCTTCGTCGGCCGTGGCGACGCCGACACCATAGGGCCCGTCCTCGTGGATCAACGCGACCTTGACCTCCTTCGGGTCCATGCCGAGCTTGGCTTTCGCGTGCTCGTTGATGAAGCTTGCAAAGGCCTGCCCGTATT
Source organism: Bradyrhizobium sp. R2.2-H (assembly GCF_004346455.1). Taxonomy (NCBI): domain Bacteria; kingdom Pseudomonadati; phylum Pseudomonadota; class Alphaproteobacteria; order Hyphomicrobiales; family Nitrobacteraceae; genus Bradyrhizobium; species Bradyrhizobium sp. R2.2-H. Next base: position 514,653 of record NZ_SMBR01000005.1, read on the forward strand.
GATCCGAATGGATCTGCGCGCGAAACACGTATTGCAGGTTCTTGTCCTTGAACACGGCGGTCGAGACCGCGGTCGTGATCCAGAGGATCTTCTTCTGCTGCTCGACCTTGGCCGCGAGCGGCACCGCATGCGAGCTCGCATAGACGCCGTTGAGGATGTCGATCTTCTCCTGGCTGATCAGCCGTTCGGCCTCGTTGATCGCAACGTCGGGCTTGCTCTGGGAATCCGCGGCGACCGGAGCAATCTTGGTCTTGCCGCCGATACCGCCCTTCTCGTTGACGAGATCGATCGCGATCTGCGCGCCGATCGACGAGGCGACCGAGCCGCCCGCGGCGAAGGGGCCGGTGAGGTCGTAGATCAGGCCGATGCGTAGAGTCTCGGCTTGCGCCTGGGCCCTGGTCCAATCAAGGCTGAGTGCGGCGGCGGCAGCCGCCGATGTCTTCAGCAGCTGCCTGCGTGAAGTCGGCATCCTATCCTCCCTCAAAACCGTCTTATGATTGGTTGTTATTTTTTGCGAAGTATGGGGAGCGGGGCGGCGGAAAGTCAACATGGCCCAAGGTCGATGGGCACCGCCACAACGCAGCTGCGAAAGACAACTAAACGGCCCACCGCTCCCCGGGAAGCGATGGACCCGACATCGGCGAGCCGACTACTGTGACAGCTTCACGAAGTTTGGAAACTTCATCTTGCCTTCGGCGATCCTCTCGGGCCAGACCACGACCTGCTTGGAGTCCTGCCACTGGAACACGAGGCCGGTGACGGTGCCGGGGCCGGATTTGATGCCGTGGGTGAACTCGTCGTTCTTGCCGTAGAACTGGATCCGGCCGATCGTGCCCTCGTAGTCGGTCTTCTCCAGTTCGGCGACCATTTTGTCGGGATCGGTCGAGCCAGCGCGCTTGATCGCGTCGGTGATGATGTAGACCTCGTCGTAGGCGGTGTAGCCGGTATAGGCCGGGGGGCTACCGAACTTGGCCTTGAAAGCGGCGGCGAACGGCTTTGTCTTCGGGGTCACGGCGACATTGGGTGTCGCCACCGCCAGCGACGGGATGCCGTCGGCGGCGCCATTGGTGTCCTTCCAGAAGGTCGGGCTCAACGCCTGCGCGCTGATGCCGAACATCGGGATCGGCACCTGCTGGTTCTTCCACTGCACCGTCGGCTGCACGCCGACATGCGAGATGCCTGTTACGATCACGTCGGGCTTCTTGCTCTCGATGTTGTTGAAGATCGGCGTGAAGTCGGTGGTATCAGGCGAGAAGCGGACGTGCTCGACGACCTTGAGTCCCGCCTTGGGCAGGCAGGCCTCGTAGCCGACGTCGAGCGGCTTGGTCCAGGCCGCGTCCTCGCTCATGATCGCGACGGTCTTGAACTTGAGCTTATCGACGAGCAGGTCCTTGGCCGCGTCGCAGACGAGTTGGGCCTGCGCGGCCGAGGTCAGATAGCCATGGAATGTGTACTTGTTCTTCTCGTAGTCGTTGTGGATCGCCTTGGTGATCTCGTTCGAGGCGGCGCCGGGCGTGATCAGGGGCATCTTCAGCCTCGCGGCCCACGGCTCCAGCGCCAGCACGACCTCGCTGATGTAGCTTGCGATCACCGCGGACACCTTGTCCTCGCTCACCGCGCGCTGGAAGGCGCGCACGGAGTCTGCCGACGAGCTCTTGTTGTCATAGGTGACGATCTCGACCTTGCGGCCGAGGATGCCGCCCTTGGCATTGATCTCGTCGGCCGCGATCTGCGCGCCGCCTGGCGTCGCCGCGCCGGCGATCGACTGCACCTCGGCGATGACGCCGATCTTGATCGGACCGTTCGACTGCGCGTAGGCGGGTGCGGCGAAGCACAGCACCAGCGCGGAGGCGAGCAAGCTGCTGCCGAGAATTGATGGTCGCATGGTCGTTTCCCTTTCCATGTTCTTGTTGATGTTGACGCACTCAAAGAAAATCGGCGCCGGCCTCCGCCGCGAAGCGACCGGGATCTCCCTCCCAGACGATCCTTGCGTGCTCCAGCACATAGACGCGGTCGGCATGTGGCAGCGCGAAGGTCACGTTCTGCTCGCCCAGCAGCACCGTGATAGCCGTGGTCTGCCGCAGCTTCGTCAGCGCCTTGGAGAGTAACTCGAGAATGACGGGGGCAAGGCCCAGCGTCGGCTCATCCAGGATCAGGATCTGCGGCTGCATCATCAGCGCGCGGCCAATGGCGAGCATTTGCTGCTCGCCGCCGGACAGAGTTTGCGCGAGCTGGCCCTGGCGCTCCTTCAGGATCGGGAACAGCTCGAACAGCCAGGCAAGCTGTGCGGCGCGCTTCTCGTCGGAGAGATGCTGGCCGCCGAGGTCGAGGTTTTCGCGAACGCTCATCTCGCCGAACAGCTCGCGCGATTCCGGACACTGAACGAGGCCGCTGCGCGCGATCTTCGCCGGGCTGGTCCCGCGCAGCTTCTCGCCACCGCGCACGATCTCGCCGCTATAAGGCAGGAAGCCTGAGATGGTGTTGAACAGCGTCGTCTTGCCGGCGCCGTTGAGGCCGACCACGGAAACGAACTCGCCCTCGTGGACGTGGATCGAGACGTTCTCCAGCGCCTGGGCTTTGCCGTAGAACACGCTGACATTCTCGACCTGGAGCAGCGGGACCTTGTCCTTGAAGCTGGTCTCGGGCCGCGCATGGGTCTCGATGGCGCCGCCGAGATAGACCCGGCGCACGGTCGCATTCCTCATGACCTCGTCAGCCCTGCCGGTGACGATCTCCTCGCCGAGATACATCGCGAGCACCCGATCGACGAGAGCGGCTACGCTCTTGACGTTGTGGTCGACCAGCATCACCGCGCGGCCCTCGTCGCGAAAGCTGCGGATCAGGTTCGAGAACATCTCGACCTCGGCGCGCGTCAGCCCGGCGAAGGGCTCGTCCACCAGCACGACCTTTGGATCACGCGCGATCGCCTTGGCGAGCTCGAGCCGGCGGAGGTCGGCGAAGGGCAACGTCGGCGGGCGGCGGTTCATCACATTGCCGAGCCCAACGCGCTCGGCGATCCATTCGGCGCGCTCGACCAGCGCCTTGTCCGGGAACAGCATGAACAGGCTGTCCGGCAGCAGCGCGACCACGATGTTCTCCAGCACCGTTTGCCGGTTCAGCGGCCGCGAGTGCTGGAACACCATGCCAAAGCCCTTGCGCGCGATCTTATGCGCGGGCAGGCCGGCGACGTTCTCGCCCTCGAAGATCACCTCGCCCGACGTCGGGCGCTCGATCCCCATCACACTCTTCATCGCCGTCGACTTGCCCGAGCCGTTCGGCCCGATCAGGCCGAAGATCTCGCCGCCATTGACCTCGAAGCCGAGGTTCTTGACCGCCGTCAGGCCACCAAATCGTTTGGTCAGGCCGCGGACTTCGAGCACGGCCCGGTTTGAAAGCCTCATATCCATCACGTGCGGGCCTCGCGCGAGAGGGCCGCTCCGAGGAAGCCGCCGGGAAAGAACAGCACGACGAGAAGCGCGACCGCCGAGACGATGAAGGTCGCGAGCTCACCGGTCGGCCTCAGGAATTCGCCGGCGACGATCAGGAAGATCGCGCCGAGTGCGGCGCCCAGCACCGTGCGGCGGCCACCGAGCACGGCGGCGACGATCACGTTCACGCCGACCGCGACGTCGACGACGGTGCCGACCGAGGCGGTGCCGAAATAGAACACCAGCAGTGCACCCGACAGGCCCGAGAAGAACGCGCTGACGACGAAGGCGGCGAGCTTGTGCTTGACGATGTTGAAGCCGAGCGCGCCGGCCTGCACCGGATCCTGGCCGCTGGCCTGCAGCACGAGGCCGATCGGCGATTGCGACAGGCCGTAGAGGATGGCCGCCGAAATGGTCATGAAGCCGAGCGCGATCCAGTAGTTGGTGCCGGCATCAATGCTGATGACGTCGGGGATGGTGAGACCGATCTCGCCGCCGGTGAGATCGGCGAACACCACGATGAAATTCTGCAGCATCAGCACCGCGACCAGGGTGGTCAGCCCGAAATAGGGCCCGCGCACGCGTAGCGCAGGCAGTGCCAGCAGGAGACCGGCGATGACCGAGGCGAGCGCGCCGAGCACGATGCAGGCATAAACCGACCAGCCGAACTGCGCATTCAGGATCCCGGCGGTGTAGGCGCCGACGCCGATCAGGAAGGTGGGCCCAAAGTTCACCTCGCCGGCAAAACCGAACAGAAGGTCCCAGGCCATCGCGAACACGCCGAAATAGAAGGCAACGGTGAGCAGGCCGAGCACATAGCCGGAGACGTAGAGCGGCAAGGTTGCCGCGATGACGACGAGCGCGAGCGAGATGATGAACAGGCGCGAGGTGAAGAAGGTGGACATCTCAGCGTCTCCCCAGCAGGCCCTGGGGCCGGATGTACATCACGAACACGAGCAGCAGCAGCGCCGGGATGGTGCGGTAGGCCGGCGAGACCAGATAGGCCGTCAGAGTCTCGAGATAGCCGACCACGAAGGCCGCAATCAGCGAACCCGAGACGCTGCCGAGGCCCCCGAGCACGACGATCGAGAATGCGCTCGCGGTCAGCGGTCCGACGCTGTAGGAGCTGACACCCAGGAACATTCCGAGCAGCACACCGGCGATGCCGGCCAAGATGCCGTAGATCGCCCAGACCACGATGTAGATGTTGGTAAGCTCGAGCCCGAGCAGGGTGACGCCGCGCGGGTTCATGGAAGCCGCCAGCACCGCCTTGCCGGTGCGGGTTCGGTTCACCAGAAGCCACAGCAGCGCAATCACCAGACAGCACACGATTGCCGTGAAAATCTCGTTGCGTGGCGTGCGGACGCCGAGGATCTCGACCACGCCCTCGACGATCGGCAGCACGGTCTTGGCGTTGTTGGTGAAGAAATAGGCGATCAGTTCCTGGATCATGATGCCCCAGAGCAGCGTGCCCGTGAGGACGAAGATCTCCTTCTCCTCATTGGGGATGCGCCGGGAATCCTGGATCGGCTTCACCACCACGAAATAGGTGGCAAACGCGGTGAGAAGCGCGACACCGACGCCGATCAGCGCGCCGGCATAGGTGCCGACATTCAGCACGCTGGCTGCGGCCCAGGCCGCGACCGCTGCCGCTACCATGATGGCACCGTGGGAGAGGTTGAGTACGCCGGAGACGCCGAAGATCAGGGTGAAACCGGTGGCGCCGAGAGCGTAGAGAGCGCTGATGGCAAAGCCATCGATCAGAATCTGGAATGCTCGCATTGCTGATTTGCCGGGCAGTGTGGCTGCCGCTTGAAGGAAAGGTGCTGCGTGAACCGCATGCAGAAAGCCGTCCGGGCAAGGCCCGGATGCCGTCCGATCAGTTCGCGGGTAAGTTGGATGATGTTCGGGAGACCGACGTCAGTTCTGACGACGTCCTTCGCGCCGATCAGGGCGGCGTCGAGCGAATTCGCAACGCAACAGAGAGTCTTTTCTTCATGTTGTTTCTCTCCTTGAACAAGCTTCTCGTGAGCTATTGGAGCGCGACTATACCGGCGAGCGCAGTCTCGGCAAGTGAAACTGCGTTCAGGATTGCGAGAGGCGGTTTGAGTCTGGCGCGGCGCAAATAGAGAGAGCAGTGCAGTCATGCAGATTTCGGCGGCACCCATGCATGTACGTCAGCGCGCGCAGCAGAGACGGATCGAGCGGGATCGAATGGTGAGAGGTCGTGTCGTACACGATGCTTGGGCGTTGGCCATAGACAGCGGGCAGGCTTATCCATGCGCCGCGAAGCCGCCGGCCTTGCCCGAGGCGGCGGCCGCCACCTCGGTCCGTTACACCACGATGACGTCGATGCCGCGGCGGAGAAGGAACCACGCGATACAGGCCCCGATCACGCCGGCGCAGATCACAACGCGCATGGTCTCTGCCCTGACGATCCTTCTTGCATCGAAAGAACTGTCGAAGAATTCGGCGCCGGCGTGGCACGCCGGCGCCGTGTGGTCGACATTGGTCGCCTCGCTCAACCCGAGCCCGCGCCTTGCGTCGCCGTGTACACGGCGTAGAGCGACTGGCTCGCCGCCATGAACAGGCGATTGCGTTTCGGACCGCCGAAGCAGACGTTGCCGCACACTTCCGGCAGGCGGATGCGGCCGAGCAGCTTGCCCTCCGGCGACCACACGGTCACGCCGCTGTAGCCGACGGAGCGGCCGGCATTGCTGGAGGCCCAGAGGTTGCCGTTGACGTCGCAGCGCAGGCCATCCGGTCCGCACTTCACACCGTCGATCACGCAATCGCTGAACTTCTTGAGGTTGGAGAGCTTGTTGTCGCTGCCGACGTCGAACACGAAGATTTCGCCCTTGCCGCCGGGGCCGGTGTCGCCCGGCCCCTTGCCGGTCGAGGCGATGTAGAGCTTCTTGTAGTCGGGCGAGAAGCAGAGCCCGTTCGGGTCGGGCACCTGGTCCTCGGTGACGACGAGATCGATGCGGCCGGAAGGGTCGATGCGATAGCAGTTGGTCGGCAGCTCGCGCTTGCCCGGCACGAAGCCGGCCGGCTGCCCGATCCGCGGATTGAGCTTGCCGCCCGCATTGCTCGGGCCGCCCGCGACGTCGGGCTCGCCCTCATAGAGCTGGCCGCCATAGGGCGGATCGGTGAACCAGTAGCTGCCATCGGGATGCGCGGCGACGTCGTTCGGCGAGTTCAGCTTCTTGCCCTGATAGGAGTCGGCGAGCACCGTGGCGGTGCCGTCATGCTCGTAGCGCGTCACCCGGCGCGTCAGGTGCTCGCAGGAGAGCTGGGCGGCCCTGGAAGTCGAAGGAGTTGCCGTTGGAATTGTTGGACGGCGAGCGGAACACGCTGACGCGGCCGTCGTCCTCGCTCCAGCGCATCTGCCGGTTGTTGGGAATGTCGCTCCACAGGAGATAGCGGCCCTGCGCGCTCCACGCCGGGCCTTCGGCCCAGAGCAGTCCGGTGTACAGACGCTTGATCGCGGTGTTGGGCTGCGCGAGATCGTTGAAGGACGGATCGACCGCGATGATGTCGGGGTCCCAGAAATAGGTGGTGGGTGCGCCGCGGGGGCTGAAATCACGCGGCGGGGGCGTGATGGTGGTCGGCGGTGCGGCGGGCCCGGTCTGGGCCAGCGCGGGGCCGGCTCCGATCACGGTCGCAGCGGCGCCGAACGTAAGTCCCCGGACAAGTGTTCGTCGTGAAAGCGCAGCGTCCTGGTCACGCTGCTCGTGGTCACGAGCCTCCTGGCGTGTCATCGCGTCCTCCCGATCATGTTCGCTGGCCGGTTGATCCGGCCGAGCTGGGCGGAGGTTAATGCGGTCCGCAGCCGGTTGCGAGCGCGGAATAGGGCTCTCCGCAGAGTCGGGTCGCAATCCGGTCATATTCGTTTGCGCTTGGAATGGCGGCGCTTCGTGCTCGCATTGCGACATCAGCATGGCTCGGAAACGTTCCGCGAGACCGAGCAGAAATTTTCTGCGGCAATGCGCGGCACGCAACGCGTTCGACGCATTTCAAGCCTTGATTTCGCGCCTATTGCCGCGCACAACCTGCCCCGGGGCGACGGACGGAGTTGATCGTGGCTGGCGTCATCGTACTGTTCTTGTTGCTGGGAGCCGCGTTCGCGGCCGGCTATTTCACGCGTGAATTCATTTCCAGGAAACGACGTGCGGAGGCACGTCGCTGGCGCGCGCATAGTGAGCCGGATTGGCTCCCCGCCAACGCGCCGGCCAACACCAACGAGATCGCAAGCGCCACCACGGCTGCCGTGGTCACCGGCGAGCTCGGTCAGATGCTGAATCGCTGGGAGACGAGGGCCCGCGCCCGCCGCGCGGGATAGCTGGCCGAATTGCTTCGCGCCATCCGGGCACCAAGGGCGCGCGGTGCTTGTCTGGCAAACGGCATGCGAGTTGGATCGATCGTGACGGTGCGGCTTGGTCCATCGTGCTTACCGCGATGACGCTGCGGGCGACGAGCCGGCTTGCAGCGGATACCTCCAGGCCGATGTCTATGTCCCGGCCGCGAGCTGCTTCCGCTTTTTGCCCGCCGTCGATATCAATGCGTCCTTGCGTTCCGCCTTGCTTTCCTCCTGCAGCAGATCGATGAAGGCGCGAAGCCCGGCCGTCATATGGCGGTGACGGGGATAATACAGGCGCAGGCCAGGGAATGGCGGTGTCCAATCGTCCAGCGCGGCTTGCAAGGCTCCGGTGGCGAGATATTTAGCCACCCAGAAATCGCTGACAAACGCGAGGCCTAGTCCTTCAAGCGCGGCTTCAACCATCAGGGCGTCATGGTCGAGCGTGAGCCTACCCGGCACGTCCACGGTGATCTCCTCCCCGCGCTTCTCGAACTCCCAGCGATAGAGCTTGCCGCCCGGCATCCGCCTGCGGATGCAGGCGTGACTGAGGAGATCCGAAGGCGACCTCAGCAATGGATTGCGTGCGAAATAATCCGGCGCGCCAACGACGATGAAGCGGGAGGCCGGACCGCAGGGAATGGAGACCATGTCCTGCGGCACGGCTTCGGCCAGTCGAATTCCGGCGTCGAAACCTTCCGCGACAATATCGATGTGACGCCCCTCCAGGACAAGTTCGACGTTCATGTCGGGAAAGCGCCGCAGGAATTTCCCGACGACGGGGCGGAGGATCTGGTGCGCAGCGCGCTCCTTCAGATTGATGCGAAGCGTTCCCGTCGGAGTGTCGCGAAACTCGTTCACATCTTCAATCGCGCCGGCAATCTCGCGCAACGCGGGCCCAACCCGTGCAAGGAAACGCTCACCTGCTTCCGACAACGACACGCTCCGCGTCGTGCGATGGATGAGGCGGACGCCGAGCCGTTTTTCGAGCGCGGCGACCGCATGGCTCAGGGCCGAGGGCGAAATGCCGAGCTCAGTCGCGGCCGCGCGGAAACTGCGGTGCGCCGAAATCGCGGCAACGGCGTGCAGTTCGAAAAGACCGGTGTGAAGCATTGTACCATATCTTGCATCATGTCATGCCATTTTATGCCGATTATCGCATTAATCAACCCGACTATATTGAGCCCGCATTCACGACCCGAAGGACATCTCACATGGCAAAGACCTTCCTCATCACCGGCGTTTCGTCGGGCTTCGGCAGGGCATTGGCGGAGGCTGCGTTGAGCGACGGCCATACCGTTGCCGGCACCGTGCGCAACGACGCCGACAAACAGGGCTTCCAGGCGCTCGGTCGCGGCGCGCATGCGGTGCTCCTGGACGTCACCGATACCGGGGCGATCGCGCCTGCGGTTGCTGACATCGAAAGCAGGCTCGGTACGATCGACGTGCTCGTGAACAATGCGGGCTATGGCCATGAGGGCATCCTGGAAGAATCGTCCATGGACGATCTGCGACGCCAGTTCGAGGTCAATGTGTTCGGCGCTGTGGCGATGATCCAGGCCGTGCTGCCTTCCATGCGAAAGCGCCGTGCCGGACATATTCTGAACATTACGTCGATGGGCGGGATCATGACGCTGCCGGGCTTGAGCTATTACCACGGCAGCAAGTTTGCTCTGGAAGGGATCTCCGAATCCCTTGGCAAGGAGGTCAAGGGGCTCGGGATCAAGGTCACCGCGGTCGAGCCCGGCAGCTTCCGCACCGACTGGGCCGGTCGATCGATGGTGAGGGCGGCACGATCGATCGGAGACTACGACGCGATCATCGAGCCGATCCGCAAACGGCGCATGGAGCTGAGTGGCAAACAGGTCGGCGATCCCAGGAAGGCCGCGCTGGCGATGCTGAAAGTCGCGCTGTCGGCAGATCCGCCGGCGCACCTGCTTCTCGGCAGTGACGCAGTGCGGCTGGTCGACGAAAAGATGAAATCGTTGCAGGCCGAGCTCGATGCATGGAAAGGCGTTTCACTTTCCACCGATGTGGCGTGACGCGTGCCCGTACGCTCGCGGCTGGCGTTTTAAGCGCGCCGGGACAGGCCAGCGGCCGACGGGCCATGCTTCCAACCAGGTCAGTCTTCCTGACCATCTTTTGGCGTTGCAGTTGCGCCCGTTTGTCGTCTAGAAACGGCCGCATCGGTCCTCCTGGCAACTAACCGTCAACGGTTTTCGCCGAGGATTTCGGGGCTCAAAGGGTCTGGCAATGTTGATTCGCGGCCAAATCGAGGGGATTTCGGGGGAGGTGGCTCTGGCCGCCGCCACGACCTCGGCCGCGTTGCTGCCCACCCTCCTTATTGGCGGCCTTCTTCTTACTTGCCCCTGAGGGCCGGCTGGGCGCCACGCGCCTGGGCGCTCAGGGGTTGGTCGAGATCACCGGACACCTCAAGCGCCAAGGGACAAATCGGTCTGAACGGCGCAAACGCTCAAAAGGAAATTTCGTAATGGCCACCCAGAACAAGTCCGACAAGGACCGCGTCATCATTTTCGACACCACGCTGCGCGACGGCGAGCAGTGCCCCGGCGCCACGATGACCTTCGAGGAGAAGCTCGAGGTCGCCGAGCTGCTGGACGACATGGGCGTCGACGTCATCGAAGCCGGCTTCCCGATCACCTCCGAAGGCGACTTCCAGGCCGTCAGCGAGATCGCCCGCCGCTCCAAGAACGCGGTCATCGCCGGCCTGTCCCGCGCGCATCCGGCCGATATCGACCGCTGCGCCGAGGCGGTGAAATTCGCCAAGCGCGGCCGGGTCCACACCGTGATCGCGACCTCGCCGCTGCATATGCGGGTGAAGCTGAACAAGACCCCGGAGCAGGTGATCGAGACCTCGGTCGCCATGGTCGCGCGCGCCCGCAACCAGATCGACGACGTCGAATGGTCGGCGGAAGACGGCACCCGCAGCGAGATGGACTTTTTGTGCCGCATCGTCGAGGCCGTCATCAAGGCCGGCGCCACCACGGTGAACATCCCCGACACCGTCGGCTACACGGTGCCGGAGGAATACACCCACTTCATGAGGACGCTGATCGAGCGCGTGCCGAACTCTGACAAGGCCGTGTTCTCGGTGCACTGCCACAACGATCTCGGCATGGCGGTCGCGAACTCGCTGGCCGGCATCGTCGGCGGCGCGCGCCAGGTCGAGTGCACCATCAACGGCATTGGTGAGCGCGCCGGCAACGCGGCGCTCGAAGAGATCGTGATGGCGATCAACGTGCGCAACGACAAATTCCCGTACTGGAACAAGATCGACACCACGCAACTCACCCGCGCCTCGAAAGTAGTGTCGGCGGCGACCTCGTTTCCCGTGCAGTACAACAAGGCCATCGTCGGCCGGAACGCCTTCGCGCATGAGAGCGGCATCCACCAGGACGGCGTGCTGAAGGACGCCTCGACCTACGAGATCATGCGACCCGAGATGGTCGGCCTGAAGCAGTCCTCGCTGGTGCTCGGCAAGCATTCCGGTCGCCATGCCTTCGTGCACAAGCTGGAGGAGATGGGCTACAAGCTCGGTCCGAACCAGCTGGAAGATGCGTTCACGCGGATGAAGGCGCTGGCCGACCGCAAGAAGGACATCTACGACGAGGACATCGAGGCGCTGGTCGACGAGGAGATGGCGGCGTCCCACGATCGCATCAAGCTGACTTCGCTGACGGTGATCGCGGGCACGCATGGCCCGCAGCGCGCCACCATGAAGCTCGACGTCGACGGCCAGATCAGGATCGAGGAAGCCGAGGGCAATGGTCCGGTCGACGCGGTGTTCAACTGCATCAAGCGCCTAGTGCCGCACGAGGCCAAGCTCGAGCTGTACCAAGTCCACGCCGTGACAGAAGGTACCGACGCGCAGGCGGAAGTCTCGGTACGGCTGTCCCAAGAGGGACGTTCGATGACGGCGCGCGCGGCCGATCCGGATACGCTGGTGGCCTCGGCCAAGGCCTATCTCGGCGCGCTCAACAAGATCGTCATGAAGCGCCAGCGCGACACGGTGACGACGGCGGCGGCGAGCTGATAAGCGCCTTGACATCCGATCTGCAAAAACGCGGCGCTCTTGGCGCCGCGTTTTTCGTTGGCCATGAGCGTGTTATGTTAATGCATACCGTAACAATTGTGTTGTTAACATGTCATGTTAACGTTCCATTAACCGGCAGCGTAGCGCACCTCGCCCGCTGCTGGAGAATTTGAAATGGCTTTGACTGCTGGTTCCATCGCCTTCACGGGATTTAACGGCGACGGCAACGACAATCTATCTTTCGTTGCGCTCACCGATATTCCCCAGGGCACGGTGATCAACTTCACCGACAGCAACTGGAACGGAACCAGCTTTGCCTCCGGCAGCAGCTCGGAAAGCACAATCGCCTGGACGGCGACCAGTGCGGTCGCCTCCGGCACGGTCATCGACATCAACAACATCGGCAAGGGTACGTTCGGCGCCAGCGCCGGCACGGTCACCTTTACAAACGCCAACAATACGGGTCTGTCCAACGACAGCGAGGTGGTCTACGCTTATGTCGGCTCCGCGAGCGCGCCGACCTTCCTCGCCGCGATTTCGAATGTCGGCTACGCCACCGGCGACGGCACCCTGACCGGCACCGGCCTCGTCGCCGGCCAGACCGCCGTCAGCTTCACAGGCGGCCTCGATATCGTCGGCTACAACGGACCGCGCTCGGGCCTTGCCAGCTTCGCCGACTATCTTGCCGCGATCGGCAACACCGCCAACTGGCAGACCCAGAACGGCAGCGGCGACCAGAGCACGGACGGCAGCGCGCCTAACGCGCCGTTCCCGACCACCGCATTCACGGTGAACGCGCCTGCGGCGCAGCAGATCTCGTTCTTGCCGTCGAGCGAGTCGGCTGCTGAAGGCAATAGTGGGCCCCATTTCTATTTGTTCAACGTCGTGCGCAGCGGCGACACCACCGGCGCGGTGAACTTCTCCGGCACCTTCTCTGCCGGCACCACAGACGCGGCTGACTACGGCGGCACGCTGCCGGGCTCGACCTTCAGCGGTACCATTGCCGACGGCGCGACCTCCGCGACAGTTACCATCATATTCTCCGGCGATACCACCGCAGAGCCCGACGAGAGTTTTACCCTTACGCTGACAAGCGCCAGCAATCCAAGCACGACGGTGACCATCGGCGCCGCAACTGCGACCGGCACCATCACCAACGACGACGGCACCGTGTTGTCGAGCAACTCGTCGACCCCGGTGACGCTGGCTAACAACGACCAACTCACGGTCCTGAGCGGCGTGACGCTGTCCGGCTCGACCCCGGTCACCTGGGTTGGCGGCTCGACCGCGCCCGGCGCGCTGCTCGATAATTCCGGCACCATCAGCGGCACCAACCGCGCCGTCTACACCAGCGGCTCGGCGAGCGGCAGTTTCACGATCAACAACGATACGGGTGCGACCATCACCGCGACCAAGGACGCGGTGAAAATCTCCAACCTGGTGTCCGGCACCTCCGGCACGTTCACGGTCAACAACGAAGGCACGATCTCCTCCACCGGAACCGACGGCAATGCGGGCCAGGCACTCGATCTCGACGACGTGAATTCGAGCGGCGTCAACACCGTCATCAACAATGCGGCGACCGGGGTGATCACCGCCGCCGATGCCGACGCGATCCGCGCCGGCGCCCATGCGACCATCAATAATTACGGGCAGATCGTCAGCCACAACGCCTCGGCCTCCTCCTCGGGCAACGACGCGATCGACTTTCAGTCTGTCAATAGCGGCGGCGTGGTCAACAATTTCGCCGGCGGAATCATCGACGGTGCGCGCCACGGCATCACCGGCGACCAGCCGATCACCGTCAACAATGACGGGACGATCACGGGCGCGGCCGGGTCCGGCATCAACCTGGACAGCGCGCCGGATACGACCACCATTGTCGCGAACCACGGCACCATTACCGGCACCTCGGTTGGCGGCGCGGATGCCGACGGCATCGACGTCGACGGACTCGTCTCGATCGACAATTTCGGCACGATCAAGGCGGTCGGCCTGGCCAACTTCGCCAACGGTCTCAACGAGGCACTCGCGATCGGCGGCGGCTTCGTCCACAACCAGGTCGGCGGCCTGATCGCCGGCGACCAGCGCGCGATCACGGTGAACGACAGCGATGACGGCAGCGCCTTCGGCGCCATGACGATCATCAACGACGGCACGATCCGCGGTAACAACGGCGAGGCGATCTCGATCGTCGGAGCGTTCGACGACAGCATCACCAACACGGGCAGCATCTTCGGCAGCATCGCGCTGGCCGGCGGCGACGACACGCTCGTCAACGGTGGAACCATCATCGGCGACGCCATGATGGGGGAGGGGGACGACAGCATCACCAACACGGGCAGCATCTTCGGCAACATCGCGCTGGACGGTGGCGACGACACGCTCGTCAACGGTGGAACCATCATCGGCGACGCCATGACGGGGGAGGGGGACGACAGCATCACCAACACGGGCAGCATCTTCGGCAACATCGCGCTGGACGGTGGCGACGACACCCTCGTCACCGGTGGAATCATCACCGGCGATGCCATGATGGGGGAGGGGGACGATAGCATCGACATCCTCACGGGTTCGGTGGTCACCGGCACCATCGACGGCGGCGACGGCATCGACACGCTGGAATTGTCCGGCAGCGGCTTCGGCTCGTTGCTCGGCACGGTGGTCGATGTCGAGAAACTCGAGATCCAGAGCGGCGTCTGGCGCATCGAGGACGCCGCCGGCTATACCGAGATCACGGTCGAGAGCGGCGCGGGCGTCGTCCTGGAAGGAACGGCCAGCGGAATGGTGATTGCGGACGGCGGGGCACAGTCGGTGTATGGTTCGGCCGTGAATTCGGTGGTTTCCGGCAACCAGTACGTCCAGATCGGCGGATCGGCCCACGGCACGACGGTGGCGGCCGGTGGCGAACAGGACGTCTACGGCGGCGGTCTTGCCACCGACACGACGATCGACGGCGGCACGCAGACCGTGTTCGGCGTCGCGACCGATACCACGATCGCGAGCGGTGGCATCCAGCACGTCCACAACAACGTCTTCTCGACCTTCGTGAATGACGGCGGCGAGCAGAATGTCTACATCGACGGCAGCGCCACCGGGACCACCATCAACGCCGGCGGTCTCCAGATCGACTGGGGTTTTACCATCACCACGACGATCAGCGGCGGCCATCAGTTCGTGTTCGGATCGGCGACCCTGACGACGATCAATTCGGGCGTGCAGACCATTCAGAGCGGCGGAACGGCGAGCGACACGACGATCCATGGCGGCGAACAGAACGTCTATTCCGGCGGGAACGCGATCAACACCACGATGGACGGCGGCAGCCAAGCGGTCTACGGCAGTGCAATCCAAACCATTATCGACAACGGCGCCATCCAGTATCTCCACGGCACCGCTTCGTTCACCACGGTTAACGCGGGCAGCCAGCAGAACGTCTATGCCGATGGCTTTGCGACCGGGACTACAATCAATGCCGGCGGCTACCAACTCGATTGGGGCGCCGCCAGCGGCACCGTCGTCAACGGCGGTGTGCAAGATGTGTTCGGAAACGCCATCGGCACGACCGTTCTGGCCGGCGCGCAGCACGTGCAGTCCGGCGGCAGTGCGGACGACACCACGATCGGCGCCGGCGCACTCGCCTATGTGCATGCGGGCGGCACGATCGACGACGTCGTCTTCGCCGGTCCCGCCGCGACTCTGGTGCTCGACCAGGCCTCCAGCTTCACCGGCACCCTCTCGGGCTGGCAGGACTATGACAGCATCGCTCTTGGTGACATCCTGTTCAGCGACGGCGTGACCTCGCTCAGCTATGCGGCGAACGGCGACAACAGCGGCGGCACACTGACGGTATCGGATGGCACGCAGACCGCGACGCTGAGCCTGCTCGGCCAGTACAGCGCGGCCGATTTTGCACTGTCGTCGGACGGCCATGGAGGCACGCTGATCAGCGACCCCGGCGTGGTTCAGCAAGCCCAGTTCGCAGCGGCGCTGCACGGCTGACGATCCCGGTGGTGGCGGTCGTTCCGCCATCGCCCGGAACTCCGGAAAGCGCTTTTCTCGCTGCAGGGCACAAGCCTTTCTCGCTGCAGGGCACAATATGCAAGGCCCCCCCTGCGAAGGGGCAGTAGCGCCCTGGCCGACTTCCCTATAATGCTCACTCCAAGCAAT
The DNA here is from genome assembly GCF_004346455.1 of Bradyrhizobium sp. R2.2-H. Classification (NCBI taxonomy): domain Bacteria; kingdom Pseudomonadati; phylum Pseudomonadota; class Alphaproteobacteria; order Hyphomicrobiales; family Nitrobacteraceae; genus Bradyrhizobium; species Bradyrhizobium sp. R2.2-H. The sequence continues at coordinate 530,662 of NZ_SMBR01000005.1, forward strand.
CGGGCTGGGGCCGGTTCATCGGCGCCCGGCGAAACGTGCGGGAGGAAGCATGAGAACATTCGTTTGGGCTGCGGCATTGGTTTCAGCTCTGGCCATCACCGGGCCGGCACTGGCCCAGTCGCCGATCATCATCAAATTCAGTCACGTCGTCGCCACCGACACGCCGAAGGGCAAGGGGGCGGAGAAGTTCAAGGAGCTCGCCGAGAAATACACCGGCGGCAAGGTCAAGGTCGAGGTCTACCCGAACTCGACGCTGTACAAGGACAAGGAGGAGCTCGAGGCGCTCCAGCTCGGCAGCGTGCAGATGCTGGCTCCGTCCAACTCCAAGTTCGGGCCGCTCGGCATTCGCGAGTTCGAGGTGTTCGATCTGCCCTATATCCTGCCCGACCTGAAGACGCTGCGGAAGGTGACGGAAGGCCCGCTCGGTACGAAGCTGCTCAAGCTGCTGGATGCCAAGGGCATCACCGGCCTTGCCTATTGGGACAACGGCTTCAAGCAGATGAGCGCCAACAAGAAGCTGATCACGCCCGCCGACTATCAGGGCGTCAAATTCCGCATCCAGTCCTCGCGCGTGATCCAGGCCCAGTTCAAGGCGCTCGGCTCGCTGCCGCAGGTGATGGCGTTCTCGGAAGTCTACCAGGCGCTCCAGACCGGCGTCGTCGACGGCCAGGAGAACACCTGGTCGAACATCTATACCCAGAAGATGCACGAGGTGCAGAAGTACATCACCGAGACCAACCACGGCTACATCGGCTACGTCGTGATCGTGAACAAGAAGTTCTGGGACGATCTGCCGGCCGACATCCGCGACCAGCTTTCCAAGGCGATGAAGGAGGCGACCGCCTTCAGCAACACGCAGTCGCAGAAGGAGAACGACGACGCGCTCGCCGAGATCAAGAAGAGCGGCAAGAGCGAGATCATCAAGCTCACGCCGGAGCAGGACGAGGCGATGCGCAAGGCGATGGAGCCGGTCTACAAGGACGCCGCGAGCCGCGTCGGCCAGTCGCTGATCGACGAGTTCCAGAAGGAAGCGAAGAGCACGACGAACTGATCCTGACGGACGATGAATGATGAAAAGGCTTCCGTGCGGTCCGCACGGAAGCCTTTTTGTTGCGAATGATTTCCGATCGCGGCTGGAGGTAAAATCGGCCGTTACATCTTCGTAACAACGCGCTCCCTGTCCAAGTTGTAAGTTGCGTGTCAGCCGCGCCGCGCTCATCCTCGGGCATCCTTCCAGAGGAGGTTCGTATGAGGAAATTCACCATCGCAGCCATCGCCGTGCTCAGCATCGCCGGCTCGGGCGCGGTCTATGCCCAATATCATCGCCCGTGGATGGAGCACGTCCGCCACATGCGCATGAACCCCGAGGACCGCGCCGCCCTCGTCGACGCGCGGATCGCTGCCGTCCATGCCGGGCTGAAGCTCAACGCCGATCAGGAGAAGCTGTGGCCGCCGGTCGAGGCTGCCGTGCGGGAGTTCGCCAAGCTGCGCATCGATCGGGCCAACGCGCGGATGAATGCCGGGCCGGGCGATGCCGACAGGCCCGAGGATCCGATCGCCCGCCTGCGCCAGCGCGCCGAGGATATGGGCGCCAGTTCCGCCGCCCTGAAGAAGATCGCCGATGCCGCCGATCCGCTCTACAAGACCCTGGACGAGGGCCAGAAGCGGCGCCTCGCGGTGCTGACCCGCCACCGCGGCCCGTTCGGCGGCGGCGAGGACGGCCCGCGGCACCGCCATTTCATGGAGCGCATGGACCGCATGATGGATCGGGGCATGGACCACTTCCACCATGACCGTTTCGACCGTGATGGCGGTCCGGACCGGGACCGCGAGGGCCGGCTCTGAGCGGCTCGGGTTTCCGGCAGTTAACCCTGGTGAAGCCGCTGGAATCCAGCGGCTTTTCGCTTTTTGCGTCCCGCGGAAGAGGCCTCGGCAAACCCTTGGAAAACCTTCATCGGATCGCTTGCCAGACCCGGATCGCTTTGCTAAACGACCGGCCTCGCAAGGCTTTAGCCGCCTTTCGGGCGCATAGCTCAGTTGGTAGAGCAGCTGACTCTTAATCAGCGGGTCCCAGGTTCGAGCCCTGGTGCGCCCACCATATAAATCAAAGACTTACCGACGCTGTGCACCAGAACCGACCTTTCAGTTGGGAGGTCAGTTGGGAGTTTTTGTTCGGTTCTCGTGCCATCCGACGCCTCTCATGACGATTGGCGGGACGATTACGCGCTATCGCAGCGGTTATCTCGTTCACGGCGGCGTGGAGCGCTCTATCACGAAGAAGCCTTGGCGGCCGAGGAACGCTTTCATCTGGAATTGCTTCCATATCCCAAACGTTCATTGCTGACCCTGCCCATAAACTGCGCTGAGCTTCTTGATCGCCGACTCCGCAAGCTCTACGCGACCGCCAAGATAGTGTGCATCGAGTATCTGCTGCACCGTGGCCATTGAGTGCCCTGTTATCGCGGCAATCTCGGGTACGGAGCAATTCGACGGCGCGAGGCGAGTGACGGCAGTTCCGCGCAAATCATGGAAGTGCAAGTCCTTCAGCGGAGTCTTTTTGAACGCCTTGTCCCAGCTTGTCCGGAAACCATCTTCTGTCCAAGGTCGGCCAAACGGGTTGACCAAAATCGTGACCGCCGAGCGCTTCTGGTTGAGCGCAGCATCGAGAGCGGCTTTTAGCGGCGGACCCACCGGGATCGTTACGCGCCGCCGGCCGTCGTTGCCACGGCCCTTCGACTGACGCAGTCGAATGTATGTGCCATCGTAGTTGCTCCAGGTCAGCCGCAAAAGATCTCCCTGGCGCTGGCCGGTCCACAGAGCGAGCAGTAGAGCCGCCTGCAGTTCGATGGACGCTACACTGCAAAAAGAGCCAATGTCTTCGGCGGTCCATACGATCTCCGATCGGTCGGATTCATAGAGCCGGCCGCCGCGCTCGCAGACGTTCACCGACAGCTTGCCATGGTCTTTCGCCACCGAGAGCACACGCGCGATCGTCGTCCAAACGTAATCGGCTTTGCGCGGGGTAGCTGCGAAGGTATTGCGGAAGGCCTTAAAATCTCCGCGAGCCCGCCGATCCTCGAGGGCACCAATCGGCATCTCACCGAATTCGGCTTCGATCAGTGCGAGGTACTGTTCGTAGGCACGCTTGCTCTTATCACCGAGGCTGGTGTACTCACTCTGGTCCCTGAAGTAGTCAATCAACGTACTGAATGTTTCAGCATTCTTGTGCTTCTTGGTCGCGATAGCTTTTCCACAGAGCCTTATGAAATCCGGTGTGCCCGGTTCAGCATCTATGTGGCCCGCCCTTCCAGGCGTACCAGTACGTCTTCACTGTCCCATCAGCGAGTTTCTTTGTGAGGCTGTTGATGCCTTTGAGCCGCACCCGCATTTTGCGAGGCCTTCCATTCATCATAGGTTGATCGCTGCGGTTGCAATCTAGAATCGAGGCCGGACATTCGGTTCGACCGCTTGCCGCCATCCTGCCAGGATGAAACTCCTCGTTCAGTCAATCGCAAACGAGGAATCCACAAACAAACGTCCCGTTCCATCACTGCCAAGTTCACGGAATCGCTCGTCTAGGTACTCGAGCTGGCCAATAGCACGGCTGAAGGCGGTGTGCTTGATCGAAGGCGCTTCCGCGGCTCGTCGAAAGCTTCCGTGGTCACAAGCGGCAACCGCAAGTCGAAGCTGTTGCAGGTCAACAGCTCTCGCTGCGTTTCGCTGATCGTTCCTGTTGTTAATTTCGGTCATGTTCGTAGCCCGGTAAACCGCACATGGCGTCCCCGCTCCGAGCGGGGACGAGCATTTGATTGCATGGGCGTTCTAGGCGGCCGCGAAGACTACCGGCGTCCAAAGAACCGGTGTCGAAAGACCGCCAGCCTTACGAAGGTGGGTGAGAATCTCATTCGAGATTGCAAGGTAACCCGCCACGGCTAAGGTGTTGCCAATTGTTGAAGGATTGCCAATACGTCGGAGGGGCCAGTCGGATCGCTGCCTGAATTACGGTTCTAACCCCAAGCTTTTCCTTCGCGCTCTCGAGGTAAGATGCCACTGTGTGCCGCGAGATGCCGAGAATTCGTCCGGTCTCCCAAGCACTCTTTCCCTGTGACGCCCATTCGAGACACTCAAGTTCGCGTGGCGACAGAGGCGTCGCTGCAACATTCGTTGCGCTATTCAGTTGTCGTCGGACATGAGCATGAAAGTACAGCGCCATGAGTTGGAGCACACGTGCTTGTGCCGTGACGCTGTTCTCGAAAGGAGAGCTGCGATGATCGGAGGCAAAAGTGAGGGCAGCCACAGGGCCGCGACCGTCGTGAATAGGAATAGTGAATCCGAATTTTATCCCGAATTGCGCAGCCTCATCAAACAGCCGCTGCTCTGCGATTGAGGAGGATCTCGATCGCAAATCAACTCCCCAGCGGAAAGGCTCGACAGTCTGAAGCGCCGCGATGATGACAGGATCGATGGACTGATAGTTGCTGCGTAGATAGTGGGATGTCCAACTGGAGGGATATGTGGAGATAAGGCGAGGTTCTCCCTGTGTCTATGCGGTAGCGCGAGATACGCAAAGCAAGACAGATCCAAAGCTGTCGCCGTGACTGCGAGTACTTCTGAAAAATCCGCCGTGTCCTTGGCACTCGACAGAAGATCAACAAATCTCTGAAAGACGCGGTGCATCTGGGTGGCCACATCCCAAGTATTGTCACTCTACCAAAGGGACCGGGATCGTTGGATATCCCGGTCAAGTTTGGGAGGGATCGCAGACCTAGACACACCCTACGAAAGATTCACAAGTTCGCGGGCAAGCTCGAGTGGCATGTCCACCATGAGGTCATGACCGCACGGCATTTTGGTAACGCGCCAATCTGGCAGCCCGGCTACCTTCGCGGCATAGTAGCGGAATGGGCTTGGGTCCCAGCCTTCGGCCAAGATGAACACGCGCTCCTTGATTGATGAAGCGGCTCCGGTGAGCAGGACCGGTGTCTCGAAAGTCGCCAGCGCCTGAGAAACGCAGCGCCGATCAACCCACGCACGCTTATCTGCGACGACTTTGAAACCTTCGGCCGGCTGAGGAGCCATTAGACCACTATTGCTCTTGATGGCGCTTCCGCGAAATCCCTCGATAAAGGCCTTGGAGTTCCCGGGTGATAAGGCGAGTTCGAGGCATTTGTTTAGCGATTGCTCATGCTCGGGAACAAAAGCGTCCAAATATACCATCGTTCGAATGCGCGAGCTCATCCGGTCGGCCACGCCCGTTATCACCATGCCGCCATAAGAGTGGCCGCAAAGGACAACATTGGAGAGTTCTTCCGCCTCGATGACCCCGCAGACATCCCTGATGTGGGTCTCAAGCGTGATGTTTTGACCGTTTAGATGAGAGCGCTCCCCCAAACCCGTAAGTGTCGGAGTAAATACCGTGTGTCCCTTGGCGCGGAGTTCGGCGGCGACGTCCCGATAGCACCAACCTCCATGCCAGGCCCCGTGCACGAGCACGAAAGTCAATGGCAGCCTGGCTTCGGCACTTGTAGCACCCTCCGAACTCACGAGCACAGAACCCGCAGCGGCGATTCCTGTCACGGCGTTTCCGATAAACTGTCTGCGATGCATGAACTTCATTCTCCGCATTAAACGCGTTGCTTCACAAATGGAAACATCTTCGCACATATGTACGCTTGTCAAGCAGGCTTGGTTTGGTATCCCTTCCGAGTTTTGAGAAAGCAGATCTGTGGCGACAGATGCCTGCTCACGGAGCGAACCTTGCCCATTGCACGCTCCAGTCTCCGCCACACGAGGTAGGGAAGTCCGATCTCGCGCCGTGCTAACAGCAACATTCCAGCTTTGAAAGTCGCAAACGGAGAGCTTCCTGCAGATCAATCGGTCCGCAAGCGAAGAAAATAAAGTTTCCAATTGAAATATAGACCAATAGGTCGTTAAATGCAATCCGAAGCAGCGTCCTTCTCGCAAGCCGCTTCGATTGAGTTGACATCCAATCTGATAGAACATATAGACGAACTAGTTCATAAACAGGAACTGCCGCCGGGCAGCCCGTGGGCGGCAATTATCTGAAGAGCTCCTGAGAGCCGGAAGCCGAAACATTGAGGGAGGAAGGTATGTCATCCAATTCATCGCGCCATGCGATCAAGATTACTCGCCGTGCATTGATCGGTGGTGCGGGCGGCGTCGTTTTGGCGAGCGCAACTGCTTCAGAGTTCGGCATGCCGTATATCCGGAGTGCTGCCGCCTCTGATCCGATCAAGATTGGAATGATCTACGCCAAGACAGGAGCCGTGGCGGATCAAGCGGAGTATATGGCGCAAGGCAGTTTACTGGCGCTCGAAGCCCGCAAAAATTCTCTTCTGGGTCGCCAAGCGGAAGTCATTTGGCTCGATGAGCCGACTTCACAGGCCGCACAGCAAAATGCGGAGCGCTTGATCGGCGAACACAAAGTCGTCGGCATTGTTGGTGGCTCGCTGAGCCCAAGCGCGCTGGCAATCTCCGCGGTGGTGAAGAAGGCCAAGCTCCCATTCGTCGCTCCCAATGCTGGAGCGATCGATCTCACTGGTCGGCTTTGCAACAAGTATACCTTCCGTCTTCAGCCGCCCGCGGATGTTCACACTCGTGTTCTTGCGCCGTATTGCGCAGGTCTCGGCAAGAAATGGTATCTCATCACTGCGGCTTTTGCCTTCGGGCAGGATATCAAACGCTCATTCACCGAATTCGCTGCGGCCAACGGAATCACAATCGTCGGTGCCGATGAAGTGCCGGTCAACACCGCTGACTACAGTTCCTTCATTCTCAAGATCCGCGCCGCCAAGCCGGACGTAGTTGTGGGCGGGGTACCGGGCAGCGATATTTCCACGTTTTTGAAACAGTGGAACGAATTGGGCATGAAGGGCAAGATTCCGTTCGCAGAAATCGCCGTCGGCGCCACTGATCTCTGGGGCGTAGGCCCGGAAGCCGCCGACGGTCTGTTCACGCTCAACTGGTACCACAAGAATCCTAACAACCCGCCGGAAGAACAAGCAATGGCGGCGAGCTATGAGCAGAAATACAAGCGCCCGGCAGCCGACAAAGCCTGGATGGGGTGGATGGCGATGAACGCAATGCTCGATTCGATCGAAGCGGCGAAAACGACGGAGCCCGGAGCGATCGTCAACGCGCTCGAAAATTGGAGCGTTCAGCGCGGTGGCGTCAAGGCAGGTTATCGCGCGTTCGATCACCAGATGGTCAACCGTCTGCTCGTAGTTGGTATCAAGCCCAAAATCACCGACAAATGGGATTATTTCGACATCCTAGCTGAAACGCCTTCGACTGACCGCGAGATCGAAACGGTCTTCGGTAGCCAAGCCCAAAGCGCCTGCAAGATGGACAAGCTCTGAGAGCCGGTCACGGATAAGCGGTGCCGCAGTTCCCGAGGGAAGACGCGGCCCGCCCGATGGGAGTGCTTCATGTTCGACATGATCGTATCCCAGGCCGTGAACGGTCTGGTTCTGGGGTTTCTCTACGTTCTGATTGCCGTAGGCTTGTCGGTCATTTTCGGAATGCTCGGCATCGTCAATTTTGCGCATGGTGCGTTCTTCGCCATCGGTGCATATCTCGCATTGACGTTGAGTCGAGAGTTCGGCTGGGCGGCAGCGCTGGGTGCGCCAATTATCACCGGCCTCATCGGTGTATTTGTAGAGGTGGCACTGATACGACGGCTTTACGGACAGGAACCGCTACTCGGCCTGATTCTCACGTTTGCGCTGGCCCTGTTCGCCGAGGCAATCCTCCGTCTCGTGTTCGGCGCCGCACCGCTTCCCTTCAGCCCGCCGAGAGTCCTGTCAGGGTTCGTGGAATATGGCCCGATCCTGATCACGAAGTACCGCATCGCCGTGCTGGTCGTTACGGTCTTCGCGCTCATCGCCTTCTGGAGTTTTCTCAGGTACACGCCGTTCGGGCGGATCATTCGCGCCGGATCGCGCGACGCAGAGATGGTGGGCCTTCTCGGCATCAACCTTCCGATCGCCCTGAGCAGTGTTTTCGGTATTGGCTGCCTGCTCGCCGGTCTCGCCGGCATGCTCGCGGGTCCGCTCTGGACGGTCAATCCTTCGATGGCTGCGGGCGCGATCATGCCCGCTTTCGTGATCGTCACCATCGGCGGTCTTGGTTCCTATGCCGGTGCGATCATTGCCGGCGTCCTTGTCGGCGTCGTGACGTCGATGACCATTCAGTTTCATCCCGATTGGTCCAGTGCCGCAATGTACATCCTCATGGCAATCATTCTCCTGGTGCGTCCGCGCGGCCTCTTCGGCGAGAAGTGGGAGAGGTTCGAATGAAAGTCCGATCGATCCTGCGACATCCCGTTCTTTGGGTCGCCGCCGTCCTCTCCGCATTGACCGCTCTCTGGCTCGCGCTCGGCGCACCGGTTTCACTTGTCACGCAGATTGCGATCTATACGCTTTATGGTGCCGGGGTGAATCTGCTTGTCGGCTACACGGGCCTGGTTCCGTTCGGTGCATCCGTCTTTTTCGGCTGCGCGAGCTACGCGGCGGCATTCTTCCTGCTTGGTGGGGTTGGCAACGAGTTTGCCGCGCTGGCTCTATCGATTCTGTTCTCGATCCTGCTCGGACTAGCCATCGGTGCGGTCATTCTGCGCCGCAAGGGCTTGTATTTCTCGCTGTTGACGCTCGCCGTCTCGCAGATCGCCTTTGAGGTCGCGTTCAAATGGACTTCGGTCACGGGCGGCGAGAACGGCATTCAGGGACTGGCGCGCCCCAGCTTTACCAGGGACACGTCGTTCCACATCTTCGTGGTCGTCACGGTGATTATTGCCATGTGGCTCATGTGGCGCCTGGCGCACTCGCCCTTCGGACGCACGCTTCAGGCCGTGCGCGACAACGAACAGCGTGCAAGCAGTCTCGGCTACAATGTCTACCTCATCCGTCTCGGTGGTTTCACGCTCATGGCGGCAGTCGTAGGCTATTCCGGCGCTCTACTGACCCTGATGCTCCAGGGCGTCTATGCCGACAATCTGAGCTGGCAGCATGCCGGTGACAGCCTGTTGATGACGGTCCTCGGCGGCGTCCACCATTTCCTCGGTCCGCTTTGGGGAGCCATCGCCTTCATTGTTCTGGAGAACCGCCTGTCGGCGCTCACGGAAAGCTGGTGGCTGATCTTCGCGCCCGTACTGATTCTCTTCGCATTGATGTCGCCCGAAGGAATGCAGGGGTTGGCACAGCGAGCGATGCGTCGCCAGCGCTGGACGTTGACCAACAACACGATTCCGCCCCGGCCTCACGCAATCAAACCCTATGAAAGCGCGGCCTTGGCAGTCGATCCGACCAGGCCGATCCTCGAAACGCGAAAGCTTTCCAAAAATTTCGGTAGCCTCGTCACCGCGAAGGAGATTGATCTCGAGATCCGCCCCTTTGTGCTCCACAGCATCATCGGCCCGAATGGGGCCGGCAAGACAACGCTGTACAACATGCTCACCGGCGTCTTGCCGGTGAGTGGGGGGCAGATATTGTTCGAAGACGCGGACATCACGCACTTGCCGATCCATGCACGTGCGCGTCTTGGCATCAGCCGTTCGTTTCAGATCCTGTCAGTCTTTCCCAACCTGACCGTATTCGAAAACGTGCGAGTTGCAGTGCAGGCTCAGCGCCACGGCCCGGGCGGACTCTTCTTCGACGCCCATGACCTGACGAGCATAAACGATAGAGCTTGGTCGATTCTCGATGCGGTCGGTCTGGCCGACCGGGCGGCGGACCCTTGCGTCAATCTCCCCCATGGAGCCAAGCGCCTGCTGGAAATCGCTGTCACCCTCGCGATCGACTCCAAACTGCTACTGCTTGACGAGCCACTTGCTGGTCTAGCAGAGGCAGATCGTGTCGTGGTCGCGGATTTGATCAAACGGCTAGCCGAAAAGCATGCCGTGCTGCTGATCGAACACGACATCGACCGGGTTCTGGCCATCTCCGATCGTATCTCAGTTCTGCATCAGGGGCGGATTATCGCCGATGGCAAGCCCGCGCAGGTGGCTGCAAATCCTGAGGTAATCGCGGCCTATCTGGGCGCCAGCAAGGGAAGCGAGCAGCAGATAACTCCAGCGGTCGAGCGGCTTGCCCATGCCTCGAGCCGGCTGCTGCTCGACGCGCGGGCCATAGCGGCGGGCTATTCCGGCAGTACGGTGCTCTCTGGAGTGAACCTTACGGTTCATGAAGGTGAGGCGGTCGCGCTTCTCGGCCGCAACGGCGTCGGCAAGACGACGTTGCTCAGAGCGCTTACTGGAAGCTTACCGCTGAGCGCAGGTGCAATCACATTCAATGGTGCCACACTTAACGGACTCAAGTCGTATCAAATCAACAGACTCGGTATTTCATTGGTTCCAGAAGGCCGCCGCCTGTTCTCGAATCTCACGGTTATGGAAAACCTTCAACTCGCAGCGCGGCCGGGCGGCATCAGCATTGCGGAAGTGTTCGAACTTTTTCCTCGTCTTCAAACCCGTAAAAGGGCGAGGGCGGAAAACCTATCCGGCGGCGAACGCCAGATGGTTGCTATCGCTCGCGCCCTTGTCGTGCCCAGCAAGCTGATCCTGCTCGACGAACCGTTCGAAGGCCTTGCCCCGGCGGTCGTCAACGAGGTGATGGAGGCGCTCGTCAAGTTGCGCGGAAAGGTCGCGATGATCGTGGTGGAACACCACGCCGAGACTGTACTGACCATCGTGGACAAGGCCTGTGTGCTCGTCAACGGCGCAGTCGCGTTCGAGGGTAAGGCCGCCGAGTTGGCGAAGAACCATGCACTTCAGGCCAAGCTCCTTGGCGTGGTTCAAGACGAAGAGCCAGTTTCGTTCGTGCAAGAAGCAATGGCGTAAGCAAGAAGGAAAAGCTAGAGTGGCTCAAGTACGTATCGGCATCATCGGCCTCGGCACGATTGGCAAAGCTCACTGGAAGGTCATCCGGGCGTCGGCTCAGACAACGCTGGTCGCGGTCGCCGATCCGACGCCTTCGGCCTTGGATTTCGCTCGCGCCGAGAGCATCCCGGCCTACGCCGACTACCACGAAATGTTGGAAAACGAGACACTCGACGGAGTAGTCGTCGCGGTGCCGAATGCGGAGCACGTACCGGTCGCGCTCGCCTGCATCGAGCGAGGCATCGCAGTATTGGTCGAAAAACCTGTGGCCGATCGGGTCGAGACCGCGCGCGTCATGTGCAAGGAAGCCGAAGCGCGGGATGTGCCGGTGTTGGTCGGCCATCATCGTCGCCACAACACGGCGGTTCAGCGGCTGCATAAAGCCATACGTGACGGGCTCATCGGCCGGCCGGTAACAGCCACGGTTATGTACAACCAACTGAAGCCGGCTAGCTATTTTGATCTCGATTGGCGGCGGCAGGTCGGCGGCGGGCCCGTCCTGATCAATCTTATTCACGAGATCGATCTGATCCGCTTCATGTTCGGTGAGATCCACTCGCTCCAGGCCCTCAGCTCCAACGCAGTGCGAGGATTCGCAGTCGAGGATACTGCCGCGGTGCTGTTGCGTTTCCAAAGCGGCGCTATCGGGACGATCAGCGTTTCGGACACCGCTGTCTCGCCCTTCTCATGGGATCTTGCCTCGGGCGAATTCGATCTGATGCTAGGAACCTCGGATCGGATGAAGCGACAGAAGGTCAGCACACATGTCTTCGCAGGAACGGAGGGCGCTGTGACGCTACCGACGTTGGGTTACTACAATTATCGCGATGTTGCCGAGCCAGGTTGGCGCAGCGATCTCAACGCGGAAGTCTTAACGGTCGAGAGCGCGGACACTTACTTGCGCCAGATCGAGCATTTCGCTCGCGTCATTCGCCGCGAAGAGGCGCCACTCGTGTCAGGCCTGGACGGAATACGTACGCTCCAAGCAACTCTTGCTGTCAAGGAAGCGGCAGCCACCGGTCAGACGATCACACTGAACGAATAACCAACTGGGCCGCCCAGGCCGCGATCGATGAGGACAAGCTCTTGCCGTTGCTTTCTTTAGCCCACTTCACCGTCATCGACGCAGATCCGATTACGCTGATCGAAGCCGCGGAGGCCGGAGGATATGATGCAATCGGGTTGCGTATCGTAGCGCCGTTTCCAACGGATCACGTCGTTCCAGTCATCGGCGATCGGAGTATGATACGCAACATCAAGAGCCGGCTCGCCGACACGGGTCTCGAAGTTTTCGATGTCGAGGCGATCTGGCTTTCGGCCGAAAGCGATGTCGCGGCGCTTGAGCCCGCTCTCGACGTCGCCGTCGAGCTAGGGGCCAGACACGTGATCGTCGCCGGCAACGATCCCGATCGCGGTCGCCTCGCAGAAAACCTTTCCCGTCTCTGTGCCGCGGCCAATCTCAGAGGAGTACGGGTGATGTTGGAATTCCTTCCGTATTCCCAGATTCGCTCTCTGGCAGAAGCTGTGGCAATGCTGGGCGACGTCGGTCCCGCGAATGCCGGTGTGCTGGTCGATGCCCTGCATCTGAGCCGTTCGGACGGGAGCCCGGCGGACCTAGCGCAATATGATCCGGCGCTGTTCTCCTATATGCATTTGTGTGATGCGCCGGCTATCCCACCGGCGCCCGAAGGTGTGCGGTCGGAATCACGAGGAGGACGGCTTTATCCGGGCGAAGGTGGGCTTTGGCTCGCTGATTTCATTAGAGCATTTCCCCGTGACACACCGATCGCTATCGAAGCCCCAAGCGAACACCGGGGTGGATTGCCACCAGCGGCACGTGCAACCTTGGCCGCGGAAAGGACAAAGCGGTTGCTGAACAAGTTGAGCGCGAAATGACCGCTATCTTCACCCTTTCAGATATCAGCGAGCAAATCGCCGTTCTGCGGGCTCGACTCTTGGCAACGCGCTGGCCCTCTTACGATTCGCGTGATGATCGATCATTGGGCACCAGCAGTGATGATGCCAAGCGCCTGGTGGACTATTGGGCCACTCAGTTTGACTTCGAATCTCTGCGGCAACGCGTTTCTGCGCTGCCACATGAGTATGTCACTATTGATGATGTGACGCTTCATCTTCTCCATGTCCGAAGTCCGCATGCACACGCGGTGCCCGTGATCATAACGCACGGCTGGCCCAGCAGCTTCCTGGAGATCGTTCCGCTGATCGAGCGGATGACCCAGCCGGAACGGTTCGGCGGGCGTGCCGAAGATGCCTGCCATCTGGTTATCCCGTCGCTGCCAGGATTCGGGTTTTCCTCTCCAGCACGAACGCTTGAAGCCTATACTGGCGCTGCTATCGCCGACCTGTGGGCGCGCGCGATGACGTCGCTTGGATACGAGCGATTTTTTGCCAGCGGCGGTGATATCGGCGCGCGGGTGACGTCGTGGCTGGGTGTGCGACATCCGCAGCGAGTGAGGGGCATTCATGTCAGTTCGAATGCGCTGCGGTTGGTGTTGCCGGGCGAGGCGATACCGACAGAGGATGAGCAGGCCTATCTTGCCCAGCGCAATCAATGGGCTGCCGCGGAGGGCGGCTATATGCACGTTCAACAGACCAAACCGCTCAGTCTCGCTTATGGCCTGAGCGATTCTCCCGCAGGACTAGCCGCTTGGCTGGCGGAGAAATGGTCTTCCTGGAGTGATGGGCTAAATTGCGCGAGCACCGAGGTCATGGACATCATCCTCAGCCATGCCACGCTATATTGGATCTCAAATACGATCGCTACATCGTTCCTACCATATTTTGTCTACGATTGGCCGCCCGGCGCACGAGTGGATGGCACACAAGTCAAGGTGCCGGTCGGGTTCTACCTGTCGGCCGCGGAGATCGGCGGCATACCGCCTGAATCCTTTGCCCGCCGGCAGTTCGAGATCGCGCGCTGGAGCGTCTTACCGCGCGGGGGACACTTCATGGCTACCGAGGAGCCCGAATTGCTAGCGGAGGATTTGCTGACCTTCATCCGCGCCCTCCGATGACTTCTCGCGCGGAAGAAGCTGAATCGACACGGCATTCCGAGATTTGCGAAAGATATCTACATGAGCCAAGCCTTGCACCTGTTCGAAGGATTTTCAGCGCTGGAACATCCGACCTCTCGCGTGCGCTTCGCAGGCGTAATAGGCGGAGAGGGGCCGCCGGTTCTCTTGTTGCATGGCTATCCGCAATGTCACGCCACGTGGCACGACGTCGCGCCAGCGTTAGCGGAGCGCTACACCGTTATTGCACCCGATCTGCCGGGCTACGGGAAGAGCCGCGTTCTAGACGCCGGGCCTTGGCATAAGCGAGCAGTCGGCACGGAACTCGTCGCAATGATGCGCGCGCTCGGGCACGATCGCTTTGCCGTCGTAGGACATGATCGGGGAGCGCGCGTCGGTTATAGGCTCGCGCTCGACCATCCGGACAGTGTGAGCGCTTATTGTTCGCTCGCCGTGGTGCCGACACTTGATGTTTGGCCCGCCGTCGACCGGCAATTTGCCAAGGGAGCATTTCACTGGTTTCTTTTCGTCCAGCCAGGCGATTTGCCGGAGCGCATGCTGGCGGCGGATCCCGATGCCTTTCTTGATGCCACGCTGAACCAGATGGCTGGTGGGATCGAGAAGCTACACCCCGCCGCCGTGGCCGCTTATCGCGAAGCGTTTCGTGAGACCTCGGTGCGCAAAGCTATGATCGAAGATTATCGGGCCGCTTATGAGGTCGATGCCGATCATGATGCGGCTGACCGGGCATCGGGACATAGGATTACTTGCCCCGTAATGGTGCTCTGGGCCGATGAACGGCTTGTTGCCAGCGGGATGGAAACTGGCGCGTTGACGGCATCCGATGTCTGGCGCCGTTGGGCGGACGACGTCCGAGGGTTCGACATAGCTTGCGGTCATCTTTTGCCGGAACAGGCTGCCGAAGCGGTAATCGAGAAGGTCGTCCCGTTCCTTGATGCCTCGTTGCTAAGCTAAACAAAGGATTGAGCTGAGCAGGGACCCGAGAGCCTAAAGTCGTTGCTCCGCGGTAATCTTGCTTCTCGTCAAATTCAAGGATCATCTTGTGGAAACTCTCTCCCTTGGCGCAAGCACATGGACCTATCTCCAGACATGCGGCTTGGAAACGGCTCTTCAGCGTCTGAAAAGCGCGGGCTACAGTCGCTTCGACGTGCTGACGATTCCACCGCATTTGTGGCCTTATGACATCGACAAAACTCAACGTCGCGCGCTTCGTAACCTGCTCGCCGGCGAAGGCTTGAGCTTCGATTCGCTGAATTTGCCGAGTACCGATCAAAATCTATGCAGCGTTACGCTGCAGATGCGCGAATACTCGGTGCAGCAATTTCTTGACATAATTGACCTCTGCGAAGAGGTCTGCGTTCCGATGATCGTCGTTGTTCCCGGAAGACGAGCCAACTTTGTCCCGCCGCCGCTGGAAGCGGCGCATGGTTGGTTGAAGGCCGGCCTCGAAACTCTTGTTCCCCACGCGGAGCGGGCGGGTGTGCGTTTGATTTTGGAAAATCACCATATGAGTCCGATGCCAACCGTGCAGCAAATGGTGACCTTTCTCGATGAATTCGGCAGCGATCAGCTCGGGATTGCGTACGACGTAGCGAACGGAGAATTCGTTGGCGAAGACCAGACTCGAGCCATCCGCACAGCCGGCCGCTGGCTACGCCAAGTGCATCTTTCCGATGCAAGCCGCAACAAATGGGACCATGCTCCAATTGGACGGTCGGCCGTCGATTTCGCCGCGGTCGCGCAGGCACTGCGGGAGATCGGCTTTTCAGGGACAAGCATCGTAGAACTAATCTCCGAAACACCGGACGCCGATATGGCCGACGCTCGGCAAGAGTTACACCGCCATGGCTGGCGCTGAGCCTTTGGTCGATGCCGCGGCATCGGGAGCGATTGGCCTGGATGACGGCTTTCCCAACGGACAGTTGCGCATCTACGGACTCATTGGTGACCCGGTGTCGCAGGTGCGCGCACCGTCTCCAATGACTCAGCGCCTGCGTCAGGCCGGCCTCAACGCGGCCCTCGTGCCGCTGCATGTGCCGGCCGTCGTCTTGCCGGTAGCATTTGGCGGCCTGAAGCTGATCAGAAATCTCGATGGTTTGGTCATCACCGTGCCGCACAAGATTCCGATGGCCGAACTGGTTGATCGCTCCTCCGAGCGCGCGCGTCTGGTCGGTGCGATTAACGTGGCTCGTCGCGAAGCGGATGGATCCTGGAGCGGTGATATTCTCGACGGTGTCGGCTTTGTGCGTGGCTTGATGGATCGCGGGTTCGATCCGAAGGGGCAGAGCGCTTTCGTTGTTGGTGCGGGTGGCGCTGGTTCTGCTGTCGCCGTGGAACTGGTTTTGGCCGGCGCTTCGGTGCGCGTCTTCGATGTCTCTGCCACTCGCGCCCACGCACTCGCGCAGCGCTTGCAGCAGGCCAACTATGCGATCGAGTCGGCTGAAACGGCCGACCCCAGCGGAGCAGCCCTGGTCGTGAACGCGACTCCCCTCGGGATGCGTCAGGATGATCCTCTTCCACTGGACCCAACGCTATTGTCGCCGGAGATGATGGTGGCCGAAGTGGTCATGAAGCCGCCGGTCACTCCATTTCTGCAACAGGCCAAGGCGCGCGGCTGCCGGATCCAACTTGGTGAGGCAGTCATGCTTTATCAGCTCGACGCTCAAGTTGCGTTCTTTCGGGAAGGCTTGCTCAGGAAAGCATCCGCGGCTCATTGAGCTGGCACGAGATCGCCTTGCGTTATAAGCTCATGACTGTGGCGCAACATCATTGATAATTGCGGGACTGAGCGCAAATCCCCGCGCTTTTGGTTCGCAAGCGCACCCAGTATTGCCGGCGCACGTTCTGAATGATGCATTCGTGACAACGGTGCCCCGCGGCGCGGCGGCGTCGCGTTGACATGTTCCCCAGAATGGCAGATTAGTTCATATACATGAACGGAGATGTCATTTATGAGTGACACAAGCTTGGCGGCGGTAAAATCTGCCGATCGCGTGCTCGACCTTTTCGAGTTGTTGGCGCATGCGGGGCGCGAGATGTCGCATAGCGAAATCGCGGACACGTTGCAGATTCCCAAGAGTAGCCTTTCTCAGCTGCTGAAAAATCTGATTGCCCGCGGCTATGTTGAGGTCACGGTTGGCGGTCGCGGATACCGTCTCGGTGAAGCATTGCTCCGCTTGGCGCAGGGCGTCGGGCGAATGCGGGACCTAGCAACTCTGTCCGAAGCATTCCTGGCGGAACTGACAAGTAAGACCGGCGAAAGTAGCGCGCTCAATCTTCTTAGAGGCGACGAAGCGGAGGTCGTGGCGACCGTTCTCGGACCGCATCGATTGGTCACTCATATGCGGTTAGGTGATCTGGCTCCGCTTTACGCGACCTCTGGCGGCAAAGCTATCCTGGCGCATTTGCCAAGCGATTTTCAGAAGGAATATTTCGCTCGTGTTCAGTTCGAGCGGGCGACGCCGAAGACCATCCATTCGGTCAAGGTCCTGCGTCAGGAGATCGAAAAAATCCGTGCCAAAGGCTTCGCCTATTCCCTTGAGGAGTGGACCCCGGGCATTGTCGGCATAGGAGTTCCGGTGCTCGACCCGGCCGGAGAACCGTTGGGGGCCATCAACGTCGCAATTCCGGCATCGCGCTTTGACTCCGAAGTGCAACGCAAAGCGGAGCATGCGTTGATTCAAACCCGCGATGATTTGTTACGGCAACTACTGTTAGGTCGCCCCGGCGGGAGGAAAAGCCACCTGCTGAGTTGACACAGGCCGCGTATGTACATATATAAAAACTTGTTCTGGTACAAGAACATGGATAAAATTGGTATGGATGTAGCGGCGACAACGGACGGACACGAGGCGGATCGCCGACGGATTCGGGATCTGCTCGAAAACTGGGTCGTCTGGCGCGACGCCGGTCATTGGGAGCAATTTCGTCAGGTGTGGCATCCTGACGGGCGTATGATGGCGACCTGGTTTCAGGGAAGCGCCGAGGAGTTCATTCGAGTCAGTCAGGATGGCTGGGCGCGGGGCGTGAGCATCCTTCATTTTCTCGGCGGAATCTCGATCGAGGTCGCCGGAGACCGCGCAATTTCGCAAACCAAAATGACGATCTCCCAGCGCGGCGATGTCGAAGGTGTAGCTTGCGATGTCGTTTGCACCGGCCGCTTCTATGATTTTTTGGAAAAGCGGAATGGTCGTTGGGGAATAGTGCTGCGGCAGCCGATCTATGAGAAGGATAGAATGGACCCGGTCTCTCCGGCAGCGAAGTTGGAACTCGACGCTGCCTTGTTGGCTCGCTTCCCCGAAGGCTACCGCCACCTAGCCTATATGCAGACGCGGATCGGTTACACCGTCAAACCCGATATGCCTGGTCTCAAGGGACCGGCGGTAGACCAGCTCTATAGTCGCGGCGCCGCATGGCTGAGCGGGGCGAAACTCTAACCTTGCCGCGCATGCTTCCCTTCACTTACGTCTCAAGTCCTGGCCGCGTGCTGTTCGGCTCTGGTGGAACGCGAGAACTAGCAGCGGAGTTGGAGCGGCTGGGCTGCCGCAGGGCTTTCGTAGTCTGCACCCCGGATCAAAAGGAGTTGGCGCTGCGCGTTGCGGCGGAATGCGGCGTTCGTGCGATATCGCCCGGCGCACGTCCATTTCATGATGTCGGCGCCGAACTGCGAAACCCTCGTAACCCATTTGTTTCTGGCTGACAGCGAATACCTCGATTCGGATGTTGTGTTCGGTGTCAAGGATGTCCTGATTTGCGAACTCGAGACGCAGGCAGCAGGGCCCACCGCGCGCGGCAACTGGGTCTCCAAGGATATGGCGGCACTGCGCTACAATTTCGTGCTCGCCGATGCGGGCAGGTGATTCGGCTTTCTGTGGCCTCGCGCTCCAACAAGCAACTCGGAACCAGCGAACCGGCATTGCCAGGAAAGACGCTTCGCACTCTCGCCGATCGCGACGGCCGCGATGCGGGAGTGCCGATCCCTACGGCTTCATTTCGCGAAGAACTCGAGGAGTGCTTTGGCCGTCTCGGCCGGCCGCTCCTCCGCCAACCAATGGCCGCAGTCCCGGATGCTTCCGCCTGAGACATTGGTGGCGAATTCCTCCAGCATGGCGACGATCTTCGGTCCCCACCGGCGATCTCCTCCCAATCCGAGGACCGGCATCGTCAAGGGATCTCGCTTCCAGCCGAGAGCGTTTGCGTGGTCCTCCGGAAAAGCGCGATACCACTCGAGGCCGCCGCGGGTGTTCCCGGGCTTAGCCATGGCGCGCGCATAAACTTCCACTTCCTCGATCGGTAGCGCACCATGGTTGAACGTGCGATCGGCGAAGAATACCGAGACGTAGTCGAACTCGCGACCGTAGATGAGGCGCTCCGGCAGATCACGCTTCATATGGAACGCGAAATGCCAGACCATCGGATCGGCGAAATTCGCCTCCCATTGGCTCCACCCCGGCATCGGCGCATCGAGGATCGCAACGCGCGTCACGGCTTGGCGGTGCTTGAAGGCTAGGGCCAGGGCTACCATCGCTCCGATGTCATGCCCGCAGACGGCGTAGCGCTCGAAACCGAGTGCTCCCATTGCGCCGTGCACGTCTTCGGCCAGGCTTGCCTTGTCATAGCCGCCCTGAGGACAATCGGAATGCCCAGCTCCGCGCAGATCGAGGGCAACCACGGTATGCCGTTCGGCAAGCACCGGCATGATCTTGCGCCATTCCCACCAGGTCTGTGGCCAGCCATGGAGGAGAACGAGTGGCGATCCATGGCCACCTACGACAGCATGGATATTTACATTTCCTGCGCGCAGGACCTGATGGCGGAAGTCGTTCAGCTCATAACTCATCGTGGATCCTTTCGTTGAATTTAACGTCGGGGCGCTTAACGTGAGATCGATGTCGTCTTCGCCAAAAAGTCGATGATGACGCGAGCCAACTCACTCGGACGCTCCTCCGCGGGATAATGTCCGCAGCGTCCGATGATCGTTCCTCGAACTTCTTTCGCGACCCGCCGCATCGTATGTTCGGAAGCCGGTCCGTATCCCCACTCGGTCCCGATCGCCAGAACCGGCATCGGTAGCGGAGTCCGTCCCCAGACCGAATTATCGCCTCGATCGATTGGCAGCGTGCGGTAATAGCTGAAGGAGGACCTCAGCGCCCCGGGCCGCTGAAGCGCGCGAGCGTAGTGTTCAATGTCCGCGTCGCTCACTGAATTCGAATCGAAGAGCCCGACTTTCTCGCGTCGCATGAAATGTTCGACGAACAGCTTCTCCCGTCCGCGAACCAATTCCTCCGATATGTCGCCGGCCATATTGAAGCCGAAGTGCCAGCTTCCGCCTTCCGAGACGTCCATCGCCTCTTCCTGGCCAAAACTCGGAAGGCTGCTCTCGATGAAGACAAGGTGGCTGACCTCTTCCGGCCATTGTGCCGCGTAGGCATAGGCGACGTGCCCGCCCAGATCGTGACCCGCCAAAGCTATGCGCGACAAGCCGAGCGCCCGTACAAAATCCCTCAGGCGTCGAGCGATCGTCTTGTCGAACCCGCTATCGGGCTTCGACGTGAAGCCAAAGCCCGGCAGGTCGGGAATCACAACGTCGCATTCGGAACTCAGGAATGGCGCTACTCGCCGCCAAGCATGCGATGTCTGAGGCCAACCGTGGAGCAAGATGATCGGAAGTCCACCCATGCCCGTCCGCTGATAGGCAAATCGAATGTCACCGGCCCGCAGCGATTCATAAGATCTCACCTCGGCGTCCACGGAAATCCCTCCCGGAAGTGCGACAGCGAGCGACGTGCGAAAGTGGGGGAAGTTATTTTACGACCATATGGTCCATAAATTGGCCTGCGTAACGACGCGGTCGTCATGGAACGATCTACTTCCCAAAGCGGTCGAGGAGAATCCGGACTGCAGCTTCCGATGCACTGCGGTCCGAGTTCGTCTTGCTCACGACACGCATGCCTTCGAGCACACACATGAGCAAACGAGCGGCGGTCGCGGGCTCAATCCCATCCGCCAGTCGTCCCTCGGACTTTGCACGTCCCAATGCCGCCGTCAGCCGCGTCTCCATTGTCTTAAAAAACCGGCGAATACGCTGCTCCACCTCGGCGTCGTGGCTTCCCAATTCCATCGCGGTCGCCACGACGAGGCATCCGCGCTTGGCGCCAGCGCCGCTGGTCCGCTCAACATATCTCGCAAGGCACGCTCGGACGCCCTCCAGAGCATCTTTGCGCGGGTCAAGCTCGGCATCGAGGCGCGTCAGGGAATCGGCGATATATCGGTCGAGCGCACGCAAGAAAAGCCCGTGCTTATCGCCAAAGGCGGCATAGAGGCTTCCGCGCGATAGATTTGTAGCCTCAAGTAAATCGGGAAGAGATGTCGCGTGATAACCGGTCGACCAGAAAACGCCCATAGCGCATTCTATGGCTTCATCCGGGTCGAATTCTCTCGGGCGGCCACGCATTCGTTGCGAAGTCTGTCGTATCATGCGGCATATCTAGACTAACCGGTCGCGAATAGCAAGCTCGTTCTCTCCATTCTGACGCTGGCGTGAGGCTACTCTCTACACGCGTACGGCAAGGGACGGCCGGCCGCTCGCGCACTGAGCGGTAAGGGCCGTTGAACGACTTCCCGACGCCTCACGGAGAGATGTTGTAATTCAAGACTAATTAGTCCACAATTGTCTGGCAGTCCATTTTCGGAGCATCCAGATGCAGACGGTTACGAACAAGCCGGTAAATGTGGCCGTGGTGACCTACCTCTCGGGGCGCGCCGCTGCGCCTTTCGGCCTTCCCGCTCGAAATGCCGCAGAGCTCATGGTCGAAGCCATCAATACCGGAGACGAGCTACCCGAGCCATACGCTTCTCGCGGGTTCGCTGGCCGCAAGTTGTCACTGAGGGTTTACGACGAAAGTGGCTCCGAAAACGACCAAGTCGAACAGTTGCGGCGCATACACGCCGACGGTGCCGATATCGTGGTCGGGTACGCGGGCAGCGCAATCGCGATGGCTATTGCTCCTATCGCCGAAGAACTACGCTTACTGACGGTCATCTCCGGTGGCGGTGCCAGCCAATTATTCGCTCGGCGATGGGATTGGGTGTTTCGAACCCAGACGACCACGACAACCGACGCTGTCGGCGCCGCTCGCTATGTAGCCGCCCAACTCGGAATCTGCGGGTTGAGTTTCGGCGGCATCAACCAACAATATCTTTGGGGCACGGATAGCTGGAGAGAATTTCGCGCTGCGTTGCAGGTGCTTCAGCCCGATGCACAAGAGGTCGGAGGGCATTTCGCTCCGCTATATTCTGGTGCCGTCGAGACTCCGGCAAAAGTCTTGAAAGAGAACGGGGTCCAACTCGTCCATTCGGGGAATTGGGGCTACGACCTGTTCCGTTTGGTAGAGGTCACACGAAAAGAAATACCGGACGCACGCCTCCTATTGGTTTCCGGAGAAAGCGGACTTCACCGTTTGGCCGGGACAATTCCTGACGGGACTATCGTCGGAGGCCGCGGTTCGCACGGGCTGCTGGCACATGACACGGAGTTGAATCGCTGGTTCAATGCCAGCTACCGCGACCGGTACGAAATAGCGCCGATTTATCCATCGTATGGAATCGCCAACGCGCTTCTCGGCCTGAAGACGGCGTGGGATCAGGCGGGAGCAGCATCAGCAACCATTGATGTCGCATCAGTCCTAGCCGGCTCGACATTTGAAGGTGTCGGATCGAGGATTTCTATGACTCGGGCGAACGGCCGTCAGGCCGTTGCGGAAGCTGTCTACGGGACGGTACGGCGGCGGGCGGGGAGTGGGGAAATAGAACTGATCGACATAATGCGCTTTCCGCCGAATGCCGTAAACCCGCCGGACGGAATAGCCGGACTCGAGTGGATTGAGAGTCGTTTCGGCAGTCTATGACATGATGCCGAGGTCGCGGCTCTTTGGGGCTGCGACCAGCGACTGCTTCATTGCAAGCTCGGGCAACGACGCCACAGCGCTCCTCCTTCTGCGTTGTCTTGCGAAACTGTCAACCGGCGTCCAAATTTGACCCCTCGTATTGCCGCATCTGCGAATGTTACCCTGATGGCGCCATTGCCGATGACGATCCGATGTCGATTAATCGGTCGCGCCAGATGGCTTTCCCGGCT